>NZ_SCTW01000064.1 GCF_004322395.1 Methylobacter sp.
GGGAGGCCGCACGTCAGCAGAGGGGCAGGAGCCCCTTCTGCTGACCCTCGACAAAAGCGAGGAGCACAGGAACAAAGCGGCAACCGGGTCGCCTTTTCTTTGGTTACTTTCTTTTGGCGATGCAAAAGAAAGTAACTCGCCCTCGGGTGCGAAAACCCGATTCAAATAACCGTCGCACTAGCGACACCTTTAATGCTGAAATATTAAAGCGGTCTAAATTCGACTAACTGCGTAACATCATTTAGAAAAGAAATTATTATGCTGTCAGGGGATGTAAATAAATACGTGTAACCGCTTATTTTCATAACCGAACCGATTGTTTTGTGAACACCAAAAAGCGCATCTCTATCAAACTTCACGTTTTGACCTAAGATTCGATTGCAAAAGACTATTCAGTGACATAACAGATAATCAGGATAACATTCCCTCTATTTATTTCCGGATTTTGGCGCCCTGCCGCCGAAATGAACTGTGATCCCGAAATTACGATGGAGATTCGATGAGTTGGATTACTATACTGTGGCCCATGGCGGCGTCGGTGTCCCTAACCTTTGCGCTGCTGCACCTTTTTATCTGGGCCAAGGGCATACAGCCATGGGCGAATTTATCCTTCACGGTCGCCGCCGTCATTACCGGTATGGAATTGATGGGCATGCGAGCGACTTTTGCCGAACAAATGGCGACACTGATGCACTGGGTCCACCTTCCCCTTCTCGTTCTTTGGATGGCAATTGTTTGCTTCATACGCTGTTACTTCGATGCCGACCGCCCATGACTGGCCTTGACGGCAGGCGGTCTGCGCATACTCGCGTTAATCCTGAGCTTTACCACGGGACAGAACCTGTTTTTCAACGAGATCACCGGCCTCAAGCAGGTAGCGATTTTTGGTTAAGATGCCGGATGGTCAGACGCGCTAGTTTTACTCCCGCGGCCGTGTCGAATTCAGCGAGGTTGTTTACAAAAGAATATCGACCAGCCGCTTGACTAAATCATTCAGGGAAATCAGTGTTAGCGCCAACGGCAACACCGGCAACAGCACCAAGACGGCAGTTTTCAGCACGGCCTCTTTACCGAACGGAAATAACCGCATACCACGGACAACTTCAAAGCCGCCAGCCAGATCGTTCAGCGATTGAATATCTCTAGTGCCGACTAGCGGTTCATCTTCAGGCGGAGCGCCACGAAGCCATTTCTGCTCGAACTCACAAACGTAGCGACTCGCCAGTGCGCCATACTCAAGCAAACCCTCCTCTTTGGATTGAATTAGACGGGAAACAAACACGCAGAGGGGGGCAAGCATGAGCAGCAAGGCAAATATCAGGGCGGCAGCGATCTCCGGCTTGAAATCGAGCAGAGTCTCTTCTTCGTAGAAAATACGGTCGGCGATTAAACCCGCAAGTAAAGCCCCCTGAGCCAAGAGCAACGGTATAAAAGCGTCGATACCATCAGCTAGAAAGCCTAGCCCTCCGGAGCGATCGGGATGGGTCGGCTCAAGATGCAGCTTCATACGGGAAACTTGCCAAAGAAACCGCGCCCAGATAAAAATGCGAAAATACCAGCGAACTAACATGAACTGGAAAAACGGAATGCTGACATAGGCGTACCAAAGACCCGCCGGTGAAAACCGGTGACTTCCATCCACCAAGACCGAAAACCAAGTGTCCGCTCCCAGAGCCATCTGGCTCGACCATAAATAGTGCCCGACAGTCAATACCAAGGCAATCAGCAATACTTCCATCATCACCGAATTACGCAGGCGTAACGCGGAGCCGATAATGGCCTCGAACTGCGGGAGACCTTCCGAAACAACGATCCCGCGCTCCACAAATTGCCGGATAAGCGGTCTGAGCTGGTTGTGAACTACAAGTTCCGCCAGCAACATCAATGGCAACGCCAGCAAAAATCGGATATGCACCTCGATATCATAAAGAAACGGCACTTTAATGGCGTTACCCGTTGGTTCGCCCGGCAACAACGAAAGCAACAGCAACGGTAGCCAGGTAAACAGGGAAATGACGATCAACCGGCGCTTGAGCAGACCGAGCGTATCGGTGCTGATCCGCGCACGGATGAAAAACTGAAAAAGCGGACCGCCCAATACCAGTGAAAAATCATCAAGTTGTTTGTTGTTATGTGCACGACTCATAAATTTCCTCCTTTTAAATCGGTATGTTATTTCGGTAATAAAAACACAAGTCCCAATCGGCTCCGCCATTGGGCGCCTCCGGGTAATAACGCCAATTTCTTCGGCATTTTTTTCTTTTACTGCTTCGGCGGCTAAAGATTGGTTCAGCACCATCGTGAGCATGATTAATGTGGCTTTTCTCATATTGCTTAGGTCATTTCCATGAAAGAACATACCCTAGTTACACATTTTCTTTCACCACGAACGGCTGCATGGATGCAGTCGTTCGTGGTGAATAAAAAAATCGGAGATGCTAGGTATATCCTTCGCTGGATATAGCTTCAAATCTCCAAAGCTGCTTACTTCTTCCCTTCCAATTCCTCCACCAACTGCTTCACTTCGGCATCGCCCGGCAGTGCTTCGGCCGCTTTCCGTGCGTAAATAAGCGCGGCTTTGGCATCGCCGGCCTCGCGCTGCATTGAAATGAGCATGCTGAGAATATCGAGATCATACGGCCTGCGCGCATCGGCGGCTTTCAAAACCGCCTGCGCCTCATGCTGCTTCCCTGCTGAATGCAGACCCACGGCATAGACATAAGCGTAGCGGGCATTGTCGGGAGCGAGCTTGGCCGCTGTTGCAAGCTCCTGAAGCGCGGCGGATATATTGCCCTGACGCACCAACACTAAGCCCAACGCATGATGTAAATCCGCTGCATTCGGCAACAATGCCAAACCTCGGCGCAATTGTTTTTCACCCTCGTCTTCTCGGCCTTGTTGCCGGTAGGCATCGACGAGATTAACGTAAGCTCCGGCGAACAACGGATCAAGCTTGAGTGCCCTTTCATAGGCCGCGATTGCGGCATCGGGCCGCCCCTGCCGCATCAAAAAATTACCCTGGTTAACATTTTCCGATGGCCAATCGGCATTAATCGTCAAGTAATCCCGATACTCCTTTGTCGCGCTTTCGCGGGCGCCAAGCCGATCAGCAGGAAACCGGCCCTCAGGCACATCGGCAAGGATGCGTGCAGCCTCAATACGGACGCCGCGTACCGGATCGGACAGCAACGGAGCCGCCGCCAATACACGATTAACGGGATCGATAGCTTCAACGAGTCCTAGCGCTGAAATACGCACAGACGGATCGGCATCTTTTAACATCCGCCGCGCCGCAGCGATAAATTCGGGACGCATCATAGGCTCTGCGAGCGTCGCCGCAGTGGCGCGAACGACTGCGGGACTTTTCGAGTCTTGGGCGAGCTCGAGCAACGCGGGCAGGGCCTTGACGCCTTGCATCGCGCCGGCATGCAGCACGGTTCCGTAATGCGGACGCTCCCGCCAGTTTTTTCCGTACCATTTGTCCAGCGCCGAGGCGGCCCATTCGGGCTTGCGGTTTTGGTGGCACTGCGTGCAGGCGCTCGGACTGCCCAAGGACTGCGATAAGTCTGGACTTGGCAAACGGAAACTATGATCGTGCCTGCCGTCGACAACCATGTAGTTCTGTTCCGGCGCATGGCAATCGATGCACTGTGCGCCTTTTGAACCCTGCTTATGGAAATGGTGTTTCGCGTTGTCGAATTCGGCGGCATTATGGCAGCGCACACACAAGGCATTGCCTTCGGCGCGCAATTTAAGCGCGTGCGGTTCGTGACAGTCCAGGCAGGTGACGCCTTTTTGGAACATCTTGCTCTGACGGAACGAGCCCCAGGTATAATCCTCGTCGCGTTGCTGGCCGTCGGCATGATAGGCCGGCTGCGTCAACAACGCCGGCCGATGCGAATCTTCGAGCGGCAAGCCGGGCAAGCCACCCTCCGCCAGCGTCGAGCGGCGCGCATGACAGGCCCAGCAGGCATTCATCAGCGCATCAGCCGCGGGCCGGTCGCGCTGTGCGAATCTTGCAGTACTTGCCGGGAATTTCCACGCTTCGCGCCAGCGGCTTTGCAGACTCACCGCCAATCCCTTATCGTCATCCTTCCCATAAGGCGGCTGCGTCCGTTTCGCCCAGTCGATATGTTGCGACGCGGGGCCGTGGCAAGACTCGCAAGAAACATTCAATGCGTTGAACGTCGTTTTGTAGCTGTCTGTTGCCGCGTCGTAACCTTTTTTAAGATTCGTCGAGTGGCATTCGGCGCACTGCAGGTTCCAGTTCTGGTAGCGCCCGGTCCAGTGCAGTTGATCGTTATGATCGACTTTTTCGTGGGGATAAAGATGGAACCAGCGTTGCCCGCCTTCCGATTTCGGACGGCTGTCCCAGGCGATACCGAACGCTTGGTAGCGCCCGCCCGGAAATTCGATCAAATATTGTTGCAGCGGCGTAACGCCGAACGTGTACTTGATTTCATAATCGGCGAGTTTGCCGTCAGGGCCGTCTGTCCGCACCATGAACTTGCCGTCACGTTTGAAAAACGTGGACTCGACGCCGTAGTGTTTGAACGTTGTGTTATCGAAATCTCCAAGCACCGTTCGGCTATTCGTTTCCTGCATCGCAAGTTCGTGGTGCGAACCCGTCCACGCTTCGAACTCGTCTTTATGGCACTCAATGCACGCATTCGCGCCGGCATAATCATAACCCGCTGAAGGAGACGCTGATTCAGGTTTTACGATCGCAGGCGGAGGTTCCCGGGACAATGCTGTTGACTTAAGAGTATGTACCCCTTCTCCCTGAGGGAGAAGGTTGGGATGAGGGGGATTAAATAAGCTTTCTTCCTTATTTTGATTTCCCCTCGGCAACTGCTCCCTGCGTTGCTCTACCTCCTGCATCCTTGCAGTCGTCACCCAACCCTCTCCCTCTGGAGAGGGCTTTGCGCTGCTTAAGTCAACAGCATTGGGTTCCCGGGGCGGCGGAATGAAATAAATGAAGCCCGCAACCGCCGCTGCGCTCAAAGCGAAAGCGAGGATGATGGCGGTCCTGAGTTTTCTGCTTGCCGTCGCTCCGCGCGGTATTTCCAAAGATAAAACCGGCGTTTTTTGGGCGGCCTTGGCGGGTTTCTGCGTCTTGCGTCGGCTCATGGCTCTCTAACTTGATTTAGTTGAATTAAAAACTGATGTTGCGCACTGTCCACAATAAGCATAAAAAACATCAGCCTTAGGGTTCACGCTGACAACGTTGCCAGTTAGACCTTTCAGGTTTTAAAAACCTGGAAGGTCTGCCTATCGGCCTGTTTCTCGTCTAACGCTAGTAACACCCAAAGGCGAATTCTCCTTACCTCTAACGGGTTAGTCCACAATTAGCAGACCAAACGGCACTACTTGCTTGTCGGTGTCTGCAATTGCTGCATCACCTGGTCGATACTGAAGGTAGCCGCCTTCTGGCGTGGAGGATACTCCTTGAACGTCATCAAAAACTTTCCGACATACTGCTGTGCCGGTATTAACAAGAAAGCATGGTCAATGTACCAATCCCAATAGGTATTGGAGGTAATGGTTGCCCTTTCGTAAGGATCGGTACGCAGGTTGTAAAGCCAGGGTATCCGAGTTTTTACGAACGGTTCCCCCCACAAAGCCAAAGTGCCCGGCTCGCGCTGTTGAGCGAAAACCAGCTTCCAATTGTCGTAGCGCAATCCGGTCAAATCGCCATCGTCGGAGAAATAGAAGAACTCCTCGCGCGCGCTTTTTAGTTCCTGACCGGTCAGATAGGGAAGCTGGTTGTAGCCGTCCAGATGCACCTTGAAGCTCTTGTTGCCCGCTTTGTAGCCCTTGAGCAGTTTCTCCTTGACGTCGGGAACGCCGGCTGCGGCCAGTAGCGTGGGCGCCCAATCAAGATGCGAGACGATGTCGTTGGACACCGTGCCCGGCTTGATCTTGCCCGGCCAGCGCACCATGGCCGGTACGCGGTAGGCGCCTTCCCAGTTGCTGTTCTTCTCGCTGCGGAACGGCGTCATGCCGCCATCGGGCCAAGAATTCATATGCGGGCCATTGTCGGTGCCGTACATGACGATGGTGTTATCGGCGATCCCCAGCTGATCAATCTTATCCAGTACGGTACCGACGTTTTTGTCATGATCCATCATCACATCATGATACGGACTCTGCCAGCGTCCGGCCTGACCGATACTTTCCGGCTTGGTATGAGTGCGCAAATGCATGTGGGTGAAATTTACCCAAACGAACATCGGTTTGCTGGCTTTGGCCTGTTTCTCGATAAACTCGGCGGCGCGGGCGGCGATATCGTCATCAATAGTCTCCATGCGCTTCTTGGTCAGTGGGCCGGTATCCTCGATTTTCTGAGTACCGTCAGGATTGGCGAAGCTATGAATCACCCCGCGCGGGCCGAATTTCTTACGGAATTCGGGATCTTTCGGATAATCCGGCAATTCGGGCTCTTCCTCGGCGTTCAGATGATAAAGATTGCCGTAGAACTCGTCGAAACCGTGGACGGTAGGCAGGAATTCATCCTTATCTCCCAAGTGATTCTTGCCGAACTGACCGGTAGCATAACCTTGTGCCTTCAGTAACTCGGCAATGGTCGGATCTTCCTTGCGCAAGCCCAAATCGGCACCGGGCAACCCTACTTTGCTCAAACCGGTACGGAATACGCTTTGTCCGGTGATGAAAGCGGAGCGTCCGGCGGTGCAACTCTGCTCGGCATAGTAATCGGTGAACATGATGCCTTCATTGGCGACGCGGTCAATATTAGGCGTACTGTAGCCCATAACGCCTCTGGAATAAGCGCTGACATTGGTCTGGCCAATATCGTCACCCCAGATGATAACGATGTTGGGCTTGGTGTCCGCCGCTTGCGCGGGCACCATAGCCGTGTAAACGGCCAACGCGATCAGCACGACCGCAGCCGAGCGTTGTTGCATGTGTTTTTTAATCATAGTTTTTCTCCTTTCCTTGTTGGTTAGAAAATGAATTTCTTGCTTTAATGGAAAAGGCGCCCAATTCTAGCTATCTCCGAAAGGGCTGTAGACTGCTATCGAAAAACCACGTCCAGGCAGTTGACAAAAATCTCAATCCTGTATGGTTCGGCACCCATCGCAACACGATCCTGGTTTTTAAGAAGCTTTGTGTTGGATGCACGGATACAGAGGATGATTTAGGAAACACTCTTGCCAAGTGACATCGTGCATTCCTGTCTGTTGTGTGAGCGTAGCATAGGTAAGTGATGGATAAGGTCGCATGGACTCCCCTCTTCGTAGAGCATGTACTCAACAATGAAATGGTATGTCTCAGCATCAGTTACCTATAATGCTTCTTCACTATATTAATCACTGTCTTACTCTAAATTAATCACTGTCTTACTCTAATAGTTTGAACCACATGCGCAATACGTATAACTACTTGCAAGCATTAACACAAAGAAATCAGCGGCTTTGGTATTACTGTTTGTCGGGGATGCCCTTTAGCTTGGTAAACGCGAGTACTCAAAACCAGGCTATCAATCCCCGCTGGAATTTGAGCGGTAATTTTATAACTGATGTTACGCAGTTAGCCGAATGAAATATGTATAAGGGGACGCTCACGCGACAGTTATTTGAATCGGGGTCTCGCCCCCGAGGGCGAGTTACTTTCTTTTGCTCCGCCAAAAGAAAGTAACCAAAGAAAAGGCGGCCCGGTTGCCGCTTACTTCCTGTCCTCCTCGCTTTTGCCGAGGGTCAGCAGAAGGGGCTCCTGCCCCTCTGCTGACGTGCGGCATCCCTGCCGCACCCCTCACGGGCTGTTCTCGACAAAAGCTCCGGTGCTCGGCGCGGCAAAC
>NZ_SCTW01000065.1 GCF_004322395.1 Methylobacter sp.
GATGATCAAATGCTACCCCAGCATCTGATTTTTTAATGGTCTGTATTGTCGAGAATGCATCAGATGAATCAAAAAATAAAAAAAGCAGTTTTTCCTGTCGCGGGTCTCGGAACCCGTTTTTTACCTGCCACCAAAGTCAGCCCAAAGGAAATGTTACCGGTTGTAGACAAACCTTTGATTCAGTATTGTGTTGAAGAAGCAGTAGCAGCAGGTATCGATACGATTATATTTATCACTGGCCGCACCAAGAACGTCATCATGGATCATTTTGACAAGGCCTATGAACTGGAAAATGAGCTGACTATTCGCGGCAAGACCGGGTTATTGAAAACACTTAAGGGAATAATCCCGCCGAATGTGTCATTCGTGTTCATTCGTCAGCCTGAGGCATTGGGATTGGGTCACGCGGTGCTTTGCGCCAAGCCGGCCGTTGGCGATGAACCGTTTGCCGTTATCCTCGCTGACGACTTGATTGCAAATAGAAGCGGTAGCGGCTGCATGACGCAAATGGTTCAGCAATACGATCAAAATCAGTGCAGCGTATTAGGCGTAGAGCGCGTCGATCCTCAGGAAACCGACAAATACGGGATCGTCAAAACTACGGAAGTGTCTCCATCGGTAGGAAAGGTCGATCTGATTATTGAAAAACCCGCCCCTGAGCGCGCACCGTCAAACCTTGCGGTAGTTGGACGTTATATTTTAACGCCCGCAATTTTCGAGAAAATCGAAACAACGGAGCGTGGCGCCGGCGGCGAAATTCAGTTAACCGATGCTATCGCTGCATTGATGCATGATGAGCAAGTATTGGCTTATGAGTTTGAGGGCAAACGTTACGATTGCGGATCAAAAATCGGTTATTTGCAGGCAACTGTTGAATTCGGCTTGGAACATGAAGAATTGAAGGACGATTTCAGGGATTATTTGAAAAATCTGGCTCTTGATTAAGCATTAATACTGCGTTTTATCCAGGAAAGACACGAGCAACTAACACTACTCGGCAGCTAGAAAAATGGAACGCAGATGACGCTGATAATTAAGATAAAATAAGATTTTCCTTGATATATCTGTGTTCATCATATTCATCTGCGTCATCTGCGTTCCATTTTTCTTTAGTGTGAATGGTTACGATTTTTCTAGAATTAATTGTTTCCGCCAGCAACCACCACAACAGCCGCAAAACCGCTGCCGGGAGTGCGAAAATTAGTGGTTTGCCCTTGATATAAACGGGCACTTGTTAACTGCGATTGTCCCTTGTAAACATATTGCCGCAGATCAAGTTTAAGGTCGACAATTTCATTTTCTACTTTCAACTGCTGTTCACTCGGTTTTACTAGCGTTTGCGCCACGTAATTGCCTTGTGTAATCTCTGCGAATACTCGTTTGGTCACTCTGTCGCCCCGGTATGCGGCTTTGCTGCCGTAGCCTTTGGCCGGTTTAAAAAATAACCGTTTGCGGGCCGCCCATAAGGCTTCGGCATCTTCTTTATGTACGCAAATTGTATGGGCAATGCTTTCAAGCAGCAGGGCTCTGGTCTCTTCGGCAATGCCTAAATCCCGCAACGCGGCTTCATCAGTCAATATCACCAGATTTCTTTTATCGGCATAAAGCGCGTGAGCTCTGGGATGGGGCGTGACGACAACTGCGCTGGCTAAGTAGGCCTCGCGCAAGGGTTTTAGTGTTTGGGATTCCAGTCCGAAATCAGTTAAGCGGTTGTAAACAAGATCGATAGCCATACCTTCATGCCAAAGCGCACTGTCCCGGTATTCAAGCTCGGAAGGATCGCAAATAACAGTATTAATATGGTTTTGTTCAAACAATTTTTTAAATAATAAAAATTCCGGCAGCATGAACTGGGTCGCCGGATTCTGATCAACGATAGCGATTGAATGCAAGGGCTGTTGGCCTCGTTCTGCTTGCCATTCTTCAATAAACATCGCCATAAATACCTGTTCAGGACTTTGGCTCTCAGCTGCGGAATCGCAACAGGCTCTCTGTGCGCGAGCCAGAACAGTATTCAGCAACGCGCCTCCGGCATTGGAGTTTATTTCAATTAATTGTGGCCCTTCGGGGCTTAAGTGAAAGTCATAGCCGAAAAAAACGCCATGCGCCTTGGGAATAAACTTTGCCGTATCGGGAGCGTAAGCCAAAACGCGCTGCTGATAAGCGGGCGTTGCAATAACTTTTTCTATGGCGGCAATAATTTCGAATTGCCTGCGTATGTGGGTTTCGTCGACAAAAACTAAGGATTCGGCGAAGAGATGAGGCCGCTCTTCAGTGAGCATCCGGTACATCGAATCGTCACCAAGTTGTTTCCGTAAGGTCTCATGCAGTTTTTTTCGATCAAGTGAAACGCAACGGCATTCAGTATTGCATTGCTCGAATCCCTGATTGATGTCAACTTGGAGAGATGATGCCATAAGTTATTGTTTGGTCATTTATGGAGGATTAACCGACAGATTATTACAGAAAATCCTGGTTTTCCAGAGTAGTGCCTGGGTACGCTTGCGAGCGGGGCTTTATGGGACTTATGAAGATGGAATTGTGCTACATCAATCACCGATGTTTTCAGGCGTGACTCTTAACATTTCATCAATACTGGTTATCCCCGACGCTACTTTTTCTGCCGCGCTCAACCGCAGCGGCCTCATGCCTTCAAGCATGGCTTGTTTTTGTAGAACGCCGCTGTCGCAACCGCTTATCATTAATTTTTTTAATGCCGCTGAGCTGCTGAATATTTCATAAATGCCTATTCTGCCCGAATATCCGGTATGCTTGCATTCTTTACAGCCTATGGGCTCATAGATATGGGTGGGAGTCGGCGCTTTGTAAGGCGTAATCAGTTGCGACCATTGTTCGTCGTCTATGCTGACCTGTTTTTTACATTCCCGGCACAAAACGCGTACCAAACGTTGCGCCATTACGCCTAATAAAGTGAGCTGAATCAAATAAGCGGGTACGCCAATATCCAGCAAGCGAACTACGGCCGAGGGGGCATTATTGGTATGTAAAGTGGAAAATACCAAATGCCCGGTAAGCGAGGCTTGAATCGCCATTTCCGCTGTTTCCAGATCGCGAATTTCTCCTACCATAATAATGTCGGGGTCTTGGCGCATTAAAGCGCGAATGCCACTGGCAAAGGTTAAGCCTATGCTGGCTTTAACCTGCAATTGGTTAAAGCTGGGCTCAATCTGTTCAATCGGATCCTCTACGGTACACAAGTTTACTTCGGGAGTAGCCAGATGTTTCAGGGTTGAGTACAGCGTGGTTGTTTTTCCTGAACCTGTTGGCCCTGTGACCAGAATAATGCCGTGCGAGTGTTGGATCAGTCTATTCCAGACTGCCTTTTCGTGGTTGTTAAAACCCAGTTGTTTATAATCGCGTGTCAACACTTCCGGATCAAAGACGCGCATGACCATTTTTTCGCCGAATGCGCTGGGCATCGTGGAGAGCCGCAACTCAATTTCTTTTTTTCCGGAAATATGCGTTTTAATACGACCGTCCTGCGGCAGTCTTTTTTCAGCGATATCCATTCTGCCGAGAATTTTTAACCGGCTCATCACCGGGTTCATAATGGCTGCGGGCAGTTGATACACATCATGCAAAATGCCGTCGATTCTAAAGCGCACATTGCCTTGATTACGGCGAGGTTCGATATGAATATCACTGGCGCGCTGGTCGAACGCGTATTGCAATAACCAGTTAACCAAATTGACGATATGCTGGTTTTCAGCATCCAGGTTGCTAATCTGGCCTAGCTCAACCAGTTGTTCAAAATTGTAAATAGTGTTGGTTGATTGACCGGCGGAATTATCTGTTGCTCCTTTTAAAGATTTGGCAAATGCATAAAACTCACTTAAGTAACGTTTGATTTCGTCCGGATTAGCCAATACGCGGGTTATCTTTCCCGGCTGGATTTTTTTAAGATCAGCCTCCCAAGAGCGAATGTAAGGTTCTGCAGTAGCAATAACGGCTTCCTCTTTGGTGACTTTAATCGGCAGAATATTATAGTTTGCAGCATAAGCGTGGCTGTAAATTAAGGTCACGGAAGGAATGTCGATTTTTAATGGGTCGATGTAGTAATAGGGCAGGTCTACTTTTTTTGCCAGCCACTGGGTCAAGTTTTCAAGCGTTAAGGGTTTTGCCAGCTGGGTTTGGTCGGTTATGCCGCATTCGACAAGGATATTGAGCGGGTGTTTGGCTTGCCTGGCCGATGATTTTCCATACATCTGGCATTTTTTTAAGTCCGTGTCCGAAATGATCCCGTCTTCCTGCAGCCAGAGTAATACTTGGCTAAGCGTTAATTTGGTCTCTTGCTGACCCTTGTGGCTAACTAGTGAATGGTGCATGGCGTTAAATTGGAATTTGCGAATTGCTTATCGATTATTGTAGCAGCCAGTGAGGATCTAAGAGCTCTATGGTTAGCGATTATTCCGCGGCGCAGAACGTTTTAATACATCCCAGAGCGAGCGCAGATTGGATTCGGGCTCAGGCAGCAACAAGGTGATTATTATCTCTTCAATGGCGGCGAGCATGCATATTATTGCAGCTATCCGAAACGGCCACGGCGGGCCATCCAGAAACAGCACATATAAGGTCAAACCCATAGACGCGGCGGCGATTTTAACCCCCCAAGTATGATAACTGGTAAAACGTCCGAACTTGAGAATCCCTGCAAGCGCGGGTAATAAGCAACTGGCCACAATCAGACCGACATAAAGCAGTTCTCTTGTCACCACATCAGGCCATAACCACCAGCAACATAATGCTATGGTCAGGTAAGTGATTACATCCGCCCAGCTATCGAGAGTAGCGCCAAACTGGGAAACTTGCCCGCTCAGCCGAGCGGCCATGCCATCAAACAAGTCGGTAAGAAAAGCAACCGCTAACAGCTCCATAAAGGCAATTGCATGTCCATTCCATGCTAGCCATAACAATATGGGGGCCGCGACAAAACGAAACCCGGTCAGCAGGTTAGGCAAGGTCAGTTTGGGTTGCTTATCGCTCATAAGGCAAATGATGCTGTTAATGGCGCATGATCTGAAAGCGCATTCCAAGGTGCATGGGTCAGCCGTTCGCAGGAGACAGGCATCAAACCGCGGTAATAAATACGGTCCATCGGTAAAAAAGGCAGCCAAGCTGGAAAGCTTCGCGCATAACGGCCATGAGTTACACGAAAAATCTCCTGCAAGCCCAGATGGTCATGGAACAGTCGATCTGCCTGTCCCAGCCAATCGTTAAAATCACCGGCAATAATCAACGGCGCATCGTGCGGCACATCGCCATCGATAAGGGCTGATAATTTGCCTATCTGCAGGCGGCGCTCTTTGCCTGTCAACCCGAAATGAATGCACACAATATGTAAGCACTGACTGCTACCAGGCGCTCGAATAACGCCATGCAATAGGCTGCGGCTGGCCCAAGGAAAAGGGGATACATTAATGTTTTCCCAGTGTTCGAACGGATATTTGCTCAAAATAGCATTGCCGTGATGGCCGGCATTATAAATCGCATTCTTGCCGTAGGCGTGGAAAGGCCAAGTGTTTTCAGCAAGAAACTCAAGCTGGGATAAAACCGGCCAGTCGGCGATTTTTTGCTGATGCTGTTGGTGCTCACCTTGCATTTCCTGCAAAAACATTAAATCGGCATCGGCGGCTATCAATGCATCCCGAATCTGGTGTAACACAAACCTGCGGTTGCCGGCATTAAAGCCTTTGTGGATATTGTAAGTTAATATCCGTAATCCTTTTTGATTCATACGTATTTTGTTGGTGAAGTTTTCTAATAAGGCCGCTTTCGAATATGCAATCGGTAAAGAATCGGGGATACCCATTCCTCGATCATGAAAAAAAGCATCACAATCAGGATAATGTCGATAAAGTTTAACGCGAGTGGCTCTTTTAAAAATAATATCGGTAACAAGGATTCAGGCATTGTATCAAGACCTCGCGCTCGGCTGCTCTCAATATAGTTCATTCGGCGTTTTATAAAGCTGGCTAGCAAATCTCCGGCCATTGTCAACAGGCCGAATAATACACCCGTAAAAGGTTCTACTTTGATTAAGATTGCTGCAATAGTGGTAAAGAAAATTGCCGAGCACAAGCCGCGCCAGGTTTTGGTTTTGCCAAACAAGCGTTGGCCGTCGCGCAGTTTAACTCCGTTATCCACCGGGCATGACCAGCGTTGCCCTAGCGCTTTGTTGATTAGCACTGGAGCGCCGTTTGCTGCAACAAGCAATGCGATAGTCTGAGTAATGCAATATAAACATAACGATAGCGCAGTCATGTTGAAACCCCGGTTGCACAGAAAAGCTCCGCTATTTGATCATAGTTAACAATCTCTGTCGATTCAGATTAGGTGTGGCACTCCGTCGTTTGAGTGTATAAACCGGCAGCTTAAAAATGCTGTAAAATGCTGTAAAATACCAAAAGGCAAAAAACGGCCCTGATGACTATAAATTTAAGAGAAAATTATGATAGATAAAAAACTGCTCGATATTCTGGCTTGTCCTTTGTGCAAAAGTCCGTTGATTTATGACAAGTCCAAGCAGGAACTTATCTGCAAAGCCGATCGTATCGCTTTCCCTATCCGTGACGATATTCCGGTCATGCTGGAAGACGAAGCCCGTGAATTAAGCCTCGAAGAAATCGACGCATTATCCAAATGAATACGCGTTTTAAAGTCGTCATTCCGGCAAGATACGGATCGACAAGGTTGCCGGGCAAACCGCTGTTAAATATTGCAGGCAAGCCGATGATTGCGCATGTTTGTGAACGCGCCCAGGAAGCCGATGCCGATGAAATCATTGTCGCCACCGACGATGACCGCATTTTTCAGGCGGTAGGCGACTTGGGATTCAAAGCCGTCATGACTCGTGCGGATCATCAAAGCGGTACCGAAAGAATCGCCGAGGTCGCAAGGCTATGCGGCTGGGCGGACAATGAAGTCATTGTTAATCTGCAAGGCGATGAGCCGCTTATTCCACCGGCCTATATACGCGATGTCGCAAGAGCATTGGCAGGCCAACAGCAAGCGGGCATTGCGACACTGGCTGCCAGGATCGCAGATCCCGAAGAAATTTTCAATCCAAACGCAGTCAAAGTGGTTTTGAATAAGACCGGTTATGCACTTTATTTTAGCCGCGCGCCTATTCCATGGGAAAGGGATACGTTTAGCCGGTCAGGCGGTACGCCTTCCGGGACTTTGCCTTATCTTAGGCATATCGGCATGTATGCTTATACAGTTGATTTTTTAAACCGCTACTGCCTCTGGGATGCATCAATGCTTGAATCGGTCGAATCCCTGGAACAACTGAGAATCTTATGGCAAGGCGAAGCTATTCGGGTGGAAATTGTCGATAAAACGCCGCCCGCCGGTGTCGATACGCAAGAGGACTTGATGCGCGTCGAACAAGTATTGCGCTCGAATCATTAAATCGTCTCAGGTATTGTTTACATTTGACATAGCCTATTAATAACAGTACCTTGGGCAACATTTTTTAACTTTTACTTAAACACTGGTTTTTCAAGAGCAGTCAATGGAACAATTTCATAGAATAAGTCGTTTACCTCCTTACGTTTTTAATATTGTTACTGATCTGAAAGCCAAGGCCCGAGCGGCAGGAGAAGATATTATCGATTTTGGTATGGGTAATCCCGACCAAGCTACGCCCGATCATATCGTAACCAAGTTGATTGAGTCTGCCCAACGCCCCGATACGCATCGTTATTCCGTTTCGAAAGGCATACCCCGGTTAAGAAAAGCCATCTGTACTTGGTATAAAAGCCGCTTTGATGTGGACTTAGACCCGGAAACCGAAGCCATTGTCACCATCGGTTCAAAGGAAGGCTTGGCACATTTGGCTTTGGCGACTTTAGGGCCTGGGGATGTCGTTTTGGTGCCTAATCCCGCTTATCCGATACATCCTTATGGTGTGGTGATTGCCGGCGCCGACCTTAGGCATGTGCCGATGGTTCCGGGCGGCGATTTTTTTGAAGAATTGCAAAAAGCCATTGTCGATTCATGGCCAAAGCCGAAAATGCTGATTCTTAATTTTCCGGGTAATCCGACCAGCCAGTGTGTAGAGCTGGATTTTTTCGAAAAAATTATCGCTGTAGCTAAAGAACATAATATCTGGGTGGTACAGGATATTGCTTATGCGGACATCGTTTTCGACGGTTATAAAGCACCGTCGATTCTTCAGGTCGAAGGCGCAAAAGACGTCGCGGTAGAGTTTTTCTCACTGTCAAAAAGTTATAACATGCCGGGTTGGCGTGTGGGCTTTATGTGCGGCAATAAAGAACTGGTTTCCGCTTTGGCGCGCATTAAATCATATCTGGATTACGGCACGTTTACGCCAATCCAAATTGCCGCGATTGCAGCACTTGAAGGCCCTCAGGAATGCGTTACTGAAATTGCCGAGATGTATAGAAAAAGACGAGACGTATTGTGCGACGGCTTAACCGCAGCAGGATGGCCGGTTGAAAAACCAAAAGCAACCATGTTTGTTTGGGCGCGTATTCCAGATGCGTATCAGCATATGGGCTCGCTTGAGTTTTCCAAAAAGCTGCTGGCAGAAGCCAAAGTGGCGGTTTCTCCAGGCATTGGCTTCGGCCAGCATGGCGATGATCATGTCAGGTTCGGTTTGATTGAAAACGAACACCGAACCCGCCAAGCGGTTCGCGGCATTCGCAATATGATGAAGAAAGACAAGGTTATATAATCGGGTTAAATGATTGAACACGGATGACGCAGATTAGACGGATTTACACGGATTTTTTATATTCTTTTGAAGTTCCCAAGCTGGAGCTTGGGAACCGGCTCAACGGATCTATTAAAGCCACACCAAGTTTGTTATGTGCTTTTAAATCCTTACTTATCTGTGTCATCCGTGTTCCATTTTTCTTTGTGCAAAATAGTTTTTAACTGGAGTTTGATTTGAAACCGGTAAAAGTAGGCGTATTAGGATTGGGTACTGTCGGTGGCGGCACCGTCAATGTGTTGAAGCGAAATGCAGCGGAAATTGCCCGAAGAGCAGGCCGTGAGATCATTGTCACTCGCGCCTCGGCAAAGGATTTAAACAAGCAGCGTATATGCGACACGCAAGGCATCGCCTTAACGACCGATCCTTTTGAAATCATCAATGATCCGGAAATTGAAATCATTCTTGAGCTCATTGGTGGGGCAGGGCAGGTCAAGGACATGGTGTTAAAAGCCATAGAAAACGGCAAGCACGTTGTTACCGCTAACAAGTCGCTGATCGCGTTGCATGGCAACGAGATTTTTGCTAAAGCCAGCGAAAAAGGCGTCATCGTCGCCTTTGAAGCTGCTGTTGCCGGCGGTATTCCCATCATCAAAGCCATACGCGAAGGCTTAAGCGGCAACCACATCGAGTGGTTGGCAGGCATCATCAACGGCACAGGTAACTTCATCCTGACCGAAATGCGCGATAAAGGCCGTGATTTCGACGACGTATTAAGCGAAGCACAAGCCCTGGGCTACGCAGAAGCCGATCCGACTTTCGACGTGGAAGGCATAGATGCCGGTCATAAGTTAACCATTCTGGCGTCGATTGCTTTTGGCATACCTTTGCAGTTTGACAAAGTTTTTACCGAAGGTATTACCAAGATTACCCGCGCCGATGTCGAGTACGCAGAACAACTCGGTTATCGCATCAAACATTTAGGTATCGCCCGCAAAACGCCGGAAGGTATCGAATTAAGGGTGCATCCGACGCTGATTCCTGAACGTCGTCTTATTGCCAACGTCAACGGCGTCATGAATGCTGTTTTGATTAAAGGCGATGCGGTCGGCCCTACGCTTTATTATGGAGCCGGAGCAGGAGCCGAGCCTACTGCGTCCTCTGTCGTCGCCGATGTGATCGATGTGGTCAGAGCTCTAACCAGCGACCCTGAAAACCGCGTGCCGCATTTGGCATTTCAGGCCGATGCTTTGGCCGATATACCGGTTTTACCTGCGGACATGTTCAGAACCGCTTATTATTTGCGGCTAAATGCGGAAGATAAGCCGGGTGTGTTGGCTGAAGTGACCCGGATTTTGGCCGACCATCAAATCAGTATTGAGGCCATCAGACAGGAAAAGCCGTTGGAAAATGAAACTTCAGTACCGATTATCTTGTTGACTCAGGTCACACTGGAAAAAGAAATGAATGTGGCTATCGCTGAAATTGAGGCGTTAAAAACCGTTACCGGTAAAGTCAACCGAATCCGCCTGGAAACTTTAGGATAAATAAAACATGTCTACGCACAAACACTACACCGGTTTGATTGAACGCTACAGAGACCGCCTGCCGGTTAGCGAAACCACTCGCATTATCAGCTTGAATGAAGGCAATACGCCGATGATTCAACTGCAAAATATCCCCCGTTTGATCGGCAAAGATGTCGACATTTACGTCAAGTTTGAAGGCCTGAACCCAACCGGTTCATTCAAGGATCGCGGTATGACCATGGCGGTCACCAAAGCCGTAGAAGAGGGCAGTCAAGCCATCATCTGCGCCTCAACCGGCAATACCTCGGCTGCTGCCGCTGCTTATGCGGCACGCGCAGGCATTAAAGCCTTCGTGTTGATTCCCGACGGCAAAATTGCTCTCGGCAAGCTGGCGCAAACCCTGATGTACGGTGCCGAAATCATTCAGATCAACGGCAACTTCGATAAGGGCATGTCCTTGGTTAAAGAAGTCGCCGATCATGCGCCAGTCACCATCGTTAACTCGATCAATCCGTTTAGAATTGACGGACAAAAAACCGCCGCTTTTGAAATTGTCGACGACCTCGGTTTTGCGCCTGACTATCACTGCCTGCCGGTCGGCAATGCCGGAAATATCACTGCCTACTGGAAAGGCTATACTGAATATGCCACCAGTCGTGTATGCAGTACTCGCCCAGTCATGTGCGGTTACCAAGCTGCTGGAGCTGCACCGTTTTTAGCCGGTCATATGATCGATGAGCCGGAAACCATTGCCACAGCGATACGCATCGGCCATCCGCAATCTTGGGATTTTGCCTGGGCTGCGCAAAAAGAGTCCGGCGGCTGGTTCGACAAATTTACCGACGAGCAGATTTTAGCCGCTCATAAAATGCTGTCTCAATATGAAGGCATCTTTTGCGAACCAGCCTCGGCAACTTCTTTAGCCGGAGCCTTGCATGATATTGGTTCCGGGAAAATTCCCGAAGGCAGTAAAATTGTCTGCACCTTAACCGGTAACGGCTTAAAAGATCCCGATACCGCTATTTCGCAATGTACTGCTGCACATCCTGTGACGATTGACGCTAGTTTGGATGCGGTTAAGCGGGCTATTTTGGATTGTTTATAAAGAGAACCTTGCAAATTGAACCATTGCGCTGGCACCCAAACTTCATTCGGGAACCCAGAAAACGGTAGCCGAACGGGGCATGTTGCCTCGTTCGAAATGTTTTTGGCTTTGCATTACATTGTGGATTTTGGTTGACAGTTACTTGCCATTCATTGCGTCATTTGTGTACCGAGAGGCTGGAAAGAAGTGCGGTAGCCTTGTATAGGCCTAAATAACTTGGTTCGAGCGGCAGCAATAGAAGACTTTCTTTGCTCGCTAAAAAACAAAGCTATAGGAAGCAACATGAAGCCCAGTTTTATGGCAGCTAAGTTGTTCTTGCGTCAATATCTGATTACGCTAATCATCTGTGGTGTTTTTTTTGTTGCCTTCATGCCGTGGTATTCTTTCTACGGTATGACAATATTCTTCCTTATCATCACCTTGGGATTACCCATCTGGGTGATATTAGGCTGGCTTATTATAAAAGTGGCTCTTGTTTTTAAGGGGAAATGTTCTGGAAAAGAGTTTGGCGTTCAAATTGTCTTATTGTGCGTTACTTTCTTCCTGACGATTCCACTAGCTCATCTAGCTAATGAGTGTGTTGAGCAAGGCGAATTGGAAAGCTTGAAAGAAAGAATTGAATTGTACAAAAACCAACAGGGCGTTCTCCCTGCTAGATTGGAAGAAGCGGGTATATCCGGG
>NZ_SCTW01000066.1 GCF_004322395.1 Methylobacter sp.
CCCGAAGAAGCCGGCTATTATAACCCGCTTAGCCAACTTGTCAACATCCTTGCCAACTTTATTTCCCTACCAAAAGCTTACTTCCTGCTCTTCCGAGGACACTGCCCCGAAAGAACCGCGCATTCTACAGCTTTCTCAACTTGCGTCAAGGAGACTTTTAAGTATTTAACCAATCTAAATATCTTGCGACGCCTTGTTTAACGGTCAGAAAGTCCCTCGCATAGCCAGCCTCTCTTAGTCCGGAAATATCAGCTTGCGTATAACTTTGATAAGCCCCCTTTAAATGCTCAGGAAATGGAATGTATTCGATACTTCCATCTTTATGCCAATCAATCACTGCCTGAGCAATCGCATTGAAAGTTTCAGCCCGTCCCGTTCCTACGTTATAAATGCCGCGCTGTTCAGGATGATCTAAAAACCACAAATTTACATCAACAACATCATCAACATGAACAAAATCACGCTTTTGCTCGCCATTAGCCATGCCATCGCATCCTTCAAACAGCTTTGCCCTTTTTTGCTCGATAACCTGCCGATTAAAATGAAAAGCCGTGCTGCTCATAGAGCCTTTATGCTGCTCTCTTGGCCCGTAAACATTAAAATACCGGAAACCGACAATTGGGCTTTTGGTTTTAGCTAATAAAGGCCGCACATATTGGTCGAATTGAAACTTTGAATAGGCATACATATTGATCGGATGCTCGCAATTGCGCTCGACTCGAAAGCCGTGCTTGCCGTCCCCGTAAACCGATGCGGAAGAGGCATACATAAACGCGACATTTCTTGCGATACACCAATGCAATAAGCGCTTGGAATAATCGTAATTATTCGTCATCACAAACCGCCCGTCCCATTCCGTCGTCGCAGAACAAGCTCCTTGGTGAAAAACCGCCCGTACTCCATCAAAAAAATGAGCCACCCCGATTTTCTCCATGAACTCTTCCTTATCCATGTAATCGGCAATATCAAGATCGGCTATATTATGCATTTTTCGCCCATTCGCCAGATGATCGACCAGCAATATATTGCGTTCGCCACGCTGGTTTAATGCTCGTATAAGATTACTGCCGATAAAACCGGCGCCCCCCGTAACAACTATCATTCCAATCCTCTCGCTTTTTTAATCATCGCCGTTGTCGACTGGCCGTCGACAAACTGCAAAATCTTCACCTCGCCGCCTGCCCGGATCACACAATCCCCACCGGCGACTTGCTCAGAGCTATAATCACCACCCTTGACGATGACATCAGGCAACAGCTTGCAATACAATCGTTCGGGCGTTTCCTCTTCGAATGAAACCACCCAATCCACGCAGGCTAATGCTGATAAAACCGTCATCCGTTCCTGCAAGCCATTAATAGGCCGGGACTCGCCTTTGAGCTGTCTGACCGATGCGTCGGAATTGACGGCCACCACCAAGCGATCACCTAATGCCTTTGCTTGCTGCAAATAAGTCACATGCCCGGCGTGCAATAAATCGAAGCAACCGTTGGTCATGATGATGCGTTCATCATGGGCTTTGGCTCCCGCCAATATTTGCGCCAACTCATCTTCCGATACAATGCCGTATTGGGAATCCCGATCGCCGTGCATGGCCCGCGTTAACTCCTGCATCGATACCGTTGATGTGCCCAGCTTTCCGACTACTATGCCGCCCGCCAGATTAGCTAAATACATTGCGTCATACAATGCCATATCCAGCGCCACAGCTAGCGCCATCACTGCAATAACCGTATCTCCGGCACCGGTCACATCAAAGACATCCTTAGCTTGAGCCGGCAATGAATGCACTTGCGCATCCTGTATCAGCGTCATACCCGCCTCGCCGCGGGTCAATAAAAGTGTTGGGATCTGATGCTGCTTTAACAGAGCTCGCCCTTTTTCTATCAAATCATATTCATTCTCAGCAATGCCGACCACGGCCTGCAATTCAGACAGGTTTGGCGTTATCACGTCTGCATGCGCATAACCCTGATAATCTACGCCTTTCGGATCGACCAAAACTTTAATCCCTGCTTGCTTGGACTCCTTGATATAGATTGAAACATCCGCCAAGGTTCCTTTGCCGTAATCAGAGAAAACAACGGTATTATTTTCAGGCAGATGCTTAACCAGCCTAGCCAAGAGAGCATCCGAATTAAACTTAAGCAAGGTCTCTTCAAAATCAATACGGATCAACTGCTGATGTTGCGCCATAACCCGTAATTTGCAGATACTGCGAATTTCCCGCTCGATAACAAAATCGCAGGCCACGCCCTCCGCTTCCAGCAGCCGCTTTATTGTATCGCCCTCGGCATCATCGCCGACAACACCCAGCAGGGTTACCTTGCCTCCTAGTTTGGCAATATTGAGCGCAACATTACCCGCGCCACCTACGCGGTCTTCAATTGCCTTAACCCTGACCACAGGCACCGGCGCTTCCGGTGAAATACGCGCGGCCTGCCCCGACCAATACCGATCCAGCATCACATCGCCGATAACTATGACACGAGCCCGCCCAAATTCAGGTGCTGCCGCCAACATTAATAAGCCCCCTCAATCGCACCACACCACCAGTGACCAATCAATATATGCGCCTCCTGAATTCTTGCCGTCACATCCGACGGAACAATCACCGAATGGGTAACCTGTCCTCTCAATTCTCCGCCGTCACGTCCGGTTAACCCTATAACAGCCATACCTTTCAACCTTGCAGCTTTCGCCGCATTTAATATATTTTCGCTAGTTCCTGATGTGGAAATAGCAATCAAGCAATCTTTCTCACTGGCAATAGCCTCAATCTGACGGGAATAGACGGTATCAAATCCTATATCGTTACTATGCGCCGTTAAAATCGAGCTGTCTGTGGTCAACGCAATTGCAGCCAAAGCTTTCCGGTTTTTTTCATATCTGACCACCAACTCCGCAGCGATATGCTGACAATCCGCGGCGCTGCCGCCATTGCCGCACAACAATATTTTCCCGCCCTGTTTCAATGTCTCAATCAGTAACTCTGCGGCCGCTTCAATTGCGCCTGAACAATTCGCTAATCGCGCCATCATGGCCTGATGCGCTTCAAGCTCGGAAATAAATGTTTTCAAAATGATGCTCCCTAAGCAATGCCTGTATTCAACAACTCGATAGCGGCTTCCGGCTGGCTGTTGCTACCCTGTTCCT
This sequence comes from Methylobacter sp., assembly GCF_004322395.1. GTDB lineage: Bacteria > Pseudomonadota > Gammaproteobacteria > Methylococcales > Methylomonadaceae > Methylobacter_A. Next base: position 3,157 of record NZ_SCTW01000066.1, read on the forward strand.
TAAATTGCATAGAATGCAGACGCGCATAAACCCCATTTTTTGCAATCAACTCTTGATGAGAGCCTCTTTCCACAATCCGCCCATGATTCATGACCAGAATCACATCCGCATTTTCAATAGTCGATAACCGGTGAGCAATAACCAGCGTTGTCCGATTGCTCATGACTTTTTGCAGTGCCGCTTGTATATACCGCTCCGATTCGGTATCCAGCGCCGAAGTTGCCTCATCCAGTATCAGTATGGGGGCATCTTTCAACAATGCTCTGGCCAAAGCCAGCCGTTGCTGCTGTCCTCCTGACAGCTTAACGCCATTCTCGCCTATTTCCGTGTCCAGTCCCTGGTCCAGCTTGGCGATAAATTCCATTGCATAAGCGTCTGCTGCGGCCTGAGTTATTTCACTTCGGCTTGCGGTCGCAAGCGCCCCGTAGGCTATATTGTTGGCTATCGTATCATTGAATAACGTGACTTTCTGGTTGACCAGCGCCAACTGTTTCCGCAAATTCGCCAGTTGGTAAGTATTTATTTCAACACCGTCCAACAATATCTGGCCGGTGTCATGCGGATAAAACCGCGAAATCAAATTGGCAAGCGTGCTTTTGCCGCCGCCGGAAGTCCCTACCAACGCAATAGTCTGCCCCGGTTCGGCCTTAAAATTGATGTCGATAAGCGCCGGCTCATTGGCGCCCGCATATTGAAAAGACAGATTTTTAAATTCCAGTGCGCCCTTGCATCTTTCGGCCTGATAAGTGCCTTCATCCACTTCGCCCGGCTCATCCAGAATATCAAATAACGATTCGGCAGCCGCGATGCCTTTTTGGATTTCGCTGTTAGCATCGCTTAAGCTTCTGATCGGCTTAGGCAATAGAAAGGCTGCCGTCAAATAACCCACAAACTCACCGACACTGGCTTGCTTCATCAAAAACAATGTCAAATACATCAGGAACGACAAGGCTATCGCTAAAATGAATTGCATAATCGGGTTATGTATCGCCATCGTCGTTGCCAGTTTTAGCGATTGGCTTCGGTTATACAAACTGCTTTCCAAAAACCGCCGGCGCTCGTATTCTTCTCCGCCGTAACTGTGCACCACCCGATGTCCGCCCACCATTTCCGAAGTGATATGGGTCATATCGCCTATCGATTCCTGTATTCGTTTACTGATGCCCCGCAAGCGCTTACTGACATAGCGCACCAGCACCGCAATAATCGGCGCTATAGCGATAAAAACCAGCGACAACATCCAATTCACATAAAACAAATAGATTAACAAGCCTATCGCAGTAAAGCCCTCGCGCACAAAGCTACGTAGCGCATCCGTGGTGGCTTGGGTAACCTGCCCCACGTTATTGGTTATCTTTGCGATCATATAACCGCTGTTATTCGCGTCAAAATAAGCCGTTGGCAACCGCGTATACTGGTCGAAAATCTGACATCTCAAGGTATGTACAACATTGGTAGATACTTTAGCTAAAAAATAATTGCCTATATAAGCGCCAATCCCATGCACTACAATTAAACCGCTAAACAATAGAGGCAAATAATTCATACCCTCCCTTGTCTCGGTTTGCAGTGTATCGATGATATGTTTGATCAACGCCGCAAATAAGGTCTGAGTACCTGAATACATCAGGAATCCGATAATACTGATTGCAAAAAGACCACGATGCGGCTTTACATAGGTCAATAGTCGCTTATATATTTGGGTGCTTGCTGTGGGTTTTTTTTTCATATTTTTTAAGAATTCATAAATAGATAAAGCTATTCTAGCTTGTACTAAATCATGGAGTTACTCAAGGTACTGGTTAACGCCTTTTTCTGCACGAATAAAACTCAACTGCTTTAAGCGATCCAATAGTCTTTGATAATTAATATCTTGCTTGCTTTTATCATTATGAGGATGCCATAGGTGCAGCACAGGCACTGCAAATCGCCCTTCCTTACGTTTAATACCGGCATGTATTAAACGAATAACCAAGTCGGAATCCTCAAATCCCCAACCTTCAAAAAGCTCATCAAAGCCATTCGCCAGTAAAAAATCGTTTTTCCATAGGGCCAGATTACAGGTCATGGCTTTTTGCCATTTTTTTTGCTGCAATTCTCTTAAAAATCCTAAAGGCAACCGAATAAAAGCTGAAATCCTGTTGATCTTTTTTTGCAGCCAGAGAGAAATAAAATAGCTCAACGGTTTTTGATGCAACGAAATATGTTTTTCAATGACTTCCTGAGTAAATGACTCGCTTAACAGCACCCTGTTTCCCGGTACAAAACACCCTGCTTTTGCCAACTGCCGATGCCGGGCGATAAAATCAGCAGGGCAAATGCAGTCGCCATCGATAAATAGTAAATATTCGCCCTGGCTGCTTGCAACCGCCTTATTCCTGATAGTTCCCGCTCTAAATCCTTGGTCGTCATGATGCACATATCGAATGGGCACCGGACTTTTAACGCAATGAGCTTGGGCCAGTGCCTGATTGGCCGGAGCAGAGCCATCGTCGGCGACGATAATTTCAAACTCCTGGTCTTGTTGGACAAATAAACTATCCAGACAGTGTTCTAATGCGGCAGGCCAGTTATAAGTGGTTACGATAACAGAGATTAAGTTCATTACTTATGCGACTGCCGGTTTTGCAATTCCAGCAATTTAAGATATTTATAATAAGCGCCTTCTGCATTGGAAATCGACAGCATCAGCCCCTGCCGTCCATCCAGAATAGCGGCTTTAAGTAAATAAGTGCGAATAAACATCCAAAACCCTTTTAAAATGGCTTTGCCCAAAGATGAGCGAATGCCGCGCTGGTAAAGCAAAGCTGCGCCCAAGGTTGAATAGCTATTTACTTTATGCAAAACCTCATCCAGATTTATAAAGGCATCATGCAGCAACGGCGAGTTCATACGGCCTATTTGGCCCTGAACAATAATCCTTTCATGCACAACTGAATCGGTGAATTGACCGCAACCACGGCGAAACAACCTTAACACATAATCCGGCCACCAGCCTCCATGGCGCATTTGCCTGCCGCAATAGCTGGAAAGACGGGAGATTTCGTAACCATGATAGTCTTCTTGCCCCAGCGCCTGTTCAAGCTCCGCTCTTAACTCAGGCGTCACCACCTCATCGGCATCAATGGATAAAACCCAATCGCCACTGGATTTATCCAAGGCTCGCTGCTTCTGAATGCCGAACCCAGGCCAGTCTGTTTGGTAAACCTTATCCGTATATTGACGACAGATTGCTACCGTATCGTCATCACTGCCCGAATCCAGCACAATAATCTCACCGGCCCATGCAATCGACTCAAGGCAACGCGCTATATGACCGGCTTCATTTTTTGTAATGATGATTACGCTGAGCATGGTTTATTTGGATTAGTCGGTTTTAGATGGCGAAGCCTTAGAGGGAAGTTAGCCAAAGACTTAAAGGCCTTTCCTTTATTGCCAAGAAAAACTACTGTTTTGTCTTAGCCCATGCATAGACATCCCGAATTGAGCAAGTTCTTGTTCACGCCATAACTTTTGTTGCCGAACCCTCTTTATTTTATTGAGTTTCCGCTCCAACCAGCTCTGTTGTAACAGGCGGTAATTATAACGATATCCCAATCCATCTTTTTCGGACAATCCCCGCTCTTGCTTCATCGCCGATTGCGTAATCGAGCCGTAATGGTGTAACCAAGAACTCCCCGTCATGCCAATAGGAATACCCGCTTTATCCGCCTCGTGAAAGAACATTGTATCTTCATAACCGAGCAACTTAGGAATGGGTTGAAAATACCCGATTTCCATCCATACCGATTTATGCACAGCAAGGCACACCGCATGACGACCGCCAACCCGAAGGGCATTTTTCATTTTAGTTGAGGATTCGATAGAAAACGATTCAAAATCATAATCAAGAGGACCTTCAATAAGCGCCGGAGAGATAATTTTCAGGCCATTTTGCTCAGCCGCATGGATCATATTCTTAATCCATCCCTGCGATACCAGCACATCGTTGTTCATGATAATCGTCCACTCGGCCTGTAACGCTAAGGCACCTTGATTCCATGCCACGCCACAACCCAAATTAGCCTGATTAAAAATGCGTTCACCTAACGGCAACGTTTCAAGATAACTGCGTGTCTCATCGGTAGATCCATTATCCACCACGACTAATCTGCTAAGATCAACACCGTGCTTAATCATGCTATCAACGCACTGACGGGTATATTCAACTTGATTGTAGCAAGCGAAGGTGATGGCGTAATCTATTTGATTCATATGTTTTTTAATATTTTTAATATTCCTGAATTACATCGAGATAGAATAAAAGCTCTTACAGGAGTCATTCTATGGTGCCACTTCCGTATTTACAGCGAAAGTACGCCGAAAATTATGTTCATTTTTTCTATCCGTCTACAGTCAATAACCATTCTCGGTATGATTCCGAATTTTCGATCAATTGTCTTGGGAAATGATGATCGACAAATTGGGCTCGACAACTACCGCTAGGATTGAGAAAATCTTGGCCTGCTTCGATTTTACGCCGGATTGTGGTCGGGTTCTTGTATTCAGGGGTGTTGTATTCCTGGTGAGCGAAACTTTCCAGTTTACGAATGATTTGAGGAATGTCCGCGATCCAGGTGAAATGCCATCCGCCATCTGTTATCCGCTGTACCTGCCGATTCCGGAACCATGCTCTTTTGATGGAGCGCAACAGGCCTGTGGATTTGAAATTGCGTACTTGCTCGGCTCCACCGAAAAAATCCCGGAAAACCTTGTAGGTAACAATCTTGGAACCGGCCCAAGCCACCGGCTCACCGTCAATAAAGCACTGGTTGTTGAGGTAATAGGAATAGGCGCACTGCATAAAGTCGCCGCGCACGAATCGGCGCGGGTCGAATTGTCTGATGGTTTCAGGCCGGGGAATCTCGTCCACATCGGATATCAACACCCAATCATCGTCGGCCGCGTCGAATAAACCATGGGCGACGAAATCCCGCTGATAGCGCTCGTTGCGCCAAGCGTCGTCGGTGGGAAATGGATAATCGGAAAGCACTAGGTAGCGGATTTTGTCCTGATAGAGCTGGAAATTTTCTATGCGGAAATTGAGTGGTTTGGGTTTGCCGGAAATGGTCTTGACCGATTCGACTATGACGAAATAATCTACTTGTTCCCACAGGGTATCAAGACGCAACCTGAGCAACATATCCTCATTGAAATAACAGAAGCAGTCATAGACTTTTGGCTTCACGACCGGTCCTCACCCAGAAAATAATCCTGGATTTGCTGCCGAAAAACCCTGGGCTCGTTTTTCAGATAATCGCGATAGTCATGCAGCTCGGCAAAGTGCCGGTCGAAGCGACTAAAAATATCTCCCGTCAATTCACCAAAAGCGTAGATAAAGCCGGTGCTGGAACTATCGAGCTTGTATTTGCGCGGAATCGGCAGATCCACATCATTTCCAGCGGACCCCAAAAGCCCAGTAATCAAACAGCAGCCATGCATGGCCGCTTCTCGAGGCATCCGGTCCCTGCCGGGGTGGTGCCCGAAGTCGATGTAAACTTTGGCAGAATAAAGCGCCACAGAAAGTTGCTCACGATTTAGACCTTTCAATGGCTTGAACTGCCATTGTGGATAAGCTTCGATTAGCGCTTCGGTAACCTTACGACCTTTAGTAGGGTTATATAAAATAATGTCCTGCTTATGATTAGTTTTATCAAGGTACTTATCAGTCAAAAAATCTTCATTAATAGAATCAATCAAAGGAATTGGCTTGATACCACATGAGCGCAAATACTGTGTTGAATGTTCTGTTTGTGAAAAATGTAGCAAACTCTTAAGCTTTTTTGCGCCGCCCATCGGTCGCTGACCTTTTATAACCTTTTTTAAATAACGTATTTTGTCATGAAAAGGCCATATGTGCCGACGCTCCAAAAAGTTCTCCAGAGAAAGCCACCAAAGCGCCGATTTGGCATACTTTACTTTTAAAGCCAGCATAGGAATAACTTCAGGGAAAATAATAAGGTCGCCTGCAACGTCTTCATATCGCGCCACGGGCGCTTTATAACGCTTATAAGGCTCTGGAGTTTCCGCAGCCTTATCAAAAGGTAAATAAACAATATAGGCAGGAAGCTTTAAATTGTTCATATGGGCTACTAACTGATGCAGTGCCTCAGGCCCACCTGTAACTGCCCCTGACGGACAAACGACCAAAATCTTATTAAATTTATTCATAGTTAATATTATGACAGCTCACCCACTCCGTCACAAGCTGCTACTGCTACCGGAATCCTAGGGTAATTAAGTTTAAATTACCTTGTTAACCACTTCCTTAACGTGCTGAAATGATAATAAATCAAGACATCGGCTGCGACTTTGTTGATGCTTATCGCAGCCTTCTAAATGGCATGGGACGCAATCCGCTTTACCTTGAATCAAACTGATATTATTAACATGTTGACTACCTACTTTATGAAAAGGATTTACGTTTTTTTGATAATCAACAGGCCAAGGAGCCCATTTTGTAGGATTAGTTGGCCCATAAAGAGCAATCACCGGTATTCCTGTTGCGGCAGCCAAATGCGTAATGCCGGTATCTGGCCCGATATATAATTTTGCCTGCGCGATAATGTATGACAGCTGCGCCAATGAAACCTGACCTGCCAAATTGATTGTATCCACGGGAAGATGGCGTTGAATGTTGATGACATAATCAATTTCCTCTTTAGCAGGGCCGCCCGAAAGAACCAGCTTTAATCCTATTTCCTTGAGATAATGGCCTATTTCTATCCAGCCTTCTACAGTCCATTGCTTGTATGTCCACTGCGGATACGGATGCAACACAGCATAGCCGGTATTATCAGCCAAAAAAGGAAACTGCTCTATTAGCTGATGGACATTACCGATTTGCGGCGGAACCAGTGAAAAGCTACGCGGAACATCAATCAAATCCAGTAATTTCAAGTGCTGCAAAACAGTATGGGTGTTGTCGTTATCAAACTCTATCCACCGTTGAGCAAAAAAACGTTTCCACCATCCTTTTGTATTTTTCGGCGGTATTGTGGCAATTCGCAACGGCGCTGCAAGTAATCCGTACAAAAAGGGTCGATCCCCAGTCTGGGTAACGATGGCAAGATCATACCGTCTGAATAATTGTCTAAATAATTGCCGATAATCAGCCAACTTAGGACGGTTAGGCGTGATAATAACATGACTAATGTCCGGATTGCCTTCAAGCATAGAAGCAGTATTGCTATAAACTAAAACATCCGTCTGAGCATCCGGATAAGCCAGTCGCAACGAATGCAATAAAGGCGTAGTCAGCAATACATCACCAAGGTATTGCATTGCAATTACTAGAATTTTTGTTGGCTTTGACTGTAAAGATTGGTAGCTTTTCATTGTGTAAATTATGTTCCGGCGACTACTAAACAGATCATTTTTTGATGCCTGATCACTCCCTGTTTGTAGCGAGGAGCACTTTAATTATCTAGCGTAAACGATCTACGCGATTTCATATTTTACCTTATTCGTTCCCCGCACCTTGATATGCACTTTTCCGCGATTTACCGGACTTTAACCAGTCGCGAACATTCTTAGCTCCCTTTAATACTGGAGCAGCACCGCCCATGGCTACTGCGTCAACCAGACAATACCAGGCAGCGACCCCACTAGGCGGATTGCCTTGGGGCAAACCCAGGACAGGATCTATTGCCGCCCATACCCAGGTTCCAACGGCGGTGCCAATTAACTCAAGCCATGTAGTTATAAAAAAGGCCGCCAGGTAAACCATCGGTGAACGGCCTTTAAAAAGATAACCCAGAAAAACGCAAAACAGTAACGCACCCACTGAATCGCCCTGTTTGGAATAGCCGCTGATACCCCAAATTGACCATGCACCGCACACCAATACCACAAATGTGGCGATTTCTCTGGCATAGCGCAGGAATAATCCGGAACGGCCCAGCGCAACAGCGGTTAAATAAACCATACCGTGACCGGGCGGCACATAGGCTGGCACGTTCTCAAACCGATAGGTGTATCCGCCCATAAAAGGCGATGCAAAGTGTTCACCGATAGTCGCAAAAATAACGGCTATGGCGACTTGCATCCTTATTTCCCTATTTTCTCCGAGCAACCATCCGATCAAAAACACCCAGCCACAAACACCGAGGGCATTTTGTTTTTCTAGACTCGCATTGGCATCGCTGATCAAGCAAACCGCCACACACACAAAAGTAAACGCCGCTATAAAATAATCCCGTTTTCTATGGGCGTAAGCAACGTTAACTTGTGGAAAATAACGAAGCACAATTACCTCTTTGAAGTTTTAGTTTTTAATTGCAAAAAAGCGTTGGTTTTTGGCTTCATAGTTAGATTTCAGCAGGACGCTTCCACAGCACAGTGGCGCACAAAGCAGCAATCATCAAACCATAAAATGAATTTGTATATTTCAGAGTTAGCACTTCTACACTCAAGCCCGTAATCATCATACCTATAACAACACTAAGCCCCATGATGCTGGCACTTTTAACTCCCTGAATCGAAGATTTCAGGCCTTGAATAAAAACCACGCCAGGCACAAAAAACTGCATCAAAACCGCAATGAGCCCAAAAATTCCTGACCGCACCATATTAGCAAAGTATTCATTGTGTGGTCCAACGGACCGCATAGTAGAGATAGCTTCCTGAGAAAATGCAGATTGAATCTGTGGCATCAACAATTGTGACTGATAACCTAAATCACCATAGCCGCAGAATGGGGCTTGCTTGAATAATACCCAAGACATTTGCCACATCGACAATCTAAGTCCCGTCGAAGTGTCTGTATTGGTTTTATTTAGCCATGAAGAAATTTCATGATAAATGCTATTGACTCGATCCTGAAAAAAATCAATAAAAAAATAAAAACTTAAGATTGTTAATACACTGATCAAAGCAGAGATCAACAACCTCTTAATGCTTTTTGATTGCCAGTGAATAGCTGTCCATAAAACCAGCATTACAGGTTCAGCGACCCAGGCGCCCCGTGTCTGAGATTTCATTTCAAGATAAAACCCAGCCAAAACGCCAGTATATTTCAAAAGCCTTAAAGCCACGCCATCCTTACCTACGGCATCAATTGAAAAAAGACAGAGAAACGCCAATAGCATCGTATTGATGCCAAATGCATTGGGATCCACGAAATAAGTAGTAAACCGCCCGCCCCATTTTTGTATTTGAACTGGATCAGAATGCACAAATACCAAAAGGATCAGCAGCGATAATGGGCAGATATACTGAAATATTTGAATAAAATCGGTTTTTTTCTTCAACAGCAACAAAAAAACGGGAGCTGCCAATAACATTCGAAGCGGCCCATCATAGGCCTTTGCAACCAAGTCCTGGCGCAATAATTGACTAATCAGGATAGCCAAAAAACCCGATGCAAGTGCAACGATAACAGCCCACTCAGTAGCGCTAATATTTTTGATACTCCATTCCGATCTTGGTAAGCGAAAAAAATGAACTATAGATAAACCGAACAGAACAAAGGTTAATGTATTCGTCCACCCTCTTAAGGTTAAATACAATAATGGGAAAAGCGCCAAAGCCGAAATAAGCAGGGTATTTTCAATCCTTGCCGTTTGATCATCATTGATTATAGGATTTAATTTCATATTGATATTATTTGCGACTCTGCCTGTAACCGCCGTACTGCAAAAGAGGCGTATTTCTGATATGGAATATTTTCGCCGGCCTCTGCTGTGGAAACGCCACTCACTTCGACACTTCAGCCAAGCAACACAACCGCCATCTGTATTATAATTTTATTACTGTTAAATTAGCAGTAATGATCAAATAGAATCAATGTATTGACAATTTATACAAACATCCATGCTATTACCGCATATCGACCCAACTTGCCCAATAATATAATTAAACAAGCCTGGAAGAACGGCAGCTTTAGCCATCCGCCCGCAAAACACAAGGCGTCTCCTATCACCGGCAACCAAGTAAAAAACAATGTCCAGATACCTTTTTTTCGTATGATCTCCAGCGCCTTCTGTTTATTTACTGACAAAAGCGTAGTAACCGGGAATTTTTTAGCCGCCAATACGCCCAAGCCCCATGTTGTCATCGCGCCCAACGTATTGCCTATCGTGGCAACGATGAGTAAAAGCTCAACCTGATAATGTCCTGTTGTAACCATATAAGCCAAGACTGCTTCAGAGCCTCCCGGCGCTATCGTTGACGATATAAATGCGCTAATAAACAGCCCGCCTATTTCAAGCCCTGCGTCTTGCATTTTTTCTCTCAAAAAAAACCCCGCACCCAAAAGGCACAGGGGTTTTTAAGTGGCCCGAATTTAATTTCGTGGCAATATATTATTTTTATTGGAAGCAAGCCGCTTAATTAAATTAGACAACAGCCTTATAACAAACCCAATTCCTGATCTTATCAAATCAAAAATAGTGGCTATCACTTCTGCCGGGCTCATACCCTTAAATTTTTTCGCCAAAAACGGCGCAAGCAGCAGGCCAATCGCTAAGCCAATCACGGTAACACCTGAAATGGCAGAATCATCTTCTTTTGGCTGTTGTGCGACCGGTGCAGCTTTATCGGCTGCTGTGGCCGGCTTGGCTGCAGCAGCCGACGCAGCTTCGGCTGCGGCCGCAGTTGAAACCATCACTGTCGACAGGCTACCTTTGTAATCATCTGGCACGACGTAAGCCGTTATACCTGGGATACTGGGCAGATCGCCATCACCTTTGCCGACTTTCAACTGGGCTTTCATACCTTTTTCCATATGCTGGGCAATGTCGCAATGCACCAGATAGGTTTTATCGCCGGGAGGTAGAATCAATGTTCCGGAAATTTTTGCCGGGCCGGACACTTCCAAATGGAACATGCCTTTCGGATATAAATACTTGGGTAAGCCATGCATCATCCATTGATGCCGGACATTGTCATCATTGAAAAAATGCACAGTCAATTTAGTGCACGGTTTAAAATTAAACTCCTGAGTATCAAACGCAAACATTCTGCCGGGAAACTTCTCAGCATACTTATGACCGGCATGCACGGTAATTTCTTTGGTCTCAGAGATACTGTCGCAGCCACCCGGCAACGTACTGGTATTCTGGCCCATAACCATGCCACCGGCCATGTCCATTAAATGGCCATCACCGTGATCCATGAGCATGCCGCTATGATCTTCATATTCCACCGCCATTACTGACGCAGAAAAAAGAAAAATCAGTGCCCCAGCCGATAATAACTTCACCATTATTCGTTCCTCTATTGTTCAATTAAATCTAAAACTTTCTGCTCCCGCTCACACTCTTTGCTTATATAATTCACATCAATGTGATGATTGCAGATATTGCAGGAGCTAATATCTGCTTATCTAGGTAATGCCATTACCTATAACTGCGTAATGGCACAATATACAACCTATCAAAATCTTATTTGCTTAGCTTTTAATCTTCGCTATCGCTTCATCCACTTTGCTTTTGAAACCGGCATGTGACAGATAAACTACATATAGACCGGCAAATGCAAAAAATACATACAGAAGCATACTATTTTTACTAACGGCTTCACCACCGCCCGCTTTAAAGCCCATATGAGCATCTAATCTCTCTCCCACATCAGGAACCAGAGTAATATGAATCAGGTATTTACCTGCATCAGGTACACCATTTGGAAGTTTTAACTCAACGGTGCCTTTTTTATGTTTCGCCCCTGGCAAAAAGAATACGCGAGTGCCTTCGGGCTCTTTTGTCACTTCAAACTCGACCGACATATCTCTATATTTCATATCCTGGTAATCGAACACGAGTAAAGTCATTTCATTAGCACGGGGGATATTGGCGCAAAAATCTTCAGCGGGAAATGCGTTAGGTTGATAAGCGGTGTAATGCAACCAGTGAGTAGGTTCCAACTCAAATTTACATTGGTCGGTATCGGTACCCGCAGCTCCACCGTGCGCCCATAACGATGCAGAAAATAACAATCCCAGAAGTACCAGGGAACCCTTTCTTAAAATATGTGTACTGTTCATAATACCTTCCAGCTTAGAAAAAATTATTATAATAATTGCTATTTATATAGTTTGAACTCATCAAAAATAAGCGCTTTCTGCTGTATCTTGACCAATAGCAACGAACCACTCTAGCACACCGATTTAGCCAAATACAAGGAATTGATGGAAGACCAGCCTGCAACTGCCATTATATAAGTAAAAGGTAATGCGCTGCTGTACTATTGCTATCCTTTCCTGCTTTTCGTAGACTTAAGTTAACTTTATTTAAACGGAGCTTTACCGCATGTCATCTTTGACCACCTCAACAGCCTGGACAGCTTTGATAAAACATCACAACGAAACTAAAAACATTCTTCTCCGCGACAGCTTTAATGCTGACAAAAACCGTCACTCCAAATTCTCCCTTCATTTTAATGACATTCTTTTTGATTACTCCAAAAATAGAATAACCGACCAAACCCTGCCTTTATTGATAGATCTCGCCAAACATGCCGGCTTGGATGAAAAAATTAAGGCAATGTTTTGCGGGGCAAAAATTAATAACACCGAACACAGGTCCGTCCTGCATACTGCCTTGCGCAACAGAAGCAACCAGCCTGTTTATGTTGACGGGCAGGATGTGATGCCCCAAATCAACAGTGTTCTCGCCCAAATGCGAGCTTTCAGCACCCGTATTCGTTCGGGCGAATGGAAAGGTTATACCGGCAAGGCTATTACCGACATCGTTAATATTGGTATAGGTGGCTCCGATTTAGGGCCGAAAATGGTTTCGGCAGCTCTTACTCCTTATGCTTCCGAGGCATTAAAAATTCATTTTGTCTCCAATGTCGATCAAGCCGATCTTGTTGAGATCCTGACGCACATATCTCCCGAAACGACACTATTTCTTATTGCGTCTAAAACGTTTACTACGCAAGAAACCATGACCAATGCAAAATCTGCAAGAAGCTGGTTTCTTGATAAAGCGCAGGATGAACAAGCTATTGCCAAGCATTTTGTTGCCATTTCTACAAATACCAGAAATGTTGCCAACTTCGGTATAGACACCGACAACATGTTTGAATTCAGGCATTGGGTCGGCGGACGCTATTCTCTATGGTCGGCCATAGGATTGTCTATCGCTTTATATGTTGGAATGGATAACTTTGAAGAGCTTTTACAAGGCGCTTATGAAGCTGACGAACATTTTCGCGCCACGCCTTTTGAAAAAAATATCCCGGTAATCATGGGTTTGCTGGGGATTTGGTATAACAATTTCTATAATGCCGAATCGCATGCCATTTTACCTTACGACCAGTCCATGCTTTTCTTTGCTGATTATTTCCAACAAGCCGACATGGAAAGTAATGGCAAAAGCATCGACTTTAACGGTCAAAAAGTAGATTACAGCACTGGTCAAATTATTTGGGGACAGCCCGGCACCAATGGTCAACATGCATTTTTTCAACTGATTCATCAGGGCACCAAACTGATACCTTGCGACTTTCTGGCTCCCGCAAACAGTCACTATAAGCTGCCCGATCATCATGATATTCTGATTTCAAACTTTCTTGCCCAACCGGAAGCTTTGATGAAAGGCAAAACAGCCGAAGAAGTTAAACGAGAGCTATCGCCCGACGACCAATCCGATGCCGTGCTGGTCGCCTCCAAAATATTCGACGGCAATAAGCCGTCCAATTCATTTTTATTCAGCAAATTGACGCCCAGAACTTTAGGCTCATTGATTGCGTTTTATGAACACAAAATTTATGTCCAAGGCGTCATCTGGAATATCAATTCATTTGATCAGATGGGCGTAGAATTAGGAAAAACCTTAGCTAAAGTTATCCTGCCGGAACTTCAAAACGAATACATTATCGACAGCCACGATTGCTCAACCAATGCTTTGATTAATGCATACAAAAAATTACGGGAACCAAAGATAACGAAAGTGCCGCAATCGGTATAAATGCACGGATGCGAAGGTAGTGCAATGCAGAAGCAATTGCCGACGACTGCATGGACAGGAAATGATCCTGTCATTTCTCTGCATTCCCCACATCTCTGTGGGGAATGCAAGAGGTACGACCCCACGGATGGGGGAGGTAGAGCAACGCATGTAGCAGTTGCCGAGAGCAATGCAGGGAGCAATTGCCGAGCGAACCGATGCGACCGACAATCGTGATGCGCCTGCCCAGACTGGTTATTAGTTTTATTTTTACCGCCGCGCTGACAACTTGCGATAACGGATTCCTATCGTCTAACAAACTAGAACAGATTAAACGGGCAGGCGTCTTACACGTACTAACCCGAAATGACCCAACAACTTATTATGAAAGCCCGGAAGGCCTTACCGGGCTGGAATATGATCTAGTAGTACTTTTCGCCGACCAGTTAGGTGTCAAAGTAAAGTTTGAAACTCCCAGCACCTTTGATGACATTTTAAATCGTATCGCCAAAGGCAAAGCCGATATTGCCGCAGCGGGACTGACCATCACCGAACAGCGCAGCAAAAAAATGCGCTTTGCGCCTGCCTACCATGAAATAACCGAACAGCTCATTTATCGGTCCGGCACTCGCCGTCCAAATGATATAAGCAGCCTGACCCACGGCATTATTGAAGTCGCCAAAGGCACCAGCCACATCGACAGCTTGCTTTACCTAAAGCGCGATACACCAAACTTAGCTTGGAATGTCAACGATGAGCTGGATACCGATGGTTTGCTGTACTTGGTTAACGAAGGGCTTATCGATTACACCGTAGCCGACTCAAACCAGACCACTTTAATCCGCCGCTTTTATCCCAAACTTAACATCGCGTTCGATATTTCCGAACCCCGACGGCTGGCCTGGGCATTAAGCCCATCGGACGACAACAGCTTATACGATGAAGTTGTGAGCTTTTTTAACCGTATAAAAAAAGACAAGACCCTCGATCAACTTCTTGAAAAGCATTACGGACACACCAGCAGCTTGAGCTATATCGGCAACTGTAAATTTCGCCAACAACAAAAAAGCAGGCTTCCTCTGTATCAAAAATATTTTAATTCGGCGGCAATACAATACAACATAGACTGGCGCTTATTGGCTGCAATCGGCTATCAGGAATCCCGCTGGCTGCATAAAGCCGTTTCCCCGACCGGCGTCGAGGGCATTATGATGCTAACCAACGAAACCGCCGAAGAACTCGGCATCAAAAACCGCACCGATCCGGCTCAAAGCATTGCTGGCGGCGCACGTTATTTTCAACAAAGAATCCAGACTATTCCCGAACAAATTCCGGAGCCGGATCGCACTTGGTTTGCATTAGCCTCTTACAATGTCGGCCTGGGTCATCTTGAAGACGCCAGAGCGTTAACAAAAAAACAAGGCGGCAATCCCGATAAATGGATGGATGTTAAACAACGGCTACCTTTGCTTACCCAGCAAAAATGGCACCAGCAAACTAAACACGGCTATGCCCGAGGCCAGGAGCCGGTTGAATTTGTAGAAAATATTCGCAGCTATTATGATTTGTTGGTCTGGCTAACCGAAGAGAACCAGATAAAGAAAAACGCGATGGACGTAGATAGCGAAGCCCCTGAAGAAGAGCCAATAACAATTGATCCGGCGGCGCTTTAACTAGAAAAAGCAATTTACCCACGAAAAGCACGAAAATGACGAATGAAATACAACATGCCGATTTATTTCGCGCCTTTCGTGTTTTTCGTGGACAAGCCACCTCACCGCCTAGCCTTAAAAAAATCCCTCAACATTTCCGAACATTCCGTTTCCAGTACGCCGCCATCCCAACTAATCCGGTGATTTAAAAAGCTCGCATCGGTCAGGCTCAGGGCATTGCACACCGCACCCCGTTTAGGATCATACGCGCCGAAAACCAGCCGTTTAATTCGTGCATGGCTCATAGCGCCTATACACATCACGCAAGGCTCCAAAGTCACATACAAAGTCGCATCATTCAAGCGATAATTGGCAACATGAATGCCGGCGCCCCGTAATGCAACTACTTCGGCGTGGGCAGTCGGATCATGGCTGGTTATCGGGATATTCCAGCCTTCCGCGATGCACTGATCGTCCTTGACAATAATAGCGCCAACCGGGACTTCGCCCTGCTGTTCCGCTCTTTGCGCCAGCCTGATAGCGTAGCGCATCCATGCTTCATCGGTTGTAGAGCTTATTCCCATTCGATAGTAGCAGGAGGCTTGCCGCTTATGTCGTAAACGACGCGGGAAATGCCGGAAACTTCATTGATAATGCGCCGGGAAATCAAGTCAAGAAATTCATAAGGTAAATGTGCCCAGCGAGCAGTCATAAAGTCGATGGTTTCGACCGCGCGTATGGCGATCACATAATCATAACGCCGCCCATCGCCCATCACGCCGACCGACTTGACCGGAAGGAATACAGCAAATGCCTGGCTGACTTTATGGTACAGATCATGGCGATACAGCTCTTCAATAAAAATAGCATCGGCCTGACGCAACAAGTCGGCGTATTCTTTTTTCACTTCGCCCAAAATCCTGACGCCCAGACCGGGACCAGGGAACGGATGGCGATACACCATATCCACCGGCAGCCCCAGCTCTACACCCAGCTTCCTGACTTCGTCCTTGAACAGCTCGCGTAACGGCTCAACTAGTTTTAAAAGCATATTTTCCGGCAAGCCGCCAACATTGTGATGTGACTTGATCAAATGCGCTTTGCCGCTTTTGGAACCGGCCGATTCGATCACATCGGGATAAATCGTACCTTGCGCCAGCCATTTTGCATCGGTTATTTTCGCAGCTTCCTCATCGAAGATTTCGATAAACAGGCTGCCGATGATTTTACGCTTTTGCTCGGGGTCGGTAATGCCGTTCAAGGCGTCCAGATAGCGCTGCTCGGCATTGACCCGGATAACTTTAACGCCCATGTGCTCGGCGAAAGTCGCCATCACCTGATCGCCTTCGTGCAAACGCAGCAAACCGGTATCGACAAAAACGCAGGTCAACTGGTCTTCAATAGCTTTGTGCAGCAGCGCGGCAACGACTGACGAATCGACGCCGCCGGACAGACCCAAAACGACATGATCGGTACCGACCGTTTTACGAACGACTTCGATACTGTCTTCGATAATATTGCTGGAAGTCCATAAGGCTTCACAACCGCAAATTTCCAGCACAAATCGCGACAGTATCCGCCCGCCTTGTTTGGTGTGGGTCACTTCGGGATGAAACTGCAAACCGTAAAAGCTCTTTTCCTCGTTAGCGATACCGGCGATCGGCGCGCCGTCAGAGCTGGCAATCAGCATAAAGCCCGGCGGCAAATCAACTACGCGGTCGCCGTGGCTCATCCAGACATCCAGCAAGCCAAAACCTTCCGGCGATATATGATCCTCGATATCGGCCAATAATTTCGAATGCCCGCGCGCCCTGATTTGCGCGTAACCAAACTCCCTGTGATCGGAACTTTCAACCTTGCCGCCCAATTGCTCGGTCATGGTTTGCAAGCCGTAGCAGATACCCAGCACAGGAACGCCCAATTCGAAAACGATTTGCGGCGCTCTTGGCGTATCGCCGCTGGTTACCGTTTCCGGGCCACCGGATAAGATAATGCCGTTGGGCGCGAATTTTTTGACTTGTTCGGCACTGCATTCACAAGAATAAATTTCGCAATAAACACCAATTTCACGAATGCGGCGCGCGATTAATTGGGTGTATTGCGAGCCGAAATCCAGGATCAGGATTTTGTGGGTATGGATATTTGGGGATTGTTGATTCACGATAGAACTCTTTTAGATCAGGCGAAAGATTAAGGACGAAAGATAAAGGCCGAAGGACGAAAGGCGAAAAAACCGTGCTTCAAATTAGGCCGATCTTAACCTTTAGCCTTGCGCCTAAACTCACTCCATACGGTAATTAGGCGCTTCTTTAGTAATAGTGACATCATGCACATGACTTTCGCGCATGCCGGCACTGGATACGCGTACAAACTGCGCCTTTTCATGCATCATTTCAATGGATTGACTGCCTGTGTAACCCATGCTTGCGCGAATACCGCCCAGTAATTGGTGAATAACGGCCAGCAAACTGCCTTTATACGGGACTCGGCCTTCTATACCTTCCGGCACCAATTTTTCAGCTGAATCGGTTTCTTCCTGAAAATAGCGGTCACTGGAACCTTGCTGTTGCGCCATTGCGCCCAAAGAGCCCATACCGCGATAAGACTTATACGACCGGCCCTGAAACAACTCAATCTCTCCAGGTGCTTCTTCAGTACCGGCAAACAGACCGCCTAACATCACGGCATGAGCACCGGCAGCCAGCGCTTTAGCGACATCGCCTGAATAACGAATGCCACCATCGGCAATCAAAGGCACGCCGGTTCCTTTTAACGCATCGGCGACATTACTGACTGCGGTAATTTGCGGCACGCCGACACCGGCAATAATACGGGTCGTGCAGATAGAACCAGGACCGATGCCGACCTTAACGCCATCGGCGCCGGCCTCAACCAAGGCCAGTGCCGCCGCTGCCGTAGCAATATTGCCGCCGATGACCTGCACATCAGGATAGTTCTGCTTTACCCAGCGCACTCTGTCCAATACGCCTTGAGAGTGACCGTGCGCCGTGTCGACGATAATGACATCCACACCGGCGGCAACCAGAGCCGCAACACGTTCTTCGGTACCATGCCCGGTACCGATTGCAGCGCCGACCCGCAACTGTTCCTGTTCGTCTTTACAAGCCAATGGATAATCTTTGGCTTTTTGTATATCTTTTACCGTAATCATGCCGCGCAAATGAAAGGCGTCATTGACCACCAGCACTTTTTCGATACGATGCTTATGCAGCAGCGCAATCGCTTCTTTACGATCGGCGTTTTCATTTACCGTAACCAAGCGCTCTTTGGGTGTCATGACTTTTGAAACGGGCTCATCGAAGCGCGTTTCAAAGCGCAAATCACGGCTGGTAACAATGCCGACCAACTCGTCGCCGTCGACCACAGGCACGCCGGAAATATTCTTGGCGCGGGTTAATTTGATAACGTCGCGTATGCTCACATCCGGGGTAACAGTAATCGGATCTTTAATTACTCCGCTTTCGTATTTTTTAACGCTACGAACTTCACGCGCCTGCTGCTCGGCCGTCATATTCTTATGAATAATGCCGATACCGCCTTCCTGAGCAATCGCAATAGCCAGCCGGGCTTCGGTAACCGTATCCATGGCCGCCGCAACCAGAGGGATATTAAGCGTAATGCCCCGCGTCAGCTGTGTCTTCATCTCTACGTCACGCGGCAGCACAGTCGAATGCGCAGGCACTAATAAAACGTCGTCAAATGTGAGCGCTTCTTGAAGAATTTGCATAGAGCACACCTTATAATCAGTGAAAAATAACCGCGTATTATACATCGTAGGATGGGTAGAGCGCGAGCGAAACCCATTTCACTTGACTAGCTTCTTACAAGAAGAGCCAAGCAAGATGGGCTATCGATATTGACTATCTGCCGGATGAATCTATGCAATGCCTTGAATTAAGCTTAAGAAGCAAAAAACCCGACACGCTCAACTTAATTAATGCGCGGCATCATGATGCCATTTCGGCATCATAATAATACAGTTAGGGTTAAACCCTTGTTTTTTCAGTGTGTCGATTATGGCCTTTACTTCCTGTTTTTCTAGATCAATTACGGTAATTGACCCGTCATTCATATCCGGCAAATTTAAAAAACTGTTCTGAACGAAAGCATACCGTTCATCGGGTGAAATGACCACATGATGCGCCCCGCCCGCAGTGGGTATAGCCTTTATTAGCGTTGGTTTTGACGCGGATTGGCTGATATCGAAGATATTTAAATAACCGGGATTGGCTGTAGTTACGTACATACGGTCATTTTCGTCATTGAAATAGATTTCCAACGGCACTCCTTGTTTGACAGAATTAAAGTCGAACACTTGCTGAAAATCGAAATTCTTGTTGGCTGCATTCCATATACCCGTCCATAGCCCACCGCCGAACATCGTATCTATATAAGCCGTTGGTGGATTCGATCCAGGCAGAAAAACCGCCTCAACAGGCGACACTCCGGAAGGAGAAGGCTTATCGGACAGCTTATGGCTGGACAATACCTTGCCACTGGAAGCCTCGATAACGGTTACGGTTTCGCCTGCATCGCCCAGATCGGATGGACGCACAGTGCTGGTAACTATAATGCGGTCGATGTCGTCATTTATAGTGATTCCGTGCGGATAACGAATGAAAGCATTTTCCGAGTCGGCGGCAATCACTTTAATCTGTTTATCGGTTTGCGCATCGCCGACTATCACGTTACTTGAGCCCATACAGGTCATGTACCAGATTTTATTGTCTTTGGAGAAGACCACATCCTCACCGGCTTTACAGTCTGGCACATCAATTCTTTTGGGTCGATACGGAACATGTGTCATATCCATAACATGAAGCGCGCCGTTGCCTAATGAGGTAATGTAAGCCTTGCTGAGATCTTTGTTGTAGAAAATATGATGCGCAATTAAATCGTTTGGCAGCGGGATGTCATTGAGGATTTTTGCAAAGTTTTTCGATGCAGGATCAACGTCGATAATCGCGATACCTTCACGTCTCGGAGTTTGGCCCGGCTTGCTTTCATAATTCACCATCGCCAATATTTCCGCGTATCCCAGCACAGGGCAAAGCAGCGCTGCGCAAATAAGTACGGAATGAACAACTCTTATTACATTTTTTGTTTTCATCGTAATTCCTCTGATTATTTGTTAGCTGAAGAGCCGAGAGTCTGTGTGGCGACCCGGCCCGGTCTTTCTTTGCGCCTCTAGGTGCTTACGGTAGGCGCTGGATCATTCTGCGGTGGTGGGGTCAATGATGGATCTGACTTGGGAAATGCGATTAGCCGGGAATCCACCTTTTTCAGCATGCTCTCTAACCGTTTCTTCATTCGGCGCGATATAGACGCAATAGACTTTATCGTCGGTCACGTAGCTTTCCACCCACTGAATTTTTGGTCCCATTTCGCAAAGAACGCCGCATGATTTTTGCGAAATGCCTTGTAACTCCCGGTAAGCCAATGAACCTGCACCGGGAATTTCGCGTTCGATAATATATTTTGGCATGTGTGTCTCCTGGTTAATTATAAAAATAATGAGTCGGCTTTTTTAAAGCGCAATCAAAGTTACGCTTTAAAAAAATCCCCTAATAAATCCTGACAACATTGTTTAAGCGGCGCGGATGATTTTTCAATTTTCATTCTTAATAAAGCCCCCTGCCAAGTGTTCACCAGCAGGTCGGCCATGTCTTCAGCCGATTTGTCGGCTCTCACCGTGCCTTGTTGCTGAGCCTTGGCCAAACCCGATTGCAATAACTCCCGATAACGATTGACTGCGGATTGCAGGGATTTTTGGCAAAGATCACTGGTATCGCCGATTTCGCCCATTAGATTGCCCAACAAGCAGCCGCCTTTGAAATCCGCCTTTTCAAGCTCTGTAATTCCCTCGTTAAAATAGCGTTGCAGTGCGCCGAGCGCGTCACCCTCAGACTGTTGCAAATGCGCGGTCAATTGTTTAATAAAAGGTTCGATATAGTGTTGAATGACTTCCGCGCCAAAATTTTCTTTGCTACCGAAGTAATTATAAAAAGAGCCTTTGGGAATCTGCACCGCATCCAGGATCGCTTTTAGCCCAGTACCATGATAGCCCTGCTCCATAAGCAAGGTCACGCCTTGATTTAACAGATTTTCCCGGTTAATTTGTTTTTTTGTAGTCTCAAGCATAATTAAATAATACGACCGGTTGTCTCATATTGTCAAAAGTTTTTCCGGGCATCTGTACTTTACACTGCTTCATGCCCCTTTTTAATACGCAACGTCAAAAGGTGATTTTCTAAAGTTACAAATCAAGCCTTGAATGCCAGTGTTCGGAACCCAAAGCTTGCTTTGACGATTTGGTTAAGTTAAGCGCAGTAGGTAGTTACGCATTCATAGCCCTTCGATGTTCCCTGAGCAGCGCAATCAACATTAATGCCCCATAGCAACAGGGTTTGGTATCATACGCAGCTATATCCACTTAACAGGAAACAACATGGGAAATCAGGTTGAACGCGAAAATTTAAAGTCTGATCTTATCCTGCCCTGGGTTATTGTAGCCATGATGCTTGCGATGCTGGTGACCTATATCATTATCTGCCACGCCTTGGGCGAGCAATTGCAGCAGCCATTACCAGAAGCTCAGCGGGTAATGTTTAGAACGATATTTTATGTTATTGCCATTGTGACTTTTCCGCTGACCAACCTGATCCGGCATATTCAGCTTCGGCTGAATCAAACTATGCCAAGCTCCCACGCAACGCATGGAGCAGCTGCTATGGCAAAAAGCCGCTATTTAGTGACTATCATCGTTTCCATGTCGCTGGTTGAAGTTGTCGGTGTTTTTGGCTTAGTCATGTTCGTACTGGGCGACGGCTTCAACACCCTGTACATATTCACCGGACTGTCGGCGCTGGGACTATTTTTATATCGCCCCAAAGCCGATGAATACTCCGAAATAATTGGCGCAATCGCTGCACAAAAACATGAATAACTTATTAGCCGACGCAGATCTCTGCGTTAAATGCGGTTTATGTTTGCCGCATTGCCCTACTTACAATAAAACTCAAAACGAAAACGAGTCGCCCCGTGGCCGCATTGCGTTAATTCAAGCTTGGGCTGGCGGGCATCTGGAAACCTCAAAAAAACTGGTTGAGCATATCGACAACTGCCTGTTATGCCGTTCCTGCGAACGGGCTTGTCCTGCTGTGGTGCCTTATGGGCGGCTGATTAATAATTTTCGCGAACAAATAAGAACGGAACGCGATTCGACCCTGGCCGTATCTCTACTGAAAAGAGTATCGCACAGCAAAGCCGCCGAACATTTGGCGCAGTCGGGTTTAAAGTTTTACCAAACCACCCGCTTACAAAAAGCGGCTCGATTGCTCAAATTACCCGGATTGCTGAGGCTGGATAAAGTCGATCGCCTATTGCCCGACTATCATGAACCCACACCTCTGGAACCGTATTATCCGGCAATTATCGAAGCAAGAGGCAACGTCGGCTTGTTTATCGGCTGCATGGGCTCTCTGCTGGATCACGAAACCGTTGAAGCTGCTATCAAGGTGTTAACTACAGCTGGATTTAACGTGCTGATACCCGAACAGCAAACCTGCTGCGGCGCACTAGATTTGCATGACGGCGATAATGAAACGTTCGAACGGCTGGCTGCAATCAATTGCAGTGCTTTTACCGATAAAAATCTGAATGCAATCGTGACGATTGCCAGCGGTTGCGGCAGCCAGATGCAGGAATACCAGCAGGCTGAGTTTGCCGAAAAAATAGTTGATATCAGCCAGTTCTTAATAAAATCAGGCTGTGATCTCAGCGATCAACTGACGCCATTAACCGCTTCTGTATGCCTGCATACACCGTGCTCGTTAAAGAATGTGATGCACGAAGAGCAAGGTGCGTTAAAGCTGCTGCAACAAGTTCCCGACATTAAAATAACAGCGCTGCCTGCATCGATACAATGCTGCGGCTCCGCAGGCAGTTATATGCTGGATCATCCGCTTATGGCGCAAGCATTGTTAAATGATTTATTGGGGGCGGCTTTAGAGCATTCGCCAGAGTACCTGGTCAGCTCCAACATAGGATGCGCCCTTCATATCTCGGCGGGACTAAGGGAACGAGGAATTGCTTTGGAAGTGCTTCATCCGGTCGCTTTAATTGCGCGGCAATTAAAATGTAAGCAAACGGACTAATAGAGGGCGGTCAGGAAGCCGCCCTCGCTCAATCAAAAATTAAGCCTTAACTTCTTCGTAACGCTGGCGGTAGTTGTGACCATAAAAAATTTCGGTAACTTCCTTATGTAATTTACTTTCTATTTCCGCTTTTTGATCGTCGGACAAGTCACATTCCTTTTCGAATAAATAATTCTCCAACTCGGTTTCCTTGAGCATCATTTTGGTGTGAAAAATATTCTCCTGATATACATTCACATCAATCATCTGATAACTTTCTTGCGTATCCAGAGCAATATAGTCCTGAATAGACGTGATCTTATGGTCGATATAATGCTTTTTGCCTGAAATATCACGGGTAAAACCGCGCACTTTATAATCCATAGTCACTACATCGGATTCAAAGCTGTGGATCAGGTAATTGAGCGCTTTCAACGGCGAAATCCGACCGCAGGTTGAGACGTCAATATCGGCACGAAAAGTACTAATGCCGTTATCGGGATGGCTTTCAGGATAAGTATGCACAGTAATATGGCTTTTATCCAAATGCGCCAACACCGTTTCGGGCAAGGGTCCGGGCGATTGACTATTCATGCTGGGCGGTGGCGGAACATGGCCTTCCGAAATCAGCATGGTAACGCTGGCGCCTTGCGGCTCATAGTCCTGACGGGCAATATTAAGAACTTGTGCCCCAATGATTTCAGCGACATCCTTAAGAATCTGGGTCAGTTTATCGGCATTATAAGCTTCATCGATATACTCGATATAAGCCTGTTGCTGTTCAGCCGGGGCGTAGCAAATATCATATATATTGAAACTGAGCGACTTTGTTAAATTATTAAAGCCGTGTAATTGCAATTTATTCAAAGTAGTTAAACCTCAATAACTTCAAAATCATGGGTGATTTCCACTGCCTTGCTTAGCATGATGGATGCGGAGCAGTATTTTTCTGCGGATAATTTTACCGCCCTTTCAACAGCCGATGCCTTTAAGTCATGGCCGGTAACAACAAAATGCAGATGAATCTTGCTAAACACGCTCGGGACCGCATCGACCCGCTCAGCAGTGACCTCAGTCACGCAGTTAACGATGCTATTTCTGCCTTTTTGTAAAATCTGCACCACATCAAAAGATGAACAACCGCCCACGCCCAACAAAAGCATTTCCATAGGACGTATGCCTATATTACGGCCGCCGTGATCGGGGGGACCATCCATAACTACAGCATGTCCACTGCCGGTTTCGCCGACGAACATTACGCCGTCGACCCATTTGACTGTTACTTGCATTTATTTTCCTGATTAAAAATGACGCATAGAGTAGCATAAAAATGCGTATTGCCAGAGTGACAATGTTGATTTTTTTGTTAAAATCCTGCATTGTTAGCTATATTTACTACAGCACTGACAATAGATGAATTGTTGCTATGATACTTAAAGCCCCCTCCTCCTCTTATAAAGAAGCACTGGAACATTTCTTACGTTTTTGCCATATAAGAAAATACCCTGCAAAAACCACTATTATTCGGCCTGGCGATACAGGCGACCGACTGTATTTTATCATAGAGGGGTCAGTCAGTGTTTGCGTGGAAGAGGCTGAAGGCGGGCATGAACTGATCCTCGCTTACTTAAATAAAAATGAATTTATTGGCGAAATTGGCATTTTTAAAGCGGCTGAAACACGTAAAGTTAGTGTTAAAACGCGTACTGAATGCCATTTGGCAGAAATAAGCTATGATCGGCTCCGCCATATCTTGAGAAAAGAACTTGCAGAAAATGGAATTGATATATTGTTCATGATAGGCGAACAATTGTCGTCACGATTGTTAAATACCAGCCGCAATTTATGTGACTTAGCGTTTACGGATGTTGAGGGACGAATTGCCCGGACTTTGCTGGACTTGTGTAAAAGCCCAGAGGCAATAACGCACCCTGATGGCATGCAACTGCATATCTCCAGACAAGAAATCGGCCGCATGGTCAGTTGCTCAAGAGAAATGGCCGGGCGCGTTTTAAAGGAATTGGAAAATAAAAAGCTGATTACCGCGCACGGCAAAACCATCGTGGTGTTTGGTACTCGATAGCTTCTTCCACTTGGGAGCATAACTCAAATTTGTTCAATAAGATTGCCATCGAAAAACCCGAGACCGGACTGTTTTTATTTTTTAGCCGCCTCATCAATTCTGGATTGGAGAAACGACTAGGACAAGGTGTTTAAGTGCATTATTGAAGGGGCGGCCAGTCGGCCTCCCCTTCAACACATTTTGAATTTTTATATCTAAGCCTTATATTTATCCATGGCTTCCAGTTTTCCTATCGCCGCTTTTATTTTAGCTTCGGCATCTGCATTCAGTTCATTACCGGTATAGACCTTTTCCAGTAAACCTTCTGCAACCAATGCTTCTTTTATCCAGCGCTTGGTGAATCGGTAATTGCTGTACGCCGTAACAACCTCTCCTGTTTTTGGATCTTTTAATCCGGCGCTCTTTGTCGCAACAGCAGGGGCTTTTTTAGCCGCTACGGCTGGTTTAGCGGCCGCCTTTGCTGCTGGTTTTGCCGCTACCTTGGGCGCAGCCGGTTTAGTTGCTGCTGGCTTGGCTGCCGGCGGCTTAGGCGGTTCCGATTTGGGTGCCGCAGCTTTAGCCGCAGCCGTTTTAGCTGCAACCGGTTTTTCTTTTGCAACGGCAGCCTGAGACTTTGGTTGTCCCACGACAGCTGCCTGTGCTTCAGGTTTTGCCGCTGGCGCTTTGGATTTAGCAGTTGCTTTCTGCTCGCCTATGATCGCATAAACAACATAAGCAACAAAAATAGTAGTTAATATAAACAACCCTTCAGTCATAATGGTTCTCCACCTCTTTAAGTTAATTTTTTCTTCACTGCTTTAAAATTAAGCGCCGCCGGTCAGCAGACAAAGCTTCCGCTTATGCCCTATTGCCTGCAACTAAAACAGGTAAACCGTATCGCTAGAGGTGGAATATACCAGAAGCCTGTGTTTAGGGAAAACTCTAATTAGAAAAAACTGCAAACCTGTCCGATACTTAGTGTTAAAAGCTGCCGGTTACCAGCATATTTGCCTTTTTGCCAGCTTAGGCAAATCGTCACGTAAGCCCATCGCGTAATGATTAAAATAAGCCTTAATCAGCGCTGAGTTATTGACCTGGTTCATTCCAGCCGAGCGCAAGCTAACAAAGGATCCATCAGTTACTCTATAGGTCTTGTTGAGCGCATCCATACTCGACATCATCACCAGGTTATCGCCTTTGCGCCAACGCTCATATCGACGCAAAAATCGAGAGCTGGATAACGGTCTTTTTTCCCGCTTGGTTTGGATGACCAGCTCCGCAATCGCTGCGGCATCCAGCAACCCGGCATTGACACCTTGCCCTGCCAGAGGATGCATCGCATGAGCGGCATCGCCGCATAAGGCGAAATGCTGATCGGTATAACGGTTTGCATATTGAAAACGCAAAGGAAATGCTGCGCGTGGGCCTACGTCGAGCATCTTGCCCAGAATGCCACCGGAAGCTTGCTCCAGCACTTGCAGGAAGTCTTTATCGGCAAGCGCCAGATGACTTTTTGCCGTTTCCGACCTCAGGGTCCAGACAATTGAACATTGCCCGTTTTTCAGCGGCAAAAAAGCCAATGGCCCTTCGTCCAGAAACCGTTGCCATGCAGTGGACTGATGACTCATTTCGGTGCTAACCGTAGCAACCAAACCGTCCTGACGATACTCCCACCCGGTTACCGCTATACCCGCCATCGACCTTAATGCAGAATCGCGCCCGTCGGCGGCAATAACCAGATCAGCCTCAAGAATTCGGCCGTCCTCTAAACGTAGCTGCCGGCCGTTTTCGTTAAGCTGCATATCGACAACTGCCGCAGGCGTAATGCAAGTGGCCGAAGGCAAAGTATCCAGCATATCCCAGAGGGCGGCAACGGTGGTTCTGTTTTCGACCAAATGGCCCAACTCGGAAAAAGCAGTGTCAGCGCAATCAAAATGTAACTCCCCGCCTCCGCGAGCATCCCACACCCGCATATCCCGATAAGCGCAAACACCGCGCTGCACCATGCACGGCCAAGCGCCGACCATTTCCAGTACGTTCTGGGAAGCTTTGGTTAAAGCAGAGATGCGAATATCAATCGGTTCCGCAGGCCATTGTCTTTCCGGATTGAACCGTTCCAACAACGCAACTTTGACGCCGCCCTGCGCTAAGGCACAAGCCGCTGCTGCGCCCACCATGCCGCCGCCGCAGACTATGACTTCATAACGATCAGTCATTGCTCTATCTCCTGCTGCCCAGGCGGGGCAAGCGCCCGGCCAACCCCATGGCGTGACGTGTCAGCAAGGTTTTTGCGGCAGGAATATGATCCAATATCGCCAAACCGACATTCCTGGCAGCAGCCAGTGCCAGCCAGTCACTAGAAAAAATCCGCACTACGCTATTGGTAAAACCGATGGTTCGGTCATGATCTTTCTGCCTGGATTCGGCATAAGCCGCTAAAAAATCGGCGGCGCCAATATCCTGTCCTGCCTGATGTTGCTTGATGATCATTTCGGCCAGTTGCACAACGTCCCGCAAGCCTAGATTAAAGCCCTGACCCGCAACAGGATGCAACTGATGCACCGCGTTGCCGATAACCACGGTTCGGTCTGAGACCATTTTTTCGGCACGTATTAATGCCAAAGGGAACGCCCGCCGAGGAGCCATCAAACTAAGTGTGCCTAATTTATAACCGAAACATTGTTGAAGCTCGGCCAAGAAGTCCGTCTCGCTGCCGGACATCAGCGCATTTGCATCCTCATTGGTGCGCGTCCAAACTACAGCGCAATAATTAATATCAACAGGCAACAAGGCCAATGGCCCTGAAGCGGTAAAACGCTCGAATGCGACATTTTTATGAGGCAGGGATGATTTTACCGTGGTGACCAGCGCGGTCTGTCCGTACTCGGTAATATGCCGGGTTATTTCCAGCAACTTACGCACTGAAGAGTTACCGCCGTCTGCGCCAACCAATAGTTTGGCGGATCCGGTCAACGGTTCATCGCCGCGTTTCAGGCTGACATTGACGGTATTATTGCCGACCATCAAACCCACCAAACGAGCAGGGCAAATCAGCTCTATATCCGCGTCGGCTACCAGCGTCGCGACATGTGATTCAATATCCCGTGCGGTAATGACATAACCCAGCGCCTCCACATTCTCTTTTTGCGCCGAAAGCCTGACTTTACCGAAATGGCCTTGATCGGAAATATGAATATCTTTGATTGCTGTGGCGGCTTGGCTGATACCCTGCCAAATGCCCAGCGCTTCAAGCATTTTTACGGTACCGGCGGCCAAAGCCAACGCCCTGTCACCGGCAGCAGAGGCATGTTGTTGCTCGCCGGTATTTGCTTCAACTATCGCAATTTTCAGCCCGGTTTCTTTTAACGCCAGCGCCAGACAGTTGCCTGCCAACCCGCCACCGACAATCAATAAATCATAATCATGTTGCATCAGGCCGCCTGCATTATGCTTTCAATTTCCGCAATGGTTTTGGGCACACCGCCGGTCAAAATTTCGTGTCCCTCGGCAGTTACCAGCACATCGTCTTCAATGCGTATGCCTATACCGCGCCATTGCTCGTCAACGGTCAGGCAATCCGCCGGGATATATAGACCCGGCTCAATCGTCAACACCATGCCGGGTTCCAGCAAGCGCCATTCCTTATCCAGTTTATAGTCGCCGACATCATGCACATCCATGCCCAGCCAATGGCCGATTCGGTGCATATAAAACTGTTTGTATTTTTCATCCTTGATCAGCTTTGACACTTTGCCTTTGAGCAGTCCCAATGAAACCAAGCCTTTGGTCAACACCTCAACCGAAGCATCATGCGCCAGATGCCAAGGCTGGCCCGGGCCGATCTGTGCAATAGCGGCCGCTTGGGCATCCAGGACCAGTTGATACAGCTGTTTTTGCGGTTCGCTAAAGCGCCCTGAAACCGGAAAAGTGCGGGTAATGTCGGCGGCATAATGATCGCATTCTGCACCGGCATCAATCAACAGCAAATCGCCGCTTTTCAATTTATCGGCATTTTCCGTGTAATGCAGTACGCAGGCATTTTTTCCGCCGGCCACAATCGAAGGGTAAGCAACCGCGCGCAAGCCATCCTGGACAAAGTTATAAATAATTTCCGCTTCCAGTTGATACTCATACAGGCCCGGTTTGCATTTTTGCATGGCTTTAACATGAGCATTGGCAGATACCTCTGCTGCACGACGCATCAGCTTGAGCTCTTCAGCGCTTTTGAACAAGCGCATTTCATGCAGGATATGTTCCAGCGAAACCAGTTCGCCGGGCGCAGTAACGCCGCTTCTGGACTGGCTGCGAATATGATTTATCCAGACCAATAAATTATGATCAAGATCGGAATCCCGTCCTATCGGATAATAAACTTTGCCTTTGTCTTCCAACATGCCCGGCAAAATGTCATCCAGGTCATCAATCGGGAAAGAATCATCAGCCTTGTAATGCTTGGTAGCACCTTCAAGCCCTGCGTGCGCGCCTTCCCATAAGGCCTTTTTTTCATCGAATTCGCGGCAAAATAAAATATATTCGCCTTGTTTGCGCCCAGGGATAAAAACGGCCAGAGAATCCGGCTCATTAAAGCCGGTTAAATAATAAAAATCGCTATCCTGCCGGAACGGATAATTCACATCCCGGTTGCGAGTTCGGACTGCTGCACTGCCTATCAGTGCGATATTGCCTATGCCGATATGTTGCATTAATTGCTTGCGGCGTTTTTTAAATTCACTTTGTTTCATTTTAAAATTCAGGTAAAAGGCGAAAGTTGAAAAAAGTTTTACCTTGGATCTTTCGTCTTGAACCTTTCACCTCCGTCATTCAATTCACTCTTCAACAACAAAACTGCCGACCTCATGTATTCGGTAATTTCCATAAAATCACTCTCATCTTCCTCGCCTTCAGCCTCCGTATCCAGCTTGGTGAATTCGACAATATCTCTTAGTATTTCGGTTACTTCCCTGGGCCAGCCGGAGGATGCAGGAGTAAAGCCTACACCCAACAGAAAGCCTTGGCACCAGTAAGTTAATGCTTCAACTTGCTCGCTTAACGAGGCTTCATCGTCCGGCAAGAGCAAGTCAAATTCGAAGTCATCACTCGCCAGTAAACTTCTTGTCTCCTCGAACAAATGCACTAACACCGTCTTGTCTTCATCAGCCACCGGCCCGGCATTCCGAAACAGCTCGTTTAGCCATTCGGCACTTTGAGCCCGTTCATTGACGCATAACATGCCCGTCGCCATGCCGTGGACTTGCGCTGCCGAAAGCTCAGCATCGTCTTGCATAACTATTTCATTAATTACTTGGTAGGTCATAAATTTCACAAATAATTTCACTATCGCGGACTAAAAATATCGCTTATGCTACCATGATCATTAACTTGGATAATATTTGTTAATCTTGAATCGGTTGGTAAATACGCAATATTTTACGTATCTCTTTGCAACTACCTAGTATCACCATGACACAATCAAATCAATCTTTAGAGTTAAAAGACCTCGAAGACAAGCTGGATCAGCTTATCGAGCAATACACGCATGTAAAAAACGAAAACAGTTCGCTGAAAACCAAGCAGGATTCATTGGTTCGGGAAAAAGCCAAGCTGTTGGAAAAAACCACTCTGGCCAGAACCCGGGTCGAAGCCATGATTACTCGCCTGAAAGCAATGGAGAATGGATCATGAATAAGAAGCCTCAACCGGTATCCCTGATGATCATGGGCAAAGAATATAAAATTGCCTGTGTGCCTGATGAGCAAAATGACCTGATCCAGTCGGCCCAGCAGCTTGATGCTCAAATGCGCCAAATGAGGGATTCCGGCAAAGTGACTGGCGCAGACAGAATTGCTGTTGTGGCGGCGCTAAATTTGGCTCATGAACTGCAACTGATGAAAAGTCAAAATGTAGCGCTCAACCAAACCTTGAGCGAATGCTTGGCAAAAATGACCCACAAAATAGAAAACGTTTTAGAAAATCAGTAAACACGCTACACTATAGGCCTGTATCTCCTGCAGCATTCGAGAGTGTGCTGGGTGTTTCCTGAACCTGTTTTTACCCCGGGGGCGGATACCAGTACTGGTGTGCATGCCCGTTTCATACGGGAAGCCTGATTTACCGGCCATGTCCCCACTTGAACCTCCGGTTCAAGGACGAAAGCACATTACGACGCAGGCGGGAGATGCACCACAACAATCACCGCCCTTCATTAAATAAAGTCCCCATGAACTACTGGCTAATGAAATCCGAACCCGATACGTTCGGAATTAATGATTTGTACAACAAACCCAATCAGACCGAGCATTGGGATGGCGTGCGTAATTATCAGGCCAGAAACATGATGCGGGACGATATGAAGCTAGGCGATCTGATTTTCTTCTATCACTCCAATTGCGATGAGCCGGGCATAGTCGGCATTATGGAAGTCGTTAAGGAAGGCTATCCGGATTTTTCCGCTTTCGATCCGTATGACAAGCATTTCGATCCCAAAAGCGACCCTGAACATCCTCGCTGGATCATGGTTGATGTTAAATACATCAGAACCCTGTCTCGCACTATTACCCTTAAAGAATTAAAGCTCCAAGAACAACTGACAGACCTTGCACTGATACGGCGCGGCAATCGATTATCGATAATACCGGTGAGTAAAGACCAGTGGGAATTTATTCTCTCTTTAGAGTAAATCGGGCAAAGTTTATCTACTGGTAGCAATATCCGCGACAATACTCGCAGAGAAGTTATAGCATTAGTAAAATTATAAAATACAGCTCGTTATGCTGGGCCGTAATGTTTATGTCTGGCTAAATTGGCCTGTCTATGAAACAATTAACAGCTTAATAAAATTTGACGAAAAGTGTCGGGCATAGGGGGCATTAACCCAGCCTTGGCTTGATTATTGTGGGGCACTGAACTTCCTCGATCTGATTTTGCTAAAGTCTTTGGCAGCGCAAATTCAAAAGGCATCCGCATCAGTTTTCTTATTTCGACAATCGAGTTGGGTAGCATCCGGAAAATAAAAGATTCCTTCTTGCTGATCCGTTCAGCTCTCGAGTTTAAAGAATGAAAAAACTTATTAAAGAATGGATATACTCACAGCAAGTTAATTCAACTGATGAAGACAACATTTTGCTTAATATTTAGAAAAAACAATTATGAAAAGTGTTTTGGCGATTCAAGCTGCTCAATCAGAATTATCTCTGCCGGCTCTTCGGCATAACGCTATGCAATTCTCTTCGCCAAAGACTCCATACATTACTCTAATTCTCCTGCCTTCGGGATTGTATCTTTCTCATCCACGCAATAATCATGCTGGAGGGCATTATGAGTAACAGTCATGCAATTATTCTTGCCGGCGGCAGCGGCAGCCGTCTCTGGCCGCTTTCGCGCACATTACGTCCAAAGCAGTTGCTTCCACTCGACGGCGAACAAACTTTGCTGCAACAAACGGCAAATCGTTTGCTCAAGCATGTGGATGCAGGATGTTTGTTAACAGTGACTCATCAGGATCACAAGTTTGAAGTAAAAGGGCAATTGGCCGAAGTCGACTCCCGGCTTCCTGCTGCGGTATTAGCCGAACCTTGTGCGCGCAATACCCTCCCCGCAATTGCCTGGGCGGTATGGGAAATTTTTAAGCAGGATCCTGATGGCATGATTGGCGTTTTTCCTTCCGATCACGCAATTGGCGATGAACAAAGCTTTCTTTCGGCTTGGCGATCTGCCGAACTGGCGGCGGCAGACGGTTATCTGGTATTGCTTGGCATCACACCCTCCAAACCGGCGACTGGTTACGGCTATATTCAGCCGGGAGAATCCCTGGGTCTTCAGGCCGCAGTCAACCCGGTTTTGAGCGTGTCCCGTTTTGTCGAAAAACCGGTTCTGGAAAACGCAATAAGTTTTGTTGAAAACGGTTATTTGTGGAATAGCGGTATGTTCGTATTCCGCGCTGGCGATTTTATGCAAATGCTGGAGCAGCATCAACCTAAAATCCATCTAGCCATAACATCAATGTCGGGAATGGCCGAAGTGGAAGCCTCTTATGACAAACTGCCGAACCTGTCTATTGATTATGGCTTGGCGGAAAAAGCGGATAAAGTGGCGGTGGTGCCTGTTTCTATGGGCTGGAGCGATCTCGGCAGTTGGGAATCTATTTATCAGCATCGCGACGACAAGGATGAAGCCGGTAATGTTACTCAGGGCGATGTTCTGGTACAGGATACTCAAGACAGCCTGCTATGGAGCTCGAACGGCTTGCTAGCTACGTTGGGCGTAAGTAATATTGCGGTCATTCAAACCGCCGACGCCACATTAATTTGCGATCGGAACCGCACAGAAGACATCAAACAACTAGTCGCATTAGTACAGCAAACCCATCCACATTTGGCTGACACACATTTGACGGTACATCGTCCTTGGGGAATCTACAGAGTTTTGGAAGAAGGACCTAACTTCAAGATCAAATGTATTGTCGTCAATCCCGGCGCCAAGCTGTCAATGCAAATGCATAAACACCGATCAGAGCACTGGGTTGTAGTATCCGGTACAGCTAAAATTACCAATGGTACACAGGAAATCCAATTGGAGGCCAATCAATCAGCTTATATTCCCAAGACCCACCGGCACCGTCTAGAAAATCCCGGCAATCTTCCATTGCAAATTATCGAAGTGCAATGTGGCGACTATGTAGGAGAAGACGATATTGTGCGTTTCGATGACACCTACGACAGAACATAATTTAAATGAATAAAATAGCATTAATTACCGGTATTACTGGACAGGATGGCGCCGGCTTTTCCCTGAAGTTGTCGGTCGTTTTGCGTAAAGGTTTTGACCGTCTCCCAGCTACAACGGATCATTAAGTCATACAGCGTGCGTTGCTGTTGCCAGGCCAGCGCCCTTAGCTCTTCAGGCAGGGTGAAGGTCAACAAAAAATACTCGGCGGGCACCTGCCTTTGCAGTTGCCGCTCCAGCCATTGCTGACTTTCGTGCTGTTGGCAATGAGGGCAGTTGCGATGGCCGCAGGAATGCGGCACGAAGCGTTGGCTATCGCAGTCATCGCATTGGGCCAGCATCATGGGACTTTGCGAGGTACGGCAGTGCTTCATGGCGGCCAGCGCCTGGCGCTGGCTGGGCAGTAGCACATCCTGATAGCCTGCCAGAAATTCGGCTTCAAAGGCTTGGGTGATAGCGGAGACAGGTTTTTACTCCTGCAAAACCTGCATATCCCACATCCATGTGGGTAAGCAGGATCATTTGACCTTCCCCCAGTCCAGGGCAAAGCCATTCATCAAGGCATTGATCACCTGGTTGGCGTTCTGATTCGTTTCGGCGGTCAGGTGGGTATAGCGGGCGGTGGTCAGGATACTGTGGTGGCCGAGGATTTTCTGCACTTCCAGCAGGTCGACACCGGCTTCGATCAGATGCGTGGCGTAGCTATGACGCAGGCTGTGCGGGGAAATCTTTTTTTAGGCCGCAGTCTTGGGCCACCTGGCGCAGAGTCGTTTGTACGCCGCCGCGATCCAGCGGCGTGGTCGCCCGATGCGCCCCCTTCAAGCCACCGTGCCGATTGGGAAACAGCAGCACCGGATTACGATGCACCTGCCAGAAGCGACGCAGCAAACTCAACGTCGTCACCGGCAACGGCACCAAACGGTCTTTATTGCCTTTGGCGTCGCGGATATGCACGCGCTGACGCTTGGCGTCGATATCACTCACCTGCAGCCGCAAGCCCTCGCCGAGACGCAAGCCCAGGCTATAGACGGTGAAAAAGAAAACCCGATAACTGAGGGTGCGGGTTGCCAGGAACAAACGTTGGGCTTCATCAACGGTGACAATATCCGGCAAACGCTGGGCTTTCGGCGGCTTGATCAGATGGGGCGCCACCCAGGGTTTGCGCAGCACATGGGTATAATAGAATTTCAGACCGTACAGATCGAGTTTGACTGAACTCCAGGCGTGAGACGCCAGCAAATCGGTGAAATAATCGGTCAACTGCGCTTCAGCTCATTGATGTGTTCATCGAAATACTCGCCAACGCGGCGAATGGCACGGGCGTAAGCCTCTATCGTCTTGGGCTGGAGCCCTTTGAGCTTAAGGTGATTAAGATGGGTTTGATAGTTCTGCTTGAAATTGGATTCAGATGATGTTGTCATTGCGGCGTAACCTCAGGATTCGTCGTGGAATGTTCCCTCGCATTGAGGGCTTGAGGTTACATTTTATGATGAGTCAACACTTTCCCGGACACATGGTTACGCAGTTTTGTGCTGCAATTCGTAGTCTACCGGCGACAAATAACCATTGGCGGAATGCAGCCGCTCCCGGTTGTAAAAGACTTCAATATATTCAAACACTGCTTTCTTAGCCTCCGCTCTGGTTTGGAAGATCTGGTGATGGATCAGCTCGGTTTTCAAGGTATGAAAGAAGCTTTCCGACACGGCATTATCCCAGCAGTTGCCTTTGCGGCTCATGCTTTGGCGGATGCCGTGCAGCTTTAGTAATTCCCGATGACTTTCTGAGGCATATTGACTGCCCCGATCACTATGCCACAACAAGCCTTTCGCCGGTTTTCGCTTCCAAATCGCCATTAATAGGGCATCGTTGACTAGCTTTGTTCGCATATGCTCCGCCATTGACCAGCCGACTACTTGCCTTGAGTACAGGTCAATCACAACAGCTAAATATAACTAACCTTCTTGGGTATGAATGTAAGTAATATCACCGACATACACTTGATTGGGCTGGTTCACGGTAAATTGCCGATCTAACTGATTCGTGGCAATAGGCATATCATGCTTGGAATTTGTCGTAGCTTTAAATTTTCGTTTGGTTTTACAAGCTAAGTTAGCTTCCCGCATCAACCGGCCTATGCGCCGACGACTGACGATTCGGTCTCGATTTAGTAATGATTTCTGGAGTCGTCGAGCTCCATACGTCGCGCGGCTTTTGTTAAAAACATCCTGAATAATCGTCGTTAGTTCACTATCATCCTTTTCATTGGTGGTTTGAAAGCGATACCGCCAAGCATAATAGGCACTTCGAGAAACTTGCATGAACCGACACATCGAATTGATTGAAAATTCTATGGTATGCTGTTTGATCCAAGCGTACTTCACCGTTGCTCCTTGGCAAAGTACGCGGCCGCCTTTTTTAATAAATCGCGCTCCTCAGTCAATCGTGCAACTTCTTTCTTGAGGCGCTTTAACTCGTCATATAAATGATCGTCAGTCCGCACCGCTCTGTCCTTCTCCAGCGGCCGACTGTATAGGTATGCAGAGTATTTTCATTAATGCCTAGATCTCGGGCAGTTTGCGCAATCGGTTTATCTGATTCGTTGGCTAGCTTGACTGCTGACGCTCTGAATTCGGCTGTATAGGTTTTGGCTTTCTCTTGGCTCATAAGGACTCACTCTCTTTTCAAAATATTTTAATTTGTGTGTCCGTATATGGACTCCTCCCGTTTTGCAAGCACTTTACTACGTCAGGATTAGGGACGACTGCACACGTATATCCGGCCTGTTA
Source organism: Methylobacter sp. (assembly GCF_004322395.1). Lineage (GTDB taxonomy): Bacteria > Pseudomonadota > Gammaproteobacteria > Methylococcales > Methylomonadaceae > Methylobacter_A. Next base: position 40,465 of record NZ_SCTW01000066.1, read on the forward strand.
TTTGAGCACAAGCTCTGGCCATAATGGGCTATTCGCGCGTT
>NZ_SCTW01000067.1 GCF_004322395.1 Methylobacter sp.
TGATTTTACTGGTTTTGAAATTCAACCGACCGCGCGGATGACTTGGCTAGTTAATCAAAACAATACCTTTTGGGGAGCTATTTCTCGTTCTGTAAAAGTTCCATCAATCAGTGACCAGGATTCGACGTTCCAGCCACATATTCGTGATGAGGGGGGGATCCCTATCGTTATCAATATTGCAGGAAATAAGAGTTTTAATAGCGAAAAGCTTATTTCCTATGAGTTGGGTTATAGATCTCAACTTAGTCGTGAAATACAGCTGGATATCGCTACCTTCTTTAATGATTATGATGATTTACGAACCTTTGAGCAAAAAGATATCTTTTTTCTCCAGAATCCATTTCGCGGTGTAGTCCCGTTTGAATTTGACAATAAAATGAAAGGACATGTCTACGGGTTAGATTTATCGGCTAATTGGTATCTAAATCCCTGGTGGCGCATTAATGCCGGTTACAGTTATGCTGAAACCGCTTTGCGATTGAAAAACACCAGTACAGATACACTTTCTCTTACTCTTCCAGTATTTGTTAATTCGCCGGAGCAAATGCTGTCGCTCAGATCCGGTTGGGATGTCCATAAAAATTGGAAGATCGATTTATGGATGCGTTATGTCGATAAGCTTAAGTCTACTTATATTGGCGCCTACGTTAATATGGATGCACGTGTTGCCTGGAGAGCCAATCGTAATATTGAATTAAGTGTGATAGGGCAAAATCTTTTGGACAAACAACAGTTACAGTTTTTGAGAGATACTGCTACAAAGCTATATAACTCCGAGGTGGAACGCAGCGTTTATTTTAAAATAAAATTGGATTTTTAATGAGGTAAATCCACTGTAGAATTAAGTATATTCTTTACAAATATAACGAAGCATTTACTTACTCAAATATATTTACCAAGGAGCCTGTTAGATAGTTTATTTTAACTGGCGAAATGGGTTTTTAACATGACTTAACGTTACTTTTTCTATGTGGTGGTAGAAATATTTTAGTATTGATTCGATAATTTAAACAGACACTTACAAGTGTGTAATCATTTTTTAAGCTAGTGTATAAAAATAAATTTTAACTTTAAAAAATCAGGTATTTTTCGCGTAGATGGGGGGTATTTCGAATACATAATCCCCGTGGCGCGATTTTACTAAATACCTTTTGAGATAACTTGCATAACCAAAAATAATGCTGTTTTATGAAATAGCTATTAAGCTATTAAGCTATAAGGCCATTTTGAAACTTAACTTGTCACCAAAGAATAGTTTGTTTTGAACATACGCTCAACCATTGTACGTATACTATCAATGCTTGTCTTTTGCTTTGCCTTTAACCGTGCCGAAGCAGTTGATACGAGCGAGCTTATTCGCGCCTCCATGATAGAAAAAATCGTCCGTTTCATTGAATGGCCTCCTTGGACGCATGAGCAATTTACCTTATGTGTTATCGATAAGACTCCTTTACTCTCTGCAATACAAACTTATTATGAAAATAGCTCTATTAATGATAAACCGGTCAATGTGTTTATTGTTAATAACATGACAGAATTCAACGGTTGCCAGGCTATATACTTAGATGAAGAACAAACTAATGATTTAGCTGATATTCTAAAAATAATCCGTAACCAGCCTATCCTTATCGTTGCCGAAGAAAAGAATGCCGTCCTTCTAGGTGCGCATTTAGGATTTTTTATTGAAGATAATCGGCTGCGTTTGGAAGTTAATCGAAAAGCGTTAACGAATAGCGGTTTTAAAGTCAGTTATCATTTATTAAAGGAATCACGCATTGTTGACTAGTTTTAAGCAGTGGCTACTTTTTCAGCCATTAAAACGCAAAATATTATGGGTGATTATGGTCATCGTTGTCATAACGGTTGCCACTATCTCAAGTTTTTTGTATTGGCAAAAATATGAGCAACAACGCCAGGACTTTATTCGTAATAATTTGGCTCTTGTCAAGCTGGTAGCCGAATATACTGTCCTGCCCTTAGTGTTTGACGATAAGAAGGGTGCAGAAGAACAATTGAGTAAACTGTGGCAAGATCCTCGTATCGTCTATGTTCGACTGGAAAACACTAACGGACAGATTTTGATAGATTACGATCCATCTAATTACGCAGCTACCACGCCGTTGCCGGAAATCAAACAGGAATGGCTTTGGCAGAATAGCCGGCTGTATTTTGCAGTAACGGTCAGTCATAAGCTTGAAAAATTGGGGACATTAAAAGGCGCCTTCCGTCTTGATGAATTCAAGCAGGATCAGCGCCAGGAGCAATACTTTATGTTCTCCGTGATACTGATTGCGGTGCTATGTAGTTATGTCATGGCGCTTATGTTACGGCGTTTTGTTATGGCATCGATTGAACAGCTTGAGCGCCATGCTCGACGCATCGCAAAAGACCCCGGCGCATACGAAACAATCGTATATTCTGAACATCGGAAGGATGAAATCAGCCATTTATATCAGGCCTTCAACTTACTCATGGAGCGTATTCAGAAGAGAGAGGATGAAATTCTCAAGTTTAATAGAGATCTTGAAGTTAAAATTCAAGAACGCACAAAGGATCTTCAAGCTGCCGTACAAATCAAAAGCTCATTTTTGGCTAACATGAGCCATGAAATTCGTACACCGATGAACGCCATCATTGGTATGACTCATTTGATGTTGCAAACCGATTTAACGCCAAAACAGCGCAATTATCAGGATAAAATCAATACCTCGGCCAAATGGTTGTTGGGTATCCTCAACGACATATTAGATTTTTCCAAACTCGAAGCTGGAAAACTCAAACTGGAATATACCGAATTCATGCTTGAACCGGTCATGGAATATTTAGCCGATATCATGTCGCCGCTGATAAACAGCAAACAATTAGCACTGAGCTTTGAGGTAGAACCGGATGTACCGACCGCATTGATTGGCGATTCGCTCCGGTTGGGGCAGGTGTTGCTCAATCTGTTGGGCAATGCTATCAAATTCACTGATGCGGGAAAGGTAACAGTGCGTGTGCAGTTGCTGGGCACTGAGGCAAAACAAGCGCATCTACGCTTCAGTGTTATCGATACCGGCATCGGTTTGAATGAAGAGCAACAAAGCCAGTTATTTAGTGCTTTTAATCAAGCCGATAACTCAACTACCCGCAAATATGGCGGTACCGGATTGGGGTTGAGCATCAGCAAGCAGTTGGTCGAGGCCATGGGGGGAGCTATCGGCATCGAAAGCTGCTTGGGGGTCGGCAGCACCTTTTATTTTACCGTTACCTTGGGTCTACAGGACGAAAGTAAACTTAAATCGCTACCGCCGCCAACTATCACGCCGGACAAGTACCCGGTGCTGAACAATGTGTATCTGCTTCTGGTGGAAGATAATCTTATCAATCAGGAAGTGATGCTGGAAGTACTAAGTCATGAAGGCATTCGAGTGGATGTTGCCATAAACGGCAAAGAAGCCGTTTCAATGATTAGTAGAAACGATTACTCGGTGGTACTAATGGACTGCCAGATGCCGGTGATGGATGGTTTTGAAGCCAGTCGTCTCATTCGTGCCGACTCGCGTTTTGCCGATCTGCCTATTATAGCCTTGACGGCCAACGCGATGCCCGAAGATCGAGAGCTCTGTCTTGCCAGCGGCATGAATGATCATATTGTCAAGCCAATTAATTGGGATACCTTTTTCCAAACCTTGGCGCGCTGGGTTCGACCCATTGATGACCAATCCATCCAATACGCTCCAATTCCAACTCACAAAGAAGCTTGGTTCGATCTGCCCGGCTTTGAACTAAAAGGCATTATGTCTGCGCTACATGGCAACCAGGAAAAATTAGGGCGCTTACTAGGCGCGTTTCGGGAACAGCTTGTCATCGAAGCCCCCATCATCGCGACCCAAATCGAATATAGAAATCTGGTTGATGCACATAAACAATTACATGCGCTCACGGGAATAGCCGGTAATCTTGGCGCCAAGGAATTTCATCAAGCATGCACCGTGTTAAATGCCCAACTTCAAAGCGGAAAATTTAACGACACGACATTAGCCGATTGGATCCGAATATCCGATAAAACAATAAGCACCCTGTCCGCTACGCTAACTCATTCGTCGCCTGAAGTACCGCCCGGCGATGTGCCGACGCTTCAGCAATTGATGGGGCTGCTTGCCCACGATAGCTTTATCAGCGACCAGCTACTCACCCAATTCAAACTACTTTTTCCGGATGATAAACAGGCGGAATATACAGCATTGACCCAATACATTTTGGACACCGATTATCCTAAGGCCCAACAAGTCCTGAATACAGTCATAGATTTTTCAAATGAAAAAATTGAAACATCAGATCAACACCCGCACCCCATTATCCTGATTGTCGACGATACCCGCGTCAATCAGGAAATATTAGATTCATTGCTAAAGCAGTATTATCAAATTAAAGTGGCCGGCAATGGGGTCAGGGCACTGGATATTGCAAAGCATTCACCGCATCCCGATCTCATTCTGCTTGATGTCAATATGCCGCAGATGGATGGTTACGAAATCTGTCAAAAGCTGCAAGAAAATATACTTACCCGTCATATTCCAATTATTTTTGTAACTGCCGAGTTCGACAAGGAATCCGAAAGCCATGGCTTGCAACTGGGTGCAGTGGATTACATAACCAAGCCCATAAATCCCGCCATTGTCTTACAGCGGGTGCGTAATCAAATCCTGCTAAAACAACACGAAAAAGAATTGCAGCGCATTGCCCATTATGATGCACTGACAGGAATCCCCAACCGGATTCTGTTGGCTGACCGTATGGCGCAGGCAATTGCTCAATCCAAACGTGAGGGGGGAATGTTGGGTGTTTGCTATCTGGACCTCGATGGTTTCAAGCCGGTTAACGATACCTTGGGACATCAAGCCGGTGACCAAGTACTCATCGAAATTGCCCGGCGCATTGAGAGCATCTTGCGTAAAGGTGACACATGCGCCCGTCTAGGTGGAGATGAATTTGTCGTTCTATTACCGAATTTACATCATGCGGAGAAATGTATCGTCACCGTGAAGCGACTGCTTGAAATCATTGCTCGGCCAATTCTTGTTCAGGATCAGCCATTTTTTCTCACTGCCAGCATCGGGATAACCATTTGTCCTGGTGACGATAGTGATGCGGACGGGCTGTTAAGCCATGCCGACCAAGCTATGTATGTTGCCAAGCAATCGGGCAAGAATCGTTACCATCTCTTCAATTCTGTGCAAAACCAATAAAGTCGCGCTTATTAATTTTGATGTGTCAACGCTTTAACTTCTGGTGAAATGTGCTGGACCGTTTGATCTCAATTAATCCCTATGGCTAAGAAAACCATCTGTTTTTCCAAGTGCGCTTTGAGCACGATGCTGTTATTGGGCTCTTATTAATAAGGTAGAATCTGTTGTCGATATTCATACTAAGTTACAAATTTAGCCCACTCGAATTATGTATCAAGAAATAATAGACTCGCCAATACAAATTACTCCTGCAAATATTTCAGATATCCCTGCGCTTTGTGAGTTGCTGGATATCTTATTTTCTCAAGAAGCAGACTTCAAATCAGATCAAAAAGCACAAAGCCGTGGCTTGGATCGCATCATTAGCAACCCGGATATTGGACTTATCATTGTCGCCCGTCGAGACAACCAAATTTTGGGCATGGTTAATCTTCTTTATACGGTATCGACCGCTCTTGGCGATCGCGTTGCGCTACTGGAAGACATGGTGGTTAGCTTCAACGCTCGGAGTACTGGTATAGGCTCTCGACTCCTAGAAGAAGCCATTCAACTCGCACGTCTAAATGGCTGTAAACGTATTACTTTGCTCACAGACCGCGCTAATATCTCAGCACAACGTTTTTATCAAAGGCACGGCTTCGATTTTTCGGCCATGATTCCTCTGCGTCTTGCGTTGGATGAATAAAGCCCAATCACAAGACCTGATAAATGTTCATCGGCTGGTAGCACTTACTTGTCCGTTTCATTAATATTTTAGATCACTAAAAAATCGGAGAAAACGGGAGAACTTAAGTGACGTCCTTAAGTTCATTCCTCAGAACCATAACATTTAGAATAATCAATACATACCTCGCAAGAAGGTACGCGACACAGATACAATCCTTCCGCTTCGCAAAGCTGTTTATACAAGAATTTTTTCCATTTCATGTCCTTGTCGTTTTTTGCGGCTAATTCGGGGAAGTTGTATTGCAGCATGGCGCTCAATTGCGAGCGCGACCAAAGACCTAAATCCTGCCATAAGTGATCGCTACCAAGACTACCGGCTACGAGAATACCTATGACCCAGTCTATTTCGATAATATCCGGGTTACTGAAATGCTTGAGTAGGTTAACCAGATCATCTTTTTCCAGCATTCGGCTAAAGTCAAGCTTGCTACCTGATAGCGCGTGGCTCGGAATGCTACTGCCGGAAAAAAAATGGTTTGTTAACTCATTAAACTGCTCGAACTCCAACCCCATATAGTCAGGTAAAACGCCCTGCCCGGCACACCAGCTGGCCGTCATACAAGCCAACCATTCATGATTGGGCGACGTCATGCTAGACGTAAGCAAGGACTTTGACGTCAGCCGGGAATAGATTTGTTCCCGGTCATCATGGAGTTGAAGCGCGGCAGACATAGTTAATATTCGACCAGAATATCTTCATCCCTGACTATCATCTGGCAAGCTAAACGCCAGGGCGATGGTAAATCATCGACAATCATTCGCTCCATTTCTTCTTTGCTGATTTTGCCGCTGGATTGCAGTACTGATTTTTCTTTTTCGGTTAAAGGACCGCCCATACGTTGGTGCTTTTTATCGACGCTGCTGACTTTTACCAGACAGGTACCGCATTCGCCGTCCTCGCATTCATAATTAATCGGAATTTTGTTTTCCCGCGCCAGTTTTAGTAGCGTTTCTGTATGACTGCCCGCTACGGCATAGACGGTTTTATCCCGGTATTCGGGATTTGAAAAAGTAACTAAAGCCATGATTTGCTCCTTAATAAATAAACTTGTTAAGTTGCCGCATGGGAGAGCATGCCGGCGATTATTCTTGTTTCGTATTCCCATAAAAAAGCGCCACTTTCATTGATTCAAGCTATGACCTTCCAGGTTTTAAAAACCTGGAAGGTCTGAAATGCCACCATTTCCTCATTAAGGGAAATTCTACGACACAAAAGCGCGGGAATAAGAAGCCTATGTTTTTAAACCGGCCGGACCTTAACCGTTCCGCCCAGCACTTGTGCCTGACAAGCCAGCCGATTATGTTTACCGGCCATATTTTCGCGCAGGACCTTATCTTCAAGCACAGACGGTTCAGTCAGATTATTCCAGCCTTCGGTTATTTTCATAATGCAAGTACCGCAATCGCCTTCACGGCAACCGTAAGTAATACCTGAACCGACCTTTTCGGAAATCTCAATCACCCGGGTACCCGCAGGCGCTGAAACGGTGATATTAATATCTTCAAAGGTAATTGACGCTTTCGCCATTGCTACTCTCCTGATGTGTTAAAAAATATTAGGCAAGATCGGCCATATCGATCGTTTTGGCTTGTCTTAAACCCATTAGATCGCGTGCCATTGCATGCCCGAATTCGCGACAGATTTGAATTTCCTCTTCAGTCGGAATTAACTTAATACGTATTCCCGGAATGGGCACACGCAATTTGAGACCGCGTAAGCGATCTTCAACCATTTTCACGCCTTCTCCACTCCAGCCGTATGAGCCGAACACGCCGCCCAGTTTTGATTTGAGATTGATAACGGCCAGAGACGACAACAAATCCCAGACCGGTTTAACCGCATCGCCGTTAATGGTCGGCGTACCGAACAGAAGGCCGTCAGCGCCTTCTATTAAATCGACAAACGGCGCTATTTCGCTGCCTTCCAGATCGTATAAAGAGACGCGCACATGCTCCACGGTCATTGCGCCTTCATAAATCGCTTCGGCCATGCGCCGAGTGTTGCCGTAAGAGCTGATGTAAAAAATCAACAGGGTTTTTTCACTGACACTGATCTTGCTTTGTAACGCCGCTGTCGATAATTCACGGTAGCGCTGAACATATCGTTGCGGCTGGTCGCGTAACAGGGGACCATGCGCAGGCAGAATTTTGTTTAGCGGCAGCAAAGGCTCAATCAGAACCAGCGCCCGATTTACATATTCTTTAAACGGCCGCATGATATGGGCATAGTAATATTCAAACGAAAAGCGAAAATCGCCGACTTCATCGTTAAACAGCCGCGAATCGCAAAAATGACAGCCAAACACATCGCCTGAAAACAAAGTTTTTTCTTCAATCAAATATGTGCACTGGGTATCAGGCCAATGCAAATAAGGGGTGTGGAAAAACGTTAAGGTGCGATCGCCCAGTGAGACCTTGTCACCAGTCATTACCGGCGTAAAGTCAAATGCATCCTGCTTCAACAGGGCCTTGAGCATGGATTGCGCTTTCTGGGAAATGTAAAGTTGAGCTTGCGGCGCGCGGCGCATCAGTTCGGGCAATGCACCGGTATGATCGGGTTCCAGATGATTCAGGACGATGACTTTAATTTCGTCATAACGCGCAACCGACTCCAAACGGGCAAAAAAATCATCGGCAAAATTTTCTTTGACCGTATCAATAATCGCAACGCCTTCGGTGCCCCTAACTATATACGCGTTATAACTGGTACCGTTGGCGGTTTTTAAAATAATATCGAAGGTGCGCAGCGAGGGATCGAGCGCACCAATCCAATGCACGCGTTCGGATAGCGTAACGGCTTGCGGTACGTCATCAACAGTTAAGACAGGTGGTCTACTCATGACCGCAACTTGCTGATATAAGCGGGCGATGGCAGCTTTCAATATCCTGATGGGTATTGGTTTCTTTTAAGCCGATCCAATTATCTACCGCCTGTTGATCGAATCCCGCCATTACGGTATCGCCAACCTGCATTAACGGGCGGCGAATTAATAACAGGTTCTCAAGCATCAGTGCCAAAGCTTGTTGTTCCGATAGCTTATCCGGATCAATCTCGCCGTGTTTGATTGCCGGGGCGCTGTAATTGAACCAATCCCGTACCGCCAGATTGCCGAAAAAAGTACGCAGGCGGTTCTCTTGCCAAGCTTCGGTTAATAAATTCAGCGCCACAACCTGGTGGCCGGCACCGGCTAACAATTTTTTTTGCCGGGTATTGTTGGCACAACCGGGCTTTTCATAGAAATAGACAGTAGCCACCGGGATACCCTTTATTAGTGCGATTGCAGCTCGGCCATCGCTTCCGCCATTTTTTCCGGCGGAATACCCGTTAAAGAGCCGGGCGGGTTAATCGCCAAGCCTAACGAGTCCAGAATCGCACCCTCAATCGGGCAAATGCTGGCGCATTGGAAGACCGGAAAATCCCCCTCGCATTCGGTGCATTTTTTACTATTGACCAAAAAATGCGGTTTAGCTTCGTAAATCGCTTTGCTCGGACAGACAGGTTCGCAAGCAAAGCAATTGACGCAGGATTCAATAATTTTTACTGCCATAATAAGCTCCTGAAAAATATTCGTTCTCTGGTTCCCAAGCTCCAGCTTGGGAACCCAGTGCAGAAAGCTCTAGCTTTCAGTATTCCGGGAAGCTAGAGCTTCCAAAACGGCATTCCCAAGCTGGAGCTTGGGAACGAGCGAAACTCGCTAAGCACTCGCCCTGACGCTTTCAGTTTTATCGTCCAACTTACCCGCAGCAGCCATCTCCTTGTAAACCGCCATCACGGCTTCCTCGATAGGCTCCATCGCATGTTCGCCGTTCGGTTGAATGCCGGCCGCTTCCAACTGCTCCCAAGGCTCATAGCCGACTTTCGAACAAAGCACCGCTTCGCAGCCAGCCAACGCTCGGATAGTCACTTGCAAAGTGCTTTCGCCGTCGCCGCAAGTCGTATCGCCGCCACAATATTGATCGGCTTTGCGATGACTGATAAAGCGCACGCCATCCGGCGATGCTTCATAAATCAGGAATTCTTTGGCATGACCGAAATGCATGTTAATCACGCCTTGACCGCTGGTTGCTACCGCCATCAGTACCGGACGCGTGGTCAGCTTGGGCTCTTGTTTATGCTGCTGCGCCTTTTCGGCTTTTTCCAAACGCTTGCTGTCCATTTCAGCCTGGATGGCTTGATGAATCACCTTACGTTTTTCCATCGCCGCCTGGTAATCGATTTCCATATCTTCGATTTTATCCAGCGTAAACTCGTCGCCGCGATCCTCGCCGAGCATACCCACCGCATCGGCGCGGCATTGGCGGCAATGCCGCATCATGTTCATATCGCCGGAACAGCTGTCTTGCAAGTCTTGCAGTTCATCGGGAGTAGGGCCGCGTTGTCCCATCACGCCGTAGAAAGTGCCATGCTCGGCTTCAGCAATCAACGGCATCACGTTGTGCAAAAATGCGCCTTTGGACTTAACAACCTTGCTGACTTCGGCCAAATGCTGATCGTTTACGCCGGGAATCATCACTGAATTGACCTTCACCAAAATGCCTTTGGCAATCAGCATCTCCAGGCCTTTTTGCTGTTGTTCGATCAGGATTTTTGCGGCTTTTACGCCTTTAATGCGTTTGTTTTTCCAGTAAATCCACGGATAAATTTTCGCGCCGATTTCAGGATCAACGCAGTTGATCGTGATCGTGACATGATCGATATTGTGCTTGGACAATTCTTCCACCGCATCGGGCAGCGACAAGCCGTTTGTTGATACGCACAACTTAATATCCGGCGCTTCTTCGCTTAAACGGCGGAACGTTTCAAAGGTGCGTTCGGGATTGGCTAAAGGGTCGCCGGGACCGGCAATGCCTAACACCGTCATTTGCGGAATATTGGCCGCCACCGCCATAGTCTTTTTAACCGCTTGATCCGGCGTCAGCAGTTCGGATACCACGCCGGGCCGTGATTCATTGGCGCAATCGTACTTACGGTTGCAGTAATGGCACTGGATATTGCAAGCTGGAGCGACCGCGACATGCATCCGGGCAAAATAATGGTGGGCGTCTTCCGAATAGCAGGGATGATTCTGTACCTTCTCCCGTATCGAATCGGGCAATGAATCCATTTGATTATCGGTTGAACCGCAAGAGCTCGCTGAGCAGCCGCCTTTTTTCGCCGCGGGGGCATCGTTTAATACTGGTAATTGCATCGCATTGGCCTCGTAAGTTGCATTTACTCAAAGCAAGTGCACAGGTCATGCCAATGATATTATCTTATTGATATATAAATATATTATTTTGACTTGCGGACGGAATTGTTTCAAACTCAACAGTCATTTTTTTAGGTATTGTAATGAATGGAACAAAATAATAGTGTGAGGTATGCGGGAGAGCTCTTCGCAATCAACTTTGACCTGTGTAGGGCTATAGTTGATTGCGAGATATACCGAAACTATGAGTTAGAATACGAAACTGGACATATATGTTATGCACTTTATATTAAAGCTTTCTTAGACACCGGTTTGGGCATCTAAATTAAAGTTAGCAAACTTGGATAATAAATAATGAAAAATTTCCAAATCATGATGGTTTTATTGGTTCTATCCGCAATTGCTCGTGCGGATGATAATGCTTCGTTGGTTAAAGCTATAAAGGCGAGGAACACGTCGCAAATAAGTATCGTGCTTGCTCAGGGGGAGGTTATCAATGCTCAGGATTATCTCGGCTGGACCCCGATGTATTACGCCGTGATTGATGGTGGGACAGACGTTATCATGCTACTGCTGGAAAAAGGGGCTGATATCAATGCAAGAAATAAGGATGGCTCAACTCCCTTGTATCCTGCGGTTTCATTAGGAAAACAAAACATTGCCGAATTTCTGATAGAGAAAGGAGCAGATGTTAACGCCACAAATAATGATAAATGGACTCCCTTGCTTTGGGCTGAGTATAGTAGCAATGAAAATATCGCCATGCTGTTGGTGTTGAATGGCGCGGATGTCAATGCCAAGAATAATGATGGATTAACTCCTTTGCATTTGGCTGCGAAGTTAGGAAGCAAAGGACTTGTTGAGCTGTTAATGGCGCACAATGCGAATGTCAATGCAATGGATAAGGAGAAGGGACAGACCCCGTTGCATTTTGCAGTGAAAGAAGGGAAGCAGGATGTTGTCGAGCCTTTGTTGGCAAGAGGAGCAGACATTAACGCCAAGGACCTAGAAAGCTTAACGCCTCTTATTCTGGCGCTGTACCAAAAAATATTACGATCGCCGACTTACTAATAGCTAAAGGGGCTGACGTTAATATTCAGTCAAATAAAGGCGAATCTGCGCTGCATGTAGCCGCCTCTTACGGAACAATTGATGTTGTTGAGCGTCTTTTGGATAAAGGGGCTAATGTAAATGCCGAAACAAATTTCGGCGGAAGCCCATTGGATAGAGTTCGGAAGAAAGACATTGCCGAATTGTTGCTTGCTAGAGGTGCCATTGTGGAGCAATTCAGATGTGAATCCTCGAATGGCAATGGTTCAACGACAACGACTGTTCGTCATGGGCAGTGTCCGTCGCCAAACGATGTCAGAACATTGCTTCCCGTACAAAAGCCTTTGTATGAAAATCTTGCTGTTAATCCAGAATCTATTAAAAAGGAAGAGGCTGTCGAGCCTTTATCCACTAGAAAAGCTAAGGCTGAACTTATCAGATGTACCTCTTCAGATGGCAAGTCAAGCACTCTTCAGCGCGGAAAATGCGCGTCACCGAATGATACCCGAGTTCCAGAAACCGCTGTAAAACCTTTGCTTGAAAGATCTGAATCCAATACGGCGTTGATAAAATGCACATCTCCAAATGGAAAGAAAATTAGTTTTCAACGAGGGAATTGCGCCTCGCCAGAGGATTATCAACAGTTGCTACGATAATTAAGTCATAGATCCGTAAGGCCTTTTAGTTATGTAGCTCGGGCGTGCTGTTTATACCCGACACCCGACATTTCGGATCTTTAAAACTGCAATGCTTTTAATATGGTAATACGTAATATGTAGGACACAATAGTGTAGCGTATTGGGCGCATACCTATACAATCTCAATACAGGCTTTATTGTCGATAATTAAAGCTTGTTCAATGGCTTGCTTATTGTCTAGCAAGGTTTTGATAGTTGTCGTTTTTGAATGATTGCCCATCTTGAGCCAAACAATCTTGGGTGGTTGGCCATGAATCAGGCCCATTTCATAGAAATCCGCATCCTGAGTGACGATGATGTAGCCATTATCAATGGCATATTGGCGAATGACACTATCATTGACATGCTCCAGACCGATCAAAGTCACCTGAGTTGAACCTGGATAGCTGTCTTGGATGAACGGTATGATTCGCCGTGACAGGTTTTCATCAAGCAATAGCTTCATAAAGCTTTGATGATTACGGATTGCCGCTCCCTATCGGCTGCAAATTGTAAGCAGGCGGTAATATCGTCATCCGTTAATTCCGGGAAATCTTCAACAATTTCAGTACGGCTCATGCCATCGGCCAGCCAGGAAAGCACATCATAAACAGTAATCCGTAAACCTCTAATGCACGGCTTACCGCTACGTTTGCCGGGCTCAATGGTAATCATGTTGTGATAATCAATGCTCATGGCCTTGCACTCGTTTGGAATTCGGTTGAATTGCATTATATCGCATTTGGTTCATAAATGAGCACACCAACCAATCTACAAGACTCAAGGTGAAACACATTCAGGTAGGTTGTATAAGCGATGTTACGAGCTTGATTAAGAAGTTTAAAG
>NZ_SCTW01000068.1 GCF_004322395.1 Methylobacter sp.
CGAATTTACAAAATACATCCCAATCGTAGAGGGAGGGCTTCGCGGTCACGTGCCCGCTCGCCCCAGATGCATCACGCCTCCTATCCGGTTTTTGTTCATCGCCCCGCAGTTTTGGGTTCGGCTTCTTCCAGACCCTGCCTCGCGACAACGCCCTTGCCGTTTCCCTAGCCTTCGGCTCTACGAAAACCTAGCTGCCGGACTTTCACCGACAGAGTAACGTGCCATGCCCGGCACACACGTCTGAATTAACCGGCTGGCGCGGCTTTATCGCGACAGTCCGTGGTTGGGCATCATTCAACACGGAGACAACAACACTATTCATCGCCGGAGATTTCACCATGCCCAAGATACTTTGTATACCGTGCCAATCTATACCGCCGGCCTATTAGAAGAACGCCAACAACCAAACAGGCTATTCCCCATGCCAGAGAGCCCCATCCCTTGGGCAGCTTCTCAACATCCCCCTCGAACAGGACTCTTTGCGGGTCATCAGGAAGATAAAGAACTGTTACATGATCGTCCCGTTCCAACGCATCAAGTACGCGACGAGGAACATACGTATTTTTGTAGTATGAGCTTGAAACCACTTCGTTGCCGGAATTGGTTATGAAGCGAAGGGGGAACTGGTAGCGAGTTTCGCCCAGATAGCTAGTTGCATCGCCTGGTTTTTGTGTTTTGAAAGCAGCAACTGCCAATGCGGACTTTGAGCTAGTTGCAAATGAATAGTAGGGCGCAAAATCGGCGAGCCACCCGAGAAAACCGGTAGCTGAACCAAGAAAAAAAAGAATAATGACAAACCATGCTTTGAACATTTTTCCTCCATAAACTCCTAAATTGTTTCGGTAGCTATTATTGCCTGAAAATGCAAATCTCCGCTGCCGTATACTTTCATGATGTCCAACGTAGAGCTAACCGGGCGCGGCACGGAAAGCTGAAAAATAAAGCAGCATTGTAATCGCGCTCCGGTTGAGCGCCATGTTATACATTTTTGCCTACTTTAGCTGCGAGGCAATTGGAATTATGTCTTCGTTGGGAATAAGGTTGAGCTTCATAAGATTGAAGACATCAGCTCCGAGTCCTTGCACTGTCATTTTTCCTGGCAAAACGTCGGTGGGACCGAAGGCAACGCCTCCACCAAAGTTAATAAATCCCCTATGATATAGATCGAGGCATTCGTATAAAACCTGATAAAGGTCTTTGTGAAATTGACCTTGATTCCGATAGTCTTCAGCACGCAAACTAAAGTTATCCTTTACCACTGCAAGCTTGAGTAAGCATAGTTGCCTATAAGTCAGCTGTTCAGCAGTCTTCGCTAGCTGATGAGCCATGTACACCCCGATCTCCGCATCAAATGCTACGCTCGAAAGTATACGCGCCATGTAAGGAATTTTCTTTTCTTCTGGTTCTCTTTGGCTTTTCAGAAGAATACTTTCAGCAATCTCTTCTGCGTCAGGCCGCCCGGCTTGCTTTTGATCAAAAAATCCATCAGTACGGGTCTTTTCCCCCGCCTCCAAACGTTGTCGAATCTCACCAGCAGCAAGCGCCAGAACGCCTCCAACCCGAACTGCTTCTCGTGGCCCTAAGAGACGCTCGGACGCTTCTTGTCCGATGTGCTTCAAAGCCATTGCCGCAGCGGCACCACCTGCACCAAGTAACGCTGCTCCGGTCGGACCACCAGCGAGAAAACCAAGTGCCCCACCGACAGCACCGCCAGCGATTTCTGCACCGCTAGTGATTAACCGACGGATGCCATCAGTCTCGTTATTCTCTTTGTCGGACATCAGCATGGCTCCTTGATTGAAATGTATAACGTAGAGCTAACCGGGCGCGACCCGGAAAGCTGAAAAATAAAACCGCATTATAACCGCGCTCCGGTTGAGCGCCATGTTAGGCGTCACGTTTTGCTCCTAACGAAAGTATGCGTTCGAGCTCTTGCAGAGGGGCTAGCAAGTACGATTGATCGAGCTCGATGATGAAGGTGAGCTTGTTTTCGTAGGTGGCCTGCGACCAGGCCTCACCGGTGACTTGGATGTGACCGCCAGTCGTACCCGTCAGCTTGAGGACGATCTGCTTCTCCAACGGCGAGAACTCTGCATCGCCTTGGAGTGACTCGTACAAGACACGAAGTTGTGCTGTGAACAGTTCGAAGTCAACCGCCTCTACCCAAGGCCGAATCGTTCCCTGAAAGCAATGAACCGCCACCTCAACTTCGGCTTGAGCCCAACCTTCGGACGAGTACGAACTGGGCAGCCTGATTTCGACGAACTCGGAGCCTGACCCAATGTGGACTACGTTCATGTGACGCCTAACGTAAAGGTAAGGGGCGCGCCGCTAAAGGACGCTTAGCGAAGCCGCCGAACTCGATTAAAAAGCAAACATTCAAAACCGCATCAGGGCGGCGCGTCCCTTTGACCGCCGTGTTAGGAATATGGTATCCGTTCTTACTTATTTCAGCCCTCCTACTACTGAAACTATTACTGCGACAACAGCAATTACTGATGCCCACACCGCCCAGCGAGCTTGTTTGACCGCCGCATTCTTTGCTTCCTCAGAAATTTTCAACGCACGTTCAGCTTGCTGTAGGGTTCTTTCTTCTCGCCCGTCACGAATTTCAGCGTTACGGCGGTCGAGTACATACTTTGCCAATGCCGCTCTGTTAGGACTATCTATTCCGGGTCCGGTATAGACCGACAAAAGAGCAAGCTCCACATCGCTTTTGGATTCGTACTCTTTCAACCACTGCTGTTCATTCGAGGTAAGGGGCATGCGAAACACCTAACGTAGAGCTAAGGGGCGTGCCGTTCACGGACGCTAAACGAAACCCCAAAGCTTGGTAAATTACAAAACTTTAAAACCGCCATGAGGCGGCACGTCCCTTTGAGCGCCATGTTAGGCTGCCCAACCGAGCCCCGTAAGCCAAAGCCCCACGGGCAGAAAGCCAAACGCAGGGGAGGCAGCCAAGCAGCCACGGGCGGAAAAGCCCGGCGCAACACAGAAGCTAACGCCGCCACAGGGCAACCCGTGTGCCCGACCCGCCCAAGCCCGGCAGCACGCCCGGACAGCAAAGCCCCGCAAGCCAAAAACGCACGGGCAAAAAAGCCAAGCAAAGCCCGAAAGCCAAACCGCCACGGAACCCTGATTGGGTAACGCCCCTAACGTAGAGCTAACCGGGCGCGGCCCGGAAAACTGAAAAATAAACCGCATTATAACCGCGCTCCGGTTGAGCGCCATGTTAGGCCGTATGCGTGACTGCAAGACCTGACCCCGTTTTTCGCGGCTTGAATGAATTGCTAGGGCGAAAGCCAGCGCACAATGACATTTGGCAATACGACAAGTGCCGCAACAATAGCAAAGATAATTAGCGCGCTCTTCCAGGTGAGCGGCTCACGACGACTGCTGAATTTCAGGTAGTAGTCGATTTCCATAATTTCTGACTCTAGGGCCATACGTTGACTTCGTAGTTGAAGTTGGGTACCGATATCACCCAGCGGCAAGTGGCTGAGGTCAGAATGGTCCAGCGGAGGAAGTGTTTTAAGGTTTTCCCTGAGTTGTTCTAAATGCTCCTTTAGTTCCGAGAGTGGTGTCCTGTCTCGAATGGCGCGCTTAATGCGCTGCATTTCAGTCGTGAATGGCATAAGCTGACTGACCAAGTAGCCTTGATCAGTATACTTGGCCTCAAGCTCTCCTGCTTTTGCATCAATGACGGTTTGTAAAGCGTCGCGCTCCCTAATTAGCGTGTTAATCGATTTTCCAAATATCGACATGCAAGTGTCTCTATGCCCTAACGTTAAGTAGACACCTTTTTAGGTGTATATTAAATTTAAATTGTCGCTGCTTAACGGTGTATAACTCCACTCCGACAATCCGTTAGGCTAGATGCTATAATAATTACATTATTGATAGCAACCTTTTTATGCAAAATAAAAATACACCTCCTAAACTGCTGGATCAGGTGCGTGATCGCATTCGAGTCAAGCACTACAGCATCCGTACAGAAACTCAATATGTGCAATGGATCAAACGATTTATCCTGTTTCATAACAAACGTCATCCGCAAGAAATGGAAACTACGGAGGTGGAGGCGTTTTTAACGCATCTGGCGGTGGATGGACATGTATCGGCTTCGACGCAGAACCAAGCATTATCGGCGCTACTGTTTTTATATAAAGAGGTGTTGGGGATAGATTTACCGTGGCTGAATAATGTGGTGCGCGCCAAGCAGCCACAACGTTTGCCGGTGGTGTTGACGCGCTCGGAGGTGCGGGAGGTGCTGGCGCGGATGAAAGACATGTATGGACTGATGGCAAATATGTTGTATGGGACCGGGATGCGCTTGATGGAATGCGTACGCTTGCGAGTTAAGGATGTGGATTTTGAGCGTAATGAGATTCTGATCCGTGACGGCACAGGGTAACGATGTTGCCGTCTTCGATAGCGACCGGGTTGCAAGCGCATTTGGAACAGCGGCGGACGTTGTTTGAAGATGATAAACGTATCGGCAAGGCGAATGTCTTTCTGCCGGACGCGTTGGCGACCAAGTATCCGAATGCGGCAACAGAATGGTGCTGGCAGTATATTTTTCCTTCCGGCAGTTATTCGGTTGACCCACGCAGTGGTGTGGAGGGAGCGCCGCCATCATATTGACGAGAAATTATTGCAATGGGCGATGAAAAAAGCGGTGCAAGCCGCGGGGATTGCCAAACCGGCCACGCCGCATACGTTGCGGCATTCGTTTGCGACGCACCTGCTGGAAGCGGGTTATGATATCCGCACGGTACAGGAACTGTTGGGGCATAGCGATGTCTCCACAACAATGATTTATACCCATGTATTAAATAAAGGCGGCAGAGGCGTGTTGAGTCCATTAGATCAGCTCTGACACCATGGCAGTGCGTCACCAGAGAAATATCCTGATATTCCCGTACTTCAATATGGCGGCAGATTTCGGATTTACCCTCCGCCCGCTCTATCACCGAAGGAATGAGCGAAGTCAGAATAAATGGGGCAAATCACCAGCACTATGGATAACACGAACAATCTGGACTCCATCCTGCATGGTACGATACAAAATCAGATATTTACCAACTGTAAAAAAACGAAGCTTGGGAGCAATATCGGGTCGCAATCGGCCCATCAATGGATTATCCGCAAGCGCTGGAATCGCTTTTAATATCATCAAGCACACGATCCGCCGCTTCATCTTCGAGCACATAACCAGTCACGTTATTTAATCTGCTCAAGGATTCCATCCAGCTCTTCCAGGCTGGAATAGGCGATGACCAGCTTTCCGGCGCCGTTCTCCTTATGCTCAATTAACACTTTCGCACCCAGCTTTGCGGTCAGGTCTTCCTGCAAACGAAGGGTGTCTTTGTCTATTATCTTTACTTTAGGTGTTTTGGGCTCGGACTGGCTGTCTTTAACCAGACGCTCCGCGGCTCTGACCGTTAAACCTTCCTTGACGATTTTGTTTGCCAAAAACACCTGTTTTGGGCCGTCCAGCGACAGCAACGCTCGTGCATGACCCATTTCCAACTGCCGACTGATCAGCATCTTTTTCACGTCCGGGTGCAAATCGATCAGCCGCAATAAATTGGTTACTGTAGCGCGCGACTTGCCGACCGCATCGGCAACTTGTTGATGAGTCATTTCAAACTCTTCCAGCAAACGTCTTAATGCTTCGGCTTCTTCCAAAGGATTCAGGTCCTCCCGCTGGATATTTTCAATCAGCGCTATTGCCATGGCGGTGCGGTCGTCTATCTCTTTGACAACCACCGGTACCTGCTGTAGCCCGGCCAATTGCGCAGCCCGCCAACGGCGTTCACCGGCAATAATCTCGTATTTTTCCGCGGCAAGCTTGCGCACCACGACAGGCTGGATGATGCCTTGCGCTTTGATGGAATCGGCCAGTTCCTGCAACTTTTCGGGGTGCATATCTTTTCTTGGCTGATATTTGCCCCGCTGCATATGCTCAATCGGCAAGGTGTGAAGCGAATGACTTTCCGCTGCTTCCTGTTGATCGTCTTTACCGACAACATTGCCCAATAAAGCGTCCAGACCTCGATTTAATCCGCGTTTTTTCACAGCCATAGCTTTCAATTTTTCTCTTTTTTAATATTCCATCAAAGCAATCAGGCCAATGCTCCTGACGCCGATTTATCGCAAATCACTGCGAACTATCGATTCAAACTCTTCAATCAGCTTTTTTAAAGCCTCTGCTTCTTCCTGCAAAGCAAGACGCTCTTTTTGAATGTTTTTAAATAACGCAACCATCATTGCCGTTTGCCTATTTGCTTCCTCGGCAATCGCAGACTGTGTTTCACTCCGGCTCACATCTTTAGCCGGTTGATGGGCTTCTTCTTTAGAGGAATCCTCTGCTAACAAGGCTTCAAGCCCTCGACTTAATCCACGTTTTTTTGAATTCATGTACTGTTTTGCTTCTCTTTTCTGATCATTTCACCCGCCAATGCAATATAAGCCACAGACCCTCGCGATGTTCTATCGTAGCTCAACACCGGTAAACCGTGGCTCGGGGCTTCCGCCAAACGAATGTTTCTTGGGACGCAGGTTCTGAATACCTTATCGCCAAAATAGCGGATCAACTGCTCCGATACATCTTTGGTCAAACGGTTCCTGTCGTCAAACATGGTTCGTAGGATGCCTTCCATGTACAGGCCGGGATTGACGGTGTCCTGGATGTTTTTAAGCGTACTCATCAATGCAGACAAGCCTTCAAGCGCGTAATATTCGCACTGCATCGGCACCAGCACGCTGTTTGCGGCGACCATCGCATTCAAGGTCAGCATGTTCAGTGAGGGAGGACAATCGACCAGGATGTAATCGTAATCGGATCTTATAGGGATCAGCGCATCGGCCAGCCGGCGCTCCCGGTGATCGGCCTGCATCAGCTGCACTTCAGCCGCGGTGAGATCTCCATTACCGGGAATCACTGAAAAACCGATCTCCGGCAGCTTAATGACAGTTTCCGAAGCAGGCACATTTTCCATCAATAAATCGTAGCTGGAATATTTAACATCCTGCTTATCGATGCCGCAGCCCATCGCAGCATTACCCTGCGGATCGAGATCCACCAATAATACGTGCCGGTTAGCCGCAGCCAGTGAAGCTGCCAGATTTACGCTGGTTGTAGTTTTTCCTACACCGCCTTTTTGGTTGGTTACGGCAATTACTTTTCCCACTAGCTTACCTCGGCCTGTTCAGGCAATTGTATTCGTACCAGACATCTTTCAACATCAGCTCCCGGAACGCTAACCGATATGACAGATTTTTTTGCTGCAATTTCCGCCAGCTCCGCATCCGGAGTCTGTCCTTTCATTGCCAGCAATACGCCATCCTGAGCTAGCAAATGCGCAGTCAGCTTCATTATATCGGCCAAGCCGGCAAACGCTCTGGTGAGCACAGCGTCATACGCTTGTTCAGGATGATAATTTTCCACGCGACTGTGAATAACTTCGACGTTTTTAAGCTTTAATTCCAACACGGCCTGCTGCACAAAGCGAGTTTTCTTGGCGTTACTGTCCAACAACGTAAAGTCAATCTCAGGCAGGCAGATCGCCAGCGGAATGCCGGGCAAACCCGCGCCGGTGCCTATATCGATGACGCGCTTGCTCTCAATATGCGGAATAATCGATAGACTATCCAATATATGCAACCGCGCCATTTCTTCCCTGTTCCGTATCGCGGTCAGATTATAAGCTTTATTCCATTTTTCAATCAGCTTTATAAAGTTAAGCAACTGATCTATGTTTTCGTCAGTTACGTTTAAATTTAACGATGCTATCCCGGAGACCAGGATTTTGCGGCAATTGTCCATCAGGCGCTTTTCTTCTTTAGATAAACCAACAACAAGGAAATTGCAGCCGGTGTAATGCCGGGAATACGCGATGCCTGACCCAGAGTTTCAGGCCGCTGTTTTTTAAGTTTTTCACTAACTTCATTGGACAGGCCGGGAACGCCGCTGTAATCGATCAGTTCAGGCAAACGCAGGTGATCGTAACGCAGGGCTTTGTCTATCTCGGTTTGTTGCCTGTCGATATAGCCTGCATATTTGGCCTGGATTTCAACCTGCTCGGCTACCTGCGGGTCCATGTCTTCAGCACTGTCCAGAAATGACAACAACTGCTTAACATCCACTTCCGGACGACGCAGCAAGTCCATTAAATTGGCTTCCCGCATTAACGGCTTGCCCCAATATTGCTCAACCTGTGCCGCTTCTTCGGTTTCCGTCCTGACCCATTTCTTTTTTAGGTCATCCTGCAATTGAGTGATCGCGGATTGCTTAGTCTCGAAAGCCTGCCAACGCTCGTCGTCAACCAAGCCCAATTCACGGCCTTTTTCGGTCAGGCGCAAGTCGGCATTGTCTTCTCTCAGCAGCAAGCGGTATTCGGCACGGCTGGTGAACATCCGGTACGGCTCTTGGGTTCCGCGCGTAATCAGGTCGTCAATCATTACGCCGATATAGGCCTCATCACGTCCCGGACACCAGCTGTCCAAACCTTTAACCAAGCGAGCCGCATTAAGCCCGGCGATTAAGCCTTGAGCCGCGGCTTCTTCATAACCGGTCGTGCCGTTGACTTGCCCGGCAAAGAACAACCCGTCCATATGCTTGGTTTCCAGCGATGATTTCAAATCCCGAGGATCGAAAAAGTCGTATTCAATCGCATAACCGGGGCGCAAGATTTCGGCATTTTCAAAACCCAGCATCGAGCGCACAAGCTCATACTGCACATCAAAAGGCAGGCTGGTCGATATGCCGTTAGGATAAATTTCATGGGTATTCAAGCCTTCCGGTTCGACAAAAATCTGGTGCGAATCTCGGTCGGCAAAACGCACGACCTTATCTTCGATGGACGGGCAATAACGCGGCCCGACGCCCTCAATAATCCCCGAATATAGCGGCGAACGATCCAGGCCGGAACGAATAATGTCGTGGGTTTTATTGTTTGTGCGAGTGATGTAACACGGAATTTGCCGGGGATGGTGCTCGGGCTTGCCGAGAAACGAAAACACCGGCACCGGATCGTCGCCATGCTGTACTTCCAGCTTGCTGAAATCGATAGTCCGGCCATCGATACGCGGCGGCGTGCCGGTTTTTAAGCGGTCGATCCTGAACGGCAATTCCCTCAAGCGCTCGGCCAACGCAACCGAGGCCGGATCGCCTGCACGGCCGCCGCTGTAGTTTTCCAAGCCGATATGGATTTTGCCGGCCAAAAAAGTACCGGTAGTTAAAACCACGGCTCTTGCGGTAAAACTTAAACCCATTTGCGTCTTAACGCCGGCAACCTTGCCGCCTTCGACAATCAAATCGGACACGGTTTGCTGAAATAACGCCAGATTAGGTTGGTTTTCCAGTGCCGATCTAACCGCTTGCTTATAAAGCTGACGATCCGCCTGGGCGCGGGTCGCTCTGACAGCAGGACCTTTGCTGGCGTTTAGGATGCGAAACTGAATGCCGCCGCGATCGATTGCCTGGGCCATGATTCCGCCTAAGGCATCGACCTCTTTAACCAAATGGCCTTTGCCAATCCCGCCAATTGCAGGATTGCAGCTCATTTGACCCAGCGTATCGATATTTTGTGTTAGCAGCAGCGTGTTCGCACCAGATCGAGCCGATGCCAGCGCAGCTTCCGTACCCGCATGACCGCCGCCAACCACAATGACATCAAAATCTTTTTTAAATTTCACTAGCTCTATGTACTCTTAAAAAATGGTATATTACTGCTTGTGTAGATTCACACAAACTTGACATATTATAAGAGGTAAATGATGAAAAGACGTAAAAATCAACAAGGAACCGATGCTGTTCCTAACCAGAACCCGGTTGCGAAATACGCGCATCTGTTTAACAAAGCGCAAACTTTTTGCGATAAAAGCAAATACAGCCGCAAAGCAAAACACAAAAGACAAGAGGTTAGTCCAATGATCCCGGATGGAATTATCGGACTAGCCTCTTGTTTTATTTTTCCTGCCTAGCCTCGATTCGGGTTTGGGGGCGCTGATAGGGTTGCCTCATTGACATACTCTGTAGCATGCCAATCGGCATTTACCAACTCTTGTGTTTTATCCGAAATCTTTTCATTTAGACTATAAGCCTGAATTAATTTATTCACTCTTCTTCGCCCAAAACTTTTTCCTCTTGAACCTGCGAAACACCTTGATAAATACCGGTTAATTTGCGTTTAAATTCGTCGGTAACCACCCTGGAATCCTGCTTGCTTTTTACCACGCGCGGCGTGATCAGGACAACCAGTTCATTTTTAGTTTTATCATGATTTGTACTGCCGAATAATGGCCCTATCAAAGGAAGGTCATATAAAAAAGGAATCCCGCCTTGGTTCTCAGTGTTTTGTTCATCAATCAGGCCGCCTAACGCTATCGATTCCCCGTCTTGTACAGCCACAGAACTCTCAATCTCTTTTTTATCAATGGTAGGGGTTTGTAGTTGAGTAGCAGTAGCACCAGCTGGCAAACTAACTACGTTACTAACAATTTGCTTGATTTCCATAATAACCATACCGTTCGCATTCACCCTGGGCGTAACTTCCAGAGTGACGCCGGTATCCTTATATTGAATGGTATTGGATTGAGCAAAGGAGCCGCCCGCTACCCCTCCAGCGAGAGGAACCGATGAGGAACCTGTTGATATGGGTACTTCTTGACCGACATTTATTTTCGCTTGCTGATTATTCAACACCATTAAAGACGGCGATGAAATGACATTAACGTTACCTTTAGCGGCTTCCGCATGCAAAACAGCTTTTATATCACTCGAGTTCTGTACCACGCTGAGGCCCCCCGTTCCAAAGGCTTGGGCCCCTGCAACTGCCAGATCTCCTAGCTTGATTCCTCCTGATTTGCCTGAATTGCTGCTGATTCCAGTATCTCCTTGTTTTAAAAACCACTCTATGCCGTACTGTAAATTATCCGTCAGCCTAACCGAGACCACGGTCGCATCAATCAGCACTTGCAGCGGCATTACATCAAGCTGTTTGATGATGGGGAGCATCACCTCGTACTCCTGTGGCGTGGCAACAGTAACTACCGAATTGTTAGCCACGTCGGCAATAATTTTTACATCCTCGACATTGGCAACCTGAGCATCTCCGGTTTGTCCGGAGTTTTTGTTAATGGATGATTTTTTGGTATTACTTTGTTTTTCGGTCTGCGGTTTATTGGTTGCTTCAGCCGTTTTTTGTCCAGGCGCAACTTTTGCAGCTTTTTCCTTCCGGGAAGGGGCCGCGCCGGTAAAAATCTCATTTAACGTTGCCGCCAGCTCTTCAGCATCGACATGCTGAACCCTATAAACATTCACGCCGCCGCCGGACGCGGTATTGGCCCTATCCAGACGCAATACCCAATTTTCAATATCCCTCAAGTAGCTGGCTTGATGGGTAATCGCCATAACGGCATTCAATCTTTCAACGGGGATAAAGCGAAAAAATCCGCTCTCGTCATCTTCGCCTTTTTGGCTGAATATTTCCTGTAATTCTTTAATCACGGTTTCCGGTTCTACATGCGATAACGGAAACAGGCCGAAAGACCGCCCTTTCAACACATCGATATCAAATGCGCTGATCATGTCCATGACCCGGCCAAGCTCATCGGGCGTACCGGATGCAATCAGGATATTGCGCGCGGCATCGACATTGAGAATGGTCTTTTCCTGCACCAGCGGCTTTATCACATCGACAATGTCTTGTACGGCGACGTTTCTGACTGGGATAACTCTGACTTGAAAACCGGTTCTGCCGGCAGTGGACGGCGCTGTAAAATTGGAACTGTACAGGGCTTCACTGGCAGGCTCGATGTGGTAAATACGGGCGTCCCTGATCAGCACGGCATTGTTCATGCGCAGCAGCATTTCAAGGGTGGGAATTAGCTCGTCTTTGCTTAAGGGGTCAGAGGTTTGCAGGGTGACTTTTCCCGCCACTTTAGGGCTGAGCACAAAGTTTTGTCCGAGTATGTCGCTTAAGATAACTTTGGCCACTTCGCCCAAATCCGCCTCATCGAAATTAAGGCTGTAGGTACCTTCACCACTGGCTTTGGTTTTTCTATGCTGAGTTGCTTTATCCGGCAGAAACCGGTCGGTACCGGGAAATAATTCAGGCTGGGTTTGAGTTGTTGCAGCGGGGGCTTTGTTTTGCAGTTCTTTAATAACCTGATCGGGTTCCTCTTTTTTCACAGGCGTCAACGGCAATTTGGGGGTGTGCTTGGGGGTAAGTAATTCACAACTTGACAGCGTTATACTTAAGACTATCAAACTGAAGGCTGTTATTATTTTTTTTGGGTAAATCATGGGTTACTCTCCGATGTATCTTCAGTGTTGTCTTCTGTCGTATCTGCCGGCGGTTCAGGAATTGCTGCTGGAGCTGGAGCTGGAGGAGGAGCGGAAACCGGAGCTGGTGCAGGCGGCGCTACCTTATTATTTTCCTGCCGAGGTAATTCTTTTAATTTTGGTTTTCGGAGCAGCAGTTCTTTCTCCTTATCGCCTTGTTTGAACATGGCTCTGTCCTTGTCTATTTCGGTCAGTTTCCAGCCGTCGATCTCACCACCGACGGTTATTTTCCGAAAATTGTCCTTGGCAACCTTGGTTTTAGACCGGCTGAATAATGCCGATTCGGCTTTTGGGGTACCGTAAACTCCGCTCAGTTGCCAATCGAAGTTTTCCGGTTTGACGGCCCCTTGCTCTGCCTCGGGGCGCGGCTCATCTACGGCTCTTCTGCCTTTAATGAATAACGGCCTGGCCACTAGGTCGACATAACTTTCTTCCGGTTGTTTGGTCAGTTCTATTGCGGGCAATTCGTCTGTTTTATAGTCTTGCGGTTTTGCCGAGCTTATCGATGTCAACAAACGATGCTTCATAGTGACTGCATACAACCCTTCCCCGGCAATAATCAAGCACAAGCCAATGACGGCAGATAGCAGCAATTTTATGAGTTTACTGTTCATGCCGGCTGCTTTCTCATAAAACCAACGGCTTGAAAATTAATACTTAACTGATTACTCTGATCTATTTGGTGCGTTGTCCTGTTTCTTACGCCGCGTATCGGCCTTATGTCTATCTCGTTGATAATAATCAGTGGGGTTGATGTTTCTATTTTATGCAGTACGGCCCGTAACACTTCGCTGCTACCGGTCATCCTGACGTTGACGAGTATCCGGCTAAATTCGTTTTTGGTGCTGAGAGGCAGCGCCTGAGTACTGCTTAATTGTCCGCCTGCGTCCGCAATCGTTTTTTTAATGAACTCCTGCACTTCGGCCGATGCTAAAGCGCCGGTAGCTTGGCTGTTCAAAAGCCCGCGCTCTTGGTACTGCTCTTTTATAGCATTCATGTTCGCAATGACCGCGTCTTTGCCTGCCAAAATACGCTCATATTGCTGCAACTTGAAAACCAGGTTATTTTTGGCTTCGTGCAGTTCGAGGCCTTTATTAACCAGCGGTACGATGACTAGCAAACTGATGATCAGTATCGCCCCAAGCAGCAGGCCTACTGCCAACCATCGCTGCATTTGCTTGCTGCCGACTTTAATCACTCGCCCCTCCTGATTTTGCCGCAAGCCGGCCGGAAGCCGGCCCGGCGCTCGACTGCTTGGCTTTAGGCGCTGTGGCCGAGGTAACATCAACGGTGATCTGGAACTTCTCCTGCTTGCTGACTTTATCCTGGGTAACCGGCGAAACGAACCGGGCGTTGGCAAACATGTCGGAATCTTCCAAAACGCCGATTAATGCCGAGGCGGAAGGAGACTCGCCCTGTATTTGCAAGTGCCCGTCCGAATATTGCAAATAGCTCAGCCAAGTATCGTCTTTCATTAAGGTGCTTAACGCATTCAACATATCGACTACCGCTGGAACTGCGGTTTTTTCCGCGATTAACAGCCGCGTTTCGTCTATCATCGCATCAATTTCCAACTGCAAGGCTTTCACTCCCTTGGCATCTTTTTCTATGGCATCGATTTTTTGCTGTAAGGCACTGACTGTCTGGTATTCAAAAAAGACCGGCAGCGCCAGCATGGCGCCCAACAGTAGACATACCGCCGCAACCAGCCCCCCATAAATAAAGCGCGAGGTGTTTGCGGTTTTTTCCCTGAGCGCTTCCGGTAATAAATTATAGCCGTCATAACGCTGCTCAAGATCATTCGGCATCGCTTCATAATCGACAAACAGCGGCGACATACCCATTGTCTTGATGTCTTCATACAATGCATCGAGCGTTTCCTTGGGCGTTAACACCAGCATGACTTTGATGTGTCCAGGCTCGTTCTCGCCTTCCATCGGCTTAACCGCAAAATAAACCTGTTCCGCCGTAAACGGCGTATAGCGATCAAGTTCATAGGTAACAACCTGCAACAGATTTTCTTTTACGGCGGCCGGTAAGGTAAGCTCTCTTTGAATCGCTTCCTGTTGTGTTAGCCGAAGTATTAAGTTCGCTTTAGCCAGCCTTTCATCTTTGGCCTGCAATGCTTTGTATTGCGCCAGGCCCGATGCGTTGCGCTCCAATACCGCCAACGGCCCGGCCACGCCATTCAGCACATAAGTCAGCGCTAACTGATTATTATGTTGGGGCCGGACGACAATAAAACCCTGTTTCTCATTAACCAGCTGCCTGACTTTTTCGGGCACCAGGAAATCCAGCTCCCGCAGCCACCAGCGAAAGAACTTTTTTACATCCAGATCAATTGTTGAATTCAGGCTCGGCATATTGTCTCACTAATAGCTGATCGCTTTCAGCGGTAAATAATGAATCGTCCGTGGCGGCATTGCGTTGCCATTTCAGAACCTGAAACGGCGACGCCTCCGGATTATCCGATCTTTTTATCAGCGCCTTGATCATGGCCATGCTGTCGTCAGACGACTGCGCTTCGGCAATAACCGTAATCGCGCCTTTTTGTACGGTGCCATCACTAGCAACTGTTGCGTAGCTGCGTTCAATAGCGCTGTTTTGCGCTGACTCTTCGTCTTGATTAGAAAGTTCCGGTTGCGCCGCGCCATTCCCCTTGGACATAAAAGCCGGTGCGGGTAAGCCATTTACCGCGCTTATCCGTCTAGCGGCAATATATTCATCGATCGATTCGGCATCCGCTCCCGGCAATACTCGCAATACCTCTTTGGCAGCCTGAGTCGAATCCACTGTGGGCTGTCCCGAGTAAACCGTGACTAGGTTTTCAAGCCACTTAAAAACCTGTTCATTCATACCTAATACCAACTGTAATTCCTCAATAGATTGAAACGGCTTGTTACGAGGCCGATAACTTAACCCTGCTTCTTTATAGTCTTCTTTCTCCGCGCCATCTATGTGCACCAGATCATCCTCATCGCGCCAATCGAGGATCGCATTGACCAGCTTGGCTTGCAACTCATCCTCGATAGGCGCGTAGGCTATAAACCCTTGTAACAGTGTCTGATCCGCGCTATTTATATCTATCTTGCCTGTTTCCGAGAACAGCCGAACCCGGACTTTAAAATCAGGATAGTCTATTTGATAAATACTGCCATCGGTACGCCAGCGTTTTTGCTGATCGGGATTCATTAACATCAGCTCTGCAACCGCAAGTCCCGATTCCGCAATAGCCATTGCCTGGGCATTATTGCGGCTGCCGGTTACAACCGCCGCTTCCCGCTGCATAGTTAGAGCAAAACTACCGGCCATAATGGTCAGCAGGCTTAACACCCACAAAACCAGAACCAGCGCGAATCCCTCAGCAGGCCTGCTCATTCGGGGCTCTCTGCAAAATTTGTCACATTTTCATCATTATCGCCTAGCTCCGTGGCATTGCTGACTCCGCCTGTAGCTTTAAGCGCTATAATCATTTCAGGCCAAAAAACGCCATTTGTGGTGCTGATGCTGATTTTAACCAATTGGGGTTGAACATCTTTTTTCAGCCATTCATCCTGCCAACTGCTTTCGCTTTCACCCTCAACCGCACCAAAATAAGCCAACGTAAAATCGCTGACATGCCTTAGCAAAACCACCTCTTCCGGACGCCATTCTTCACCCTCGGCCGCCGGAAAAAACGGCGTTAACGTTACATTAATAACCTGCTCGCCATCTTGTTGCTGCGGCTGTATCGAAAACAGCTGCATACCTGATCTACCGGCGCTTGCAGGAAATACCGAGACGAACTGCAGGGACTGTTTCTTGCCTTGGAAAGAGAATAGTTTATTGCCTTTTTCAACCTCCCCGCCAATTTCCGGCTGGTCGGCGGCCTTCGCTTCATCCTGGGTCAGAAAATCATTCCATACAGGTATAGCCAGGGCCAAATGCCGTTGAAAGAAGTTGTAAACTACCGCTACTTCATTCACATCGGTTATTTTGTTTTCTCCCTGCTCCCAGCTTTGAGCGCAAATTCTCATGCTGCTGAACAACAGCACCACCATGATGCCTAATAACGTCATGGCTATCAGAACTTCAATCAGCGTAAAGCCCATCGCATATCTAAAGTTTGGCGCGGCGCTGGAAAAAGGGCACTTGGCCTTGCTTTTACCGCTCATAACTTTTTATTCGCCAACTTTAAGGTTATTAACTCAACCTGCCTGCCATCGGCACGGCTTGCCGCGCCTGCTCCCGGACTGAAGTTATCGCCCCAGTTTACGGTAACCTTAACCTTAAAAAGCACTGCCGTTATGGCCGTGACATCTAAATCCTCTGCCACAAATTGAAACGGGGTGACAGATACACGCCAATGGTATTTATTATTTTCCGATCCGCTATCTTCGCCTTGCTGCAACGGCGATTCCACACCGGTTTGGGCCATTAATGATTCGGCAATTTGCACGGCAGCGGTATAGTCTTCGGCAGCACCGGCGGTATTAACACCGCCCGAAAATATCTTCAGCAAGATGCCTAAGGAGAGCGCCAGAATTGAAAACGCAATCAGTATTTCCAGTAAAGAAAAACCACGCTGTTTATTTGCTTTCAAGTTCAATCTGTCCGGTTAGCCAATTTATATCGATTTTCCACGCTGCCTGCCCTCGTTCCAAGGTGACTCTTCCGCCGGTAGAGGAGCCATCGGCAAAAAAACGAATACTTGCGGTACCTTCCCCGGTTAACTCGGTTTGCGCGGTCACCACGGTGACATCAATAGCCTCGGGCATTTGATAAAGCTTGTCCCGGCCGCTGACCGTGTAGCTGTTGTCGCTAAGATTAAGGGCGACCGTCGCTTCCTGATGAGTCGTTAAAGCCTGCCCTCTGGCGTAACGTAGCGCCGAAGCGATGTCTCTTGCCGCCGCCTTGAGCTCTGTAGAATCATTTCCCGATGCCAGGTTAAGACCGATTACCGAGAAGCCCAACACCACGACAAAAAGCACTATAATCAATTCCAGCAAGGTAAAGCCTCGCATGCGTGAGGCACACGAAGTACAAGGAACAAGGTCCAAGGTCCAAGGCGTCAAGCGCCTATCTGTTATCTCTTGTACCTTGCTCCTTGTATCTTGCTCCTTGTACCTTGCGCCTTTCACCTCACAACTCACTCCCAACTAACAATATCCTGGTCTTCGCCTTCGCCGCCTTCCTTGCCGTCCGCACCCAAGGTGTACAAATCGAATTTCCCGTGCTCGCCGGGAGCAACATAGTGATATTCCTGCTGCCAGGGATCCAGCGGCATTTTGGTTTTACGCAAATACGGGCCATTCCAGCGTTTGGCGCTGTCGGGCGATTCAATCAAAGCCTTCAAGCCTTGCTCGCTGCTCGGATAACTGCCCAAATCCAGTTTGTACATATCCAGGGCGGACGACAGGTCTTCAATTTGCACTTTGGCCGCTTTGGTTTTGGATTCGCCCATGTGCTTCATGACCTGCGGCCCGACTATCCCGGCCAGCATCGCAATAATACCCAATACGACCAGTAACTCCAGCAAGGTGAAACCGCGCTGATGCAGAAAAACTGCCTTTTTCGCCTTGAACCTTACTATTTTTTTCATGATGTTTCCTATATTTAAAAAGCTAAATCGTTAACACTCAGGATAGCCAGCAGAATCGATACGATGATGCCTGCAATCATTAATCCCAATGAAATTATCAAAGCCGGTTCCAGCAATGCCAGCATGCGCTGTATCGCCACTCTCAGCTGGTTATCGTAAATAGTCGCCACGCGCAGCAGCATTTCTTCGAGGCGTCCGGTCTCTTCGCCCATTTTGATCATTTGCATGGCCATTTTGGGAAATATGCCTTTCTCCAGCAAGGCGTCCGACATGTTTTTGCCCTGCCTTAACTGCTCTTCGGTATCGTGAATGGCCGCCGCCAGAACCAGGTTGTCTACTGTTTCGCGGACAATCACCAGAGCCGACAGTATGGAAACGCCATTACCCAATAAGGTACCCAGCGTACGGCTGATGTTGGCGGTTTCCTTGTTCAGAATAATGGTTCCCGCCAGCGGCAGTTTCAAAAAACGGCTGTCCCACACTTTCTTCTTGACCGGGTCGGCCAGCTGAAGATTCATATAACCGCTGATTAGGATAACGCCTAAAATCAATGCCCACCAATAGCTTTGCAACCATTCGGCCAATCCTACTACAATCTGGGTGGATACCGGCAGCGCCTTGCCCGCGCTTTCGAACATCTCGGAAAACTGCGGCACTACGAAAGTCAGCATGACAAAAAGGGACGCCAGCGACATGATCAGCAAGATCGCCGGATAGATCAATGCCGTGCTGACCGTTTCTTTCAATTCCCGTGAGCGCTCCAGATATTCGGACAAGCGCCCCAGTACTTCCCCCAAACCGCCCCCGGCCTCGCCGGCGCGTATCATGTTCAGATAAAACTTGCTGAAAATGCCGGACTGCTTTTCCAGCGCATCGGCCAAGGTAGAGCCGCCTTTGACTTTCTCCAACACTCTGCCGATCAACTTGGTTACCCGTTCATTGTCTTCAGTCAAGTCGATCAATACCAGTAAGGACTTGTCCAACGGCAAGCCGGACTCCAGCAAGGTTGCTAATTCGCCGGTGAACAAAGCGATGTCTTTTTGCGATAATTTGGACGGCTTTATGCCCAGACTCAAACCCAGAAACGATTTGGCGCTGGCCGGGACTACGCGAATGGGGATATAGCCTTCTTTCTGCAAAGTCGAAATCAACTGCTGCTCATCAACCGCGTCCCTGACGCCTTCTTCAGTCTCGCCAAGACTATTAACTACTTTATAGGCAAATAACATCAGGTTTCCGACGTGACCCGCAGCACTTCTTCCAACGTGGTAATGCCTTGCAGGGCTTTAACCAAGCCGTTTTCATACATGGTTGTCATGCCTTCTTCGATAGCCAGCTTTTGAATGGCCCCGGCCTCTTCATGCGCCATAATTAATTTACGAAGAGGATCGGTCATTTGCAGAAACTCGATAATCGCCAGCCGTCCGCGATAACCTAAGCCGCCGCATGACGGACAACCGATCGGCTTATATAAGAAAATATCCCCCGCCGCGTCAGGTGCAAATCGTCTCAACCTCATGCCGTCGACAATGTCTTGGGAGGGGGTATAGCGCTGCTTACATTCAGGGCATAGTTTTCTGACCAAGCGTTGCGCCAATATGCCGTTGACGGTGGAGGTGAGCAGATATTCCTCCAGCCCCATATCCAACAACCGGGTTACACCGCCGGCCGCGTCGTTAGTATGCAGCGTCGATAATACCAAATGCCCGGTTAACGCCGATTGCACGGCGATTCTTGCGGTCTCCAGATCGCGCATCTCGCCGATCATGATCACATCGGGATCCTGCCGCACAATAGAACGCAACGCCGAGGCAAAGGTCAGGCCTATTTGCGGTTTTGCCTGAATCTGATTGACCCCTTCCATCTGGTATTCCACCGGATCTTCAACGGTGATAATTTTTCGTTCGGACGTATTGAGCTGTTTTAACGCGGCATACATCGTGGTGGATTTTCCGCTTCCGGTCGGGCCGGTAATCAGGATAATACCGTGCGGCTGAGCCAGCACTTCGATAAATTGCTGTAGATGTTTGCCGGAAAAACCCAGCTCGGCAAAATCCAGCACGGTGGTTTCCTTGTCCAGCAAACGGATCACCACGCTTTCGCCGTACATCGTCGGTATCGTCGAAACCCGCAAATCCAGCTCTTTGCCCAGCATTTGCACCTTGATGCGGCCGTCTTGCGGCAAGCGGCGCTCGGCGATGTTCAGCTTGGCCATGATCTTGATACGGGAAATAACCGCTGCGGTCGATCTGACCGACGGCGCATCGATTTCTTTTAAGACGCCGTCGACACGCAACCTCACTTTTAGAGACTCTTCGAAGGGTTCTATGTGGATATCCGAGGCTCGGGTTTCGATTGCTCGTTGCATGATCAGGTTGACCATTTTGATAACCGGGGCCTCACTGGCCAAGTCTTTCAAATGCGCCAGATCTTCCTCGCCCAAGTCGTCGACAGCGAGGTCGTCGACGGATTTATCCACTTTCGATTGCTCTTCGCCATACTGCACTTCCAGCGCCGCATCGATTTCCGAAAGCAGACCGACTTTGGCGATGATGTTTTTTCCGGTCGCCAGCTTGAGCGCATCAAGCACAAACCGGTCTTCGGGATCCATCAAGGCAACGGTAATGTCGTCCTTGAGGCTCAAGCCGATCACATGGTAATTTTTTAAAAAACGTAGCGGCACGGTTTCCGGCAATTGCATTTCCAGCGGATACTGATCCGGCGCAACTTTTTCAAACTGGCCCGATTCCACAAAGGCATCGGCGACATCCAGCTCCGAACACAATCCCAACTTAACCAATAGCTGCGGTAGACTTTCCGATACCGAAGTTTTTTGCATGCGCTCAACTTTTCTTAATTCCGCGACAGAGAGTTTCTGCTTATCTTGCAAAACGGTTAGCAGCGATTCATAGGACATTATTTTAAAAAACCGGGTGGATATTGTATTAAATATATGTTAGAGAGTTCAGCTTGACCAATCAATAAGTATAATCACTTACTATTAAACTAGCTATCATACTATTAACAAATTCTTAGGTATTTCTTAACCACCTAATTATTGAGACCATAAACTTATATTTTCAATAGGCTCATCCTATCGCCTTTGAGCCACTCCTAATTCAGGGCAATCGCGCTATGTCGGTAGTGAGCGATCTCTCCCTCTCCCATCGGGAGAGGGCCGGGGTGAGGGGAATCAAAATCCTGCTTTCTCATTGAAAAAAGAGAATCGATGTCATTTTGGAGCCTAAAAAGCCAGGTTCTCTTGCTCAAAGCCCCCTCTCCCGGAGAGGGAACTAACGGCGTTAACTTTTCGTATAGCGCGATTGCTCTGACTCCTAATTGGCTTTAACTTGACAAAAAAGCGCTTATTGATGGTTTTTATACGGTACTGATTCTATATGGTATGGAAGATTTGGCGTCTGAACACCCAGACTCAATGTCAAAAACATTAGCAATAGAAAACCTATCGGGAAAGGCAAGGATTCAACCGGACAGCAAATGGTGGGAAAGTTATGACATCGGTTAACTGAGTTAAGTCGAGATCGGCACGCTGCCATTCCGACATCCCTGTCGACAAGACAGCTTATTGCATATCAGCTCTTCAATTACAACTGACGCATAAAAGCTACGAGGTCTTGCTTCTCCTGAGGACTGAGTTTGAGTTGCAGAACGAGGTTGAAGAACTCCACAGTATCCTCCAGCGTCAGTGCACGGCCGTCATGTAAATAAGGCGGCGAGTCTTTAATTCCTCGCAAAGTGAAAGTCTTGATCGGCCCATCGCCCGGCTCGTCCTTCAGGAACCGCTCAAGATGGAGATCATGCATTTGGTGATCAAGATAGGTCGGAGGAACATGACAGTTTGAGCATTGTCCTTTGCCAAAGAAAATCTTTTCTCCGCGCGCTTCGCTTTCGGTCGCTTTAGCGGGATTGAGCCTAGCGGTGGCCGGGTCGAGCTTGGGCGCGGGAGGAAAATCGAGCATGTTCTGTAATTGCGCCATGTGGCTGACCGGGATGCGGTCCAGGATGTTCATACCCTTCTTCGCCGCATGAATTTGATCGCCGTTAAAATAAGCGGTACGCTGTTCAAACTCGGTGAAGTCTTCAATGGAACGAAGGCTGCGCTTGGAACCGTGGATCTGCTGGTTGAACACGCCTCTAAGACTGACAGTATCTAGCCGGAAGCGGCGTTCCTGAGGCCGGATGTCGGGACTCAAGTGAAACTGTCCGGTGGTATGGCCGTTAATATGGCAATCGAAACAGGTTACCCCGAGGCTCGGCTCGCGAGTCTTGCGATCGTCGGTCGGGTTGAACTCCTCTTGCGGAAACGGTGTCAGCAGCATCCTGAGGCCGTCGAGTTGCACCGGAGTGAGTAAATCCTTAAACAGGCGGTAGTAGTTGTTTATGGAGACAACTTCGCCACGGGAAACATCGCCAAGCTCCGGGCGGTTGTTTAGAAATATGGCCGGCGGAAACTCCGGCAGGAAGGCTTCGGGCAGGTCGAAATCCACATCAAACCGTTCAAGCCGCGGGAACATGTCGATCTGCATCTTCGGAAAGACCTGCCCGCCGTTCGCATGCAACGGGTGGGGCAGCGATGGATAAGGGAATGTTCCCTGTGTCTTTATTTCTTCCGGACTGGCCTCGGCGAGTTTATCCCAAGTTATTCCGGCGGACAATCGGACCGTGGGACCTACCGCCAAGGGCTTACCTCTGGACATCTTGGCTTCCGGGTCGGACTTGACCGTCAGGTTGTAGCGCTGCTCCAACAATTTTTTTTGCGCGTCCATGACCTGAGCTTTACCGGCAATCTCTTTTTTCATGCCGTCTTCAGGTTTTTGATAAGGCTGGTCCGCGCCCAAGGGGTCCCGAAAGAAATCGAATCCCGATACCTTGCCTTCCTTCGGCTGGTCCTTGAGAACCGGCGATGAGGACGGGGCTTTGCGCATATTGAAAAAGTCTGAACGATCATGCTCAGTCTTCTTCTGCTCAGGCCTTTCGCTACGGACCGTTTTCGTCGTTTGCGCGTCTTCGACAACGTCGCTAGAACGTTTCGGTGTTTCGGCCAACGCGACGATGCAACTGCCTAGAAACATTCCAAACATCACTTTCACTATTTTCTTAAAATAGGCGGATGGCTTCGCCAATGATCGGTTACGTGTCATGGTCATCTCCTTGATTTGGCTTAAGATAAGCTTGAAAATCGCCGCGCAGAACCTTTAGGGTATATTTTTCGCGGTCAGTTTCGCTTTGTGTCGAGATAGTGATGTAGGTATGGTCTATCTACTTTTTTTACTGATGTTACGCAGTTAGTCGAATCTAAACTGCATTAATATTTTTATTATTTTAAGGTGTCGCTACCGCGACGTTATTTGGATCGGGTTCTCGCACCCGAAAGCGAGTTACTTTCTTTTGCGTCGCCTCGGCAACTGCTCCTGCGTTGCTCTCGGCAATTGCTCCATGCATTGCTCTACCTCCTGCATCCGTGCAGTCGAAAAGAAAGTAACCAAAGAAAAG
>NZ_SCTW01000069.1 GCF_004322395.1 Methylobacter sp.
AAAAGGCGACCCGGTTGCCGCTTTGTTCCTGTGCTCCTCGCTTTTGTCGAGGGTCAGCAGAAGGGGCTCCTGCCCCTCTGCTGACGTGCGGCCTCCCTGCCGCACCCCTCACGGGCTGTTCTCGACAAAAGCTCCGGTGCTCGGTGCGGCAAACGGGAGAAATATCATCTGTGCCGTAACACCAGTTATTAAATCATAAGCAATCAGCGTCATCAGCGTTCTATTTTGACTGCTGAGTAGTTACGAAAACTATACCCGGTAGCAAAAAAGTTTCGTCCTGAGCCGATCTTCAATCTGTACGATCGATTCCGGCTCCCAATCCGGTATCGGAAAGGATGAAGAGATGAACAAGCTGCCGGGGCGCATTTCACGCCTGGCTTTCTCGCCCAATTCCGCCATAACCGCAGGGGAAAGAAAGGCAAACACCACATCATAACGGGTAAGAACGCAGCCCCATAAGCTGGCGCGTTTTACGGTCGCATTCGACAGTCTGCGGCAGCGCCAGACGGTGATGAGCCACGGCAGCGGCGCATGTTCCCATGCATCGACTATCAGGGATCGATGCTGAGCCAGCGGCACTGCCACTGATCCGACTCCGGCGCCAAGATCGGCGAACACCCCGGCATTTTCCCGCTTAATAATGGCTGCTACAGCATCTGCTACGATAGCCGAGGACAAAAATAGCGGCACATCGCCCTTAACCGTACCCCAGAACACCAGTGCCAGCAGCAGCACGGTCAGCAGATATAGCCAGGAAGGCAACTGCAAGGTGTGCATGGCGATTGCCGTGGGCAGAAACAGTAAATGGATGGGAAACCACCAATAAGGCTGGCATAAAAAGCCGCTGCACAAGGCGGCTGCTATGCCTTGTGCCAATGCCAAACGCAACGCGCCATGAAACAATGCTGGAGACATCCATGTCAGCGTGATTGTAAATGTCAAGCCCAGAGTTTGTGCGACAAGCGCTTTGAGTAATGTTATCACGCCTGTTGTCCCGGCAATTTTTATCACAATTGTGGGCTATAGGGCGGATTCAGTTCGTGCTCTATGAGTCCCGCCCCTCATTCTTATTTATAAAATTTGGCGGTTTGCCAAACGCGAAACAGCCTTACTTCTGCGTAGAATTCGGTTTAGTCGGGGAAATATCAGGGACAGGGACAGGAACAGGAGTTGGAACGGGTGCAGAAGATGGATTCAAGTTTTTCAAAATAATTTCTTTACTAGCCTTTTCCTCTAAAGCTTTTTGCCGGTTGCCTTCCCCAAAAAGCGTGGCGGTAATCATAAACAAGACGGTCGATATAACCAGAATTAAAAATCTATTCGGTTTTTCCAAAAAGAATAAAGGCCATTTGGGTTTAATCATCCCAACTATAAAAAAAAGCAGGGTCCAGAGCCCTGTGTGAAAAGCGATGGTTGTCAGCATTATAATTACTCGTTAACTTACATTTAGATAGATTTATATTATTATTAGTTGAGCGGTTATTTGCAACATGCCGCGGTGTTATTTTAACGGTTTTACTTTATCGGGGCCTGAATTGTTCAACATTGATTTTTCAGCGGCCCGCAATAAACAATTATAAATTGACACATTTCGTGTCAAAAAAGCTCTCATCTGTAGAGTTTTTTTATATAAAATCAGGAGAGTTCTATGGGCGGTTTTGTTTTAGCATTATTGATTTTTGCTGTGTTGATAGTATTTATGAGCGTCAAATCGGTTCCACAAGGCATGGAATATACGGTTGAACGCTTCGGTAAATATACTAATACATTGACGCCCGGCTTGAATATTATCGTGCCGATTATTGACCGCATCGGCAAAAAAATGATTATGATGGAACAGGTGATGGACGTGCCGTCACAGGAAGTCATCACCAAAGATAATGCCATGGTTACTGTAGACGGGGTCATTTTTTATCAGGTCATGGACGCCGCCAAAGCCGCTTATGAAGTCAGCCAGTTGGGCTGGGCCATTCTGAACTTGGTAATGACTAATATCCGTACTGTGATGGGTTCAATGGACCTGGACGAATTGCTATCGCGCCGGGATGACATCAATGCAAAACTGCTGTCCGTCGTCGACGATGCCACAACACCGTGGGGCATCAAAGTTACCCGTATTGAAATAAAAGACATCGCTCCGCCCAAAGATTTGGTAGAAGCCATGGGCAGGCAAATGAAAGCCGAGCGCTTGAAACGCGCGTCCATTCTGGAAGCCGAAGGTTTAAGGCAATCCGAGATTTTACGTGCGGAAGGTGCACAGCAGGCGGCCATTCTGGAAGCGGAAGGCCGTAAAGAAGCTTCTTACCGCGATGCCGATGCCCGTGAACGTTTGGCTCAAGCCGAAGCCAGGGCGACATTAATGGTTTCGGAAGCAATCGGCAAAGGCGACGTCCAGGCCATCAACTATTTTGTCGCGCAAAAGTACATTGAAGCGTTAAAAGATATTGGCATAGCTAACAACAGTAAACTGGTTTTTATGCCGCTGGATTCATCGAGTGTAATTGGAGCCTTGGGCGGTATTAGCGAACTTGCTAAAGAAGCGATGACTAAAAAGAGCTGATATGGCTGAACTAGAGATTGTTTTTTGGAACTGGTGGGTACTAGCCCTTATCCTGCTGGTAGTCGAACTGCTGGCTCCCGGTTTTTTCTTTCTGTGGATGGCCGCCTCAGGCTTTGTAACCGGATGCCTGCTATTACTAATGCCTGCGCTCAGCATAGAATTGCAGGTATCGATTTTTTCCGTTCTGTCCGTTGTTTTTATCACCTTATGGAAGCTTTACGGCAAAAAGCATCCGATAACGACAGACCATCCCTTATTAAATAAACGAGGCGCTCAATACATCGGCAGAGTCTTTAGCTTGTACAAACCGATTGAAAATGGCGAAGGAAAAATAAAAGTCGACGATTCAATTTGGAAAGTTCACGGTGAAGATTGCGACATTAGCACCAAGGTAAAAGTCATCGCGATTCGCGGTACAGTGTTTGATGTGGAAAGGGTTAAGGAGTAGCAATGCTTTTTAAGCAAACCTATCCATCATATTTTTCGGACCGCCGCAACAACACAAAAACGGCCCCTGTCCCGCCGTCTTTAGGCGGTGCGGAACAAAAAGCCTGAATGTCTTTATGTTGTCTTAGCCATAAATTGAGATTGTTTTTAAGTACAGGATGGTTGTCGGCCGAACGATAGCCTTTGCCGTGTACAATATGTACGCAGCGGCAGCCATCTTGCACGCAGTCATGCAGAAAATGCAGCAGTTGCCGTTTGGCTTCATTGCTATTCAGCCCGTGTAAATCGATTTCCGCGTCCAGTCCAAACTGTCCTTTGCGCAGTTTCTTTAAAATATTGTGCTGTAGTCCCTGAGCCAAAAAGCTTAATGAGTCTTCAATGCCCAGTTTTTCATTATCAAATTCAGTCGCTTCGATTAAATGCTCCTCCATGTTAAGGGGCTGTAATTTAGGATAGGGCTTGGACTTGTTACCTAATGTTAATAGCACTTTATCGTTTTTTACGGCATTTACTTTACCGATAGTTTGACGAAATAACTCGCTGTCTTCTGGAGGGAGATTTTTTTTTGTCACGAAAGCTGATTTTGTTGTGTATTGTTGCTAATATGTTTGATTTTATAGACTAATCCGCTTCAAGGCGATTGATAATGCATATTTTGTTAAGTAATGATGACGGGTACTTGGCTGAAGGACTCAATGCATTAGCCAGTGCGTTGAGTCCATATGCCGAAATATCGGTAGTGGCTCCGGATAGAAATCGCAGTGCAGCGAGTAATTCTTTAACACTGGAAATGCCGTTACGCGCTTACGAGGCGGATAATGGCTTTATTAAAGTCGACGGTACACCCACCGATTGCGTGCATTTGGCAATAACCGGTTTACTGAAAAGTGAGCCCGATATGGTTTTTGCAGGGGTTAATCATGGCTCCAATTTAGGTGATGATGTGCTTTATTCAGGTACTGTTGCAGCGGCAACCGAAGGCCGTTTTTTAGGTTTACCCGCTGTCGCTATTTCGTTGGTGGGCAATAATCCAAGCCATTTTGAAACCGCTGCACAGGTTGCGGTGACATTGATGCGGCAATTGATTAATAATCCTTTGCCGCAAGATACTATTCTTAATGTCAATGTACCGGATGTCTCTATTAAAGATTTAAAAGGCTATCAGGCAACCCGGCTGGGACAACGGCATAAATCTGAGCCGGTCATTAAGAGCGAAGATCCTCGCGGACGTATTATTTACTGGGTAGGCCCACCAGGCGCGGAACAGGATGCAGGCCCCGGAACTGACTTTTATGCCATTAATGCAGGTTTCGTGTCGGTTACACCGTTACAAGTGGATTTAACTCGGTATGACCGGATCAATGATCTAAAGGCATGGTTACCCAAGGAGTATGTTTTATGATTCAAAGTCTGCAAGGAATAGGCATGACCTCCTTGCGCACTCGTGAGCGCATGATTAATCGGCTGATGGACCAGGGCATCAGCAGCAATAAGATCCTGGATGTGATGCGCAACACACCCAGACATATTTTTATGGATGAGGCCTTGGCAAGCCGGGCTTATGAAGATACCGCGCTGCCTATCGGTTACAATCAAACAATTTCCCAGCCTTATATAGTCGCCAAAATGACAGAGCTGCTGCTGGCGTCGTCAGATCGATTAACCAAAGTGTTGGAAATAGGTACAGGCTGCGGCTACCAAACAGCAATTTTGGCGCAGCTGGTCGATCATGTCTATTCCGTAGAAAGAATCGCGCCGTTGCAGAAAAAAGCCAAAGATCGCCTCTGGGGCCTCAAACTTAAAAATGTCAGTTTTTTGCACAGTGATGGTGGCTGGGGATGGCCTGATCATGCGCCCTATGATGGAATATTAGTTGCTGCCGCACCGCCCGAAGTACCGGTAATGCTGTTGCAGCAAATGGCTGTCGGAGGCGTGATGATAATCCCGGTCGGCAATGGTGGTAGCCAGCAATTACAGAGAATAACGCGTACGGAAAACAGTTATGAAGTTGAAAAGCTCGAGCCGGTTGTGTTTGTCCCTTTTTTATCGGGAAGAAAATAAACGCGTTTTAAAGCTGTACTGAAAAACAGGGCTGCGTCTCGGCATAAAACGACAAAAAAAGTTATCAGCTTGAAAGAACGAATCTGCTGATTTACTACGTGAACAAGGGTAGGATGCGTATGAGGGCGTAGCCAGGCAGACAAGCTGCCCGGCGTACCTTTTTAATATCTTACTTCTTTTTGTTGCGTTCGTTCACTTCTTTGATAACTTCTTCCGCTACGTTTTTCGGGCACGGTAAATAGTGCGAGAATTCCATAGAGAACTGTCCGCGACCAGAGGTCATGGTACGTAAGTCACCAATGTAACCGAACATTTCGCTCAGCGGTACATCAGACTTGATACGAACGCCTGTTACGCCCGCATCTTGGGATTTAATCATGCCGCGGCGACGATTAAGGTCACCGATAACGTCGCCCACATGATCAGCCGGCGTAAAAGTATCAACTTTCATGATCGGTTCGATCAGTTGCGGTCCTGCTTTTGGAATCGACTGACGGAAAGCCGCTTTCGCAGCAATTTCGAACGCAATAGCAGAAGAGTCAACCGCATGGAAAGCACCGTCGGTTAAGATAACTTTAAAGTCCAGGCAAGGGAATCCGGCCAAAACGCCTTTATCCAACATGCTCTTAAAGCCTTTTTCAACCGCAGGCCAGTATTCGCGCGGTACGTTACCGCCGGTCACCGCTGATTCAAATACAAAACCGCTGCCTGGCTCGCCTGGCTCGATAATGTAGTTGATCTTGCCGTATTGACCTGAACCACCTGATTGCTTCTTGTGGGTGTATTCGTCTTCAACCGATTTGGTAATGGTTTCGCGGTAGGCCACTTGAGGTTTACCGACGATAACATCAACGCCGTGAGTACGTTTCAAGATATCGACTTTAATATCAAGATGCAGCTCGCCCATACCTTTAAGGATGGTTTCGCCACTGTCTTCATCGGTCTCAACGTGGAAAGACGGATCTTCCTGAATCATTTTACCCAGCGCGATACCCATTTTTTCGGAAGCCGCTTTGTCTTTCGGTGAAATCGCCAGTGAGATAACGGGATCAGGGAAGACCATCGGTTCCAATGTTGCAGGGAATTTTGGATCACACAGCGTGTGACCGGTTTGTACATTCTTCATACCCAATACGGCAACAATGTCACCTGCTTGAGCTGAATCAAGTTCATTACGGGCATCGGCATGCATTTCCACGATACGGCCAATACGTTCGGTTTTGCCGGTGAAAGTATTCAGCACCGACGTGCCTTTTTCCAATTTGCCGGAGTAGATACGCAAGAACGTTAACGCGCCAAAGCGGTCATCCATAATCTTAAATGCCAACGCGCGTAGCGGTTTGTCGGCATCAACGACAGCAAAGCTGCCTGTTGCATTACCTTCCAAATCAACTTCAGGCTGTGGTTTAACTTCTGTTGGACTAGGTAGGTAATCGATAACAGCATCAAGTACCAACTGTACGCCTTTATTTTTGAAAGACGAACCGCAGTAAGTCGGGAAGAAATCCAAGTTAATTGTACCCTTGCGAACACAACGCTTGATGGTATCAATATCGGGCTCTTCGCCTTCAAGATATTTTTCCATGACATCATCATACTGATCGGCAACTTGGTCGATCAATTTTTCGCGCCATTTCTCGACATCCGCTTCCATACCAGCAGGAATATCCTTGATTTCGTAGTTCATTGGATCGCCTGAGTCATCCCATATCCAGGCTTTGCGAGTCAGCAGGTCGACTACGCCGGAGAATTGGTCTTCTGTTCCAATAGGTAAGGTCATAACCAATGGCACCGCGCCGAGTACTTCTTCAACTTGCTTAACCACGCGATAGAAATCAGCGCCGATGCGATCCAGTTTGTTGATATAGATAACACGGGATACTTCAGAATCGTTGGCATAACGCCAGTTAGTTTCCGATTGGGGTTCTACGCCGCCTGAGCCGCAGAAAACACCGATACCGCCATCAAGAACTTTCAATGAGCGATAAACTTCAATAGTAAAATCAACGTGCCCTGGGGTGTCGATAATATTAAAGCGATGGTCTTTCCAGAAACAGGTAGTCGCAGCGGACTGAATGGTGATACCGCGCTCTTGCTCCTGCTCCATGAAGTCTGTGGTTGCCGCACCATCGTGCACTTCACCGATTTTGTGGAT
Organism: Methylobacter sp.; assembly: GCF_004322395.1. GTDB lineage: Bacteria > Pseudomonadota > Gammaproteobacteria > Methylococcales > Methylomonadaceae > Methylobacter_A. Next base: position 7,224 of record NZ_SCTW01000069.1, read on the forward strand.
TTTACCGGTGAGTTTTAAAATCCGCTCGGTAGTCGTTGTTTTACCGGCATCGACGTGCGCGAAGATACCAATGTTTCTGTAATGCGATAAATCTGTCATGTTTTCACTCTAAAGTTGGGCATAAAAAACTTTTTTGGTGACCTCTTTACATAAGCATTCAAATTATCAATACTTATCAAAGGCTCGTACCGGGGCAGTGGGCTACATACCCCAGTCGCAACCTAAGACCGCGGTAGCGGTAGCCATCAGATTAAATAAAATGCGTCGGATACATGGAGGCAGCTCAAAGCCGAGTGAGGTGCATTTATTTGAGTCACCATCGCTGCTCACTCGTCCAGCTTCGAAAGTCCGCTATTTTAACCTAAAAACTTTGTAAAAACATATAAAACCATGCGTTATGTTGCAGTAACACTAAAATAAACGAATTTACGTGACCACGTAATGACAATATCTCGGATAAGAACCTGCATAGAACCTTGTCGGGTATAGCCCAAAGTATCTTTTTAAAGGCTGAGCAACATTCTTGTAGTTCGCTGCAATAGTTTTGATGATTTTGAAATTGTCGAACGAAAAGAATAGCCTTAACTTAATTATTCCATCTTATAAATTAAAATCATTTCGGGTAAAAAGTTGCCCCTTATGTTTCGGCGGCCGTCCAGAAGCGGTGCTTAAAGAATCGTTTGAAACATGGAATTTATCAGTCATAAATAATCGGACGCCACCGTAAAAACAGCTATATTTACTGACATGTTATTGTAAAATATCCGCTTGAAAACGAGGTGCTCCATATTATGAAAGTCGCTGATATCATGACCGCCAATCCGGTTACGGTTAACATGGATACCGAACTGTTGTTGATCAAAGAAATTTTTGATCACGTCTATTTTCATCATCTGCTGGTTGAAGATGATTCAGACAAAACCTTTATCGGCGTTATTTCGGATCGAGATTTATTAAAAGCTTTGAGCCCCTATATTCATACAGCCGCAGAAACCTTGCGCGATAAAGAAACATTAACAAAGCGGGCTCATCAGATTATGTCACGCCAAGTTGATACTGTGACACCTGCAACCGATTGCAATATTGCCGTACAAAAAATGTTGGATGCCGATATATCCTGTCTGCCTGTCATTAACGATGACAAGATTATTCTTGGCATCGTGACCTGGAAAGATTTCTTAAAAAATTATTTAAAACAACAACCGTCCGCAAACATCTCATCATGAAAACAATAAAAATTATTTTTTGTCATCATGAGTAAATATTTGCTTTGGCAAGGGTTAGGTTAAATCAAGTTATTAAAGGTAAAAAACTAAATGTCATCGAAGAACGACCCTCTAGACCTTCATTTAATCGAAATGGACATGGAAGTAATTTCCCCCAAAATTATAGAGGGACCCCATTCTCTTAATGAATGGACTCATGTGTTGTGCAATGAAGAAATGCCTATTTTTTCCAATACTGCGTTATGTATCCATGATATTTTGAACGATGATAGAAAAGGTGCCATGGAATTGGCATCTGTTATTTTGCAAGACCCCAATCTGACAGTTAAATTATTAAAAATCAGTAACACTCCCCATTACAATCCATCCCGTCAGAAAATGGTTACCGTATCCCGAGCCATTATTATGCTTGGTTCGGAGGTTATTCGTGAATTAACGTTGGTTTGCTCGTTTTTTGAATCAATTTTATCGTCAATCAACAAACAACAAGCCAACGAAGAAATAGCCCAAGCTATTCATGCCGCAGTACACGCCAAGTCGATAGCGATGGCGACAAACGATAAATCGCCAGAGGAGGTTTTTATTGCCACGTTGCTTAACCACATCGGCAGTATTTCTTTTTGGTGCTTTTGCGGTGAACAAGGAGAGAGCATTCAAAATCTGGTAAGCAAAGGCGATTGCACGCGTGAAGAAGCAGAGAAAAAAGTTTTAGGTTTTAAATTGACAGAACTGGGAGCTTCTTTAAGTAAGGCTTGGAAATTAGGCAGCTTGGTTGAAGAATCGATCAAGCCAAATGCATTGTCCAAAAATTCCAGAGCAGGTTTGGTTCATTTAGGCTATGAAATTACTGAGGCATTAAAAGAGGGTATCGGTTCAAAAAAATACGAAACTTGTATCAGAAAAATTGAAGTTCTTACCAAACAATCTAAACAAGTTATAAAGGAAAAACTTAAAATTAATACGAGCACTGCGTCTGATATTGCTTGTCAATTTGGAGCCACTGACGCTGCCATGCTCATTCAAAGCCATTTAAATCAGACTGTTGATATTGAAGAACTCTCGCCAATTATCGACAAAAAACAATTACAATTTCAGATTTCACAGGATATAACATCAATAATAAGCGACCAAGTTGATATTAATCTATTGCTGGAAACGGTGCTTGAGGGAATTCATCGCGGTATCGGCATGGATCGAACTATTTTTTCTCTGTTAGCTACCGATAAACAGTCTCTTCGAGAAAAGTTGTCTTTGGGGTGGCGCAAAGAAATATATGAAGACAAGGTCATTTTCAATCTCTCGGAAACGCCGCCCAATCTTTTTTTTCATGCCCTAGCCGGTACTCATGCATTTTGGGCTAAGCCCTCGGATAATGAAAAATTGTATACACTCCGGGATATTAACGCGATTGGAAAAAATGAATGTTTTATGATGCCTATCTTTTCCAATAAAACGCCAATCGGTTTAATTTATACTGATCGTGGACTTAGCAGCCAACCATTAACTAAAGAAGATTTTGATGCCTTTAAATACTTTACGCAACAGGCAAACATCGGTCTCACAATTTATCGTATGCAGCGCAGTTAATAAAAAAGGAGCTACATTTAACCAAACGGCAGTTATTGGGTTTGCCAAGCAAACGGCTTGACAGGAGCTTCACAATATTGATCAAGTAACTTTATAAAATAGTTGCGGTCAATTTCCTGAGCACCAAAACTTTCCAAATGTTTTGTCTGCACTTGACAATCTATCAGCTGATACCCCCATAACTTAAGCTGATTAACCAGGGTAACGAAGGCCACTTTAGAGGCATCGGTTCTGATGTGAAACATGGATTCGCCAAAAAAAACCTGCCCCAGCGCAACACCATACAATCCACCAACCAATTCATCACCAAGCCAAGTTTCAACCGAGTGAGCAAACCCTGCTTGGTGCAATTGATTATAAGCCGCATAAATTTCTGCTGTTATCCAGGTGCCGGTAGCATCTTTGCGGCGATCCGCACAAGCAGCAATAACTTCATTAAAAGCTTGATCAAAGGTTACCGAAAAAATATTTTTATGTAGGGTTTTACGCAAACTGCGGGAAATAATCAATTTATCAGGAAATAAAACCAAGCGGGGATCCGGCGACCACCACAATATAGGTTCGCCTGGGTTATACCAAGGGAATATTCCGTGCCGATAAGCATTCAACAGCCGATGCTGGGACAAACAGCCACCGACTGCAAGCAAGCCGTCCGGCTCTCGAAGGGCTTTATTCACCAGCGGAAAATCTTGCTCCGGGTTATTCGGGTCAAGAATAATCAGGCGCATAAGTCTGGCTTAACTTAAAATGTCTATGGCCGTCTATTTTATAAGCTGAAACTGCAACTCAACCAGTTAGTTCATCAAGAAATTTTTCTGCATCCAGAGCCGCCATACAGCCAACGCCCGCTGAAGTAATGGCCTGTTTATAAACGGAGTCCATCACATCTCCTGCCGCAAATACGCCTTCAACACTGGTTGCAGTGGCGTTTCCGTGTATACCGCTTTTGACTTTGATGTAGCCGTGCTCCATATCCAGTTGACCCTCAAAAATACCTGTATTGGGCGTGTGACCGATGGCTATGAATACGCCGTGTACATCCAGCTCTTTGGTTGAGCCATCCTGAACATTTTTAATTCTAAGGCCTGTAACGCCCATGTCGTCACCCAATACTTCATCCAGTTGATGATTCCATTCGATGATGACATTGCCGTTTTGTGATTTCTCAATCAGCTTATCGGAGAGAATTTTTTCGGAACGAAATTTGTCGCGACGATGCACGACTATGACCTTTGAGGCGATATTAGCTAAATAAAGCGCCTCTTCAACAGCCGTATTGCCGCCGCCAATAACGGCAACGGGTTTGTTTTTATAGAAAAAACCGTCGCAGGTAGCGCAAGCCGAAACCCCCTTGCCTTTGAAAGCTTCCTCGGATTCCAGGCCCAAATAACGCGCTGAAGCGCCGGTTGCAATAATCAATGCATCACAGGTATAAGTGCCGGAATCGCCAGTCAATGTGAATGGGCGGGCAGACAAGTCGACGGTATGAATATGATCGAAAATTATCTCAGTATTGAAGCGCTCGGCATGTTTAAGCATTCTTTCCATCAGGGCAGGCCCTTGTAAGCCTTCAATATCGCCGGGCCAGTTATCCACCTCGGTCGTCGTGGTTAACTGACCGCCTTGCTGCATTCCTGTAATGATGACCGGATTCATGTTGGCTCGTGCGGCGTAAATTGCTGCTGTATAACCGGCGGGACCGGAACCTAGAATCAAAAGACGGCAATGTTTGGAATTACTCATTAAAAAACCCTTTGCAGCGAAAGACAAAAAATTAATTATGAAGATGAAAGCATGTTTCGTAAACAGTTTTATCGGCATAGTCAACGAATTATCGCCAAAATGCGCATTGAAGTTTATTGGAGGATTATTAATGTGAAACATCTTATTATTGATCTATAATCATGTTTTATGAGTAATTTATGTAACGAGTTGTTGAATATGGCTGCTGTAATGGAAGAAAAGACCTTTCGCGGCTTGCGTGAAGTTGCTTTATTAGGCTTTATTGCAAGCGCATTATTTTTTTTAATTTCACTGATCACGTTTAGTAACGAGGACGCGGGCTGGACGCATAGCGGATCCGTGCAAACAGTCTCTAATGCTTGCGGCGTTTTTGGTGCTTGGATCGCTGATTTCATGCTCAGCTGTTTTGGTTTGGTCGCTTACCTGTTTCCGGTCATTATCTTCTGGCAAGGTTATCTGATCTACACTCAGGGCAGACAAGGCCGCGAAAAAATGATTATCGCGCTACAATGGCTAGGATCTATAGCAACCATTATTTCCGGGTCGGCATTATTAAATTTGTATCTACTAAGAATAGGAATTGAACTGCCCAGCAATACCGGCGGTATTTTAGGCCAGGAAACCGGCAATGCGTTGCTGGTAGTATTCGGTAACTCAGGCGCGACATTATTCTTGTTAATGGTTTTATTGGCCGGAGTTACCTTGGTTACCGGGCTATCATGGATAGGGTTGATAGATGCCATCGGTAAATGTACGGTAGTTATCTGCCGAGTTTTGTGCAGTAGCGTCCTGGGCTTGTTACAGGATCACTCGGTCAAGCGCAGCCAGATGCCGACCGGAAATCTGGAAAAATCCGAACTAAAGAGAAAAACCAGCGCAAAAGCCATAGCCATTATCGAAAAGCCGATAGAAAAACCTGTCAAAAACAGCCCTCCTTCCAAAAAACAGCCGACTATTAAATACGATGCCAGTAAAGGCGTCTTACCTTCGCTGGAGTTGCTGGATCATCGCGATACTCGCGTTATAGGCTATTCGCAAACCGATTTGGAAGAAATGTCGCGCTTAGTGGAAGATATTCTGGCCGATTTTAATGTCGTCGTCTCCGTGGTTGGCTTTCATCCTGGCCCTGTTATCACCCGTTTTGAATTACAACCTGCTGCCGGCGTTAAAGTCAGTCGCATCAGCACGCTATCCAAAGACTTGGCTAGAGCCTTGTCAGTCACCAGCGTTCGTATTGTAGAAATTATTCCCGGCAAATCCGTAGTCGGTCTTGAAATCCCCAACAGGGAACGGGAAATGGTAACCCTGCGCGAACTACTGGTGTCGGCACCTTTTGAAAAGTCCAAATCACTGCTGACCCTGGCTATGGGTAAGGACATCTCCGGCACGCCGATGGTTGCCGATCTTGGCAAAATGCCCCATGCCCTGGTTGCCGGCACCACAGGTTCCGGTAAATCGGTCGCCATTAACACCATGATACTTAGCCTACTTTATAAAGCGACGCCGGAGCAGGTGCGATTGATCATGATCGACCCCAAAATGCTGGAATTATCGGTCTATGAAGGCATCCCGCATTTATTGACCCCCGTCGTAACCGATATGAAGGAAGCCAGCAACGCGCTACGCTGGGCAGTTGCCGAAATGGAAAGGCGTTACAAACTAATGTCCAAAATGGGCGTCAGAAACCTTGCCGGATTTAATCAGTTGATAAACGACGCGACCGAAAGAGGCGAAACAATTAGAGACCCTATGTTTCAAATGATCAACCCGCTGGAAGAAGGGGAAGAGTATCCCACCTTAAGCACTCTACCCAGCATTGTCATTGTTATCGACGAACTAGCCGACATGATGATGATTGTCGGTAAAAAAGTTGAAGAACTGATTGCCCGCCTGGCGCAAAAAGCCCGAGCGGCCGGCATTCATTTGATCTTGGCCACGCAACGTCCATCGGTTGACGTATTAACCGGCCTGATCAAAGCCAACGTGCCAACCCGGATTTCATTTCAGGTTTCATCACGCATCGACTCGCGCACCATTCTCGACCAAGGCGGCGCCGAAACTCTGCTGGGCAACGGCGACATGCTGTTTTTGCCCTCAGGCACTAGCATTCCGGTACGCGCTCATGGCGCTTTTGTCGATGACCATGAAGTGCATCGGGTGGTTGAATTTTTAAAACAAACCGCACCGCCTGATTATCTGGAAGACATTACCCGCGAACCGTCCGATTCCGGTGATGGCTATAGCATGAGTGGTGGCAGCAATGGCAATGGCGATGCCGAAAGCGATGCCTTGTATGATGAAGCGGTGCAATTTGTCACAGAAACTCGCAAAGCTTCAATATCGAGTGTACAAAGACGCTTTAAAGTCGGCTACAACCGTGCAGCAACCATGATTGAAACCATGGAAGCGGCCGGCGTTGTCAGCCCTGCGGAAAGCAACGGTTCAAGAGTCGTGCTGGCTCCGCCGCCTGTAAGAGATTAACGATAAATATTATGTTCTGGAGCTGCCATCATACCGATGGCAGCTCCGGCCGAAATTCTTATCGCTGATCTTAATTCTCCAAAGTAGCTAATATAAGTTAAAGCAAAACGTTTCGGCCTTTATTTCGGAACTAAACAGATAACTTTCATTGTGATGGCTTCTGGCTTTTTCTTTCTATTAAAGTCTATTCTACGATTCTTTTGTCTTAACCGGATAGATGGACAATCCGCGGCAAGAACTAACAAAAGCAGTTTAAAATCGGTTAAAATAATAAATTCTGATAATAATCCCGCAATGGGTTGATAGCTTTCATGCAAACAAAATATAACACCGATGACTTGAGAATATGCGAGACGACAGAAGTCATTCCGCCTGCTCAGGTTCACACTGAAATGCCGATTAGCGAGGCTGCGGCGCAAACGACTTCACTAGCTCGACAGGACATACACAAAATACTGACCGGCCTGGATGATCGTTTAGTCGTGGTGGTAGGTCCATGCTCCATTCATGACCCGATAGCTGCGCATGAATATGCCCGGCTTTTGAAAGTGGTTAAAGACGAGCTGGAAGAAGATCTTGTGATCGTGATGCGAGTCTATTTTGAAAAACCGCGAACTACGGTAGGCTGGAAAGGACTGATTAACGACCCCGACCTGGATTCCAGCTTTAATATCAACAAAGGTCTGCGCATTGCCAGACAGTTGTTATTGGATATAAATGAGGCGGGCGTTCCGGCCGCAACCGAGTATCTGGATTTAATTACACCGCAATATGTTTCCGACCTGATCGCGTGGGGCGCGATTGGCGCCAGAACTACCGAAAGTCAGGGACACCGTGAATTGGCTTCGGGCGTGTCTTGTCCTATCGGCTTTAAAAACTCTACCGATGGCACTATAAAAATCGCCATTGATGCGATAGGTGCGGCAATGAGCCCACACCACTTCATCTCTCTGAACAAAGCCGGTCATTCGGCTATTTTTTCAACCACCGGAAATGAAGATGTACATATTATTTTAAGAGGCGGCAATGATCGCCCTAACTATGATGCAGTCAGTGTAGAGCAAGTCGCTGAAGGCTTGGTAAATGCAAAGCTAAAGCCGAATATCATGATTGACTTTAGTCATGCTAATAGCTTGAAACAATGCCAGCGGCAATTGATAGTCGGTGATGATGTCGCCAGACAAATCACCAATGGCGACCATCGGATTATGGGCGTGATGATCGAGAGCCATCTTAGGGCGGGCAGTCAAAAGGTTGTTGACGGGCAGCCGTTAGTCTATGGCCAAAGCATTACCGATGCCTGTTTATCTTGGGATGATACCGTCCCGTTGTTAAGAGAGTTGGCGCTAGCGGTGCAAAAACGCAGAACCGTGGACACCAACCGGAGTTTAAGCAAATGATAATCTATGTTAACGGCGAGACCCGTGACTGCGCCGAGAACAGCCGGGTTGCCGATATCGTTGCCGACTTGGGACTGACCGGCAAAAAAATTGCAATTGAATTGAATAAGGAAATTTTACCATTCCAGCAATATGATGCTCAGGTCTTACAGACCGGGGATCGTTTGGAAATTGTCCACGCGATTGGCGGCGGGCAAGATGATTCTTTTTTGCTTGCCGGAGTCAAGTATCATTCAAGATTGCTGGTCGGCACGGGAAAATATAAGGATCTGGAAGAAACACGTCTGGCTATTGAGGCCAGCGGCGCACAAATTGTGACGGTAGCGATCCGCCGTACCAATATCGGTCAGAATCCCGGCGAGCCTAATTTACTTGATGTCATTTCGCCGGATAAATATACCATCCTGCCTAATACCGCCGGTTGTTATACCGCGGAAGATGCGGTAAGAACCTGTCGTTTGGGCCGGGAGTTGCTCGGCGGCCGTAAGCTGGTCAAGTTGGAAGTGCTGGCTGATCAACTTACCTTATTTCCTGACGTGGCAGAAACTTATGTAGCCGCTGAACTGCTGGTTAAAGACGGCTTTGATGTGATGGTATACACGAATGATGATCCGATTGCCGCCAAAAGACTGGAAGATATCGGTTGTGTGGCAGTAATGCCGCTGGCCGCGCCGATCGGTTCGGGTTTGGGTGTGCGCAATCCCTATAATATTTTAACTATAGTTGAAAATGCCACCGTACCAATTTTGGTCGATGCCGGTGTCGGTACGGCTTCTGATGCAGCAATTGCGATGGAGCTGGGTTGTGACGGGGTCTTGATGAATACAGCGATTGCCGCCGCTAAAAATCCGATATTGATGGCCTCAGCCATGCGCAAGGGTATCGAAGCCGGCAGGGAAGCATTTTTAGCGGGACGTATGCCGCGCAAGCGTTTTGCTTCTGCATCATCGCCAATAGACGGTTTGTTTTTTAGTTAACTAGTGTAGGTTTGAAGCACTTGCTGCAAACCTGCTGTCAATATCTTTTATGCTCTCTCCCGAAAAAAATACCCCGCACAGAATCCGTAGCTTTATCCGTCGACAAGGACGAATCACCCAAGGCCAACAATTGGCTTTAGATAATCATTGGGACAAGTATTGCCTAGATCCTAATGCCGGCTATGATTTTAACCAGGTTTTCGGCCGTACTGCACCGTTGATTGTTGAAATAGGCTTCGGTACCGGCGACAGTTTGGCAAAGATGGCTGCCGCTAATCCCGATAACGATTATATCGGGATTGAAGTGCATAGACCGGGTGTTGGGCATTTAATGCTGCTGCTGGATCAGCAAGGCCTCACCAACGTCAGAATTTATTGCCATGATGCTATTGATATTATCGAGCACAAGATTGCCGACAATAGCTTAGCTGGCGTGCATTTATTTTTTCCCGACCCGTGGCCGAAGAAGAAGCATCACAAGCGACGTATCGTCCGTTCCAGTTTCGTTGAATTATTAGTCAGGAAATTAAAGCCGGGCGGCTATTTTCATGCAGCCACAGACTGGCAAAACTACGCAGAAAACATGTTACAAGTGCTGTCGAGCGGCGTCGGCATCAGCAATGCCAGCCATACCGGCGACTATTGCGAACGGCCTGAATACCGGCCATTAACAAAGTTTGAACAGCGCGGCATACGCTTGGGACATGGCGTATGGGATTTGATTTTCAGAAAAGAATGAAAAGAGGCTCAAAATTCGAAAAATTTGAATCTTATATCGCTTAACTCTCTGCATCCAGTTGCATGTCTTTAATAATGAGAGCCAATTCGTCGCGCTGCCGTTTTAACGGCTCCAATTCCGCTTCAAGGTGGGCAATGTTTTCAATAATGCTGCCTTTTGATTCATTAATTTTCCTCAGCATTTGCAGACGGCCTTCAATTTGTTTTTTATGATCCTTAATTTGATGCATCAATGGCGTTAAAACCCCATTACTCCAGGTTGTCGCATCCGCATGTGCTTGCCTGAGTATGTTTCTGGCCTTAGCAATCAAGGTGCTGTAAAGCTTGTTGATGACGATGCTTTGTTCTGACATCGTGGTTCTGGCACTGGAACGAAATGCTTCACCTTCATCAAAAATCTGTTCCAGTTCAATCTGGTATTGTTTGATTGAAAACAGCTGGGGTTCGATCTCTTTAAAGCCGTACTCGTCCTTAAATTTTTTGTGTATCGCTTTTACCAGACGCCGGGTTTCATTGGTAATATCAACAGAATCCTGCAATAGATCCCGTAATTCATCAAATAATTTTCGGATATTTTGCTTCATGCCGTAAGTTGTCAGACTCTTAGACATATCCTGTTTGGTAGTTTTGATGATTTCATCAACTTTTTCTTTGGCAAATGAGTCAATCAGCGTCTGGGCTTGGACAGCAAAAACCCGGCGACTGGCCTGGAAATTTTCGACATTAGCCATATAAAGATTTTGTCGATCCCGTGTTTCGGCCATCAATTTGCCAGTCATATCCTGGTTTTGAAAGTCGATTTTTTTAAATTCGTCAAGCTGTGCAACGGCATTGGCTAATGAAGCATTTGTTAAATTGGATGACTCATTAACTAAAAAACCGATGTCGCGAGCAATGGTTCCGAGAAGAATGTTTTTACGCTGTTTTAAAATATCATTGGCAAGGTAGTTTTCTAATGCCGCCAGACGACTTTTTACCAACAAATCCTCATCCGCCTTAACCTTAGCAAGCAAAGCTTGTTTGGCAGAGACAGGAAAAATGACACTCTCATCTATTTTTAACGTGGTCGCCGAGGTTTTTATTTGCGAGCGGATAGAATCATCATAGCCGTTTTCGCCAGCAAGGTCATCCCACATAGCATCAATTTTATTCATCACCACGGCTAATCCTTGTCTACTACCGCCGCGATTATGGCAAACATGATTATGCCACATTTCCAGGTCGCTTTTGGTAACGCCAGTATCGGCAGCGAGCACAAAAACAATAGCCTGAGCGCTGGGTAGCATGCTTAAGGTTAATTCCGGCTCGGTTCCCAAAGCATTTAAGCCGGGAGTATCCAATATCGATAAGCCTTCTATTAATAACGGATGAGGAAAACTGATTAAGGCATGACGCCAGCAAGGAATTTCAACTTTCTCCGGATTGATAATGCCTTGCTCCGCTGCCTCACGCTCATTCCACAAGCCCAGTTTATCGGCCACGTCCCGCTCAACCAACTTGGTGGCGACCAGTTCCTTAAACGCTTCCTGCATTTGCGTGGGCGAGTCGCAGTCTAAGTCGATCTGTGTCCATCGGTCTGGATTTTTTTTAAATTCAGACAGAGAAATATCTTCAAGACGGCTTTCAATATTAAGCAAACGGATATAATTACCGCCTTTTTCATCATGAAAAAGTTCGGTGGGTGACATGGTGGTACGCCCTGGTGAAGACGGGAGTAATCTGACGCCTGTTTCGGCAAAAAACAGGGAATTGATCAATTCAGTTTTACCGCGCGAAAATTCAGCAACAAAAGCCAGCGTAATCTTGTCCGATTGCAAGCCATTAAGAATATTTAAAATGGTTTCGTTACTGTGTGGATCGTTCATACCATAGCGGTTACGCCATTGGTGATACATTTCTATAGCTTGAACCAGTTTTGCACGCCACTGCGAATATTCGTGCATTTGCTCTTTAAATTCCATATTCCTCATGGCAGGCCTTTTGTTGCTAACATGATTTTATTTAAGTTAGTAGAAATGTCGGGTGACGATAATTTTGGGGTAATTGTAGTCTATATCCAAAGAACTGTTAGCTTAAGACAATTTTATTTTTTAGCCAAACTTATGTATTCGTTAAATACCGTAAAGACGCTGATAGGCTTGTATTGCTTCAAGTAGAGATGCGTCCACCTCGGCATCAACCGTTAAATATTCAATGATATTTGTCAAGCTGATGATAGCAATCACCGGCATTGCAAATTGATCTTTAACTTCCTGAATAGCCGAAACATTATTTTGGCCTTTTTCCTGTCTGTCCAAAGCAATTAATACGCCTGATGGTGTTGCATGTGCATTTTTTATGATGTCTACGGATTCCCTGACTGAAGTGCCGGCAGTAATCACATCGTCAAGAATGAGTACTTTACCCTGTAGCGACGCACCTACCAGACTACCGCCTTCACCATGATCTTTTGCTTCTTTACGATTGAAAGCAAAAGGAATATCTTGTCCAGTTAGCTGGGCATAGGCAATCGATGTTGCGCTGACCAATGGGATGCCTTTATAAGCAGGTCCGTAAAGAATATCCGGTTTAAGACCGGATTGAATCAATGCCTGAGCATAAAACTGCCCCAGCTTTCCAAGCTGAGCACCGGTATTGAACAAACCTGTATTGAAAAAGTAAGGACTGGTGCGGCCTGACTTTAGCTGGAACTCGCCGAATTTTAATACTCCGCACTCCAAGGCGTAGGAAATAAAGTCTTTTTGATAATCAAGCATGAGAATTATGAGTAGTGAGTTTGCAGGGGATTAAGGAATAAATTGTAACCACTCAACACCGTTAAATACAATGGAACGCAGATGACGCGGATGAATATAATAAACACAGATAATTTAAGAAAAATCTTATTTAATCATAATTATCTGCGTCATCTGCGTTCTATTTTTGTCGGCTAAGTAATAACTATGAATTTCTCTAAAATATTATCCAGAAAGTTCCAACCTTGTTCCGAGCAATAATAATGATTATATTGTCGGACAAGCAAGCTTTGTTTCACACAATCGGATAACGCAGGTTCCAGCGTAGCCACCCCAAGCCCGGTGGCAGCTTGATAAGCTTCCAGAGTAAACCCCTGCTTTAGACGCAAATGGTTCATGATAAATTCCAAAGGCAACTCGCTCATATCAATAACTTCTGTTCCGCCGCTTTGGTGAGAGTCGATCAAATATTTTTCCGGGCTTTTAGGCTTAAAACTGCGAATAATTCGATGCGGTAGCTCTTGAGTGATTTTCCCGTGAGCGCCCGCGCCTATGCCCAAATAATCGCCGAATTGCCAATAGTTTACATTATGTCGGCATTGCGAACCTTGTTTGCTGTATGCAGAAATCTCATATTGCTGATAACCGTGTTCCGCCAATATTTGCTGACACTGTTTTTGTGTGCTGAAAATTGTTTCATCATCGGGCAATTTGGGCGGAAACTTATGAAACCACGTATTAGGTTCCAACGTTAGCTGGTAAAAAGAAATATGCCTAGGCTTGAGGTCAATAGCGGTTTCTATATCTATTTTGCTGCTGTCAGGATCGGCACCCGGCAAACCAAACATTAAATCCAGGTTGAAATTATCAAAACCGGATTGGAGGGCAATCTCGGCTGCACGAATAGCTTCCTGCGCGGAATGAACCCGGCCCAGATTTTTTAGTAAGGAATCGTTAAAACTTTGTATGCCTATCGACAACCGGTTGATACCCAGCGCTCTGAATTCGGCAAACTTATGACTCTCGAAAGTGCCGGGATTGGCTTCAAGGGTGATTTCCAAACCCTCTTTAAGTTCCAGCTGTTGGCCTATGCCCAGTAATAACCGTTCAATCGATTCGGGTGAAAACAAACTGGGCGTACCACCGCCGATAAAAATACTGCTTATCGGTCTAGTGATGCTATACCGCTGTATATCGAGGGCCAAATCATTCAGCAATGCGGCGATATATTCAGTTTCAGGCGTGTCGGATTTAATCGCATGCGAATTAAAATCGCAATAAGGGCATTTTTGAATACACCAGGGAATGTGAATATAAAGGCTAAGCGGCAACAAGAGATTTTTTGCTATATGGTTTAAAATACTTGCCAGTTTAACACGCGAGCCTTTGATAGATAAAACGCTAGCCGGCTTTCAAAAACTTAAGTAGAACTTAATTTTGCTGAGTTACGCTGGGCCTATTTGTGGATAACTAACTATTTTAGCGAGAATATATGCGATTGTTATTGGTTGAAGACGACGAAATATTGGGCGATGGACTGGTTGAAGGCTTAAAAATGGAAGGTTATGCCGTTGACTGGCTAACCAACGGCAAGCTGGCCGACGAGGCGCTGAAACTCAACAGCTACGAACTGGTCGTGCTCGACCTGAACCTGCCGGATATGGAAGGCCTGGATATTTTGAAAGCGTTAAGAGCGCGCAAGGATGAAACGCCGGTGATGGTTTTGACCGCTAAGGATACCGTTCCTGATCGCGTACTGGGCCTGGATAGCGGCGCCGATGATTTTGTCATTAAACCGTTTGAACTGGATGAAGTTTGCGCACGATTAAGAGCATTGGCGAGAAGAAACGAAGGCCGTAGCGCCCCTAATATTGAATATAAAGGCATTGTTTTGGATCCGGCCTCGCATCAGGTTACCTGGAACGAGGAAAAGGTCGATCTATCGCAAAAAGAGTTCGAAATATTGAGCTTTTTAATGAGCAATATCGGCCGGGTCATTTCCCGCGCCCGGCTTGAAGAAAGCTTGTATTCATGGGATTCGGACGTGGAGAGCAACACCGTCGAAGTTCATATTCACCACTTGAGGAAAAAACTCGACCCGTCCATTATCCGCACCGTCAGGGGGGTGGGTTATATTATCGATGAAGATTAGGATTAACTTTAATAATGGAACGCGAATAAAAAAGGCGAAAGACAAAAAAACAACTTTTTGCCTTTGTCTTTCGCCTTTCGTCTTGTGCCTTTTATCAGAGTACTTACCAACCTAACCCGCATCATCCCTATTCCATTTTTCTAACCATCCAGTAGTCACCACCGAGAATTAATGAATTATTCGCTACGCCAACTGCTGTTATTTAGCCTGCTTTCCGCATCCATGTTGATCTGGGGAGTAACAGCCTATATGAGCTACAAAGTCACCCGCGACGAAGTCGCCAGTTTGTTTGACGCAGAATTGGCGCAATCGGCAAAAGTGCTGCATGTGTTTGTAGAAAGTCTGGTGCGTGAAGGTTCATTATCCAAACATTGGGCGCAAACACAGACCGATGAGCGGTTACATCCCTATACCGGGCGTAAAAATAAAAGGCAAAGCGCGTTTCAACTCTGGGCTAAAGAGGACGACTTGTTGATGCGCTCCGGCAGTTCGGCTGAATCCAAAGCGCACGTATTAAGCAAAAAAAACATTGATGATCAATTATGGGACGTATTTGACGGGCTTTTGGAAGCAAGTGCTTTAGGTCATAAATACGAAAGAAAAGTCGCTTTCCAGCTATGGTCCAAAAATGACGGACTGTTACTGCGTTCGGAAAGTGCGCCCACTTTCGCCTTTTCCTCTGCAACGCATGGTTTTAGCGAAACCGACATCGATGGACATGTGTGGCACGTGTTCAGTATTTCCAGCTCAAATGATGAATATATTATTCATGTCGGCCAAAAGGAAGAGATACGCGCCGAATTAACCGATGAAATATCGGCGCAATTGGTGATGCAATTCCTGGTCGGGTTGCCGATTTTAGGCATCGTTATCTGGATTATTGTCGGACATGCGTTAAAGCCGCTCAATCGATTGGAAATAGCCTTGTCCAGGCGGGAAGCCAGTTTTCTTAAACCGCTATCCAGTAAAAAACTGCCCAAAGAAATCATCCCGGTGGTCAATGAGATCAACAACTTGTTTGCCCAGCTAGAGCAGGCCTTTGAACATGAACGCCGATTTACCGCCGATGCCTCGCACGAATTAAGAACACCGTTGGCAGGACTGCTCACCCAGGCTCAGGTTGCAATGCGCACCGGTGACGAAAAGGTCCGCCATCAAGCGCTCAAGCGAATCGAGCAAGCCGTTAATCGCATGACTTATATGGTGCAACAGCTACTGACCTTTTCACGCATTGAATCCGGCACTGAGTATTTAGCCAAAGAAACCACCGTGCTCAGCCGTGAAGTACCGCGAATCATTGCGGAACTCGATCCGGAGGCGCATAAAAAAGGGATTCACATGGAGTACGATGAAGTCAATGCGGTAACTATCGTAGCAAATACCTTGCTAATCAATATCCTGGTTAGAAACATTATCGACAATGCGATCAAATATACGCCGATTCAAGGGACCGTAAAGGTTAGCCTGATAGGCACCGAACATCAATTACGGCTATGTATTGAGGACTCGGGACCTGGCATATCGCCGGATCAATATGAAAACTCGCTAAAACGATTCCATCGTTGCGTTGAAACCGCCAATAAAGTACAGGGTACCGGCCTGGGCTTTTCAATTGTTCAGCGCATTGCAACAATACATGACGCCGAGCTTGTCTTGGATGAATCCGAATTTGGCGGTTTAAAAGTAACGGTGATTTTTACTTTGCCGACCAGAGCCGCGGTTAAAAAGAATCTTAGTAAATTAAGTTTTTTTACTATCAAGAAAAGCGCTTGAGATGCTGATTATTCAAAAAGTGCAATGAACCTATGCTGGAAATCACCAACAGTCAGTCACGGGAAGAGCGGTTGAAATACCTCTAGCTCCGGTTTGCGTTAATGATAGCGTGCCGCATTTATCATTGGACTGAGCGCCGGTTGGCGCCGCATTCAAGGTGTAGCTGCTGGCAGTCACAGCATTAATAGTCAAATTATAATACGGTGTGCCCCCATCTACCGGACTGGTGACCGAGAAAATAGTTGGACTTCCGGTATTACCGTCAGTCGTACCAGCTCCTAAATAACTGTTCGTTTCTGTGAAATGGCGCTCCATTGCATTAGCGAACCCCAGTAACGCCCCTTTCGCATCCGCTCGACGCGATTTCATGACGCTATCCTGATAGCTGGGATAAGCGATACTTGCAAAAATACCCACGATTGCCACGGTAACCATCAGTTCAATTAAAGTAAAAGCTTGTTGTTTGTTCATGTTATTTAATAAATGAGTGAAAAATTAATATTGAGCACGAACGCTCTGTATTGCTTAACGTAATTGTCGCCAAGATTGGCGACTTCCACCGCCGGATGTCGACTCCGTCGTGCTCTCCAATGATCCCGAGGATCCACTGGTATATTTGTATTCAACAGTTCCCGCGCTTACTACACCAGGAGTCTTAATAATACCTACCGTTGATTTTTTACCGGATACCGATATGTTATCGTCACTACTGTTGACACTATTATCGCCGTTAGTATCAACAAGTTTAACCATATCTTCGATATTGATAATGCCATTACCTGTTAAATCGAAAGGCGTTTCATTAAGACGGTTACCTGTAAGCGCGTCCAACTCCATTAGCCAACTGCTGCCTCCAAAAGAGCATTTGCCGTTATCGGGCGTCATGGTGGCAAAAATAATTCGCCCGTTTCTTAATAGTGCCTGCACAACTACGCGCTCGCCGGCAGCGGTACTGGGCGGTGTTAGTAAATCCATGTACCAGCCTTTTTTGTCAGGATCGCCATGGACATTAGCGTCATTTTTGGATGTCACCCGTACACTAAAATTACCCTTGGTGCCTTCAACCAGAATGGATTGTTGTACCAGTTCTGAACGTACGGCATTGGGGGAGCTACTGCCGCATGTGTCGCTGGTGCCGGCGCGTTTTACGCAAAGGTCTTTAATGCCGTAAAAGCTTTGTGTTTGCGGTGATGCAGGTACGGTATTGTCACCGGTTTCAAAATATTTACCGGTTCCTACATAAACCAATACCCCGTATGTGCCTAATGAAGGTGGATGTAGACCTGCCTGCGGTTTGGCTGTAATAGGCTGGACAACTCCAGAGCTGTCTTTAGCTATAAATAGCGGCTTGGGGGTACTGCCGGTTTTGAATGCCACCTCCCACTGGCTTGCGGTGCTGCTACTGACATCGAATTTCCAGAGATTCCCTTTAAAATCGCCTGCGTAAATGGCATCAACGATACGATCGCCGTTAACGTCAACACAAATAGGCGTTGATAGACCATTCGGACTGCTGGCATCGCCGGTTTCCGTTGAGATTGATTTGATAAGCGCGCCGGTTTTTATATCGACAATATACAGTACGGCTTTTTGATTGACGCTGTTGTAACCATTACCGAATACCGCGGCAAAATTACCGTTCGCCATGCGCACGATCGAGGCTTGGCCTAGCATATAGCCTAAATGATTGGTAAAGCCATAGCGTTTATTACTGCCTGATAGATCATCTGTCAGATCAGTTGCCACGGGGGCGGAACTGGCGTTGATTTCCCATAACACTCTATTTGCAGTAAAGCTTGTTTCAGCGCTCGCATAGTTGGCCGGGTTCAGAAAAGTGACATCCAAAGCGAAGATGCCCTTGCCGCCGGCGCCCAAGGTTTCAACCAGTGCGGTCCGCCACTCTTTCTGACCGTTGCCATCGGCATCGAAATAAGCATCGCCGGCAATAGGAGCACCGTCGACAAAATATTTATGCTGACCGCTGCTTAAGTAGGTCGGGGAAGTGAATGCCGATAAATTGGCTAATACAGTGTGGGGCACATAAGCGAAAAGCTCGTTTCCGTTGCCGGTACCCGTGATATTGGCGTTAAAAACGTGCAGCATGCCATCGTTTCCGCCAATTGCCACCATCGGTGTTCTGGCCTTAAACGCAGCACTGTTACGAAAAGTTAAGTAATTACTGCCTTCGGCGCCAGGCAGTTTATCAAAGCCAAAATTGCGGTTACTGTTGATAAACCACGGGTCGGAATTAACCAAATCACCCAATAATGCGTTTGTACCCGTACGTTTGCGTAGCGAACCGAAGGGTTGTTCGTTAGTTTGGTCGCCACGCAGATAGTCGACTTGGTTTTCGGTAAGCAATGCCTGCTGAGTCGCATTCAAATTACTCCATAGAAATGAAATGCCCTTTGGTGTCGCTGTCGGGTTATAACTAAAAATCGAACGGTCATTCATGCCTTGTGCGGTTACCCGTTGCCCGGCATCCCAGGTTGGATTGCTGGCGATGCTGCCATTGGCATTGATCGAATAGGCGAGTAATTGGCCTGTCCAATCGCCACTGTTGAATTTAGCTTGGTAAACAACGCTGTTGGTGTCCAGGCGGGTTGAATTGGTGGTTACCGACGCTGATGACCCGGATTTGACCAGTACATCGTTAAGAATGGTATCCAGCGCATTTTCCAGAAGCGCGGGATTGGAAGCCCTGAAAAATGCATCGGGTATGCCATTGTTATCTTTATCCCAGGATTGGTTGGCAGGATTATCCGCCAAACTGGAATCGACAGTATCGAAACCGCCGTATTTGGCTGTGTACCACAGCGGGTTTTCCAGTAACTTGGTGCTGGGTGTGCCTTGGGTATAGCTGGTGGTCGTGGGACTTGTGACGCCGGATGGTAAAGCAGCGCCTAAATTGAAGTTGCTGCCTCCGGGACGCAAAATCGGCAGCACGACGCCATCGCTAGTGGTGCCGGTTATGGTGTAACCAAAGCGCAATGCATGCCCTGCAGCGGCTTGCAGTACGGAAGCTTCGACTTTGATGGTCGTATTCCCCGCACTGGGAGTGGCATTATTTGTGGCGCCCGGCGTGCAACTTGAACCTACACAGAATTTAAGTCCGGCGATGCCGTCCATGTCGTAATCATTACCCCAGGTTGAATCTTCCCAGTTGACTTTTAAACTGCCGGAAACCAATTTGCCGTCGGCATAGGTGAGGCTTTCCACCGTTAAATCGGTCATGCTGCAAATACGCCAGTTGCTGGTGGCGGCAGTTGCACTGGCCGTAGAATTGGCTTCGCAAGCAGGCAGCAAAGTGACGGTGCCGTTGCCGACGGGGATTTCAAACTTCGGTAAGCTTTCTGCAAGAGCTACGCTGTAGGTATTAACATTTTGTTTTCCGTCCCTATCGGAGCGCAAGTCGTGGGTGCGGGCGTAATAAGCCAAACCGGCGATATTATAGGTGCCTTCCAAACTGGGTACTTCAGGGCAAATGCCCGCCACCGACGATAAATTACTGACCGACTTGGAGCTGCACTGTTTATTGTTCGTAGTGCCATTGCTGCCGACCAAATAGTCGCCGCTAATGTTTTCTGCGGTGCCAACGGCGTCGGTTTCGGTTGCGGCATTGATGCCCAAATCGTTGCTGAGCTCATTGCCATCAAAAGAGTTAAGCCCCGTTGAAATCGCTATGACTGAATTGGTTGCGCACCATTCGGCGGCAGGCATCGGATCGACCCAGCTGACCTGGGGCAGTGAGGGAATGAAAGTGGAATCGCTGGTGTCAAAAGCCGTCGTCGGATTAGCCTTACCGGCCAGATAACGCAACGATTCCAAATAAGTTTCGCTTAAAGGGTTGCCCCATTCCACGCATTGCCCATTATTAAAACTGAGCAAACCGGGGCTGTTGCAGGAACTTTGGTAAACATGATTGGTGAAATCATAACTGCTGATTCTAAACCGGTTCAAGGCATTGATAATGCCGGCATCGGTAGTTGCCTGATTAAGAAATTGACCATTGGTTTTATCGATCTCGTTGGCGCTGCCGGTACTGTTGTCAAACATCTGGTTCACGTTGCGGCGTAACACACCGCCCGATTTGTTTTTATTCCAACTGCCGGTCATCAAGCCGAAATACACCGGTTTGCTGGCTTCGGCGTATTTTTGCAGCAAACCGGTGGGTTTCTTATTGCTGCCGTAAGTTTTGCAATTGGTTTCTTCCAGGCCCGATACGCAAACCTTGACCCGTACATTGAGTCCGGTGTCCGCATTTGCGCTTACCAAGTTGGCACTATTGGCCGGCCGTGTTCCTGAGCCCCACTGGCACTGGGTTACTTCGGAAGCTGCCCAGCTTGGAAAACTGCCGCTCGCTATCCGCAGCAGAGGGGGGTAGGTGGTGGTGCCGGCATCCTTGGCAAGGCCGGAGCCCTGAGTGAGGTTACACAAACTGATGGACGTTTGGGCATAAGGGACGTATTTTTGCATATCCGTTGTTGATGCCGCGGTAAATACCTTGGCGAAGGAATGCACATCGTAAGGTATCAAACTGCGTTCCAGTACCGTATCGGTAGTATCCGTGGATCGAAAACCGCCGTATAGCACTTTGCGGATAACGTCCATTCGCGTCATCGTGGCCCAGTTCAGGAAGTTGCCGCTCCATTGACTGCTACAGTGATGGCTGTTGGCGCCTATTGCGGCACTTGCCGGCTCAAAGCGGCTATTGGTGTAGGTGTAGCATTTTTGATTATCGAAATAGCCGTAGTAATCAAAAGTATCGATATAACTGGTGTCCAGTGTACCGTTGTTATCCAGATCGGAATAATCGGTATAAGCTTTGATGTAAAGCTGGTGATCGCGGGACATGGTGAGCATGACTCGTGGCGATGCCGCCTGCGAAATGGTCAATGGCGACTGGGCAATGTTTAAATCCACAGCAAAAGCTGTTGGCAGCATGCTCGAACAGGCGGCAAAGACAACCTGAAAAACGATATACAGGCATCTTTTAGTGTTGTTCGTTTTCATGAGAGCCGCTCCGATTGTGTGTGGCGATATTCGGGTTTGATAGAAGAATTAGCGTTTATAAACCGATTGCAGTACGACAACGGCAGTACTGGTACCACCAACTGCTCGCGCAGTGATCCGATATAATTCATTTTCGTTGTAATTCCCGGCATCCAGAGTGCTGCTGCCGATAGTGTTTAATTGTTGAATCACATAAAGAGGGGCACTGGCCGTATGGCTTAAAGAGGGCGCGCTGTAGGTTACCGTGTTGAAGCTTGACCAATCGTCGTTCTGTTGAGGCGGCGTGGCAACTTCATTGTATAAACCGTCGGTGCCTGTTGCTGTGAACGTGGGCAAAGTGGCTTGCTTCAAAAATGTTTCGCCGCCACGCAATGCCGCTTCTGCCGCTTGAAAAGCAATATTAGTGTCCCTGCTGTTTCCGGCCATTTTCTCTTCAAGGCCGGTTACTTGACTGGCGGTGATGCCGATTAAGGTGAGCAACAGCAACATAATCATACTGACGGGCAGCACCACGCCGGATTGATGCTTAAATGGGGAATATTTGTTTACCATTAATATCTTCCTTTTATGGCAACCGATTGCGTAACGCAATGGTTGAAGTAAAAACCCGCCTGATTCGTCGATCGGTCGGCGTGACCGTTGCGCCGTTGTATGTATAGGCTACCGGCTGAGCGGCTAATCCGTCATTCATGCTTCTTACTAAAACACTGACGCGGATGCTGACCACTTGATTCATATTGAGTCCGGCTGTGCCCGCAGGCACATAATAATTGGCCGTGCCATCCGGCGTTGCATCAGTATCTGCACCATATAAAATCTGCATATTCTCAACGCCCTCAATCAATTCGATAGGATTAGTTGTGCTTACAGATTTGGAATTATCCAACCGCCATAATGCCGGTTCACCGCTGGCATTGTTACGGATAAAAAAGCTGTATGATCGATATGCCAATAATTCTGCATCCGAACCGTAAGCCTTACTTAGTTTATTATCGGAATTTTGATTTTGGGCATGCGCGATAGTCTGGATTCCGCTGCCGGATGAGGCGTTCGTTGCTATGAAAATGTCCGTTGAGCTGCAATCGGAAATCATTAGCACATCATAAGCACTGATATTGCAGCTGTTAACTGCCGGTATTTGAATATTGGCGTTTACTGAAGCCAAATTACCGGTTAAGTAAGCGCAACTTGCGCCAAAATGATAAGTGATCGCATCGGTTCCGGCTACGCAATCATTGGAGGCACCGCATGCACTGGCGCTCCAATTATTGGCAACATTATTGATACCGATAAGCGGCGTGCTAAGACCGCCGGCAAGCGTAACAGGAGCGGGGTTCGGATTGGGATTTTGACGAGCGACTATAACGTTAGGAGTTATTGATCGGGTTGCACAACCCTGAAATCCCATCATGCGATTATCCCTTGTAATAAAATCCATTACAAACCGGCCATTTTCCTGAAGCCTGGACAGGTTTTCCTGCATTCTATAGGTCTGTCTGGAGCCGAGAAAAATTTGCATGATGCCGCCTATTAAGAACGCACCCAATAACATGGCTATCATGAGTTCTACCAGCGTAAAACCTGTTTGCGGGCTTTTAGGCCGTTTCATAACTGAAAGCTCACTGAGAAATTCGGGTCGGAAGTGTTGACTGCCCCATCACGGTTATCATCCCAATTAACGGTAATAGTAAAAACCCGAGTTGCAGCGACAACCGTTATCGTTCCTGTACCGCTGGGCAGGGTGCTGGTTAAGGCGGCATTCCACTGGAATAGGTCATTTTGAGCCATTTGCGCACCGGTACAGCCGGTCGTGGTTTTGCAGCTTGCCTGATCTGCGGCAGCTGTCGGGGCCATAGTTACAGTAAGGTATGTACCGGCTGTAATAACATTGCCGGTTGCCGGATTTATACTTTCATTTTTATTAGCCCGCATTCTGTCGGCCATGTCATAGGCCAACTGTGTAGCCTGGCTACGATTATAGGCGCTCAGGTTATTTTTGATGCTGGCAGCTTGAAGTCCTGCCAGCCCGAGTAAGCCGACAGCTAAAACAAGCGTCGCGATTAAAACTTCAATTAAGGTAAATCCGCTATTTTTATTCATAAGGCATCAGAGGCCAAAAGAGTTTTTGGTTAGATTAAGGACATGCTGTTGTTCCTTGATACGTTCTTGACCGACCTACAGCATTTATTTCAATTGCACGGGAATTCAGGGTGTCGGCTGAACTATCGCATAATCTGAATGTGTCGCCGATAGAGCTTAAGCTTAAGCCGCTGGGCAAATAAGCCGCAAAATCCTGATAGCCGGCAGTCCCGGTTCTTAAGGTAAAACCGTTCGTTAACGCCGGGTAGGTTTTTAATAAAGTATCTACAGTATCTAGTATGCCATCTCCGTCCAAATCGGTAAAAATATCCCAACCTGAATCCCAGTTTTGATTTGTACTTCCTTTCCTTCTGACGCTGACTTGCACACCTCGTTTAACGGCTTCACTACGCGCCAAATTTAACGAGGTAACCAGCTCATTGGCATAGGTCGTTAGCCGGGTGCTTCTTATGACTGAGCTAAAGCTTGGTATGGCTATGCCTACAAGAATAGCGACAATGGATATCGTGACTATGAGCTCAATCAAAGTAAAACCAAGGCTTTTTGTTAACTTGTTACTCATCAGCGATCAATCTCCATGCATTATCGGTTTTGAATACACCTAATCAAAATACAAAACATAGTATCTTTTATATTCAATTCTTAAATATTAGGCTAGGGCAAGCACAGCTAATCACAAGCTGTTGGTATTACGACGGCATTACTGCCGGTATCAAACGTCGCATTATAGGTTTTGAATAGAATTAATGAAGTAACTATTCAGCACATCAAGAAAAAAAGGAATAATTCCTGATTAGTAAAGCGCAAAACAAACTTGGCTCTGAAGTATCCCCACAAAATATTTATATGCCACCGAACGGCAGATCAAGGTCAATAGCGGCTCAAAACATTCGCCGTATTCGCTAATTTTTCTCGGCAAAATCGCCTGCCGCTATGTTGCGTTTGAACTATCGGATGATTATTTAAAACTGGCGCAGGCACTCTTAGTAGGCTATTTTGAAAAATTAGAGGAAAGATAATTCGTGGGAATACGTCAGAACCTGACCCCCTTTCTTTATGCATGCCGACGATTTCTGCCGGTTGCGGGCGCTCCTTGCTTCTCCCCTCATCCTTCCGTTTACCTTCTCCCCTGCCCGCTACCGCGACCGAGGCCTGCTTTCTGTTGGGCCCGGCCAACACACCACAACTATTTAGTTTTCAGATACTTGGCTTGAGCATCCCGTCATGGCGTTGGGGCTTCCCAACAATACCCGATCGGCCACGGTTCCACGATAAACTCGTATCCCTTTGTTGTTAATGGCGATTTTAATGTTGGCACGATCTTTTCACTTAGTTTGGGCATGGAGCGGAAAAACCTCTCCATGACACCTTAACAACATAATAACAATTCACCCCCAAACAGAGGAAAACGGTCATGAACATTCACACGCACCCCGGCATTTGCACATTCTCGGCCTGTTGGTCTAAGCGAGCATCGCAACGAGTTCCCACTTCGGAGACTCCGAAAAATACCATCCCAACATTTTCCGTCCTATGAGCACGAGGTCCCGAGTATGAAAAACGTTCATGAAAAATTAACGCAAGGATTTAGCGAACAACAGGCTTTCGCCTTGCTTTCTGCAACTGCGGAACATCTTGAAAACGGCCGCTCCCCGGAAGCGGAAACATTATTGACGTCGCTGATCGAAACCCAGGGCGCGCATTCCGTCTCGGCAAACGTACAAAGCCTGATCTTCGCCAAGGCATTGTTGAAAAATATCAACGAAGAAAAGGCCGAAGAGGCCAACCTGTATCTCAAGGAGTTCGATATGCCACAGATCGAACTATTCGATCTTTTGGCAAAACACGTGCCGCTGGTGAATATCCCGGGGCAAATCGTCAATGAGATGATCTGCCAGTTTCTCCGGCAAAGTGAAGAATATGTGCTTCTCGACATTGGCATCGGTTCCGGCCGGCAGGAAATCAGGCTGCTCGAAAAACTGGCCGCACATTCCTGCCGGAAATTGACTTTGATCGGTATTGAGCCGGCGGTTGAGGCCCTCAGGGAGTCCGAAAAAGCCATCCGGCAGAAAGCCGATGAACTCGGCATCGAATTGATGTTTTATCCCATCGGCAAGAAGATCGAAGATTTCAACAGGGAGGACTGGAATTTTCTGGAAAACTTCAGGGGAAAACTGGTCATCAACGAGGCGTTCTCTCTGCACCATGTGGTCCGTCACCACTCCCGAGGCGATCTCAAGGACCGGGTGATCGAGCGATTATATGGACTGGATCCGGTGTTCTTCGTCCTGACCGAGCCCCATTCCGATCATGAAACCCCGAGCCTGAGCCGGAGATTGGCCGAGGCTTGGTCCCATTTCGGCGCGACCTTCAGGTTCATCGACCAGTTATCCGAGCTGGATGAGCATCAAAAGGCTGCGCTCAAAACCCGGTTCTTCGCCAGGGAGATTGAGGATATTCTTCAGATGGATGATTCCCTGCGGGTGGAACGCCATGAAAAAGCCGAGCAATGGATTTCGAGGCTTCAGAAAACCAAGTTTCGCACTCTGGATTTGAAAGACTTCATGAGGAACGTCGGTCTTTCTGCCGGAAGCGCTCTGAAGCTCTCCGTCCGACAGGATTATCTGAGTCTCGATTTCGAAGATCAAACTATTGTCTCGATCATCGGTGCTCAAGCGGCGTAGGACAGGGGGTATCGACATGCGCGCCAAGTTATGAGATCAAGAAGCGCAGAATCCTAACTCCCTGCAAGCCTTATGGAGTTGAATCACGGGTTCTGGCAGGGTTTGCAAAGCACGCCGCCGGGGACGCTTCTTACTGACCTGCTGGCATAAAGGCCAGTTCGCTTCTTGCCGACGGTGAACTTCGAGGATCCAGGCATCCACTTGGTTCCTGACCATTTTCAGGAGGCGCCAAGGCTCGGCTGGTCGAGTCGGCCCCCTTGGGTGCCGAAGAGCTTCTGGATAACGAAACGGAACGGGTAGAACTTGAAAACGAGCTGGAGCAGGCTCCCTATCGAGCTCGGTTGTTGCCAGCACGGTTTCATGAGCGAACCGGAAAAACCGTGGCCTTTTCAACGATCAAGCGTTGGCTGAAAGAACGTCATTGGGTTTGGAAACGCTGCCGGCGAAGTCTTAAGACGAAACAAGATCCTGTTGCCTTCGAGGAAGGACAGCGTGCGCTGCAGGTCCTGAAAACCCAGGAGGTCGCTGGCGAGATTGATTTGTTTTTTCTGGACGAAAGCGGTTTCAGTGCCGGTACCTGTCTCCCTTACGCATGGAAACCCCAGGGAAAAACGCTTGCGCTACCGGCAAATAGTCCAGGCCGCGTGAACGCCATCGGATTGGTGAGCTTGCAAGGCGCCAGTTATTTTCATACGGTCGAAACCACGGTGACTTCGGCGAATATCACAGAGGCCATGGCCGGTTTTATATGTTTCCGAATCACCGAAAAATTGACGGTAGTGGTCATGGATAATGCACCTTTTCACCGAAAAGCCGAGCGAGAAAATCAAGCACTTTGGTTGCTAAGTGGCGTGTGGGTCTGGTTTTTGCCGCCTTATTCGCCAGAGTTAAATCTTATTGAAATTCTATGGAAGAAAATCAAATACGAATGGCTGCCCTGGGAAGCTTACGCCAGTTTTCAGACGCTTCGCTCCGCCTTGCTGGACGTCTTGCATAACTATGGCGAAAAATACCGGGTTAATTTTGTATGAGTGCTTACGTAGCTGTAAATTTCACTACATTGTTAATTTTTGCCCCCTTATTCAACTTTATTTCCAACAAATTTGAAGATCAAAAAACCGCAACAAGCCGAAATGACCAGCCTTAAGTGAGAGAACAACAAACTTGAAAAGGAAATATACAAGATATTTCAGGTTTCACCCGCTACAACTGCCTACGCCACATCATTCACTGAATTCGGTACTGTATAAATACGCCGAAAACATGATTGGCATAATTTTCAGGAACGGCATTTAGAAAAAGATGATTGCCGATCAGAGGCGAGAGTCCATCATAGTGCCAGTCTTGTGTACCGCTGTGTTCATAACGATGGTAGAACCGCATTGATACATCCTTGTGCAGATTCCACCTTAAGCCGGTTTCCAAAACTTGCCGGGTAAAAGTAATGGCCGGAAATGTATTATTAATTGCCTGGCTTCTGATTTCCGGATTGGCGAAAGCCAGATTGGATACTGCATCATAGCCAACATCAGTGTGCGCCCAATTGTATGAATAACGCATGTCGATGTCGAACGGGTCAAATTGGTAACGAAAGCCGAGCCCTACTAAGTGGTTGATGTCGTCAACGGATTCTTTCCAGGCCGCAACATAAGGAAAGCGTCTACCGCCGGCATTGGGGTCGGCCGAAAAGCCGACGTCGTTGATATTGCTCAATCGGCTTTGCTGCTTCTGAAAACTGTAGAAAGCATAGGCATTCAATCGCGGCGAAGGCTGATAGTTACCCTCCAAGTTGGCCGAGATGGTCCGGGCGCTTTGTAGTCCATAATGGGCGTTATAGTCATTGTTTATCCAGTTGACGGAAGCAAGTAAATCCATGTCGTCCCGCAGCAGAAAATTGGCCTGGGCTTTAATCTGGTTCTGGCGCCGGTCACTCAGGTCGTATTTTCTTAAATCGGCGAGCGTATACGGTGTTACACCATTGGGCAGCGCTGATTTGAATCCGATAAGCGAGTCGGTGTAGAAGGGCATATAGGGATTGTAATCATAATGGCTGCCGTCCCGAATCGCGTATTCGTAAGATAAGCGTAAAGTCGACCAGGATAATGAGCGATTGGATAAATGAATCTTCAGATGATTTTCATCGGTCCGGGCGCGTTCCCGGTAGGCAGGGTCATGTTGTTCAAAGTGATAGCTAAAACCCGCTGTAGTTTTGTAACTAAGCCGGTAATCACTATCGAAAAACCACTCCATAACCTTTTGCGCAAAAGGAGTGCTGCGATACCGAAATGAGTTTTGCGGCGATGCCGGCCTGAAAACCTCGCCGCCTTCCGAACCGTCTTCGAGGACATAGCCGAATTGATTGGTCAATGGATTAAACGCTGTATAGTTAGTATCGTTATCTTCGTCGTAATGGCGAAATTTTGCTTTTAGCGTTAAAGGATCCCATGGCGTCAATTGCAGGCCTATTTGAAACAGCTTGTTGGTGATCTTCGCATTGGCCGTCTTTTGCGATAGCGATGCTGTGGAATTCCACTGGTCCATATTAATGCCGGTAAAAGTCGAACCCGAATTGATGGTCGAAGGGAGCAGATCATCATCCTGATGCATTTGCGACCACGATAAGGTTGAGGTCAATTGCCCCTGTAGCGGCAATCTATAGGCGAGGTCGGTTTTGACTTGGTGGAAAGTGTTATCGGGATACAAATCAAAGCGGCCGCGTTCGACGATAAAGTTAGTGTCGGGAAGATTGGTAAAAGGGTTATCAAACGTTAATTGACCTTTATTATTCGCAAAAAACGAGCCGGTATAGTTCAGATTGAGTTCTAAACCGGTATTCGCGTAGCTAAAACCGGAACTTATTTCGTTGGTTGTATAATCGATGGGCTCGATGGTTTCGACCATACCGCCCGAGTTTTCGGTGCTATAGAACGGGGGCAGAAACGATCCGCCAAAAGCCCGCTTGCCCTGACGCGTTTGATGGGAATAATTGGCGGAAAATTTAGTACTCAGTGTCGGCGTATAATCAACGCCGATATTGCCTTCCTCCCTGTTTATGCCAAGACCGGGATTATAAGCCGATGCCAAGGCTTGCCGGATCTGCTCCCGGCTATTGTTACCGGGTATCAGTCCGAGTGGTAATGTCAGGTTTTCGCTGCCGACGCCTTGAAACAAAGTCACGGCATTGTCGGTATAAGTATGCGGTGTTTGGTTGAAAAAGCCGTTAATCTTGAAACTACCGAGCTGTCCTGTCGATAATTGATAATATTGATCGTTACGTCCGACGCCGCCGCCTTGAGCCTCCAGAAAATATCCTTTGCGTTCCTGCCAACCCGATAATGCGAAGTAATTGAGCAAGGGCCCATTGCTCCAATCGCTGTAATCACTGAATTTCGAAGTCGTTTTATTACCGCTGCCGAATAAATAGCCAAAATCCAGGCTGCCCCGGTATCGCCAGTCTTCATTCAGTTTTTTATAGCTTAAAGGTTCATAAGGGGTATCGTACAGTAACCCGCTCGGCGTTCTGGAAGGGTGTTCTTTGATAGCGGAAAGCCCCGCCTGTGATTTTGTCCGTGTGATATCTGTTCTGGTGGGATTGAGATTGTTCCCGGCTGGGCTGCCTGCGCCTATGGCTGACGATGCAAACATAAGCGATGTACTAACGATTATTCCGCTAACACGCCTAAAAATAATGTAGCGGCTACCGCCGTATCGGTATCGGCCGGTAAAGATCGGCAGCCGCGTCGCTGCCAACCTATCGGTGAAACAGTACGCCCGACGAATGATTGGATCCATGAATCTGGGCATGGCAGTTTTGACAGCTTCGGTTAATGAGGCGCGCATCCGGATTGGATCCGGCCGCCAGATTCGCGGTCGTCAACAAATCGTTGGGATGTCCCCGATTGGTATGGCAAGACTGGCATAAAAACGGTCTGGCACTGACCAGTAATGACTCGTGATTAGAGCCATGCGGCTGATGGCAATTAAGACAGCTTTCCCGAACCGGCGCATGCTCCCAAATAAAAGGGCCGCGCTTTTCCTGATGGCATTGATAACAAAGCTGATTGACCGTATCGGCTTTAATCAATGCCGATGTGCTGGAACCGTGGGGATTATGGCAATCGGTGCAGGTTACTTTTCCTTCGGGTAAAGGCATATGTGAGCGTTTCCTGAACTCGGCACGTTGTTGCTGATGGCAGCTATAGCAGGTCTGGTTTATGCCGTCTTTGCGCAGCAAACCTTTATCAGAAAACTGAGCCATTGGATTATGACAATCGCTGCAACTCAGATCGTTCATTTGATGAGCGGATCCTGACCAAGCGATACGCTCTTTGCCTCGATGACATTGCAGACACATGGAATTCTGTTGGTTGATCGTAGAACCTGACAGGCGAGTGAATACCATGATTTTCGATTTATCGGCGGGATCCGACACATGTTCCGATCCGGGACCATGACAGGTTTCACAGCCCTGGATCTGTGGATTTTCCGGCGCGGCAAGATTAGGAATGCGCGCATGGATCGTATGAGACCAGTGGTTAGTTTCAAGTTCATGACAGCTGGAACAAACACTTTCTCCAACATAATGGGCTTGGATTTGAGCTTTGTTCAGTTCCGGCTTTAACGATAACGGTGATAATGGCGAACAACTCATTATCGCCACTATGCCTGCGATTAAACTTAGATAAACTAGACTCATACGCGTGATGAGGAATCCGTCATTAATTACCGCCTTCTCATAATATAAAAATGATCCAATCCACTAAACCAGCAATGCTCAAACCTCATTGCTGGTTTAGTGGATATTATTGTACTTAGGGTATAACGGTAGAACTTATTAAGGTAAACATCACCGGATTAGAGTCTGTTACCAATGTCATTTCGGCACTTACCCGACCTTGGCTGATGCCATTTTGTACCAGCTCGACAGAAGGAATAGTCAATCCCCCTGTTTCAGGGAAAAAAGTCGCGGCATTGTCTGAGGACGCGGTAGTCGGCGCGGCCCTTTCTAATACGAAGCCAATACCGGTTGGACTAGTGTCGAGAGGGATTTGTCTAAGAGTTGCTTGGAATTTATAATTGCCGATATTAACGACAGGGAGTGTCAGAAGAGAGTTATCGGACAAGGTGGCAACAGACAAGGTGGCTCTGGGGAACCCGGCATTTTGCCACGCGAGCATGGCGGTTCTTTGCTCTTCATCGAGCAGCGGGATACCACTAGAAGCGGGCGGCATCGTCATCAGGTTCACGGCTCTTTCGATAGCACGAGTAGCATTCGGTAGCGTTGCCTCATAAGTATCCCAATTGACAGACGACGGTGCGCCGTTACGAGCCGAACCGACCAGATTGGATGAATGACAGAACAGGCAATTGGTTGCGAATACTTTCTCCCGAATGCCGTTTGCACCTTCATAGACCGGATCAATAGCGAAAGCATGGCCTGTGATAAAAAAAAGAAATAGTATGGTGAACGTGCTTTTTATATTCATAAGGGTACCTCCTCTATGTATGCTTGAATTAATAGAGCCACTAACATTCACTTTCCTATAACACAAGCCTATGCAGGCCATTGAAACTTAAAACAATTCCTTTTAGAAATTGAATTAATAGAGGTTCCTTTAATAGAGTATTGACATAAAATTGGACATATTGCCCAGACAAATTGCCAGCGAGTTTAAGGACGTTTCGAAAAATACTGTTTGCCGTTCTCTCGCAACAACCTGGATACACGCTTTCGAAGATAGGACGAATTTTTAGAAATTCCCTTAAGATGGTCTCGTCTTCGTTACAGCGAGTTCGATGTTCCACTGCTTCAGAAGAATCCTGTTATCACCAAAATGATCAACGATCTATGCACGTCACGGTCTTCTATCCGATAGGCTTTATTCGGTGTTTTATAACTCATAAAGCACAGAAAAAATTACCTGTAAAATTATTTTGTTCCCAAAAAGCAGTATTGTTCAATACGTATGATTACACACCTTCTAAGTCCTATTTAACCGTCCTAAAGCCGGTACCGATACTGGGATAAAGAAAATGGGGACGGAATCCAATGCCCTCTTTCCTCCACATCAAAGGGCTTGCCATAAATTGGCTAGCACTAAGCTCCAGAATTGGACTCTGAAAGCTAGAGCTTCGCCTTTGAAAACTAGGTGTATTCATGATGATTTGATGTGGCCTGCCTAACATCAACTTAAGCCATCCGGTTCCTCAATAACCGGATTAACCAGCGTTCCGATGCCTTCAATTTCAATACGCGCGGTCTGTCCCGGCAACATATAGCCGCGTGGTTTCATTTTTACACCAACCCCGCCGGGTGTGCCGGTGCTGATTACATCGCCGGGTTCCAGCGTCATCGCTTGCGTTAAATAGGCGATCATCTCGTAACAGTTAAAAATCATATACTTGGTATTGGAATTTTGCCGCAACTCATCATCAATCCAGGTTTTAAGAGTCAGGTTATGCGGATCGGGGATTTCATCAGAGGTAACGATCCACGGGCCAAGGGGACCATGGGTATCGAATGATTTGCCCACTGTGAACGTCGGCGAACGAAATTGCCAATCGCGCACCGAAACATCATTGGCAATAGTAAATCCGGCAATGACTTGATGAGCCTTTTCGACAGGCACATGGCGGCAACGCGTGCCGATAACAAAAGCCAGCTCCCCTTCATAATCCAACTTATCGGACACTTTCGGCCGATGTATCGCATCGCCTGGCCCTATCACACAGGTGCTTTGTTTGGTAAAAAAACTGGGATACTCCGGTTTATCCAGACCGATTTCTTCGATATGGTCGGCATAGTTCAGGCTGATAGCTAAATATTTTCCCGGCCTGGGTACCGGCGCATGCAGTTTGATCCGATCCAGTGCGATGCGGTCATTGCCGCTGTCGATTTGCTGGCGCATCGCATCCAGCGCGCTGGAACCTGCGCTCAGAAATTCGAGCATCGTTGCAGGGATTTTAGTATTATTTTTGCTGTCGACGACAAAGTCACCAACGACAGCGCCTACACGGGTTTCGTTATTATGAGTAAAAGTTACCAGTTTCATGAGTTAAGCTTATCCGTACGATTTGAAGTGCCGATATTGTAAACATAAGAGTTTGTGCAAAAAAAAGATATAATCAGTAATTTTTCAATTTAAGAGGATCAGAAAATGAACGAAAACTGGATTGCTCCGTCCATCCTGTCAGCCAACTTCGCCAAACTGGGTGAAGAAGTCGATAACGTTTTAAAAGCGGGCGCCGATGTTGTGCATTTTGATGTGATGGACAATCATTTCGTGCCCAACCTGACCATCGGGCCTTTGGTTTGCGAAGCGTTAAAAAAACACGGCGTTACCGCGCCGATCGATGTGCATTTGATGATTGAGCCAGTTGACCGTATTATTCCCGACTTCGCTAAAGCCGGAGCCGATATTATTACTTTCCATCCCGAAGCCTCTGTGCATATAGACCGTACCCTGCAACTGATTAAGGATTCAGGTTGCAAAGCTGGCCTAGTGTTTAACCCAGGCACACCGCTGCATTATTTGGATTACGTGATGGACAAACTGGACATGATTTTGTTGATGTCGGTTAACCCTGGCTTTGGCGGCCAGTCTTTCATCCCTTCATCGCTGGGTAAATTGCGTGAAGTCAGAAAAAGAATCGACGACAGCGGCTTGAATATCCGTCTGGAAATCGACGGCGGCGTTAAAACCGACAATATCCGCGCGATTAAAGAAGCTGGCGCCGATACCTTTGTCGCAGGTTCGGCGATTTTCGGCCAGCCGGATTACAAGAAAGTGATCGATGACATGCGTGCTGAGTTGGCTAAAGCAGTTTAAAAATTGGTTGCAGGTTGGGTTAACGCTAGCGTAACCCAACAGTCCAGTTTGCATATACCTAATTGAATAACCAAAATGACCCCAGAACAATTCAATCACTATGCCCGGCAGGGTTACAACCGCATCCCGATTTGCCGCGAAGTGCTGGCCGATTTGGACACGCCTTTGAGCGCCTACCTGAAATTGGCCGACGGCGCTTATTCCTATTTGTTTGAATCGGTACACGGCGGTGAGCAGTGGGGTCGCTATTCGATCATCGGCCTGCCCTGCAAAACCATCGTTAAAATTACCGGCAATCAAATCCGTCTGGAACAAAACGGCGAACTGCTGGAAACGGTAACACACGATAACCCGCTGTTCTGGATAGAGCAATTTAAAGAACGATACAACGTTCCCGACATTGACACCCTGCCCCGCTTTAATGGCGGTCTGGTCGGCTATTTCGGCTATGAAACCATCGGCTATATCGAGCCGAAGTTACGTGGCACGGAAAAATCCGACCCTCTGGGTAATCCCGACATTCTGCTGATGGTGTCGGAAGAAATGCTGGTATTCGATAACCTGTCCGGCAAAATGCTGTTGCTGACTCACGCCAATCCTGAAGAAAACGACGCCTATAACCGCGCCGTCGCACGAGTGAATGATTTGGCCGTCAAGCTGCGCGAGCTGCAAGCCAAACCGAAAAACCATCATATTCCCAAACAGGTCGAAGAATCCGATTTTATCTCGGGCTTTACTCAACAGGGCTTTGAAGATGCGGTGTTGAAAGCCAAGGAATACATTACCGACGGCGACATCATGCAGGTGGTGTTATCGCAACGCATGTCCATCCCTTACACTGCCTCGCCGCTTAATTTGTATCGCGCTTTACGTTGCTTAAATCCTTCGCCGTACATGTTTTACCTGAACCTGGACGATTTCCATATCGTCGGTTCGTCGCCGGAAATCCTGGTCAGGCTGGAAGATGATATGGTCACGGTTCGTCCGATTGCCGGCACCCGTCGGCGCGGTACGACGCCGGAGCAGGATATTGAACTGGAAAAAGACTTGCTGGCCGATCCCAAAGAACTGGCCGAGCATTTAATGCTGATTGACCTTGGCCGCAATGATGTGGGCCGGGTCGCCGAAATCGGCACCGTGCAGTTGACCGATAAGATGATCGTCGAACGCTATTCGCATGTCATGCACATCGTCTCCAACGTCACCGGACAGTTACAGCAAGGTGAAAATGCATTTGATGTGCTGGCAGCAACCTTTCCGGCCGGAACCGTCAGCGGCGCGCCGAAAATCCGCGCGATGGAAATTATCGACGAGCTCGAACCGGTCAAACGCGGCGTTTATGCAGGCGCAGTCGGCTACATAGCGTGGTCGGGAAACCTGGATACCGCGATCGCGATCAGGACCGCTGTTATCAAAAACAACATGTTACATATACAAGCCGGTGCCGGTATCGTTTACGATTCCGTACCCAGAAACGAATGGGATGAAACCATGAATAAAGGCCGCGCAATTTTCCGCGCTGTGAGTATGGCCGAAGCAGGCTTGGAAGGGGAACAACTATGAGTGCCGTCAAAGTAGTGATGGTCGATAACTACGACTCGTTCACTTACAACCTGGTGCAGTATTTAGGCGAGTTAGGCGCCGACGTCACCGTAGTGCGTAACGATCAGGTCACCGTAGAAGACGTGAAAAAATTGGCGCCCGATAAACTAGTGATCTCTCCCGGCCCTTGCACGCCAAAAGAAGCGGGCATATCGGTTGAAGCCATTTTAAAATTTGCAGGAAAAACTCCTATCTTGGGCGTTTGTCTCGGGCATCAAAGTATCGGCTATGCGTTCGGCGGCAAAATCGTCCATGCTAAAAGCATCAT
Source organism: Methylobacter sp. (assembly GCF_004322395.1). Taxonomy (GTDB): domain Bacteria; phylum Pseudomonadota; class Gammaproteobacteria; order Methylococcales; family Methylomonadaceae; genus Methylobacter_A. The sequence goes on from NZ_SCTW01000069.1 coordinate 43,532, forward strand.
GCACGGCAAAACTTCGCTGGTTTACCATCATAATCAAGGCGTATTCAAAGGGCTTAGCAACCCGTTTACCGCCACCCGTTATCATTCACTGGTCATTGAACAGGAGAGCATTCCCGATTGCCTGGAAATCACCGCCTGGACACAAAATGCGGAGGGCGAACTGGATGAGATCATGGGCGTAAGGCACAAACAGCTGGATATTGAAGGTGTGCAATTTCATCCCGAGTCGATTTTGACTGAACATGGGCATGATATGTTGAGGAATTTTTTGGAAAGATGATTGTTGTTACTCTATCTCCCGATTAGAGAGCCATAAATGGTTAAAATTGCGTTTATTCCTGAGGAGAAAAAGCAATGCTAAAACGGATAACGCTCAAAAATATGACCGTCTTTTCAGAGACCGATCTGAAATTTGGACGGAATTTGAATGTGATTATCGGCGAAAACGGCGCAGGTAAAACACATTTGCTTAAGATGATCTATTCGGTATTAGCCGTAAGCGCAGAAGAAGGACGCAAGCCAAAGACTTCGATTCCCACTAAGTCGTTTTTACAAACACGGCTTGCCGATAAATTGGTTAATATTTTCCGCCCCGAATCGCTAGGCCGTCTAGCGAAGAGACAACAAGGGCGGCAGCGATGTGATATTCATTTAGTCTTTGAGCAAAGTAATTGTGATATAGCGTTTAGCTTTGCCGGCAATAGTAAAACTGAAGTAAGTATCGAAAAGTTGCCGGAGGCCTGGATAGATGTTTCTCCTGCATATTTACCTACGCGAGAATTGTTAACCATATTTCCTAATTTCATCTCAGTTTACGAAGGCCACTATCTTGAGTTTGAAGAAACTTGGCGAGATACCTGCCTTTTGCTCGGGGCATTAATACAAAGAGGCCCTAAGGAAAAACGAATTCGTGAACTTCTTGAACCTTTAGAAATAGCAATGGGTGGGGCAATAGAACTTGATAAAAACGGGCGCTTTTATTTAAGAAATGATAGCGGCCGCATGGAAATGCCATTGGTTGCCGAGGGCTTACGCAAGTTAGGTATGCTTGCACGCTTGATTGCAACTGGAGCACTTCTGGATAAAGGCTACCTGTTCTGGGATGAACCTGAAGCCAATCTCAACCCCGTGCTCATAAAACAAGTAGCAAAAAGTATTTTGGATCTGTGCGATTCCGGTATCCAAGTTTTTATTGCTACACATAGCCTTTTCTTGCTACGGGAGCTTGAAATATTGCTGTCTGATAAAAACCATAAAAAAGTTAAATCAAAATTCTTTGGACTTCATCAAACCGAGGACGGCGTTAAAATCGATCAAGGTTCCAGTATAGATGACATAGGTGATATAGCTGCACTAGACGAAGAGCTGGCACAATCTGACCGCTTTCTGGCAGTCGATTGATTATGCAACGTTTTAATGTGGATGGATTAAATTTTGATTTTCCTGATAATTGGCAGGTCAGCAAATACGATGACTGGTCATTTTATCGGAATCAGTTCTCACGAATGTGGAACGGTATCAAGTCTTTGGATTTGCTTGCTATTGATTTAGATAAAACAGCATGGTTAATTGAGGTCAAAGATTATCGTGTCAATTCCCGCACAAAACCTTCTGATTTGTCAGAAGAAGTCGCGCACAAGGTTTTTGATACATTGGCGGCAATCATTCCAGCAAAAATTCATGCAACCAATCCTGATGAAAAGCAATTAGCCCATGCGGTATCGGCTTCACGTAAGTTGAGAGTCGTCTTGCATCTTGAGCAACCGGCGAAGCATTCAAAGCTGTTTCCACGCGCCATCAATCCTGCGGATGTGCAACAAAAAATTCGGCAATTACTAAAAGCTGTTGATGCACATTCACTGGTTGTTGACATGGTGTCAATGAGAGGACTCGATTGGAATGTGAGTTAACAAGTAGCACCACATAAATAATTGTAAAGAGTCCCTAATCAGAGCAAGGACTCACCAACTTAAGACATGAAAAACTTCGTGTCCTTCGTGTCTTCGTGATTAATCAATCAGGAGTGCATCATGAGTCGTATCGTCTGGCTATTTCTAAGCGCAGTATTGTTTACTTCAGCCGCTCAGGCAAAGCCGCTATCCCCTGAACAAGTGCCGGAGCCTCTCAAACCCTGGATAGCCTGGGTATTGCAGGATAGCCCTGAACCCGCCTGCCCTTTCATCTATAACAGTTACGAGCAACAGCGCTGTAGTTGGCCTAGCCAAACCCAACTGGATTTAACCGCCGAAAAAGGCGCTTTTTCGATGAGCTGGACGGTGTATCGGGATAGCTGGATCAGCTTGCCGGGCGATAAAACACATTGGCCGCTTAATGTGACTGTTGATAACAAAACCGCGCTGGTCATGGATAAAGACGATATCCCCTCGATTAAAGTGACCATAGGCTTACACCAGATCAAGGGCGAATTCTTGTGGAACGCTATTCCTGATAACTTAAAGGTACCTGCGGATACCGGATTGGTTGACCTGCGCATTAATGGACTGACCATACCGACACCGGCTCTTAAAGACGGACAGCTGTGGTTAAAGGAAAGCGAGATAGGTTTAAAGAGACCGGAAAACATCCAAAACAATCTGGACATTCAGGTATTTCGAAAGATCATCGATGAAGTTCCTGCACAGGTTTTAACCCGGCTGGTGCTGGAAGTCTCCGGGGAGCAACGTGAAGTTAAACTGCCCCGGCCTATTTTGGAAGGCTTTATTCCGCTGAGCTTGCAAAGCCCACTGCCCGCCCGGCTGGAACCCGACGGGCAGTTACTGATCCAGCTACGCCCCGGCCACTGGCAACTCGACATACTGGCGAGAAACAGCAAAGAGCTGAATGAGCTCAAGGGCGACCAGCCGGCCGGCCCTACGGGACAGAATATAAAATGGCCGGAATCGGAAATCTGGGTATACGATGCACGACCCGAACTGCGCGTTGTTGAAATCGAACAGTTAGCGGCCATCGATCCCAATCAGACCAATTTGCCCGACGACTGGAAAAGTCTCCCCGCCTATAAAATCAGTCAAGGCCAGTCCATGGTTTTTAAAACCATACGCCGAGGCGATCCGGAACCTGAACCCAATCAACTCAATCTAACCAGAAAACTATGGTTGGATTTCGAAGGCAAAGGCTACACCGTCAATGATACGATTACCGGCAACATGACCAGGGGTTGGCGGCTTAATACTTTGCCGCAAACACAATTGGGAAAAGTCATCTTAAACGGCAGCAACCAGTTTATTACTCAGGATATAACCGGCAAGCAAGGCGTGGAAGTCCGAACCGGTACGATAACACTGGATGCCGACAGCCGTGTCATCGGTCCCGTTAGCGCGATCAGCGCAGTAGGCTGGGAACAGGATTTTCACAACGTCAGCGCCGAACTGAACCTGCCGCCGGGCTGGCGTTTGCTAGCGGCCGGCGGCGTTGACAATGTGCCTGACAGCTGGATTTCCCGCTGGACATTGCTGGACTTGTTCCTGGTTTTAATTGCAGCGCTGGCAACAGGCAGGCTGTGGAATCCTTACTGGGGCGGTCTTGCGCTGGTAACACTGGTGTTAATCTGGCATGAACCGGGCTCGCCGCATTTCGTCTGGCTGAATATTCTGGCTGCGATTGCATTGATCAAGGTATTGCCTCAGGGTAAGTTTTTAAAATTCATGTGCTGGTATCGCAATGCTTTCTGGCTGGCGTTAATTATCACGACCTTGCCGTTTATGGTCGCGCAGGTGCGCACCGGGCTTTATCCGCAATTGGAAAAACCTTGGCAAACGATCAACATGCAGGAGCCCCAATATGGCGTTGCCACTGAAATGAATGCACCGGCACCAGCGTATGAGGCGATGAGTAAGATGGAAGAAGAGATGTCGAAAAGATCAATGGCATCAAAATCTCCGGTATCGCCTCATCCAGACACGGCAGTCAATTTTGACCGCATCGACCCTAAAGCCAAAATACAGACTGGCCCCGGCTTGCCTCAATGGCAATGGAACACAGTATTGTTGTCATGGAACGGTTCGGTTGATGCGGGGCAACAGTTGCACTTATGGTATTTAACGCCGACGTTGACCATGCTGCTCAATTTCATCCGCGTAATTTTAGTCGCAGCGCTGGCCCTGCTGATGTTCGGCGTGGCGGAAAAGTTCAGGTTGAAAGGCATCCGGCCTTCGACGCCGTTGCTGCTGGGCTTTTTGCTGTTGCCGATGCTGTCCATGCCGTCACCCAAAGCATATGCCGATATTCCTGATAAAGCCGTGCTCGACGAGCTTAGAAACAAGCTGGTGGAAAAACCGGTGCCGCCGGACTGTTTGCCGAGTTGCGCGCAAATTCCACAGATGAAAATAACGATTACCGATAAGGAATTGAAAATTGCGCTGCAAGTTCACGCCCAACAATCCGTGGCTATTCCTTTACCCGCCGAATATGAACAATGGTTTCCTAATCAAATCCTTGTTGACGACAAAGCAGCACTAGGGCTTTACCGCGATGACAACGGCTTGTGGATTAACCTCAGCGAAGGCGAGCATCAGGTTGTGTTGAATGGAGTTACGCCTTTATTAAGCAAATTCACGCTGCCTTTGCCGTTAAAGCCAAACTGGGTCGGCATTCAAAATACCGGCTGGCAAGTCATCGGCATACAGGACAATAACCAAGTTGACGATCAACTGCAATTTAGCCGGATAAACCGGACTGCTCAGCAGCAAAGTGAATCGACACTGGAGCCTGGAGCCTTGCCGCCGTTTGTCAGGATTGAGCGCACCCTGCAACTGGGCTTGGATTGGCGTGTTATTACCCGTATCATCCGCGTTTCACCAGATGGTTCCGCCGTGTTTTTGTCCGTCCCGTTGCTACCGGGGGAGTCGGTCACTACGTCAGGCATCCGGGTTAAAGAGGGCAAAGCCGAAGTGAATATTCCGGCACAGCAACCCGAACTGCTATGGGAGTCTACGCTCGAAAAATCCGAAAAAATCGATTTTGCCGCGGCCGAAACCGAACAATGGATAGAGGTATTGAAAGCGGATGTCAGCCCAATCTGGCATCTTGAAACATCCGGCATAGCAATGATACACCTGAATAACGACGGGCAATGGCTGCCGGAATGGCATCCCTGGCCGGGCGAAAAAATCACCCTGCAAATAACCCGGCCTGCCGCAGTAGAAGGACAAACCTTGACCATCGACAGCAGCCGGTTAAGCATCAAACCAGGGCAACGCAACCAGGAAAGCGAATTGAATATCAGCGTGAGAAGTTCGCAAGGATCGCAACATACGCTAATTCTGCCCGAAAAAGCCGTATTACAATCTGTCGCTATTAACGGACAAAACCAACCGATCAGGCAAGAAGGCAGAAAGCTCACCGTGCCGATCAATCCCGGCAAGCAGGAAGTCTCAATCAACTGGCGTGAAGCGATCGGCATAACAAGCATCATGTCTACGCCGCAGGTAGATTTAGGACTATCGAGCGTTAACGCGAACCTGAATATCGGCTTGGGGCAGGATCGCTGGGTATTGTTTGCTATGGGGCCGAAATTGGGGCCCGCGGTTTTATTTTGGGGTGTGCTGATTGTTATTGTTATGTTGTCTTTGGGAATGGGCAAAATCCGGCTGACCCCCTTAAAAGCCTTGCAATGGTTTTTATTATTGGTCGGGCTTAGCCAAATCTCCCTTGAATCGGCAGGCATTGTTATTGCGTGGTTAATACTATTAGGATGGCGCAAGGAGCAGCAAGTTTCCGGCTTACGCTATTTTAATGCTTTGCAAGTTATCATTGGCGTATTAACCCTGGTATCGTTGGGCATGTTGTTTTTAGCGGTCGAACAGGGATTGCTGGGCTCGCCCGATATGCAGATCATCGGCAACCAGTCCTCAGCGTATAACTTAAACTGGTATCAGGACAGAAGCTTGGCGAACTTACCAATAGCAACGCTGATTTCAGTACCGCTGATAGTGTATCGAGTGTTGATGCTGGCTTGGTCACTCTGGTTGGCGGTGTCGTTGCTGAACTGGCTGAAATGGGGTTGGGAGTGTTTTTCAAGTAATGGACTTTGGAATAAGGCAGTAGCTAAAAAAGAAGCTGTAGCCGTTGAGCCGGAAAGCAAATGGTTAGCGGATAAGCCAAAAGAAAAAGATCAATAGCGCCGCCCTTCATGCCAAATATAAGTAATAACGTCGTCACGGCAGAAAATGCCGGTATTCGATCGCAATGCTGAATCAGGCCAAAAATCTGGCCAGACGAGACCGCTTTTTGAGCTATTTTTTAAAAAATGGCGTTTTTCATACATTCACTCTAGCACATCCCTGTGCTCTGGATCCCGGCATTCCCTGCCGGGATGACGTGTTATATAGATGCCTATGCTTTCCAGGAAAGTGCCTCCTACACGAGAGCTTTCTAAAAAAATGGCCCAATATAACCAAACTCTTAAACCCAACAAAAGCATGTCAACTTTCCACTTTCAGCAGTTCTCCGTATTGCAAAAAAACGCCGGCATGAAAATATGCACCGATGCCGTTCTATTCGGCGCTATGGCCCCGGTCAATCAGGGCGACCACGTGCTGGACATCGGCACCGGAACCGGCGTGCTTGCGCTAATGGCAGCCCAGCTTGGCGCAGTAAAAGTTACAGCAGTGGAATTGACCGAAGAAGCTTTTAAAGAAGCCGATATTAATTTCAACAATAGTCCATGGCCGGAGCGACTTGAAGCGGTGCATCAAGATATTCAAAGCTTTGCCTTAACAGTCAACCGGCAATACGACCTGATCGTCAGCAATCCGCCGTTTTTTGAAAACCACTTAAAAACCGTCAATGTTCTTAGAAATACCGCCCGGCACACCGACCAACTGCCCTATGCCGATTTGATCGGTATAGCCGAACAATTATTATCTCCACAGGGTTTGTTTTATCTGTTGATTCCCTCTCATGCAGTCGCAAAGTTTTCCGCTCAAGCTTTAGCAGCGGGGTTTTTCTTGATTAATCAAACCGATTTTCAAGGCTATGCGCATAACGAAGCCAAAGTATCCGCGCTGACATTCAGCCTTACAGAGGAAACGTTTACGGCAAGGTTGCTGACGATTTATGAATCCAACAATGTTTATAGCCAGGATAGTGAAACTTATTTAGCAAATTTTCTGTTGCGGTTTGCTAAAGGCAAGTTTAAGCGGCCTACCTGAAGCGCTAACAAATTAGGTTGGATTATGAAGAACCAAATAATAAAACGACAAAATTGCTCTGTGCGGAAAATCAGCAATTGTTCGATCAATATCGGATGATGAAAAAAGGAACTTTCTTTATTTTGAAAATCAAGAATCGATTCCAACGTAAATTTCGCCGTTAGGTCGATCCGGAAGCTCTGTGGGCATACACATCCCTGTGTAGCTATATTACAGTTTTTAAATGTTAACCTGATCAGTTAACAATACGATGTCCGCGGTTTCTCATACAGTTTGCATAGGCTCTTTTGTATGTTGATTCACTCTCAAAACCTTGTTTAGCGCCGCCGCCAATACCACCGGCTGCCGCGCCTATCGCTGCGCCTGTTCCAGGATTTCCAACGATTGCACCTACTGCCGCGCCGCCGGCCGCGCCAATTAAACCGCCTACGCCTGCACCGATAGCGGTTTCTTTTGCAGTACCGCCGGATGCATGATTCGCCAAATTTTTGCACTCAGCCATATCCTGATTGATTCGATAGGCATTAGGATCGTTATAGGCATCAACGGTTGGCGTCCATCCGCCTTGGCTGTAGCAACCAGAGATTAAAACGCTGCCTACAAAAACGATAGTAGTTGTTATTTTTTTCATATTGATTATTACCTGAAAATTGTTTTTTTAGAGAATACTTCATTTTTATGAATAAAGTATGAACACCATAGCACTATAGTGAGCTAGTGCTTTGCAAATACATTTATCATAAAAAATCCAATTCCTGCAATTAATAAATAAGTAATGTTACTGACTGGCAAAGTTTCAGGGATAATCTGATCAGCAAAATATCTCAGCTAATATCAAAAATTAGAGAAAGCGGCCCCGTTGAATCCAAATCAAGAGTTATAGCTCTTTTAGAACCTGAAGCGGAGATTTGTTAACCACATTTCTTACGCCCCAATATCCAGCCAGGCCCACAAATAAAGCACCGGTTAGCGGCACAATTCCCCATAAATAAAAATTACTCCTGTACTCCATATGTATGACATAGGTGTACAAAACATAGAGTATGGTTTCCGAGATGACGACCGCTAACAGACCGGAAGTCAGCCCGAGCAGGTTAAACTCAATGATGTGAGTTTTTCTTAAAAATGAGCGATTGGCGCCCAGTGTCCGCATTAACGCGCCCTCATGAATACGGCTGTCCAACGTTGCATAAACGGCGGCGAACAACACCGTGATTCCAGCCATCAGCGCAAGATACAGCAGATAATTTATGGCTTCAGTCAATTGGCTCAGTATGGTTTGAAATTGGCGCAAAATTAAATCGACTTCCAAAAGGGTTGTACTGGGGTATTTTTTTACCAGTACATTTAAAAAATCTTTTTGGCTCTCCGGCAAATAAAAGCTGGTGATAAAAGTACTGGGGAAAGCATCCAGTGTGCCGGGCGAAAAAATCATGTAAAAATTCGGCTTCATGGTATTCCACTGAAGCTCGCGGACGCTAGCAACGGTGGCTATAAGCTGCTGACTGCCGACGGTAAAAGTTAACAGGTCGCCCAGTTTGATTTTCAGGCTATCGGCCAATTTCTGCTCGACAGAAACCTGCCCGGCTTGAGCATCTTTCCACCAACTTCCGGCAGTGATTTTATTATCCTCAGGCAGTTCTTTTGTCCAGGTAAGGCTTAATTCCCGATGCGTGGCGCTTTCGCCTTGCGAGTCTTTGCTGACGATTTGTTGAACCGGTGTGTTGTTGATGGCTACCAGACGACCCCTGACTACCGGATAAAATTGGCTGCCGTTGATTCGTTGCTGTTGCAGATCTTGTTGAAAGTTTTGTTGTTGATCGGGAAAAATATTCAGCGCGAAATGATTGGGCGCATTAGCGGGCAGCTGTTTGTGCCAGTCATTGATTAAATCGGTACGCACGGTAAAACTGAGCACCATCGCCACTAAGGTAATGGAGAAAGCTAATATTTGACCGACGCTGCCCCGGCTGTTTTTTAATAATCCCTGCAAACCGAAACGCCAGGTCAGACCAAGATGCGGCAACAGTCTCCGGCTAAAGCGCAACAAGGTATAAAGCAAAAACCCGAGCAGTAGCAAGACAATCAAGCCGACGCCGATAATAGTCGCGGTCAGTTTAAGGTCATCGGTATAACGCCAGATCAATATGCCGAGAATGCCGATTGCCGATCCGTAGATCAGCCATGCACTACTTGGCAAAGGTTCCAGCTCACGACGCAACACTCGCAACGGCGAAACCTTTTTAAGGCGCAATAGCGGCGGCAGCGCAAACCCCAACAAAATAGCCATGCCGACAATAAATCCGAAAAAGACCGCCAATAAACCCGGATTGGCGACTTGCTGGGGTAATAGCGATCTTAATAAGTGAAACAACCCCTGCTGAGCAATCCAGCCCAACAGACAGCCAATAGCGCTGGCTAGTAAACCTAAAACGACAAACTGGCTGCCGAAAAGCCAGAGTATTTCATTCTGCTTGCAGCCAAGACAACGCAATATTGCAGTGGCGTTAAAATGCCGTTCGGTATAACGCCGCGTCGCCATCGCAATCGCTACGCCGGAAATTAAAATGACAACAATGCTGGATAAGCCCAAATAGCGTTCCGCGCGTTCCAATGCCGAACCCAGTTCCGGGCGGTCTTCATGTATATCCATGATACGCTGGGACGGATTCAGCTGCGGCTTGATCCAATGATTGAGCTCGGTTAAAGCTTTGCTGTCGCCGCTGAATTGGAAGAAATAATGCACATGACTGCCCGGCTGCAAAATACCGGTAGACTGCAAATCTTCTACATTGATCATCACACGCGGCGAGAAGCTGTAAAAATCGCCGCGCTTGTCAGGTTCGTAAGTAATGATGTTGCTGACGGTCAGCTGTTTTTCTCCGACATGTAATGCATCGCCCGGATTCAGTTTAAGCGCCGATAAAATGCGTTTTTCAACCCAGGCTGTTCCAGGTTTTGGACCGGAGTGTTCGACGGTTTCAGCCGAATAATCCGAGGCGGTGGCTTTTAAATATCCGCGCAGTGGGTAAGCGGAACTGACCGCTTTAATACCTGCGAGTATTAGCTCGTCATGCTCAATCAACACGCTGGAAAATTCGACCGTTTGCGCTTGAGCAAGATTAAGTTGCATTGCTTTGGACAACCATTCGGCAGGGATCACGGTCGGGCTTGCGACCACCAAATCGGCCGCCAAAAATTCCGCGGCCTGAGTGGTCATGGTTCGTTGCAATCGGTCTGCAAATAGCGATATGGCTGTCGAACTGGTGATAGCAATTATCAAGGCCAGTATCAGTATGGTTAATTCGCCGGAACGGCTGTCACGCCATAACATCCGTAATGCCAAATTAAAACGTGTCATAAATGAGCCTAAAACCTAAAAATCAGTAGATATCCCCTAATCATTTACCGCACCAATTTTTCGGAAACACCCTGTGCTAAGTTTAAGCAGTCTATCGTCTCAAAAAATTTAAGTCATTACTTTCCATATAATGAAATAACTACAGTCCACGAAAGGCACGAAAAGCACGAAAAATTTAGAGCCGTATATTTCTCTGTTTACAGAGTATCCTAAATCATTTACTTGTCTTTGCTGCCCCTAAGAAAACTATGTGACTGGATACTAGCTCCATGTTGCTCTGTTCCAGTTTTTTCGTGCTTTTCGTGCCTTTCGTGGACAGTGAGTACAATTGATATATAAATCCTCGCACCAACAATAAAACCATCGCGCATAAAAAAGGCTGGATATTCTCCAGCCTTTTTAGTTTTAACGATTAATGCAACAAGCCTTGCAAGAGTGCGTTCAATTTATGCACAAAAGCCGCCGGATCATCCAACTGACCGCCTTCGCTTAAGATAGCCTGATCGAACAAAATATGAGTCAGGTCGGCAAAACGAGTGTCATCCTGCTCTTCTTTCATACGAACCACTAAAGGATGAGTTGGATTAAGTTCGAAGATCGGCTTTCTGCCCATCCCCATGCCCAAACCTTGTCCGGCCTCTTTCATGATTCTTTCCATATTCAGGCTCATGCCGTAGACATCGGCAACCAGACAAGCGGGAGATTCGGTTAAACGATGGCTCAAACGCACTTCACTGACTTTCTCGCCCAGCACGTCTTTAATTTGTTTGAGTACCGTTTCGAAATCTTTATTCACTTCCTCCTGGGCTGCTTTGTCTTCTTCGGCATCCAAAACACCCAAGTCCAGGTCGCCTTTGGCGACAGACTGCAAATGCTTGCCGTCGAATTCATCCAGGTTAGACACCAGCCATTCGTCGATACGATCCGACAGCAATAACACTTCAATGCCTTTCTTGCGGAAAATTTCCAGATGCGGGCTGTTTTTTGCAGCCGAGAAAGTATCTGCGGTTACATAATAAATCTTGTCCTGCCCTTCTTTCATGCGGCTGACGTAAGCTTCCAGCGTAACATCCTGCTTGTCGGTATCGGTATGGGTTGAAGCGAAGCGCAGCAATTTGGCGACGCGCTCTTTGTTGGCATGGTCTTCAATCGGGCCTTCTTTGATGACCGGGCCGAATTGGGACCAAAATTTCTCGTATTTTTCCGGCTCAGTCTTGGCCAAATCTTCTAGCATTCCCAGCACTTTTTTAACGGCGCCCGATTTGATGGTGCTGATTTGCTTGCTTTGTTGCAGAATTTCTCGCGATACGTTCAACGGCAGGGAATTGGCGTCGATAACCCCTCTGATGAAGCGCAAATAGCGCGGCATTAACTGCTCGGCATCGTCTGTGATAAACACTTTGCGTATGTACAATTTTACGCCGTGTTTGGTGTCCCTGTCCCACAGGTCAAAAGGCGCGCGTGACGGTACATAAAGCAACAACGTGTATTCATTGGTGCCTTCGACTTTGCTGTGTACATGGGTTAACGGGTCTTGGAAGTCGTGACCGACATGCTTGTAAAATTCGTTATACGCCTCATCGGAAATTTCCTGACGGGCTTTGGTCCATAACGCGGAAGCCGAATTAACGGTCTCTTCGACGATTTCCGCCGGTTTTTTCTCTTCGCCTTCTTCATCGCCCATTGATGGCGCGACTTCTTTGTCCATCACGATAGGCAAGGAAATATGATCGGAGAATTTTCTGACGATAGAGCGGATACGATAGCCGTCCAGGAACTCGCTTTCATCCTCTTTCAAATGCAGAACGATTTCGGTTCCGCGTTGGGCTTTTTCTATGGATTCGAGCGTGTAATCGCCTTCGCCTGCCGATTCCCAACGTACGCCTTGGCTCTTGTCGGCGCCGGCCTTGCGGGTGGTTAAAGTCACCTTATCGGCAACAATAAATGCAGAATAAAAACCTACGCCGAACTGGCCGATTAATTCGCTGTCTTTAGCTTGGTCGCCGGTTAGCGCCTGAAAAAACTGTTTAGTACCTGATTTTGCGATGGTGCCGATATGTTCCTGGACTTCCGCACGGGTCATGCCGATACCGTTATCGATAATGGTAATAGTGCGCTTGTCTTTGTCATATTCCAGGCGGATTTTCAGCTCACTGTCGCCTTCATATAGGCTATCATTGGACAGCGCCTCAAAGCGCAGTTTATCTGCTGCATCCGACGCATTGGAAATCAATTCGCGTAAGAATATTTCTTTGTTGCTATATAATGAATGAATCATTAAGTGCAATAGATGCTTAACTTCAGTTTCAAATCCTAATGTTTCTTTTTTTACTTCAACAGTCATGTTTATTAATCCTGATTAATTATAAGATTAGCGCTAATATTGGGACATGTTGTTCTTTTTCAAGCCCAAACTGAACAGATGAAATTTAAATTTAAAATTAATTTCTTATGGCATTGAATCTCTCTTCAAAAAAAATATTGGTCGTTGAAGATCAATCAATCATGCGCGAAACCATTAAACATATATTGGTTTTATTTGGCGCCCGGTTCATTGTTGAGGCAGAATCCGGCATCAATGCAATAACGGCGATGAGGATTGACAAGTTTGATATTGTGCTTTGCGATTACAATCTGCTCAGAGGGAAAAACGGTCAGCAGGTTCTGGAAGAAGCCAGACATTTTAAGTTATTGCCGGTTAAGTCCATTTTTATCATGGTCACTTGTGAACAGAACCAAGAGATGGTGCTAAGCGCTATCGATAACAAACCCGATGACTACCTGATTAAACCCTTCAACCAACAGCAATTATTAAACCGCATTGAAAAATGCTATGCTCGAAAGGAATACTTGGCCAGCATTGAAAATGAAGTAGACAGCGGCAATCTTTATCAGGCCATACGTAATTGCGAACAACTGCTTCAGTTGGATGATAAAAAAATGCGCATGCAATTATTGAAAATACATGCCGAATTAGCCATTAAGATTGGCGATTTTAAGAAAGCCGAGGAAATTTATCAGAATATTCTGCAAGAAAGAGATTTACCTTGGGCCAGATTGGGATTGGGCGTTGTTGCTTTTTTTCTTGGCGATTACGAACAAGCTATCAACACTTTTCAGTATCTTATCGAGCATTATCCAGTGATGTTGGAGGCTTATGATTGGCTGGCAAAAGCGCATGAATTGATGGGTAACGATGAGCATGCTGTCTCTTCCCTTAATTCAGCCGTTACGCTTTCGCCACTATCCATCTTAAGGCAAAAAAAACTGGCTTCGCTGGCTGACAAAACCCAAAACCTCCCTGTTGCCAAGAAAGCCTACACAGCCACCATTAAATTGGGCAAAAACTCCATACACAGATCATCCGGCGACTATTCGGGCTTGGCCAATTTCTACTTAAAAAGCAATGCCACCAACGAAGCGCTAAAAATATTAGGTGAACTAAATCAGCAATTTCACAATGATCCTGAAGCAAAACTTAGGGCTGCCCTGTTAGAAACCGAAATTCATCAGACAAAAGGCAACAAAGCACTGGCTCAGCAGTCTTATGGAAAAGCATTTAAATTAAACGAGCAATTTAACAAACGGCTATCCCGAGAACTGCGGCTGGAAATGGCAAAAATTTTCTATCTGAATGGAAACAGCGAAACTTGCGATGGAATTTTGAGTGACTTAATTAAAACCAATATTGACGATAAACTTTTTATCAAAGACATCGTCAAAATGTGTACCGCCATTGTCGGCGAAAATTATGCGGAAACACTGATTCAACAAGTAAAAAAAGAATTGGTCGATATCAATAACAAAGGCGTCAGCCTGTTCCAGGAGGGTAATATCAAAGGAGCTCTTGCGGTTTTTGAGAAAGCCGTCGCCAGTATGCCGGATAATCATACGATTATATTAAACGTGATAAAAATCATTATTCATGGTATTAAAACATCTAAGCCCGATCCGGAAAAAATCCTAAGCGCCCAGTCCTATATCAATAAAGCCATTCAAGTAGGCATACCCCACCATCAAATCAACGTTCTTCAAGCAGAGCTGGACAGCCTCTCAATTCAAAGTTAATCAATGATCCGCTAAAATGTTTAATACTCATATGCTCTCAATCGGTTTTCCGGCCATTCTGGCCTCGTCAGTGCATGACATAAAGAATTCGCTAACGACTCTTAGGGTGCTCCTCGGTCAGCTTGAAAAAATCCACCAAGATCCGAGGCCTACTGAATTCAGGCAATTGGAATTTGAAACCAATCGCATGAACAATAGCCTCATGCAACTACTGACACTTTATAAAATTGATTTATCCCAATTTAGCCTAGCTATAGACGAACATAGCGCCAGTGATATATTGGAGGATATTGTCGCCCAACAATCGACCTTATTATCTTTAAGCAATATTCAACTTATTACCGAATGCCATGGCGACTTGTTTTGTTATTGCGACAGCTCCTTGATCAGCAATGCCCTTTGTACGCTGGTCAATAACGCACAACGCTATTGCTTCAGCAAAATCTTGCTTTCCGCAGCCCAGGAAGATGACTATGTGGTTTTTTGTATTGAAGATGATGGCAAAGGTTTTCCGGAGAATCTTTTATCGTCCGATTACAAACAACTCCCCCAAGTTAATCTGGCTAACGGCAATACCGGCTTGGGATTGTTTTTTGCCGAGACCATTGCTCAATTACATGTCCAATCGGACAAACGGGGCTTTATTGTAACGGACAATAACAGTCAGTTTGGCGGAGCCAGATTTAAGCTTTATTTGCCATGATTGAGTTCAGCTGTTAGAAAAATAGGACTCGTATGAAAAAGACGAAGGACGAAAGGCGAAAGGCGAAAGACAAAAAAGCTTGCATTTGGATTTAAGGAGCGCTGCAATTTTTAGCCTTTAGCCTTTAGCCTTTAGCCTTTAGCCTTTAACGCAAACATCAGGCAAATGGACAGTAACGTTTCCCAAGGTTCTCCTTGCTGCCGGCCTTTAATCTGCCGATCCGCTTTTGCACTTAACGTCAATATGCTGTTGAGATCGTTATCGGTCAGTCTGTTCAACGCGTCACTAACCAACTGCTGACGCTTATCCCAGATTTGGTTGTTTTTAAAAACCTGCGTCCTATTTTGCCCCTGAGCCAGCGCCTGCTTAATCTTGATTAATAGCCGTGCTTCCCGCGTCAAAGCCCATAACACCACTGGTGCCGCAATACCCTCTGCCTGCAAACCGGACAATATCCTGAAAATCCGATCTACCTTAGCCGCCAGTACGCTATCCATCAACTTAAACACATCGAATCTGGAACTATCGGCTACTACATCAAAAATCTGCTGATTGCTGAGATGACCGGCGCCATATAAAACATAAAGTTTTTCTATTTCCTGAGCGGCCGCCAGCAGATTCCCTTCGATTCTTGACGCCAGCATCGTTATACCCTCCGTTTGGGCCTGTAGCCCGCGCTGCTGCATTCTTTGCTGCAACCAACGTATCAAGTCCGCTCCCTCTAACGGCCAAACCTGAATAACACAACCGACCTTATCCAAAGCCTGAAACCACTGCGTTTTTAATGAGCTACTGGCTAATTTTGTTGCGGTAATCAGCAACAGCGTATCTTCCGGCAAATGTCCGCAATAAGCGATTAAGGCTTTAGCACCGTCAGCGCCCGGCGTACCGGTGGGCAATCTTAAGTCGATGATTTTTTTATCGGCAAAAATGGATAAAGAACCGGACGATTCCGTTAATTGATTCCATGAAAACCCGGCATCCGCAACAAGCACTTCGCGTGCGTCATAACCTGCATTTCGTGCCGCCGCCCTGACTGCATCAGCTATTTCGCCCAACTGCAACGGCTCGTCGCCGCTAATAAAATAAATCGGCGCCAACCCCTTTTGCAAAGCTGGAGCGATCTGTTCAGGCTGGAGCCGCATGTTACTTAGCGTCTGCCTCTAATACAACCCTGGCACGATTAACGATGGTATGCACTGCCTGTTGATACATTTCATTGCGTATCACCGCTTCTTCATTATCCTTGGCAAGCACAAATTGCTGAACATCGTTGAAATATTCACGTCTGACTTCAACCGTCTGCCGTTCCATCAACGGGGTATCGCTGGCATTTGCAAATTCATAGTCTAGGCGATAAACAAGTTCAAACTCGTTAGTCTTACCTGCGGCACCCAACGACAATACGCGCCGGTTAAAATCTTCGTTAAGTATCTTAATAACAATACCGGCCCCTTTTCTGGAACTGACAAGCTGAGCGGAAGATGTCTTCATAATCTGCCCGAATTGTTGGTGCAGAAGCCCTGATCCCCCCTCTACATAAACATTTTTCATATTGGCAGGCAATTCAAGAGCGCCTCGTAAATGATAGCCGCACGCACTCAATAACAAGGCTAAAACAAAGACGATTGATTTTTTTGTAAACACTGGTATCCCCTTAATGAGAAGAGCAAGGCTATAAAGGCTAAAGGCTAAAGGCTAAAGGCTAAAGGCTAAAGGCTAAAGGCTAAAGGCTAAAGGCTAAAGGCTAAAGGCTAAAGGCTAAAGGCTAAAGGCTAAAGGCTAAAGGCTAAAAATTG
>NZ_SCTW01000070.1 GCF_004322395.1 Methylobacter sp.
CACGAAGTCTATTTGCATGAACTGCTTTGCACTGATATTGACTGCAAGAACAATATTGCTGGTTTGCTCGCTATTACCCCACTTGGCAATCTGCTGACAAGCAGTATCGAGTATCCAATTGCCAATATCCAGAATCAGCGAACTTTCTTCAGCGACGGAAATAAATTTTGCTGGAGGTACCATACCGCGGTCGGGATGTTTCCAGCGTATCAATGCCTCTGCTCCGGTTTGACGCAGATCGTGGTCTAACTGTATTTGATAGTACAAAAACAGTTGCTGTTCGGTGATTGCGCGGCGTAAATCCGATTCAAGCGCGGCACGTGTTTCGACCGATTGCTGCAATTCCGGATCAAAGAACCTGACTTTATTGCGTCCGGCATTCTTGGCTTGATACATCGCGATATCGGAGTGCTTAATCAGTTCATGTACCGATATCTCATTACCGCAAAAGAGACGCACACCGATGCTGGGTGAACTGTAGTGTGTGTTGTCCTTTATGTAATAAGGTGTAACTAGAGTTGCGCGTATCTTCTCGGCGACTCGAGCGACATTTTGTGAAGCATCGTTCGCCTCCGTACTGATGTTTTCGATCAGTACCAGAAACTCATCTCCACCGAAACGAGCCACAGTATCCGTCTCTCGCACACAGAACTTGAGGCGATTAGTAACTTCGATCAGTAACTTATCACCAGCTTCATGTCCCATCGTATCATTTAATGTTTTGAAATTGTCCAGATCGAGGAATAGCAATGCTCCGTATTGCTTGCTTCGGCCTGATGCTGAAACTGCAACACTGAGTCGATCAAGAATCAACCGCCGGTTGGGAAGTCCTGTCAGTGGATCGTAAAACGCCAGATTGTAAATCTCTTCCTCAGTTTTTTTGCGTTTGGATATATCGGCGAACATCGCAACATACTGGGTCGTTTCTCCATCGGCAGTTTTAACTGCGGTAATAGTCAGTTGTTTCGGATAAATATTTCCGCTTTTGTGCCTGTCCCACATTTCGCCATTCCAAGAACCTGTAGTCTGCAACCTTTGCCACAAATCGGCATAGAAAGTTTTTTCATGACGCCCAGACTTCAGAATGCGGGGATTCTTACCGATCACTTCTTCTTCGCCGTATCCCGTGATGCTTTCAAATGCGCGGTTGACACGAATGATCGCGCCATCTGCGCTAGTAATCATGATAGCTTCATGGGTCTCGAATGTAGTAGCTGCGATATGCAGCGCTTCTTCGGCTTTTTTGCGTTCGGTAATGTCGCTGGCTATGCCCATAAAGCCAACGATACGTTTTTCCTCGTCGAATATCGCGGTAAGGGAAAGCAGCACAGAGATACGTTTCCCGTCCTTGCATATGTAAGTCCATTCACATTCTTCGACCGTTCCCAGTTTGGCTTTTGCGACAAACACTTCAAAACCGGGCTTAACTAGATACCCTAGTTCTTTCGATAACTTCTCCGCATGTATGACCACTTCTTTCTTATCGTGAATAATTTCAGGGGTCTGTTTGCCGATCATTTCATCTGCGCTATAGCCAAGCATCCGCTCGGCGGCCGCGTTGAAGTCTGTAATGAGCCCATCGTGATCGGTAGCGATGATGGAATAATTTGCCCCATCCAGGATGGCGTGCTGGCGAGATAACAAGCGCGAGACTTCCAGCTGTGTTTTCTGGCGCTCGGTAATGTCTCTGAAAAAAGCAAAAAACTGCTGCGATTCCGCCATGTAGTTTACGGATACTTCAACATCAATGAATGTTCCATCTTTACGCCGATGGCGTGTATTAAACAAGTCAAAGCCTTGGGCGAGCACCCTATCGATATGGACTTGCACGTCGGAGGGGTCTTCCATCGCCTCAAGATTGCTGATGTGCATCGTTTCCAGTTCTTTGATTGAGTATCCCGACATGTCCGCATAAGCTTGGTTGGCTTCCAGCAGATTACCCTCCAAATCTGCTACCCAGAAGCCGTCACGAGCCCTATCAATGACCACTTTGTGATGTTTTGATATTGCCTCTGCCTTCTTACGGGCGGAAATATCCACCGCGGTTGGCAGCAGGCCGACAATCTTACCGCTCTCATCGTGAACAGGAGAAATTTGGAAGTCGATGGGGACAATATCTTCACCCATTTTTACTACTTCCTCATAGCGGATTGTCTCCCCCTGATTGGCGGCTTCGATTGCCTTCAACAATCGAGTTCGTACTGTTTCGTCGTAAGCCCACCACGGCCCATCGTAGAAATATTGACCGAGGACATCTTCACGCTTAATTCCGGACTGGCGTAGCGGTGCATCGTTCATTTCCTGGATTATTCCATCGGGATCCAGTAAACCAACATAGCAAAAAAGATTGTCGAGGATTCGTTTTAAATACTTGGCACTTATACGCTGGTTTTCTTCTGCTACTTTCTGTGCGGTGATATCAAGCCAATAGCCAACGAATTCATGGGATTGCCCACTACTGTTACGAATCAACACCGACTCGCCAAGCATCCAGCGGAAGCTGCCATCTTTGTGCTGAAAACGGCAATCGAATTTGTGAAAACCCGATTCCAGCAGATGCCTCATTCCTTCATGTACCATTGTCAAATCATCCGGGTGAATACGGCTAACCCAGAACGATGAATCTTCGGTGAGCTCATTGGGTTGATAACCGAGTTGCGAAGTTACATTTTCGCTAATAAAAGTCACCCCATAATCGCCATAGGCACGGGCGGAATAAATTACCGCAGGAGTGGAGTTGAGCAGGAATTCCAATCTCGACTTTAATGTCTGCAATTCTTCTTCAATTCGTTTGTGCGCAGTGATGTCGGTAGAAATTCCACATAAACCAATAATCTGGCCTTGATCATTGCGAATGGGTTTCTTGGCCGTCCAATAAATTCGCTCTTCTCCACTGGGCTTGAGAGCATTCCTTTCCTCTCGCTCTATCGTTTCTCCAAAGTCGATAACGCGACGATCATTAACCGTCAATTCGTTAATTTGTTCCAGATCAAAGAAATGACTGTCATCTTTGCCCACAATGTTTTGATAGGAAGTGCCGAAAAGATCTTGGACCTTCTGATTCACATAGGTGTAACGTCCGGCGGTATCCTTTGTAAAAATGTAGGAGCCGGTTTGATCGATAACCGTCTGAAGCCCATGTAATATGTCATGCAACGCGGGTAATGCGGCATCCAAACTACCCCCTGATTGGTTTTCAACCGAGGTTTCTATTGGCATAGTGAAGATAGAATTATTTTGGTCATTTAATGACAAAGGTTTTTCTTTTATACGAATATGAAGCAATCGATTGATTATCAATCTTAATAAACCACTCCGTCAATGGCTGGTTTTAGCCCAGGCTGTGTCAGAACGTAAAGCTTCCGATTATGGTGAAAACAATCAACCGATTATTGCCTGATTATCATTAAAGAAGTGATGACAGTCATTATGAGCTCGCCATGTTATAAAGGGTAAGCGGATTAAGTGTCACCACTGGAGATTTTGTTTGCGGGGTTTTGACTCAACCGCCGATAGCACTCGATTGCGAACTGGTGCTATCGACCCTGAGCGGTTAGTCACTGTTGACCGATACAACTATAGGGCAAGAGGGTGTAAACAAGTTTCCGGTAAAGAGCGTCTACATTGACCAGTAACCATGGCTATCTCGTTGTTTTTAAATTGAGAATAAATTTACTAAACTAGAAAATCGGGCGCCGGATGTGGAAAAAGCTGAAAGCTCTTTTACAGGCAGCCCTTAGAAGCCCCAACGGGAAGCTTCGATCACATGTTCTTGACTTTGTTCAGCTTTAAGTCGTCGTTTATATCTGTAAAATGCTCGAAGTCCCACAGAATGTAAACGCTCCCTATATTCCGGACGCTCCCGAGTTTCATAACTTTGAATTCTAATGTTGTCGTAGAGCTTAAAAGCTTGTTTGGTCAGTTCTTTTTGTGTCATGAGGTCAATTTTCCGTTTCATAGTTCTTGAGCTGAGCTCAAATACGTCAAAGGGCGCACAGTAAGGTAAACGGCCAGATATTGGTATATCGTAAACTACCTAGAAATTAAGAAATTATTCCGGCGTGTTAGCTCCGCCAATCACCCGCGAAAAGTGAAGAATATTATTTAAATATATTGCTGTGTGTTTATCGGCTGTAGTTGTTAATTAATATTGCCAAATTACAGCAAAGAAAAAAGCCCGGATATATAAGCATTCGCACCTATTCCTTTGTTATTGCAAAAACTCTAACATCCAACTCAGTTGAAAAAATGCCCGAGCGAACCCAAGACCCAGGAGTTCACATGGGATTAATAAAACTAACTCAGAGGAATTACGCCATGACCAGTTTAATTCTAACGATAGCATTCTTAATCCCACTATCAGCGCAAGCAAATGAAGAAGGCTGCCTGGCCAAAATTATTTTCGCGGAATCGCGAGGCGAGTCTATAGAAGGGGCTATTGCTGTAGGACAGGCTACGGTTAATCGGGCCAAGCGTACCGGCAAGACCATATGCAAGTTGTCCGGCGTATCGAGATTAACCCCGCCGCGCAATCTGATGGCCCATTATACGGCGTTAGCTCAATCGGTTATGCGCGGCAAAGATTCAATAGTGCAAAACTCCGATAGCTGGAACACCGGCACCAAGCCAAGCCGTTCCGGGAAAATTGTCAGGCAGATTGGCGGGCATGTTTTTTATGTAATGTCGAGGCTGTAAAAATAACGATAAACCTCATAGAAGCAGTAATTGCGCGCTAAAAACACTTCCCGCTCTTTTATGGGTAGCCCGGAAATAGGCATTTATAAAAAGCGTAATCCAAACCGTGTGCATTCCAATTTTTCGAAAACATATTGCCATTTTATATTTTCATCTTCCGCTAAATTCCAATTTCATTTTGTTCGACTCGTCATCCGCTTTATTAAAAACGACTATTCTATTCAAAGAAGTATTTTTAACCTTCTTCACAGGAATAGCTTGTCGTTATCGATAGAGGCCTTGGTTACTTTTACCAAAAATCATAGCGTTACGTCCGGGCTAAATCATCAATCAACGATCAGCAGCCTGAAAGTTATTATTTTTTCAGAATGTACAGCCTTTTCAGCATGAAATTTTCGATGCTGTTTGACGGCTATACGGTTTTCAACTGCAAGCTTACGCGGATGTGCGGTATAATTACTGCATATTCCACTATTTAACACTCAATAAAGGCAATGGCTCAATTTTTTGAAATACACCCGGAGAGCCCGCAGCTGCGCTTGATACATCGAGCCGTAGAAATAATCCGGAAAGGTGGTGTTATCGTTTATCCGACTGATTCTTCTTATGCAATTGCCTGCCATATAGGCGATAAGCAGGCATTGGATAAAATACGCCGCATCAGACAGCTGGACGATAAACACAATTTCACCCTGGTGTGCAAAGATCTGGCTCAAGTATCCATGTTTACCAAAATCGGCAATGATGCTTTCCGGCTGATTAAAGCGTTAACGCCGGGAGCTTTCACTTTTATTTTGGACGCTACGCGTGAAGTGCCTCGCCGGTTGCAGCACCCCAAGAAAAAAACGGTAGGTATACGCATACCCGATCATCCCGTCGCCCAACTGCTGGTTCAGGAGTTGGGTGAACCCTTGTTTAGTTCCACGCTGATGCTGCCGGGAGAAGAAGAGGCATTGACCGATCCTTATGAGATTAGGAATAAACTTGAGCATGAGCTGGATTTAGTGATTGACGCCGGCATTATTGAGTCAGAACAAACGACTATTATCGGATTTTCCGGCAACGGTGCTGAGATAATCAGGCAGGGCAAGGGCCTTGCGCCAATGTTAGATAGACGAGGAGCATACCGGCATGATGGATGAATTGACGCTGATGCAACGCATAGTAGTCTGGATATTGCCGGTAATTTTTGCAATTACCGTGCATGAAGTGGCGCATGGTTGGGTTGCAAAAAAATATGGCGATAATACCGCCTCGGCATTGGGCAGATTAACCTTGAACCCGATTAAACATATCGATTTGATTGGAACCATTATTCTTCCAGGGATATTACTAATGACGGGCACGGGGTTTATTTTTGGCTGGGCAAAACCTGTACCTGTCGATCCGCGAAATTTTAAAAATCCCAGGCATGATATGGCCATAGTCGCGCTGGCCGGCCCCGTTGCCAATTTATTAATGGCTGTCGGTTGGGCATTAATCATTCGTTTAGGTATTACTATCGGTGTAAGTGCTGAAGCTATTTCGTTGCCTTTGATTTATACAGGATTTGCAGGCATCTCAATAAATCTGTCTTTGGCGTTAATTAACTTATTGCCGGTTCCGCCGCTGGACGGCAGTCGGGTTTTGACGGGCATTTTGCCCAGTTATTGGGCGTGGCAATACAATCGTTTGGAACCCTATGGTTTTTATATTTTATTAGCGCTTTTATATTTTAAAGTGTTGAATGTGCTTTTAGAATACCCCCTATTTGTCGCGCAGAAAGTGTTTTCTTCAATTGCCGGGTTGTAGAACGATTAATTAGTCGATGACGGCAACTATTGATATGCATCAGGATACCGCCGAGATATTGGATGAATCGCCAGCGTTAGCAATGGTTAACGGCGCGCCTTTCAATAAGCTGCCGGATGATCTTTATATTCCGCCGGATGCACTGGAAGTGCTGCTGGACACTTTTGAAGGACCGTTGGATTTATTGCTGTATTTGATCCGCAGGCAAAATCTGGATATTGTAAACATACCGATAGCCCAGATTACTCATCAATACATCGCTTACATCCAAATAATGGGTGTGCTGAATCTGGAACTAGCGGCGGAATACCTGGTAATGGCTGCCCTGTTAGCGGAAATCAAGTCCAGAATGCTGTTGCCCAGGCAGCCTGATGCCGAAGAAGACGAGGAAGACCCAAGGGCAACGCTGATCCGCCGGTTGCAGGAGTATGAGCAGATTAAAAATGCGGCTGAAGATATTGACCAGCTGCCCAGAGTCGAACGTGATATATTTGAAGTCGGCATCGATGTCTCGGCGCTTAGAAATTGTGAAAAAATCTTGCCTGATGTTCAGCTAAAAGAAATGCTGCTGGCATTTCAGGATGTGCTTAAACGAGTCGAGCAACTCAGTCACCATCAAATAACCAAAGAGCCCTTATCTGTCCGTGAACGAATGTCAACCATTTTGGAAAACCTTAAAGGAGCGGATAATCTCCTTTTCTCTCAGCTATTTATCCGAAAAGAAGGTCGACACGGAGTCGTTGTCTCGTTTCTGGCAATCCTCGAACTCAGCAAGGAACGACTCATCGATATTATCCAGTCAGAACCCTTTGCCGAATTACGAGTCAGAATCGCCGCCCCCGTCACCGATAGCTGAGCCTTCGTCATCACCCCTCGACAATGCTCAGGATAAGCCCCCCTTAACCGAACAGCGTGAAATTAACGTGGAAATTAAACGTGTAGTTGAAGCAATTTTATTTGCCGCCAACCGGCCGATGACCAGTAAACAGCTGCAACAGGTTTTTCCTGAAATCGAGCAGCCGAACCTACAGGACATTGAGGATGCCCTTGAGTCAATCAAGGAGGATTACCGGTTCAGGCCGGTTGAATTAAAGCGGGTCGCCAGCGGCTACCGTTTTCAGGTCAGGCGGGAGCTGTCGCGCTGGGTATCACGGTTGTTTGAAGAAAAGCCGCCACGATATTCCCGTGCATTATTGGAGACGCTGGCCATTATTGCCTATCGCCAACCGGCAACACGCGGAGAAATTGAGGATATTCGCGGTGTTGGAGTCAGCTCAAGCATTATCCATACACTACTGGAACGCGAGTGGATTAGAGTGGTGGCGCACAAGGAAGTACCGGGCAGACCCGCTTTATACGGTACGACCAAACAGTTTTTGGACTATTTTAATATTACATCATTAGACGAGCTGCCGACATTGCAAGAGATTCAGCAGCTTGATTCAACGTTAGATGCAATGCAACAAACCATGCAGGTAAAGAGTGAAGAGCAAGAAACCACCGAACAAATCGCCGAAATCATCGAACAGCTTGACGAAGCAGCCGAGCAACTTGGCAAAATCGAGCCGACCCTCGAAGCAGCAGACTGACAACAAAGCGGCTAAATCGCCTGCTTTGCAAACAAGGAAATTTGACGCCGATCAGTCAACCGATGGTGAACGTATCCAAAAGGTGCTGGCGCGCGGAGGCGTCGGTTCCCGGCGGGAAATTGAACGCTGGATAGATGAGGGAAGATTAAAGATTAACGGCAAACCTGTCGGCTTAGGCGACCGATTAAAAGCCGGGGATCATTTACAAATCAATAACCGGGTTGTTCATTGGGAAAAATTTGTCGAGCAACCCACCCGAGTGCTGCTTTACCATAAACCTGTCGGTGAAGTGGTCACGCGCCGCGACCCGGAAGGGCGTCCGGTGATATTCACGCAATTGCCGAAGCTGGCCGTCAGCCGCTGGATAGCCGTTGGCCGTCTGGATATCAATACCTCGGGATTATTATTAGTCACCAATAATGGCGAACTGGCCAATCGCTTAATGCATCCGTCAACCCAAATGGAGCGTGAATATGCTGTGCGTATTTTGGGCGAGGTTTCAGAGGCCACCTTAGCAAAGCTCAAGCAGGGTGTGGAACTGGAAGACGGCAAAGCCAAGTTTGACGATATTAAATTTTTCGGCGGTGAAGGCGCCAATAAATGGTACAACGTTACCGTTACCGAAGGCCGCAATAGACTGGTAAGACGTTTATGGGAATCTCAGGAAGTCGTCGTCAGCCGTTTAATGCGGGTGCGGTATGGGCCTGTGGTGCTGCCGGAGAGGTTGAAAACCCATTCGTTTTATGAATTGTCTGAAAAAGAACTGGAATTGCTATTTGAATTTGCAGGCATGGAAAGCGATAAACCGGTAATTAATGCCAAACCCGAGTTTAAGCAACATAAGTCAGGGAAATAGGCTGAATTGACCTGAAGGCACAAGAGTTCGGTGTACCAACAGTAGGCGCTCCAAGCGATCCGACTGCCGTTGATTTATTTAGCGAAGACAACTTGATTTCTGCCCTTGTTTTTGGCCGTATACATGGCTTTATCTGCACGTTGGATGAAAGACTCGGTAGTATCATTGTCGCGTAAAGTGCTAACCCCAAGGCTTGCTGTGACTTTAATAGTTTCCATGCCGTAAGCTATTGTGTGATGTTGAATTGAAGAGCGAATTCGTTCTGCCAGCAATTCTGCACCATTGGCATCTGTGTCACTTAATAAAATTACGAATTCTTCGCCGCCATAGCGGAAAACAATATCACTGTCCCTTAGACTTTCTTTGATCTTTTTTGCACTAAAAGCCAGCGTGATGTCGCCGCAATCATGGCCATATTTATCGTTGATGGCTTTAAAATGATCGATATCAAAGAAAATAAGCGATAATTTTTTGGCGGTGCGATTAGCAAGGCTCATTTCCCGTTTAATGGAGTCATTAAAAGACGTCCTATTATGAGTTTGGGTGAGTGGATCCGTATAAGCCATTTTTAAGGCCTGATGAAATAAAGTTGCATTCTTCAGCGGATAAATTAAGCAACAAAGCAGCGCTTCCAGCAACTGGAGATCAGCATCGCTGAATCTATGGTTGCGCATCAGTTTTAATTCTCCCAATTGTTGTTGTTCAACTTTAAGCGCGTAATTACAAGAATGCCTTGTAAAAACGCCGCTTTTTATTTCCAATCCAAATTCCGTATTGATATAAACATAGGCGCTATGAGGGACCATGTTTGCGATTTTATTACTAAAAATCGCGATCAGCTCATTAAATTCTAAAGTTGTTTGTAACGCGCTGCTTATATCGTAATGATGGAGGTTGACTGCCTTGGTTGCTTCAAAAGTGTTATTGTTGATAATCGCTAAGTTTGCTGAATTTTCGATCATGGCCGCTTCCCAATGGATTGAAACTATTACGTTACAATAGCTAATGCGAAGCCTGTGCCATTTCACTTAAAAACAATATTAATCAATGCATTGATTAATATTTTTTAATTTAAAAATACTCGATGCCATAAAATTGACACTCTAAAGCGGCAAAGGGTTGCCTATGAATGGGCTTGAGAGTTGCTCTATTGCCGTCATGTTTAATTTCAGGGAGCGGGTTAATCTGTAGATTCTTACTCAGATTCAGCTCATAAATGCAACGAACTAAATCGCCCCCCGAAAAAATGCTCCGCTCATTGAGGCTATCAATCTATTTTAATAGGATGAATGGGGCACTAAATGCCGTGTAAACGCGCATTTTAGCGCTGCTTGGATTTTCGCGCTTTACCAACGCATATAGAGAGGTGCAATCTGGGAAACTGGCCTTATAACAGCCGAATATTGAGTTAAAACTAATAAGTCCGACAAATTCTAAAGCCTGAAGTCCATTAAGAGCCTTTAAAATTATAGCTTTTTACTTTCAGCCAAAATTTTCGACTGTAAACAGGCATTCTTCCGCGACGCAAGGCATCGCAAAGAAATAGCCCTGACCGAATTGGCAACCTTGATTTTTTAGATAGCCTATCTGCCCTGCATGCTCAATCCCTTCAGTGATAATTTTAATACCCATGTGTTGCGCGATTGCAATAATGGAATTAACAATCACCTTATCGTCATTCATTTCCAGAATATCTCTTATAAAAGAACGATCTATTTTTAACATATTAACCGGGAACTGCTTAAGATAAGTCAACGAGGAATAACCCGTACCAAAATCATCCAATGAAATACTAACACCAAGATGCTGCAAGCCTTTAAGCATCTTGATAGTTTGATTCATGTTTTTCATGATGACGGTTTCGGTAATTTCCAACTCCAAATATTGAGGCTCTAAAGCGTACAAATTCAAAGCATGCTTAACCACTTCAACCAGATCATGTTGCATAAACTGTCGCGCCGATAAATTAACCGACATTTTCAAGTTGCTTCTTCCAGCCTCATGCCATCGCTTTAACTGCTGACACGCACTATGCAGTACCCACTCGCCAATGCCGATAATCAAACCTGTCTCTTCCGCAATCGGTATAAATAGATCAGGCGGAATAAGCCCGCGTTTAGGATGTCGCCAACGAATCAAAGCTTCAAAACTCACAATTTCGGAAGTTTGCAAATTAACAATAGGTTGGTAATACAACACTAATTCCTGGTTTTCTAGCACTGAACGTAAATCATTTTCCAGGGTACTGCGTGTCAAGGCCTGTTCACGCATGTTATCGGAATAACATTGGTAATTATTGCGCCCCTGTTCTTTGGCATGGTACATCGCTGTATCCGCATTTTTCATTAATTCGGCGACCGAGTGTCCGTCCTTAGGGAAAAAAGCGATGCCAACACTGGTCGTGGTCATAAATTTGTTGCCTGATAAATCAAACGCTTTGGATAATTCAGACAAAATCTTTTGGGCAATTTCGGCAGTATGCAAGGTGACGGATTGCTCGTCTTCAAAGTCTGACAGCACTATCATGAATTCATCGCCCCCAAAACGCGACACGGTATCGCTTTCGCGTACGCAATTTTGAAGGCGCTTGGCAACCCCTTGCAGCAATAAGTCCCCTATAAAATGCCCCAATGTATCGTTCAGGGTTTTAAAACGGTCAAGATCCAGAAATAATACCGAAACCCACTGCTTATGCCGGGTAGCCCGTACAATGCTGTGCTTTAAACGCTCATTAAACAACACCCGGTTCGGCAGAGCGGTCAGCGCATCGTAATGCGCCATAATTTCAATTTGCTCCTCCGTTTGTTTACGGCGGGTAATATCCGAAAATATGCCAATAAAATGAGTTACCTTGCCAAATTGATCGTTAATGGCATTAATGCTCAAACATTCGAGATAAAAATCACCGTTCTTGCGCCGGTTCCAAATTTCACCTTGCCAGCCTCCTTCACGGTTGATCTTATTCCACATCTGCCGGTAAAACTCGGGGGAATGTTTATAGGATTTTAAAATAGTCGGTGATTTGCCGATCACCTCATCGGCATCGTAACCGGTGACAGCAGTGAAAGCAGGGTTGACCTTAACAATGCGCAACTGATGATCGGTAATCAAAATACCTTCATCACTGTTTTCAAACACCTTGGCGGCCAATCTCAATTCGTCTTCCAATTGTTTATGGGAACTGATGTCAACGACATTGACTAACAGATAGGGCTCTTCGGGTGCATTTGCCTGAAGGACATGAGGCTTAACCAAACGTCCGCTGAGTTCTACCAATAAAGGAGGAAGCCTATACCTGTTTAAACGCAATTCAATGCGTTTATTTTCAGGGCGTTTAAAAAATGCCTGGTACCGAGCATTGAAAATTATCAAGTCTTCATGATGGATAAAATGCACAAAATATTTATCGTTCTCAAATTCACCGGCATGATAATTAAGCCATTCATGAATGGTGCGATTGCTCTGCAATATTTGAGCTTTGCTGTTCAGGATCAAATAGCCCACAGGAGCACGATCAAAAAACTGGCTTGCGTTTCTTTGCGCGACCAGTAATTCGGCTTGGGCCATTCTGAGCTGTTCATTCTGCATTTCCAGCTCAACCTGGTGTACTGTTAACTCATGAAAAATCTTGGCATTTTCACTTTGATCGAACAGAACAATATCTTCCTCTTGCATGGCAATCAGGGATTCAGCCTTTTCTCTTAAGATATTGTAATATGAGGTATTTTTATGTCTCATCAACTCCCCTTTAACCTCATTACGGATACGGAACTTAGTCCTGATGACACTCAGTAACAACAATCATCACGACTTCACCGCTATGATTATCCAACACTGAAGCGGACAAGCGTACCGTGATTTCATGTCCATCCTTGGTTAAGCATTGCACCT
Source organism: Methylobacter sp. (assembly GCF_004322395.1). GTDB lineage: Bacteria > Pseudomonadota > Gammaproteobacteria > Methylococcales > Methylomonadaceae > Methylobacter_A. Next base: position 12,823 of record NZ_SCTW01000070.1, read on the forward strand.
TTAAATTTTGTTGCGTTGCCTCACCGCTAACGAGTGCCTGAATTTTATCGCGAGTTAATGCCTGTTCCTGCGCCGGAACCAGATCGGTGATGTTAATATTGATCTTCTCCTGCTCTTTCCAGCCATACAGTTTTCCCGCACGTTGATTCCAGTCCATGATATTGCCTTGAGTATCCAGTAAAATGATAGCATCTTGTTCGCCATCCATTACAATCGTCGTTAAACGTTGCATACAGCTTATACAACTATTATTTGCCGTCGATTGTCTGGAACGTATATCTCTTTCGGTAAAAGTAATCAATTCGCGATGGTGGTTTTCAGTATATAGCACTGAAACCGTCACCCAGACAGTAAAAACAGTGCCGTTTTTTGCAATACGCTTGGTTTCAAATTCAGGAACCGGAGTACCGTTTTTCAACTTCATCCGTATCTGTTGGTCATTGGCTATTTCGGTTTCGGGTATGAGCATCGTAAAATTCATCTGTAAGGCTTCTGCTTCAGTCCACCCATACAGCTCTTCCGCACCACGGTTCCAAGTCAGAATTTGTCCATCCAGCGTTTGCAGAGTAATTGCATCATGCGAATAGAGCACCATAGTTGCTAAACGTCGCGTTTCTTCCTGTTCGCGCTGTTGCAATTCAAATTGGGTTTTCTTAAGCTGGTCAATATCGACAAAGGTCAAGATAACGCCTGCGTACACATTATCTGAGATGGCATAAGGCGAGATACGCAACAAAAACCAATTTCCTGCTTCTATTTGCACCTCTTTAGCAATGGTTTGATGATTGAGCATAACTGAATTAATCAGCTCGCCCAGGCTAATATCAACGATACGATGCGATAAATGACTATAGGGGCGGTCTATATCATGCGCCATGATATGGAATATGGACTGTAATTTTGGCGTAAAGCGGCGAATATCCAGGTTTTCATCCAAAAACAGCGTAGCGATTTGAGTGCTATTAAACAGGTTGTCCAGATCATTATTGAGCAAGGTTAATTCAGTAATTTTGCCTTGATATTCGGCATTGACGGTATAAAGTTCCTCGTTAACCGATTGCAGCTCTTCATTAGTGCTTTGCAGCTCTTCATTACTGGCAAGCAATTCTTCGTTGGTTGCCTGTAATTCTTCATTGGAGGTTTCCAGCTCTTCAACCGTGGCTTGCAGGTTTTCCCGGGTAAATTGCAGTTCATGCTCCAGATCGCTGATGCGTAGTTCTGCTTCTTGGTTAACGTCAAATGTCAACGACTCCGACTCACTCAAGACATCTTTTTTAACGGTTTCGCTGATGAAAATAGCTAATAACGGATCCTGGCCTTTTTTTCCGGGTAAACATTTAACTCGTAAACTCAAAGAACGCACATCCTGAGCTTCACGAATACGAATATTGGACAAAATAATGTCGTCACGGCTGCTTAACGCACGTTTAATAGCGGTAGCAATAGGGATGGACAGGTCTTTTTTGACGATTTTAGTAACATCCTGCACCAGTTTACCGCTGGGATAAGCAAGATAATCCTTGGCATCGCCAAATACATGCGTAACTTCCGCGTGTTCATTAACAATCAGCGTAAAGGGCAATAAATCATCTGCCAAGCCCCTCACAAATCGGTCGAGCACCCGATCATCCGCATAATAAGCAAGATTGGAACGGTTAACGGATGCAGGTGCCGAGTTATGAAAAGGCCCTTTGGTAAAAGGCGCAGGATCCGCAATACCCAAACCGATACCTGAATTATATTTGCCTTTGGAACGATAAATTTTCCATTTAGGCCCGACCAGATCGAAGTAATCGACCATTTCGCCGACAGATTCGCTGGCGCCCAACATTAAAATGCCTTCCTTGACCAGGGAAAAATTGAATAACGCCAAAATCTTACGTTGCAATATGGATTGCAGATAAATCAGCACGTTACGGCAGCTTAATAAATGAATATTGGTAAAGGGCGGATCTTTAATCAGATTGTGTTGCGCAAACACCACCATTTCCCGGATTTTCTGGCTAACCTGATAATTATCTTCACGGCGTATAAAATATTTGCTTAATAACTCAGGCGGCACATCCGCAGCAATACTGGCGGGATAAATACCATTGCTGGCTTTTTCGACAGCCTTATGATCAACGTCGGTAGCAAAGATTTTGACCCTGAAATGTTCGCCGGTATGCTCCCGGTATTCCGCCAGCAACATGGCTAATGAATAGGCTTCTTCGCCGGTCGAACATGCCGCCACCCAAAGCCTGATTTCATCGTCCTGTAAATTTTCAATAAGGTTTCCCAACCATTTATCGCGCAACTCGTCAAACGCCAACTCGTCGCGAAAAAAACAGGTGACGCCAATCAGCAGTTCCTGAAACAAGGTCGCCACTTCATTCGGATTATTTTGCAGAAAGCGCACATATTCGCTTAAATCCTGCAACTGATTGATCGTCACCCGACGTTCGATACGGCGCAATACGGTCGTTGGCTTGTAATAGGTGAAATCAACCTTGCTCTTCTCGCGCAACATCAAAAAAATGCGTGTCAAATCGCTGTCATCGCCTTGAAACCCGCCGTTTTCAGGGGCAGACGCATAGGGGTGTTTGACAAAAGACAGCAATTGTTTGGGCATTTCATCGGGCGGTAAAATAAAATCCGCCAAGCCGGTCGCAATCGCATTTTTTGGCATACCGTCAAACTTGGCCGTTTCATCATCCTGCACCATGACCATGCCGCCGCGCTCCTTAATCGCACGAATGCCGCGCGTACCGTCGCTGCCGGTACCGGACAGCACGACACTGATAGCATATTCGCCCATATCTTCCGCAAGCGAACGGAAAAATATGTCGATAGGCAAATTGAGGCCTTCCGAATGATCCTGCTCTGTTAATAACAAGCGGCCATGAAACGAACTGAGGTTTTTGCGCGGTGGCAACAGATAGATATTGTTTTCTTTGACCAAAACGCCGTCTTCGATGCGATTGACCGGCATTTCGGTATGTTTGGATAACAGTTCAACCATCAAACTTTTGTAATCCGGCGACAGATGCTGCACCACCACAAACGCCAACCCTGAATTAGCCGGCATTTTCTTAAAAAATGCTTCGATTGCCTCTAACCCGCCTGCCGAAGCGCCGATACCTACGATATATTTTGCGGGCTTAGTGGAGGATTCATTCAGTTCATTCATAAGTTTTTGAAACTGTAAATATTGATAAAAACCAAAAAATCCTATTTCTCTGGTATTGCAGCCCAGTTTAATACAATAACATAAGCAATCTAAGGTTTTTTATCAGGCAGATCCCCTTAAATCAGCCTTATTTTTATTACAAATTGTTAATCAAATACTTACAAATATTATTTTCAAAAAAATAAGAGATCATGAAGGTGCAATGCGCGTTTATTTCACTCAGATAAATTTGGCAACAATCTGATTCATAATAATTTAAGCATTTACCATTACTATCCGACAGACAAAAAAAAGGCCGATGCAAATGCACCGGCCTTTTACTCAGCTAATCGATTTATAGGCTATTAACTGCATTCAATTCCTGGAAAGCCTGTTCCAAACGAGTCACCATACCGACTTCACCGGCACGTTGCCAAACGCGCGGATCGTAGTATTTTTTGTTTGGCTTGTCGTCACCGTCAGGGTTGCCGATTTGGCCTTGCAAATAACCTTCGTTTTGTTTGTAGTAATTCATGATGCCTTCCCAAGTTGCCCATTGGGTATCGGTATCGATGTTCATTTTGATTACGCCGTAGCTGATTGATTCTTTGATTTCTTCTGCGCTGGAGCCTGAACCGCCGTGGAATACAAAGTTCAGAGTGTTTGCCGGAACGCCGAATTTTTCAGAAACGTGTTTTTGTGAGTTAGCCAAAATGCTTGGCGTCAATTTAACGTTGCCTGGTTTATAAACGCCGTGAACGTTGCCGAATGAAGCAGCAATAGTGAAACGCGGGCTAATTTTGCTTAACTCTTCATAAGCGTAAGCCACATCTTCCGGTTGGGTGTACAGCATTGAATGATCCATATCGCTGTTGTCGACGCCGTCTTCTTCACCGCCGGTGCAGCCTAATTCGATTTCCAAAGTCATGCCCATTTTGGACATACGCGCCAGATATTGGCCGCAAATTTCAATGTTTTCTTTCAAGCTTTCTTCAGACAAATCCAGCATGTGCGAGCTGAATAATGGCTTGCCGGTTTCTGCGAAATGCTTTTCGCCGGCATCCAGCAATCCGTCAATCCAAGGCAGCAGTTTTTTAGCCGCGTGGTCGGTATGCAGAATGACAGGTACGCCATAAGCTTCAGCCACATTGTGTACATGCTTAGCACCGGAGATAGCGCCTAAAATAGCAGGAGTTTGGCCTTCCGCTTTAAGGCCTTTACCGGCAATAAATGCTGCACCGCCGTTAGAAAACTGGATAACGATAGCCGATTTTACTTTCGCGGCCGCTTCCAACGCTGCATTAATCGAATCAGTGTTAATGACATTTACCGCGGGCAATGCGAAGTTGTTTGCTTTGCAAATTGCAAAGATTTTTTGTACGTCATCGCCAGTTACAACACCGGGTTTTACTACATCTGAAATTTTCTGTGACATTAAGGATTCCTGTTTCAATCTGTTACGTTGAGGATGATCAAGCCGAAAGCCATTGCGATTGCGGAAAACATCCGCCAACCCAATGCGGTCAGCCGCTTATTATAAAGTGTGTTCGTATAATAGGCTACTTGCCGATAACCCAATCCTCACACAGAGGCCTTTATTTTTGAAGTTGTTTATATAATCAGCCCGTTTAAACTTGGAATCGGCGCAACATTTCCTGAAAATTAAATTTTATTCCATTGTGCCGTAGACTTTCTTCTTGGCAAAGATTGCTTACTGTCTTTTGAACAAGAACCCCAGCGATAGCCTAAAGCCCTCGATGGTTGCCGATAAAGACTTAATGCTCACTTAACCAAAAAATCATTGGATTTGATATTTCCGAATGAGGCGGCCGGGCCGGTCGCTCTTTATGCCCGTGGGTGCTACAACGGTCAGTTCTGTGAATGAGATGATTTCACCATCTAATTAATTTTTCAGACCAGACATCCCTATAAATTATGTCTAAAAACTTTACACTTTATTTAAAATAACAAACCCAAAATAATTAAATCATATTTATATTCAATAAGTTAAATAATTGGAACAACTATTGCTTGTAAGATAATACTGCAAATTGATGGGAAATTTTGGTTTTATAGCAGTACGCTATTATCGATGCTAAAGGAATTACAGCTTGTACTAGACTGACAGAGCTGAAATTGAGCCTAGATTGATTTGCCGTGACTATAAATAGCAGTTAATTTTTCAATATAATATTTTATTCATTTTAATCACTAAGGAATAACCATGAAAACACTCATTCAAACTACGCTTTTTTTATCGCTGGCTTTAACAAGTCTTTTTGCAAATGCACAAACAGCACCAGATAGAGTAAGTGCTCCAGAAATCGGCATCGACAGCGCCGTATTAGGTATAGGTTTATTGACCGGCCTCGTTGCTCTGATTTCTGAACGCCGTCGTAAATAATTTCTACCGCTTAAGGGAGGCGATGGTAAAAACCCATCGCCTCCCTCATCGCATGCCCGTCTTTTCTCTTCGAGTTTCCACTTAAGTTTAACTCTCCAATATGCTGAAACTTGATGCCCTCCTCCACCTGCCATCAAAAGGGTTGCTTGTTCAAAGAAGCCTCTTTCTGATCCTTTTAATAGGTGTGGAACTAACGTTGTTAACGGTGCGCTTTGATACTCAATCATTTGAAGGCTCATCGTACCCGCTTTTAAACTTGCTAGGTTATTCCGGGGAATTTCTTAGATTTAGTATTGGCATTGCCGGCGCTTTCGTAATTTTTTCCATATCCAGGCTTAAAATGACTTTCTCGCCATTAACGCAATCTATTCAACACTCAGCCTGGTTGAATTGGCTTTTTGCTCATGTAGCCTTGATATTCATATTTTATTGGCTGACGGTTATTTTATTCGAGAGCATTCCCAAAAGTGCGCTTATTGATACGGTGCGGGTTAATTTAGCCATTGTCGGCTGGTTGTTAACGGGTATCTGCGCATTGGTATCGGTGTTATTTTCTATGACTTCGCCATCATGCTGGCGGCAATTTATACACCAACAACATAAGACACTGCTGGCCTCAGTTGTAGCGGGAGGGCTGATTTGGATTTTGGGTCAGGTCTCACAGCAGGCTTGGCAACCGCTTGCGAATTTAACTTTTTGGCTCTCTTTTTACTCGTTGAGAATGGTCTACCCCGAGGTTGTTTATGATGTATCTGAAAAATTATTGGGCACACCGTCTTTCCAGGTCTTAATCTCTCCGGAATGTTCGGGTTATGAAGGAATAGGCTTGATTGTGGTATTTTTAAGTATCTACATTTGGGTGACGCGTAAGGAACTGCGTTTCCCTCAGGTCTATGTTTTATTCCCTCTAGGTATTATGGCCATCTGGCTACTGAATGCGTTACGGATTGTAGTCTTGATTGCTATTGGCTCATCATTTTCCCCGGAAATCGCCGCAGGTGGATTTCATTCCAATGCAGGCTGGATTACTTTTGTCATCATAGGCGTAGGACTGGTTTTGCTTTGCCAAAAAATGCCCTTGTTCAATAGCAAGCAAATTATACCCGACGCCTTATCACACGCAGAAACATCATACGCAGCCCCGCTACTCGCTCCTTTTGTCATTCTGTTAGCCGCTCTGTTAATGACATCCGCTATGACAACAGGATTCGATTGGCTTTATCCGCTACGGGTTATTCTGGCTATCGTTACGCTGTGGCTGTTTCGAAAACATTACCGAGTGTATTTAAAGAACATAACCGGCACATCGATTGCCATCGGCTTTCTTGTGTTTATTATCTGGATAATGCTGGTTCCGACATCTGCCGATGCCAATCAGCAGTTTGCAACAGAACTTTTTAGCGTCTCACCCGTTCTTGCCGGTACTTGGTTATTATTTCGGTTTTTGGGTGCAACGATTACCGTCCCTATTATTGAGGAGCTTGCGTTCCGTGGCTATTTAATAGCAAAGCTGGTGAATACTCAGTTTGAATCCGTTAAACCGGGGCAATTTACTTGGCTTTCTTTTTTAGTCTCGTCTTTACTTTTCGGCCTATTGCATGGCGATTGGTTTGCCGGGACCGTGGCAGGGCTTTTTTTTGCTTTTGCACTCTACCGGCGAGGTGAGTTACTGGACTCGGTGGTTGCGCACATGACAACGAACTTATTACTTGCCGTTTATGTTATATCGACAGGCTATTGGGCGTTATGGTAAACAGCAAACTAAAATGGACTATCTCATGAATCTAGGAGCCTGTCGGACTTACCAACTTTCTGTTGATCGTTCTCTTATTTTTCTTGCCCGCCGTGAAGCCCTGCGATGCTATGGGTAAAAAGCCCCGGAGCAAAGAACCGAAGACTCTCGAAAGCGCCCAAAGTTAAACCAATGCGCATCATGCCGAGCGCCAACGGCTTCGTATAGGACTACATTTAGAATAATCCAATCAATAAGCGCTCCTCCACTTCAACAAACTGCATCAATATATAAAACTCATTCTCTGTAAGGTTCCATATATAAAAATCGGTTAACTTATCGTAAAAATAGCGATTACTTTCGTTAAGTGAAGATAACTTATCTGTCAAAGGCTAACTTCCAGTATTAAAATTTGCCACGGAAATTAAGGGATAAAAGTTCTACTGATATAATGATAGTAATCCAAGTTGTAGAAAAACAGCCCGTGGCAGAACAACACATGACTAATAACCTAGTAATAAAGTAAACTATATAAACCTCAAATTATGGTTAGCACGATGACAGCAACAAACAATGTACACCCACACGAAATCCATAAATTCGGCTCGATGGCGGAACGCTGGTGGGATACTCAGGGCGAATTCAAAACCCTGCATGATATTAACCCGCTACGTATCCAATTTATCCGGCGTTATGCGGATATCGAAGGTTCCCGTTTCGTTGATGTCGGCTGCGGCGGCGGCATTTTAACCGAGGGCTTGGCTAAACAGGGCGCTGATGCACTGGGTATCGACCTGAGTGAAGACCTGATCGACATCGCCGATTTGCACGGGCTTGAGTCCGGCGTTAATGCGCATTATCAAAAAATCAGCGCCGAAGACTTGGCCGAGCAACAGCCGGAAAGCTTCGATCATGTGACCTGCATGGAAATGCTCGAACATGTACCTGATCCCGGCTCGATAATCTCCGCGTGCGCCAAAATGGTTAAACCCGGCGGCATGGTGTTTTTTTCGACGCTCAACCGTAAACCCAAAGCGTATTTGCTGGCTATTTTTGCAGCGGAGTATGTCCTGCAAATGTTGCCTAAAGGCACGCATGATTTTAAAACCTTCATCAAGCCTTCCGAGCTATGCCAGTCAGCGCGCGCGGCAGGTCTTGAATTGCAGGGTATGGTAGGGATCGAATACAACCCGTTCACCAAACACTTCAGCCTTGGCAAAGACATTGACGTCAATTACATCGCTGCTTTTAAGCGTTCCGCGTAAAACATGCCTGCCGATTTCAAATTATCCTGTGTATTATTCGACCTCGACGGTACTCTGGTCGATACCGCTCCGGATTTAATTTCATGCTTGAACCGGGCGCTAAACGTTCACGGCTTCGACATTGTTGCGCCTGAAATTATCAAACCGTTTATTTCGTATGGCGCTACGGCGATGATAAATGCGAGCCAGCCTTCAATTAACGACCGGTTAAAGGCGGATATTCTGGAAACCATGCTCGCCCTCTATCAGAACAATATTGCCGAACATACGGTTTTTTTCTCCGGCATGGTCGATACGCTGGCTGCGATTGAAGCCCAAGGGCTAAAATGGGGCGTGGTCACCAATAAACGCGAACGCTTTACCAACCCGCTAATGGACGCCTTGAAGCTGACCGAACGTGCCGCCTGTATCGTCAGCGGCGATACCACCGCTAACTCTAAGCCCCATCCGGAACCGATGCTGGCAGCCTGCAAGCAGGCGGATGTCGATCCGCAGGAATGCGTTTATATTGGCGACGCGCAGCATGACATTGTCGCCGGGAAGAATGCGCAAATGAAAACACTGGCGGCACTTTACGGCTACATTAACCCCGGCGATACGCCGGAAATGTGGGGGGCTGATGCGTTAATCGAGTCTCCCGATCAAATTTCAACCTGGATAGCCACGGTAACTGCTCCCTGCGTTGCTTACATGGATGTAGGCAAGGGGCGTGAACAGGGAGCGGAAGCTTCGCCTAAAGCGCCTACTGTTGGTACTCTACCTCCTCCATCCATGGAGTCGTCACTGCCATGCCGCTAAGAAATCAAGTCATCTTAATTACTGGTGCCGGTGGCGGCCTGGGCAGCACGGCTGCTTTGGCATTAGCCAAACACGGTGCGCATATTATTTTGTTGGATAAAAACATCGCTAAACTGGAAGCGGTTTACGATGCGATTTTGACAATCAAGGCGCCCGAGCCGATCATTTATCCATTCGACCTGGCGGGCGCCAATGAAAACGAATACCAGGAATTGGCCGACAAAATTGAACAAAAATACGGCTCCTTGCAAGGCATCTTGCACTCAGCGGTAGAGTTTAGCGCCTTTTCCCCGATCGCTACCCACAAAACAAAAGACTGGGGACATACCTTAAACGTCAACCTGAATGCGCCTTTTTTACTGTGCAGAGTTTTGTTGCCGGTATTACAAAAGAGCGATCATGCCTCCATCGTATTCACGTCCGATTCCTCGGCCAGGAAGGCTCCCGCTTTTTCAGGAGCATACGGCGTTTCCAAAATAGCAATGGAGGGTTTGGCTAACATACTGGCCGAAGAACATGAAGCTTTCGGCAAAATCCGGGTCAATACGCTGATACCGGGACCGATAGATTCTCCATTAAGAAAACGGGCCTATCCGGCCGAAGATAAAAGCAAATTTCCTGCAATGAAATCACTGGCTCCCATTTATCTGTATTTATTCGGCTCAGAAAGCATAGGCATTACCGGTCAGGCTATCGATGCCCGAACTTTTTATCTGTAATTAAATCATCATGACTGAAAGAGAAGACGTTGTTTTAACAAGGGATGTCAATATTGTTACTATTCCTGACGGTAACACCGGAACCTTAAGCAAGGGGCAAATAGTCACCATTTATCAGGCGCTTGGCGATAACTATACCGTAGTCACCGAACACGGCCACATGGTGCGGATTGCCGGAGCGGATGCCGATGCGTTAGGCAAAGAACCGCAGCAGTTGCATACATTGGTATCAGCGACCGATGCCGAGGCGGTTGAAAAAAACTGTTGGGAAGTGATGAAAACGATTTACGACCCCGAGATCCCTGTCAACATTGTCGACTTGGGTCTGGTTTATCAGTGTAAAGTCACCCCGACAGAGGAAGGTTTGAATGATGTCCATATCATGATGACCTTGACCGCGCCAGGCTGTGGGATGGGGCCGGTTATTCAAAGTGACGTGGAAAGATGCATTCGCGCACTGCCCGGCGTCGCCAGCGTTAATGTCGAAATCGTACTTGATCCGCCCTGGTCGAGGGAAATGATGTCGGAAGTGGCTCAGTTGCAATTGGGTTTATATTAAAATCAGTTCAGAAATAACAATAATAAGAATTGAGAAAATATGATCACGTTTAAGGATATTAATCTGCAAGTTGGTGCGCGCTTGCAAATGATGTTGCACCATGGCTCCAAGCAGCTCATTTATTATACGGAACTCATCGGCTATTCAGATGGAGAGTACTTAATAATAAAGACACCTTTTGAGAACGGACTTTCCGTTCAACTGAAAGTAGACGAGCCGGTTATCCTGCGAATATTATCGGGAGTAGATGTATTTACATTGACTTGTAGGATAAAAACCATCTTTAGAGCCCCGCACCATTATATGCATCTGAGTTTTCCGACGGATATTAAATCCATAGCGCTACGAGGCGCCGTCAGAGCCAAAGTGAATCTACCGGTACAAATCAATGGCGTAGCCGGAGCCGGGGTGATTACCGATATCAGTGTCACAGGTGCAGCGATAACTGCCGATAAAGCACTGGGCGAGCTTAATGCAGAAGCTTTAATTTCTTTCGAGTTCCCTATAAAACCGACCAGTCAGAGTGCTCGCATAGATACCAGTGCGACGATTCGCAGCATTCAAGAGTTACCCAGCAAGAACAAAAACTCACTACCCAAGTTTTCGCATGGAATTTCGTTTCATGAGCTTGAGCTTACCAACCAAGTGATGTTGTTAAATCTTGTCTATGAATCGATGAATAGACTGTAGTAATGCCCTTACTTAGGTAAGATTTTAAGGCGCAATTAACAAAGCAAACCCGGCGAAAACGCCATAATCATCGGTTATAGTGGTCATACCTATCGTTCCGCCAAAATCCAACATCAGTTCAGGTGTCATTAAATAATTTAGAGTAGCTAAAAATTGGCTGGTCGGTTTTTGTTGTCTAGCTAAAACGCCGGAAAACTCGCCAGCGATGCCCCAGCGCTCGTCAATCGGATGCGATACGGCTATCGCCCAATTGTACCTGTATCGATCCAGATCCTCTTCCTTAAATCCCTTTCTCGTCACGCCGGCATTGACATCAATCCGCAAGTCGGAAATATCCTGGCTGACAATCAAATTGCCCAAATAATCGGTGCGTCCTTGCCCCAGTGACTTACGCGCTGACGGCAAGACCGCCCCCGCTTCAAAACCGACAGCCAGCGTCGAGTTAATCGGATAATAATGTTTAAGCAGAACCGAGGTATTGCCAAAGCCGGAAATGGTTTCGTCCGGGCTACGGGATTTAATCCACGCTTCGCCGCCAACCAACAATCCCCATTGATCGGCAAATGGATATTTCAGCAAAAAAGGCAGGCTATTACGCTCCTCTTCCATGCCGGGTTGATTCGATTGTACGCCGAATTCAACTTCCAGATGCTGCAATGCAGACAATTCCGCCGGATTGGATACTGTGGGCCGGTAGGGTGTAACGGTAAGCTGTTCGGCTTGTGCAATCAAAGGTAGGGACAATATGAATAAGAGCGGGAGAAAACGCATAAAAGTGGAATATGGGGTAAATTAAGTCTATCGATTTTACGCGAATAGCCGCAAAAAGACAGTTTTCCGGAGCAAGGAAAAGGAGTGTGTAGAAGTCAAAATCGGTGCGATGAATTTAGTATACTATGAAGTAATTAAGGAAAAATCCTTCTAATCCTAGAACTTCAATTAGTTGTCACTAAGGGTTAACCAAACAGTACCTAAAATAAAATGTCGATGGCACACAAAAAAATTCCACGCGAATACGGTCAGCCCTGGCCCGATTATGAGCTGCTCGATGCGGGCAACGGCAAAAAGCTTGAACGCTGGGGAAAGGTCATTACCATCCGCCCTGAACTTCAAGCCAATTTTAAACCGGGATGGTCGTTTGCCCATTGGCGAGACATGGCGCATTGGGAATTTGAAGAACAATCCTCAACCCAAGGCCGTTGGCTTAACATCAAACCGCATGCTCCCGAACAATGGATTATTTCCTACGGAAACTTAAATTTGGGTTTGAAGCTAACCAAATTCAAACATGTCGGCCTGTTTCCGGAACAACAGGCAAACTGGCGTTTTATTAAAGAACGGGTTAAAGTCGGTCAAAAAGTATTGAATTTATTTGCCTACACCGGCGCGGCATCGCTGGTTGCCCGTAACAGTGGGGCGGAAGTGGTGCATGTGGATTCGGTTAAACAAATGATCACCTGGGCCAACGAAAACAAGGAACGTACGACTGCAAGGATGCAGAACGACTGCAAGGATGCAAGAGGTAGAGTACCAACAGTAGGCGCTTTAGGCGGTGCAGGAGCAGTTACCGAGGTAGAACAATGCATGGAGCTATTGCCGAGTAACCTTTCCGACATTAAATGGGTGCTTGAGGATGCGTTAAAATTTGCCCGGCGTGAATTGAAGCGGGGCAATAAATACGACGGCATCATCATGGATCCTCCCGCCTGGGGCCTAGGCGTCAAAGGCGAAAAATGGAAATTGGAAAATCACCTGTCCGGCTTGATAGAAGCAGCGTACGGACTGATGAATCAGGGAGCTTTTTTAATTCTTAACACCTACTCACCCAAATTAGAACCGGCAGATTTGGCAACATCTGCCGGGCAATATTTTTCTGCAAATCAACTTGAAATAAAACAACTGTGGATGCCGACAAAAACCGGTAAGGAGCTCTATTGCGGCAATTTATTGCGGGCGATCAGGTAAGGTTATTTTGGCTGTGTCTATCTGAAAAAATAAATGCACAATACTTGCGGAGGCTGTTTAATTAAAATCGGCAATCCATACTCTTAAGCAACGTGTAGCCCTACTACAACACCTCCAATTGAGCATAAGCCAGTATCAACCATTTAAGACCGACTTGCTTGAAGTTGATCTGGACTCTTTCCTGCGCGCCCTCCCCTTCCATCTGCAACACTACGCCTTCACCGAATTTGGCGTGGCTGACACGCTGGCCCAGCTTGTATTTGCCTTCTATTTGCAAAGACTGCGCTTTCGGCTGCACCGAAGTCACCGGACGCGTCACGGTGGCGCGCATTCTGACTTCCTGGATATGTTCAGGCGGTATCTCGCGCAGGAAGCGCGACGGCCTGGGGTAGCTTTCCCGGCCGTATAAACGCCTGGATTCGGCATAGGTCAGATACAAGCGCTGCATGGCGCGGGTAATGCCGACATAGCAAAGTCTGCGCTCTTCTTCCAAGCGCCCGACATCTTCAACAGACTGCTGCGATGGAAACAGGCCTTCTTCCATGCCCACTAAAAACACCTGTTTAAACTCCAATCCTTTGGCCGAGTGCAGGGTCATCAGTTGAACGCAATCGTCGAAATCGTCGCCTTGCAGTTCGCCGGATTCCAGTGTCGCATGGGCCAGGAACATGTCCAGCTCGCTTAAGCCTTCTTCGTCTTCGATATCTCCGATTGCGGTGGCGTCAAAAAGCCGGGCCGCGTTGACCAGCTCTTCAAGGTTTTCTACTTTTTCTTCGTCTTTGTCGGTCTTGTCTTTTTTATATAATTCAATCAGTCCGCTTTTTTCTACGACCAACTTGACCTTTTCATAAAGCTCAATGCCTTCCGCCTGTACTTCAAACTGCTTAATCAATTCCAAAAAGCCGATCAGCGCGTTAGTCGCCCTGGCCGATAAGGTCCGCTGGTTGATCAGCACTATCGCCGCGCCCCATAAAGACAGGTTTTGATCACGCGCTATGTTGCGAATATCATCGATGGTTTTGGTACCGATGCCGCGAGTCGGGGTGTTGACGACCCGCTCGAATGAAGCGTCGTCGTTGCGGTTGGACATCAGCCGTAAATAAGCTAATGCATTTTTAATTTCCGCCCGTTCGAAAAATCGCAGCCCGCCATAGACCCGATACGGTGTGCCGGTGGTCATCAAGCGTTCTTCAAACTGGCGGGATTGGGCGTTGGATCGGTACAAAATGGCGACATCTTTGCGCATGCCGCCTTCATTCACCCAAGCCCTGATGCGCTCGACGACAAAATGAGCTTCATCCTGTTCGTTGAATGCCGCGTACAGAGAAATCAACTCACCATCGCCGGCATCGGTCCACAACTCTTTGCCCATGCGGCCGTCATTGACGCTGATAACGTTGTTGGCGGCTTTCAGGATGTTGCCGGTCGAGCGGTAATTCTGCTCCAGCTTGATAACTTGATGGTTGGGATAATGTTTTTGAAAGTTGTAAATATTCTCGATTTTTGCGCCGCGCCAGCCGTAAATGGACTGATCGTCATCGCCGACCACAAAAATATTGTCCTTGCCTTCGGTCAACAGCCGCAGCCATGCATATTGTATGGTGTTGGTATCCTGAAATTCATCGACATGAACCTGCCTGAAACGCTGCTGATAAAACTCCAGCACGTCGGGATTGTCGCGCAGCAATTCATGCGCCCGCAGCAACAACTCGGCGAAATCCACCAAGCCGGAGCGATCGCACAGTTCTTCATAGGCTTTATATATGGAGAGCATTTGCCGCTGATAAAGATCGCCGGTCTCCATCATATGCCGCGCCCTGATGCCTTCGTCTTTTTGTGCATTGATATACCACTGCGCCTGGCGCGGCGGCCACTTGTCGGCATCGAGATTCAGCGTAACCAACAGGCGCTTGATCACCCGCAACTGGTCGGCGGAATCCATTACCTGAAAAGTTTCCGGCAACTTGGCCTGTTTGGCATGGCGTCTTAGCAACCGATGCGCGATGCCGTGAAACGTCCCTATCCACATGGATTGCGCGGACACCTTCAGCAAATCCTCAATTCTTCCGCGCATTTCCCTGGCCGCTTTATTGGTAAAAGTGACCGCCAGAATGCTGTGTGGCGATACGCCTTCCACTTGGATCTGCCAAGCGATGCGATGCACTAAAACACGGGTCTTGCCGCTACCGGCCCCGGCCAAAACCAGCATGGCTTGGGAAGGTGCGGTAACCGCCTGACGCTGAGCATCATTGAGGGGGTCTATTATTGATGTAACATCCATTGCCTAAAGCACCTAACTGTTGGATTTTTCACTTGCACATTTTTTGGAGCTGTGTATATTGCATAAGGTTCAATAATGACAAACTGAACCGTTGTTTTACTAAAGATAATAATAATTACACACAGAGGATTTTAAGATGAATTTTGATTTTAAACGTATGCTTAAATTTGAACACAATGTTGGAGAGAAAGAAAAAAAATACCGTTTATATGGGGGAGCGGGCCTTCTGGTTATTTCACTTTTCGTTCCTGGCGGTGAAGTTCTTTTATTATTGGTGGGCCTGGTTCTTGTTGCAACCGGTTATTCCGGCTGGTGCCCGGTCTATTCGGGGCTGAACAAAAATACCTGCGAAACCGAGGGCGGCTCTTCTTCAGAAGGCTAAGCTACAAAGGCACGAGACAAAAGCCGGAATTTAGCCTTGTGCCTTTACCTTGAACCTTTACCATTACTCTTCTTTATGAAACTCGCCTTCCAACACATTATTTTCAGCCTCTTTTCTCTGCTGAAAATGCGCTCCGGCCTGAACAAGATAATGTTCAATCAGATATTGGGCGATTTTTCTGCGTAACTGCGGAATCAAGCAAGCAAAGCCAATTATATCGGTAATAAAACCCGGCGTTAACAATAATGCCCCTCCCACCAGAATAATCGGGCCTTCAATCATTTCATAAGCGGGAATCTCGCCCCGCGCCAAACTTTCCTGAAAGCGCTGAAACGTTGCAAAGCCTTGCTGCTTCAATAGCCAAGCACCCAATACCGCGGTAAACACCACTAGTAAAATGGTCGGGAATGCGCCAATAATTCCCCCCACCTGTATCAGCAAATAAATTTCTGCAAACGGGATAATCAGAACAACCAGAAATAGTATTTGAAAAATTTTCATCTTAAAGAACTCATTTTGTAATCATCGTCGTTACAATATAAGGGCAATTCAGGTTAATTTCTAGGATAATATCTTAGCTCCCGTTTTTATGACCCGTAACATGCCTGCTAACCATCAAATAATCTTCTGCACTTGCCCCGATAAAGACACGGCGGAAAAAATAGCCCGGCTGCTGGTCGAAGGCCACAAAGCCGCCTGTGTAAACATTTTGCCCGGCATCGCTTCTATTTATTCATGGAAAGGTCAGATTGAATCGGCAAAGGAGCATCTATTGTTAATTAAAGCGCATAAAGACCACTACCAGTCCATTGAAACAACTGTGCGCGACCATCATCCTTACGAACTGCCTGAAATAATTGCCGTCCCTGTTGAACGCGGCCTACCTGAATACCTGCATTGGATAGATTCATGCCACTCTTTAAAATAATTTTTCTCTGTTTCCTGTCGCTTGTTAGTCAATCGGCGTTTGCGTTAAACACTGACGAAATTCTGCCGCCCAATCAAGCTTTCAAAGTTTCTGCAAAAGCGCTTGCCGCAGATCGGATTGAAATCACCTGGGATATAGCAGAAGGCTATTATCTTTACCGCAATAAAATGCACTTTGAGTCTAAAACAGGACAAATCCGCTTAGGCGATCCTGCTTTTCCGGCCGGGCAAACTCATCATGACGAGAACTTCGGCGATGTAATTATTTATCGCAATACCCTGAATATCCCGGTCTCCTTAACCGTCGAAAACGGCACATCTTCTTTGCAACTGTTGGTTCAATATCAGGGCTGTGCCGACAGGGGCATTTGTTATCCACCGCAGAAAACCACTTTCGATCTCAAACTGCCCGCACCTATCGCCAAAGTCGATCCGCTTAAGCAACTGATAAAAGGCACTCAAGGTTTAAAGCTTAATTTGTTTGAGGATGAACAATCCGCCAGGAGCGGATTGGTACGCGTAGCGCCCGAAGGGGAACGGGCAGGGACAGCCCGTTATGAACTGTTACAACCGGATCAAGCTTTCGAGTTTTTTGCATCGGTCAAAGATGACCATACCCTGCATGTTAACTGGCATATTGCAGAAGGCTATTATCTTTACCGGGAAAAAGTTCAGCTTGAATTGATTAACGCCGAAGGTGTAACGCTTGGCACTTACGAAATCCCCAGAGGCGAGCCCAAACAGGATGAAGCTTTCGGACAAGTAGAAACTTTCCACGACAAGCTCGACTTCGACCTGCCGCTTATCCGTTCCGACCTATCGGCAAAAAATATTACTTTACAGGCAAAATATCAAGGTTGCGCCGATCGCGGCGTTTGCTATCCGCCTATGAGCAAAAAAATCGATCTGTCTCTACCGATAGCACAGCAGCTCATAACGGAACAATCAGCCGCGCCGGAACTTTCCGAACAGGATCAAATCGTGCGATCCCTGCACAGGGACAGCTTATCGATAACTTTACTCAGCTTTTTCGGCTTCGGGTTATTGCTATCACTGACCCCATGCATTTTTCCGATGATTCCGATTTTGTCGGGCATTATCGTCGGTCACGGCAACCGGATTACCACCACCCGAGCCTTTTTGCTTTCGTTAAGCTATGTGCTTGCATCGGCGCTAACTTACACGGTATTCGGCATACTCGCTGCGTTGTTCGGCAGCAATTTACAAACCGCTTTTCAGCAGCCTTGGATTATCGGCCTGTTCAGCGCCATTTTTGTAGCGCTGTCCCTGTCCATGTTCGGCTTTTATCATCTGGAACTGCCCAAATCGTTACAAGTCAAACTGCATAATTCCAGCGAGATACACCGCGACGGCTCGCTGTTGGGCGCTGCGATCATGGGTGCATTATCCTCCTTGATCGTCGGCCCCTGCGTCGCCGCACCATTGGCGGGCGCCCTGATTTATATCGGCCAGACCGGCGATGCGGTGTTAGGCGGCAGCGCTTTATTTGCGTTAGGCTTAGGCATGGGCGTGCCGTTGCTGTTGTTGGGCGCTTCTGCCGGAAAACTGCTGCCCAAAGCCGGAGACTGGCTTAATTCCACTAAAGCCGTATTCGGCGTAATTATGTTGGCGGTCGCAGTCTGGATGCTCAGCCGCATTTTGCCGGGCAATGTGATCATGGTGCTCTGGGCGATGCTGCTGATATTTCCAGCCATTTATCTGAGCGCCGTCGATCCGCTACCCGAAAACAGCTCAGGCTGGCGTAAATTATGGAAAGGCTTAGGCTTGATGATGCTGGCTTACGGCCTGTTATTGTTGATCGGCTTTAGCCTGGGCAACAGCAATCCATTAAAACCGCTGCAAGGACTCGGCTTAAGCACGGCTCAAGCAGCAGAACCGGGCATCAGCTTTGAACGGGTCAACTCGATAGCCGCGCTGGAAGCCCGGATCAACCAGGCCGCCGCCAATCATCAACCGGTCATGCTGGATTTTTACGCCGACTGGTGTATCTCATGCAAGGAAATGGAAACCTATACCTTTGCGGACCCACGCGTCAAACAAGCGCTCAACGGTTATGTGCTGCTGCAAGCCGATGTGACTAATAATTCCGATGACGATAAAGCCCTGCTGGAAAAGTTTAGTTTGATCGGACCGCCGGCGATTTTGTTTTTCGGTTTGGATCATCAGGAAAAAACCGCCAACCGGGTTATCGGTTATCAGGATGTGGAAACCTTTATTAAATCATTGCAACGAGCCAAATCATGAAACAAACAGCCCTGATTATTATTGCCGCGATTCTTGCACTGGCTTTGGGGATAACCGCCCGGCATTTTTTTCCATCGCCTGAAAACACTGCTCCGAGCGCTTTACCGGGGTTCAACCTGCCCGATCTGTCCGGTCAGCAACACAACATTTCCGAATGGCAGGGTAAGGTATTGGTGATTAACTTCTGGGCAACCTGGTGCTCGCCGTGCCGCAAAGAAATCCCCGACTTTATTGCGTTGCAGGAGCAATATGCTAATAATGGGCTGCAATTTATCGGCATTGCTTTAGAGGACAAGGAGCCGGTCGCCAAATACAGCGCCGAAAGTAAAATTAATTATCCGATTTTATTGGGCGGGGATAACGGCATCGCCCTGTCTCAGCAACTGGGTAACAGTGCCGGTGCGGTTCCGTTTACCCTTATCGTTAACCGGCAGGGGCAAATCGTACACAGGCATCCGGGAGAGCTGTCCAAAGAGCAGCTAATGGAGATTCTTACGCCGCTGCTGAACTAACAACATTCTTAATCCCTTGTTCCGTTCAATGCTGCCATCTAAAATGCGCACGGCATTCCTTAATCCTAGAAAAATCAGTTAGCCACAGATTTACACAGATAAAGCTGAGTTGAGCAGCTTGCCTGCTCAAACGAAACTCATGCCCTTTGGGTATACACACCGATACTACATTAAGTTATGCAAGAAGTGCGGTTCACCAAAGGGCGCTGCAAAACACTCAGGTAACCCATTATTCACCTGTGTAAATCCGTGTCCATCCGTGGCTCAACCGCTCTTTTCAGATTAAACAGCTGTTTAATCGCTAAAGCACTGCCCTCGTGATTTACAACAGCGGCGCCAACTCGTTTCCCCAGTTATTTTTGCCTTTGAATAGCCTCCCGTTCGGCAGCAATTGCCGAGCGTTGCGCAATTTCCCAGCTTTTTTCCTCTGCTTTTCCGGCTATTTGTTCCGCATCTTTCATTTCAAATACCTCAATAAAATTAACATCTTGAAGCCAAAAACCGCCCAATAACGATATAAACGATATATTCGCTTATAAATTCATAAACGATAAAAACGATAAAAACGATAAAAACGATTGATTAAATCGATACAACCGATATAATTTTTCTCAAGGTCTTCGACTGGCTTGGTTTCGCACCAACCCTCATACATAAATATTGTTAATCAAGGATCACTGAGGAAATTGCAATATGAAAAAACCGATGAAATTTTATCGAAATGAGTATTGGCTGGCTTTTCCATTGCTGGTATCCGGCACGCTTGGCGCGTTAAGTTCCGTAGTGTCCGGCCGTTTTGCAACGAGTGGTTTGGCAATGGCGGTTGGTTTGATGATTATGACTGTCGGCTTGTGCTTCTGGAACCGTAACCGCTACCGGATGTCGCTACAAGCTATCGAACAGAATCTATCCGAAAACTTACAACAAAAAAACGACCAAGCTATCAAAGCCTTGCAGGATGCGCACCGTGAAACTGTTTTGCAAGCTTGCGCCGATCAAGCGGAATCGGATCGAAAACATATCGAACCATTGTTGACTGATTTGGCGCAACGCTTCAGTGCATTATCGCAACGTCTCGGCGGGCAGGATCAGGAACAAACAGTACACGGCGGTTTATCCGTCGAAGCGCAAATTGCAAATTTAGCGCAGCGTATCGACGCCTTGATAAGTCATCTCGATCAACAACTGACGAACGGCGACAAACAAGAGCAGAGCATAAATGGGCTGGATTCGCTATGCCA
Source organism: Methylobacter sp. (assembly GCF_004322395.1). GTDB lineage: Bacteria > Pseudomonadota > Gammaproteobacteria > Methylococcales > Methylomonadaceae > Methylobacter_A. The sequence goes on from NZ_SCTW01000070.1 coordinate 33,711, forward strand.
AAAAGTATTACCGATCTGGTCGAGTCAAGTCGAAATGGCCAGAGTGCATACCGAAGAGTCTATAACCAACTTGGCGGAACGTTTCGATGCCCTGTCGAAACGCCTCGATGCCGCCGTCATCGCGTCCCAAAATGCGGTCGGAGGCGATAACGCTTCGAATGGCGGCATCGTAGAACTGTTGCAAGACAGCCAGGCGGAGTTGGAAACCATCACCAAAGCATTGGGCGCTTCGCTGGAAGAAAAAGACAAACTGCTACGCTCAATCGAAGACCTGTCCGGCTTTACCGAGCAACTGAGCAAAATGGCCTGGGAAGTCAGCAGCATTGCCAGCCAGACTAACCTGCTGGCGCTGAACGCCGCCGTTCAGGCAGCTCGGGCCGGAGATTCCGGACGCGGATTTTCAGTGGTTGCCGATGAAGTGCGGAAATTATCGCGCTCGTCAGGCGATGTCGGCAGGAAGATTACCGAGACAATCGAATCCGTCAACGACGCGATTGAAGACACCTTAAAAATTTCCCGTAAATTCGCCACACAAGACAAACAGACGCTGAGCAATGCGGAGCAGATTATTGCTTCGGTGTTGAATCGCTTTAACAAAGCCGCTTCCGGATTGTCCGATTCCGAGGAACTGTTGCGTACTGAAAATAACGCGATCAACTATGAAATATCCGATGTTTTTGTCGCCTTGCAGTTTCAGGATCGGGTTAACCAGATTTTGATGCTGGTCGGCGACGATTTGAACAAGCTCGAACAGCATTTGAATAAGCTTAAAAATGAACAAGCCGAACAGGGAGCAGCGCCCCGCTCGGTCAATGTAGAACAGTGGCTGGAAGAACTGGCCATGACTTACACCATGGAAGAGCAGCTTGCAGCACACGAAGGCGCGAAAACCGAGATCAATACCCATCAAACCAACATTACATTTTTTTGAGGAACTAGACATGGCCAAAACAATACTGTTTGTAGAAGATTCAACTTCGGTAAGAACGGTGATGAAGAGCACCCTGACCCGCGAAGGCTACGAAGTAATTGCCGCTTGCGACGGCCAGGATGCCTTGAGCAAACTGGACGGCACCAAAATACACCTGATCATCAGCGACGTGAACATGCCCAATATGGACGGCCTGACCTTTGTTAAGGAAGCCAGACAACTGCGCGCTTACAAATTCACCCCGATCATCATGCTGACCACCGAAACTCAGGAAGAGAAAATGAACGAAGGCAAGGCCGCAGGCGTAAAAGCCTGGATCGTTAAGCCTTTTCAGCCGGCACATCTGTTGGCGGCGGTTTCGCAGCTTATTCAGGCATAACTGACGGGAGCGACTTATGACGGACGTGAATAATAAAAACCAGCCAAGCGGACGCATCGTCATAGAGGATGAATTGACCATTTATACCGCTCTGGAATTGAAAGAAAAATTGTTGACAGGTTTGTCGACGACTGAGGAGCTGGAGTTGGATCTGTCCAGGATCGGTGAAATCGATGCCGCCGGGTTGCAACTGCTGATAATGATAAAACAACAGGCGGCGGTTTTAGGCAAAGTCTTGCGCTTTACCGGCCACAGTCCGGTGGTATTGGATATTTTGGATTTGTCCGGCCTGGCCGGATTCTTCGGCGATCCGCTGCTGATTGTCTGCAAGCCCACATAAGAAGGTAACTCGACATGATTCCAGACGAATATCTACAAACCTTTGTTGTCGAATGCAGGGAACTGCTCGAACAAATGGAAGAAGCCCTGCTCATCGTAGAACAGGCCGCGGAAGATCCTGAAATTATCAATGCGATTTTTCGGGCGGCTTACACCATTAAAGGCTCGGCCGGCATGTTCGGCATCGATCATATCGTGGTATTTACCCATGCCGCGGAAAGCGTGCTGGATAAGGTGCGTAGCGGCGACATAGCCATGAGCTCCGTATTGGCGGCTTTGTTTATCGAAGCGCACGATCATTTGAGCGTATTGGTCGAGCATGTCGCCGAAGGCAGCCAAGCTCCTGAAGAAACCGACAGCCACGGTAAAAGCCTGATAGAGCAACTGGAAGCTTGCCTGGGCGAGACCGCAACGGCTCAACCGGACAATTCGCCGCCAATAGTCCATCAGCCCAAGCTGGAGCGGGAACAGAGCGAAGCGGTCGGAACCGACCTTTGGCACATATCCTTGCGCTTTGGGCCGGAAGTATTCAGGATCGGCATGGACCCGTTCTCGTTCGTGCGCTGCTTGTCCTCCCTGGGCAGTATCGTGGAACTGGTGACCATCATCGATGCGATTCCGGCAGCCGAAGAGATGGACCCGGAAACCTGCTATTTGGGTTTTGAAATCAGCTTCAGCAGTGAAGCCGACAAACTCGCAATCAACAACATCTTCAACTTCGTGCGTAGCGACTGCCTGATCCGCATCCTGCCTCCGCACAGTAAAGCCTCAGAATACCAACGCCTGATACAGGAATTGCCGGAACAGGAAATGCGTTTAGGCGAAATCCTGGTCAAATGCGGCACCTTAACCCCGGAAGAACTGGACAACATCCTGCGCATTCAATCGGCGCGCGGCGATGATCCGCAACGGCCGATAGGCGAAGTGCTGGTTGAACAACAGATGGTCAGTCCGCCGGTGGTCGAGGCCGCACTGGCAAAACAACAACAGGTTAAAGACAACAAAAAAAGCGAGGCCAACCTGATCCGCGTCGATGCCGAAAAACTCGACGAACTGATCAACCTGGTCGGCGAACTGATTATTGCCGGCGCCGGCACCAACATGATCGCCCGGCGCGCAGGCATGGCAGACCTGATGGAATCCACCGCAACGCTGTCGCGGCTGGTCGAGGAAGTCCGCGATTCCGCACTGGCTCTGCGCATGGTGCAAATCGGTGCGACTTTCAACCGCTTCCAGCGCGTGGTGCGCGACGTCAGCAAAGAATTGGGCAAAGATGTCGATCTGGTCATCAGCGGCGCGGAAACCGAACTCGACAAAACCGTCGTCGAAAAAATCGGCGACCCGTTGACGCACTTGGTGCGCAACTCCATGGATCACGGCATAGAACCTGCCGAGCTGCGTATTGCTCGCGGCAAACCGGCCAAAGGTACGCTCAAACTGAACGCCTATCACGACGCCGGCAGCATCGTGATCGAAGTCAGTGACGACGGCGGCGGCTTGAATAAAGAAAAAATTCTGGCCAAAGCCATCGAACGCGGCCTGGTCAGCGAAGGCGCCAATCTGACCGACAAAGAAATCTACAACCTGATTTTCGAAGCCGGATTCTCCACTGCCGATGCGGTCAGCAACCTATCCGGACGCGGCGTCGGCATGGATGTGGTGAAACGCAACATCCAGGCCTTGCGCGGCACAGTGGACCTGGACAGCGTCGAAGGCCAAGGCAGCACCATCCGCATCCGCCTGCCGCTAACGCTGGCGATTATCGACGGCTTCATGGTCGGCGTCGGCAATGCCGCTTATGTGATCCCGCTGGACATGGTTGTCGAGTGTATCGAATTAAGAGCCTGGGCCAGCGACGAAGGCGATGGGCAATACCTGAACCTGCGCGGCGAAGTGTTGCCGTATCGGCGGCTGCGCGACCACTTCGATAAGGAAGGCGACCTGGTGCAACGCGAGAATGTCGTTGTCGTGCGCTATGGCGAGCACAAGGCAGGCTTGGTCGTGGACAAACTGCTGGGCGAATTCCAGACCGTAATTAAACCGTTAGGCAAGTTGTTTAAAGGCGAAAAGAGCCTTGGCGGCTTCACGATACTGGGTAACGGCGAAGTCGCATTGATCGTTGATGTACCCGGACTGATGGGGCAGATAGAGCGCGAAAAGAACATAAAGATGCCGGCAGTAGCCAGATAATGCAATCGAGTAAAGCGGCGAAGTTTCGAGACGAATGTTTATAAAGCACAGGGCATTAACAGCATTGCTGGAGAAATCCGGCAAAATTTCGTTGCGGGACATTTTGAAGCGAGGTTTTCGGCCTGGAGAGGAAACCCGCTTAGTTATTCAAACAAGGGCACTGTGTTCATCACACACAATCCATAGCTCAGAGAAAGAGTAAAGACTATGAAAAACAATCAACCTGTAACGCAAAACGAAGTTCACTTCTCCGAACACGATAAGCTGGTTTCCACGACCAATCTCAAAGGTATTATCACCAGCGTCAGTCCGGCATTTGTCAAAATAAGCGGCTTTACCGAACAAGAGCTGGTAGGCCAAAGCCACAATGTCGTCCGCCATCCGGATATGCCGCCGCAAGCTTTCGAATCGTTATGGCGCACGGCCAAGTCCGGCCATACCTGGAACGGCCGCGTCAAAAACCGCTGCAAAAACGGCGATTATTATTGGGTGGACGCGCATGTGTCGCCGATTTTCAATGCCGGCCAGATCATCGGCTACCGCTCGCTGCGCTTCAAGCCGTCTCGTGCCCAGGTCGAGGAAGCGGGCAAGCTGTATGCCGACCTGAATGCCGGGCGCATCGCTAACCCGTTCAAGCCCGGCAAAATCAAAGCGTTTTTAAGCGATATTAAATTATGGCAAAAACTGATGGTCTTGGCGCTGCTGGCGGTGACGATGTTTGTGATACCGAGTTGCCTGCTGGTTATGCGCGCCAACGAAGAAATCGCGTTTTCCGCCCGCGAAAAACTGGGCGTCGAGTATGAGCGGGACATCATCAAACTGGTGCAACTCGTTCAACAGCACCGCGGACTGTCTAACATGGTGCTTTCCGGCGACCAGAGCAGCACCGGCGAATGGGAAAGCAAACGAGCTGAAGCCAACGGCCAAGCCAAAGCAATCGACGCCGTCGACAACCGCTTGTCTGAGCTGGGTTTGACCGAGCCTTGGCGGGCCGTGCGTCGTGATTGGGAACAGCTGGAAGCGGCAGTTACCCAAATGGAGCCGCAAACCAGTCTTGCCGGCCACAATGCGCTGATCGAGAAAATCTTTGTCTTTAACCGGAAGCTCAGCGATGTGTCCAATTTGGCTTTAGACCCGGAAGTCGATACCTATTACATGATGACAATTGCGCTAAATCAGCTGCCGGACATGACCGAATTGCTGGGGCAATTGCGGGCGAAAGGCGCCGGCATCCTGGCAAAAAAAGCGATCAGTCCCGAAGAAAAAGCAACTCTTTCGCAAATGGCGGAAGCACTGAGAAAAAGGCAGGTTCTGGTTGACGAAAGCGCGGCAAAAATATCGGGCGCCGATCAATCGTTACGCGCGGATATGCAGCAAATGACCGATGACGTTAATGAAGTCGTTCATTTGGTTGAAGACAACATTATCAAACCGGCGAAACCGGACTTCTCCAGCAAGGAATATTTCGACGCGCTCACCGCCACCATCGACCGGCGCTTTGTGGCTTGCAACAGCTTGATCGATGCACTGAACAAGGCGTTGGATGCCCGCATTCAACGCATCGATACGGTCAAAAACTCGATGCTGGCCGTGGTGCTGGGTTTGTTTACCGTGTTTTTAGTGCTGAGCTGGTTCATTGGCCGCGGCATTTTGCACCCAGTTTCGGCGATTGTCGAAGCGATGAGTAAACTCGGCCGCGGAGAAATGCCAGTGCGCGACGAAAACAATTACGGTTTTGAGTTTAACCAGCTCAAGGAAAGCGTGAATTTAGTGGTCTTGGCGGTGCAGGCTTTGATCGCCGACTCGATCATCCTGTCCCAAGCCGCTATCGAAGGCAAGCTGGCTAGCCGCGCCGACGCCGATAAGCATTTGGGCGATTACCGCAAGATCGTCGAAGGCTTTAACGCGACGCTGGATAGCATTGTGCTGCCGCTAAACGAAGCAATCGAGGTGCTGAACCGGGTCGAACAGGGCGATTTGACCCAGACCGTCAGCGGCGCCTACCAAGGGCAGATGAAAGAGTTCAAGGACACCGTGAATAATACCGTCGATAAACTGGCGCAAACGATCAGCGAAGTCATTAGCGCCGCAGGACAGCTTGGCAATGCCTCCGAACAGGTCAGTGTCACTGCGCAATCTTTGGCGCAAACCAGCAGCGAACAGGCAGCTAGCGTCGAAGAGACCAGCGCTTCGGTCGAGCAAATGTCGACGTCGATCAACCGGAATACTGAAAACGCCCAAATCACCGATGGCATGGCGGCCCAGGCCAGCAACGAAGCGGAACAAGGCGGCGAAGCTGTCAAACAGACCGTCGGCGCAATGAAAAGCATCGCCAATAAAATCGGCATCATCGATGACATTGCCTACCAAACCAATTTGCTGGCGCTGAATGCGGCAATCGAAGCCGCCCGTGCCGGCGAACACGGCAAAGGGTTTGCGGTGGTCGCGGCCGAAGTGCGTAAACTGGCCGAACGCAGTCAAATCGCCGCGCAGGAAATCGGCGAACTGGCCGGAAGCAGCGTTGAAATGGCGGAAAGCGCCGGCAAGCTGCTCGATACCATCGTGCCGTCGATCAAGAAAACGTCGGGCTTGGTGCAGGAAATCGCCTCCGCTTCCGAAGAGCAATTGGCCGGCGTGGGGCAAATCAATAGCACCATGAATCATCTGAACAAGATCACCCAACAGAACGCCAGCTCGGCCGAAGAGTTGGCCGCGACCTCGGAAGAAATGAGCGGACAGGCGGCGCAGTTACAGGAGTTGATGGCGTTCTTCACCATCGGTGAAATTGGTGGTGCGCTTCCTGCAGCCGCCAATTCCAAGGCTAAAATCAGCCCTTTAAAAACGACGGGGGTAAAACATGCCTATAACGAAGCCGAGTTTGTGTAAATTTTGAAATGGCACGATTCGTAGGGCGACCCGACGGTCGCCCGAAGCCTTGCTATACATTGACCGCTTCTTTCGCTATTAATACACCTAAGGAAACGCTGATTTAATCCTTCGACAAGGCTCTCCTGAGCGTAGCCGAAGGGCTCAGGATGAACGGTAAGTTTTTGATTTCGTTCGTGGTGAGCCTGTCGAACCATGAGCGAAATCGATTCATTCAGCACTTTCCTAAGCAGCATAAACATCAGCCGAATCGCCGGGATACATCAAAGATTCGATCTGCGAAGACGTCAGGATTTTTTCGGCGTTTCTCCATCCCGGCTGCCAATAAAGGGAAAAACGATGCACGGGAATGCCCATCAGCTTGCCTAATAAATGATAGGCCGTATTGCTGTTGATAGCGGCGATACCAACAATGCCGAAAGGCGTGTAAGCCACGTCAAGGCTATTCAGATAAGGCAGGGCTTTAACCGCATTGTCCCATCGCGCTAAAACCTCCTTCGGGCTTCCGGAGAACATCGGCTTCGATTGTTGACCGGCTTTAATGAAGTTCAAATTACGAGCCGGATTTAAACCGAATGAGATCGCGCGGAGTCCGAAATGGTAGAATTTCAGCTTATCGCCAATAATTCCGATCGGTTTAATAATGTTGCCGACGCTCGTTGCCAGCCCATGCAATTGGCCCAAAACCTGGCCTTTTTCGTCCCTTAACACCCAAAAATTATGTGCGGCAATACCGACAATGTCGTAGGCTCGCGCTTCAATCGTATATTTAGTTTCTGACATTTTTGGTTATGGAATAAACAATCAGGTTGAAGTGAAGCATTAACTTAAAACCAATGGCTAGGCAATGAAGTTTTAGCGGGATGGTCATTTTAAACCGATTTTTATTATTAAAAGGCTCTAAATGAGCTTTGGACCTGTTCAAAGCCGGACCGGGCATGTAAGTTAAGCGCGGCTGGGGTAATGCCGTCACCCCGACCCGGTCTTGACTGTGTAACATCAGTTATAATCATGGATAAAATCAAATTGCATACCCTATGGATCAATAATGCATTCACTCAGATTTAAATTTTCATTGGCGCTTATTATCACCAGTATGAGTGCTGTCATCGTTGTCGGCATTATCGCACAGTGGCGGGTATCGACAAGATTCGATCAAATGGCGATGGAGCGCGCTTTTGAAAATTTTCAAGCGGATGTTACAGCCTATATTGCCTCTTACGGGTCTTGGAATGAGGCACAACAGGTCGAACGATTTGACCGGTTTGTCAGACGTAGGCGCATGCCAACAGGCAGACCTCCAGATGAGCCATTCTTTTCCGGGCCGGAAAATCGGATAGATCCTGCCGGGCGGAGATTAAAACCGCCGATGCCGCATGAACCTGAGTGGGCTCCGCCGTTCCTGTTCATATTGCTCGATCCGCAGGGCAAAGTGTTACTGGGTGGCGGAAAATATGAATATGGAGAATTTGTGCCGGAGTCGGCCCGTTTGGGAGTGACTCCGATTATGCTGGAAAATCAAGTACTGGCATTGGCGATTCCACAGAGCAAGCCCAATTTATCGGCGATAGACCGGAATTATCTGGCGATAATCAGGGAAGCCCTGATATATGCATTTGTCATTGCCGGCACATTGGCGATTTTTCTCGGCTTTCTGTTCAGTAAACGCTTAAGTAAATCGCTTCATGAATTGACAATGGCTATCAGAGCCATGAACCAAGGGGAACTCCGCCAAACAGTGGCAGTGCGTGGCAAGGATGAAACAGCTATTCTTGCTGAAGCATTTAATCGTATGAGCGCCGATCTTGCCCATGCTTATGAGAAACTGGAGGAGTCCAACTGCACCATTAGTGAGCAGGCCTTACTTTTAAAAGAACTGAGCATCCGCGACGAATTGACTCAACTTTATAATCGCCGCTATTTTAATGAACAGGCGAATAAGCTTTTTAACCAAATGAAACGCTATAAGCACCCGTTGAGTTTTATGATTGGCGATATCGATTATTTCAAGCAGGTAAATGACAAGTTTTCTCACGCCATCGGCGATGAAGTGTTAAAAGCAGTCTCCGGTATATTGAAAGAGAGTACACGCGAAAGCGATATTGTTGCCCGCTATGGTGGAGAAGAATTTGTCGTTATTTTTCCTGAAACGCCGTTGATACGAGCAGTGGAACAGTGCGAAAAGCTACGCAAAAAGATTGAAAATTTCCCTTGGCCGGCCATACATCCTGAACTTCAGGTTACCATGAGCATGGGCTTGAATGACGATCTTAGCTTTACCGGCTTCGAACAGATGCTGGCAGCTGCCGATAAAAATCTGTTTCAAGCAAAAGCCGATGGCAGAAACCGGGTTTGTTATTGATTTTTGGTGGATTTGGAGAGCTTCCGCAAGGGGATAAATAAATCTAACCGTGTATTCTCAAAACCAAGGAGGGCAGAAGCGACATTCAAAGGTAGGGTGCGCAATGCTTTTTCTGCCCACCATTTAGAGGCAATAGCTTTAATTCCGCTACCGGACTAGCCATCAACTTCCGTTATCTTTCATCAGTGAAAAATCTCAGCACAGACGGTTAACGGTAAAAATAAAGAATCCAAAGCGAAACTTAAGGATATATCCAGTAATGGATAACTGGGCGGGGCCACATCAAACTTCCTAAGGACAACCTCGTTTTGGGTTAATGCTGCCCAATCAAGCCGGGTTCCACTATAAATAAACACGCGTTCAGGTAAAGGAAGCTCGGTAACATCTAAAGTGCTAAAAGTAGCGCAACCGGATTGGCTTATGATGCAAATACCCAAAAATACAATGTGATTGGTGCTTATCACGCAATTACCGAGCTGAAAATCTTCCGTTTATCGATTAAGGATTTGGTCATTAATAACTTCCCGGCATGGAGCAGGTAAAATTTTTCCGTTCGCCCTGAGCTTGTCGAAGGGTGAGCGGAAAAATTTGAGCTCCACCGCGTCAAGCCGATCATGCTTCGACCAAGCTCAGCACGAACGGTTTAATGGTCAAAAATAGTGATTCAGGGAAGTTATTTTTAACCAAATCCTAAGTTGATCTTATTAATGCTCAGATAATCCCGCACTACCGTGTTCTTTAATTTGCGCGTCAATCCAGGCATGCAGCGCATTGAGCAATTGCGGGTCTTCAGTTGAGAAAACGATTTGGCCGCCATTGTTCAATGCTTTGTATTGATACTTAATTTCACCGGCTTTGGCGGCTTTCATCTGCGCCAAGCCGGGCATATTAGCACCGTGAAATCTTTCCGTGGATGAGAAATCCCCTTTTCCATATTCCTCGGCCGTTTGACGCAAATACTGTTGCATCCGTTTTATTTGCTGGCTGTCGTTGTCAGACTTGGCAATGATCTGCATGATGCCGCCATTGGCCGTTTTGACAAAACCTTCCAACGCCCGGTCGACTGCATAAGGCAATAATTGATGAGCGTCGGTATTCTTAGCGGCATGCTTTCCGGCATCGGATTCTTGCGCTTCTGCCGCAGCAAAGAACAAAACAAGCAAATAGGCAAGCAAAGCAGTTTTTTTCATAATGATTCTCCTCGTCGATGGACAAAATTGTTTATGTGGCACCAAGCATACATGCAACTGCCAATTGATGGCGGCTAAATTGTGTTGGCAAGTTTGGACTGTTAGCGACGATATTGGCCGATACCGTCAACCTTGTCACTATCACTTTGCTTAAATAGCACGTCATACCGGCATGGACTGCCGGAATGACGTATTGGATATTTTCGTTAAACTGATAAGTGTTAAGACCGTCAACAGCAGCGCGAAACTTGGTGGAATCGAAGATAATGACGAAGCATGACCCAGGCGCCTTTTTCGGGCATCATGACAGCCTTATCGTAAAAGCGACGGTGGTAAAATCATGTTTCCTCCTGTAAATCTTGCCAGTATTCAAAATTCCGAATCGTTAGTTTATCTAGTCACAGGCGCAACCGGCGCGATCGGCAAGGTGATCGCCCGGCAACTGGCCGCGAACCCGAACGCTGAAGTCGTACTGGTTTGCCGAAATTCGGCAAAAGCCGAACAAACGGCAACGGACATTGTTGCGGCAACCGGCAACCCAAAGGTTCGTTTCGAGCTTGCCGACTTGAGCAGGCTGAAAGAGATACAAAACTTGGCCGAGCGTTGGACCGGCCCGTTGCATGCACTGATCAATAATGCCGCTTGCGCTCCGCTCGCTCGGCAGGAAACGCCCGAAGGCATCGAAATGCAGTTTGCCACCAATGTATTGAGCTATTTTTGGCTCATTGAGGCTTTCAGCGATATTTTAAAAGCCTCGGCGCCTGCGCGTATCGTCAATGTCGCCAGCTATTGGGCGGGAGGGCTGAATTTGAACGATTTGGAATTCAGCCGCCGGCGCTACGATAACGACAGCGCCTACCGCCAATCGAAACAAGCCAACCGGATGCTGACCGCCGCCTTCTCGGAAAAACTGCAACCGTTTGGCATCTCCGTCAATGCTTGCCATCCCGGCGATGTTAATTCGAAGTTGAGCAATGATTTGGGCTTCGGCGGCCACGAAACACCCGATCAGGGCGCCGAAACACCGGTCTGGTTGGCCACGCATCCTATCGGCATGGAAACGACCGGGCGTTATTACGAGCGCAAACATGAAGTGGATTGCGGTTACATCCGGGATAGGCAGGCTGCCGATACCCTGTATCGAACTTGCTTGGATTATAACGGTCGCTGAATTTGGATTTTGTCTTTTGTTGACTCGTTGTGGACTTAGGTCGGCAGTCATAGCCCGTACGTAGCGTAGCGGAATACGGGAAGAGCTGTGCCACGAAGCCCTGGATTTCGCTACACTTCATCCAGGCTACGCGCTATATGAGTGAACATAACAAAAAATCATCACAAACCATCCTTGTTATCATATAATCTTACTTCCTTACTTTGGAGGTTAACATGCTAGCGAAATTAACCAGTAAAAACCAACTGACATTGCCGAAATCGGTCGTACAGTCGGTAGGCCAGACGGAATATTACGACGTAACCGTGGAATCGGGGCGAATCGTCCTGACGCCGGTTCGAATCCAGCAGGCGGATGCGGTTCGGGCCAAGTTGGAAGCGTTGGGAATCGACGAGCAAGATGTGAAGGACGCGATTGCCTGGGCAAGGCGCGAATGAGCCGACGGGTTGTGCTGGATAGCAATTGCGTAATTTCAGCGCTGCTGTTCTCCCAGCAAAAAATGGCCTGGCTACGGCACAGTTGGCAAAACGGACAAATAACGCCGTTGGCAAGCAAAGACACGGTAACAGAGCTGATTCGCGTATTGGCTTATCCCAAATTCAAGCTCACTAAAGCGGAACAGGATATATTGCTTGCGGACTTCCTGCCTTATGCGGAGACGGTCGTAATCGAGCAGGTCCCTAACGGCCTGCCGCAAATTCGCGATCAAGCGGATCAAAAGTTTTTAATTCTTGCCGTCGCAGGCCGAGCGGAAGCGTTAATAACCGGCGATGCCGATATTCTTGAGATTAAACCCGATTTTGACACGCCACCGATTATGACGTTGGCGGAGTTTAAGGATTGGTTGGAGCCGACGGAAATTTAGACAAACGTTTTCGTCATATTTCATAGTTACCACGCGGAACACTGCTGCGATACCCTTCTAGATGTAGGCCGGAATAAGCTCGCCCGGCGACAACCAGGGTGGGCGTTTCCGGCAATCGGAACGCCGGAAACGCCCGTCCTGCGCTTAAAGCGCGGACAGGCTTATTCCGGCCTACGTCCCGCCAATTCATGCGTTCGTTTAAAGTTTTCAGAAACCCGTGAACAAAAAATTAAGCGCAGCAACAATCTCTTGACGCCGGTCTTTTAGCGAACCCACTTTATCACCTATTGCCCGGATTGGAATACCGGCCAATTCCGCGGTAGACATAAACACAGCGGTATCTTTAATTGTGAAACCAGGATTAATATGCTTGATCGCTTTACCCATAGCGGAAGCAGCTACCAGCGGTACAACTACGCGCGTCGAAAGCGTATCAAGCAAATCCGCCTGTACATCGAGCAGATAAGGAATGGCTTGATTAGTCTCTTCATTGGGATTTTCAAAAACGTCGAACTGAGCCATCAAAACCTCCGCAAACCGTCGCTGAATGCACCAGCCGTTTCAATGCGCCGGTTATAGTCTTCAATCGCTTCACAGTTTTGTTCGCGCCATTCTCGGCGTTTTTCCTCCAGCAACATCTCGATAAGGCTTTGTTCCAGAGCCTTGGAAAGATTGATGTGATGGTTTTTGGCTTGTTGCAGCAAATCGCTGTTGATGCTCAGGTTTGTGGACTTTTTCGGAGCCTGGGCGTCGTAAAAATTCTCTTGCATGATGGTCTCCAGATGCGCATTTTTGATGCGCATATAGTGATTGCTTAAATGGGCATTGGCAAGAGGTTTTAAGGCGCTTTTTTGAAATTACTCGTATGCTTGAAGACCACGCATACGGGATTACGCAAGTTCTATCTGGGGTAGCCGCTCAAGTCGTAGCCCGTATGCAGCATAGCGGAATACGGGATGAACTGTGCCACGAGGCCCCGGATTCCGCTATGCTTCATCCAGGCTACGTGCTAGGAAGCCCAACGCACGGAGCTTTAGAGTGTTGGGCTTCGTGCTTGTAGACCGCGCCTCTCATCGGAACGGTTAGCTACAATCGGCACCTGTATTCTCAGGAGCCGGTCTGCTGCGAATATGTATAGACCCACAACGGAAAAACGATTTGCACCTCTCTATTAGGTTGTAATCAAATAGCTCAGCCTCTCCTCTACAAATCTTAAGCAGCATTATTAATTCTTGAAGATCGAAAACGTGAAAATAGTCACCGGTTTCTAGAATGGCGTTTTTAAGTTGTTGTTCTATTTCTGACCAATCTCCTTCATGGGCCAGTTCTATAAGGAGAACTATGCAATGAAAAGGCTTGTCAGTAACTATTTTTATATCATCGCCAGACTGCGAGATTATTTTTTCTCCCCGTTTTACTGCCTTTGACGCGCCGACGAGCTGGGTAATGGCTTTCTTTGTCTGTTTCTTAACAGAGCTGGTTCTTCGCTCACGACTTCGATCTGAGCCTACGTTAAAAACAGAAAGATCTTTTGCCTCAAACAGGAAGGATCCGTATTTATAGAAAGTAAGTACGTCTGTTAGCTCTCGTGTTTTATTCCCTATTCTGACGCATGGGGAGTGATGCAAGCCAAATGGGAACACTGATTCCATTGCAGCCCAGACTGATTTTTCAAGGGTTGCCCCTTCATCAGGCTCGCTGATAATTACTTCTTTGGATTCATAATTTCCAATGAATGAATTATTGCTTGAGGTCCAAGATCCATATTCAACTGCAATCTCAATGGTTTCTATCTTACTTGCAGAAGAATATCGCTGGGTAGAGTCAATAGAGAAACAGAAATCATCTAAAGCCAATGAGGTTTGCGGTGTAAAATCACCACAGTAGCGCTCTTCGATAGGATTAATTAAGGCATATGCGCCTTTGGCCAATTCCTCAGAAATTGAAATATTTGACCATGCAACGCAAATATCAAGTTCGTTAAACAAAAACAGAGGAGAACTTCTTTCAAGAAGGAACCTTTTTAGAGCATTGTGTTCTTCAATATGACGCTGAATATTGCATGTAAAAACTGGAGCGTCGGATATATCATAAATTCTAGCTCCGCAGCATAAGTAATTAGATTTAACGCCAAACGCAAATCCTATGCTGCAACCAGATATTAATGATTTTAGGGTACTGGTTGGTGCCTTGATAAGTACAGCAATTTCTTCACCATAATTTGCTGGAACAAACCAAATTCCAGCCACTTCGGATCGAATTTCGCTATAGATGCGCTTCTCAGGTATATGCATAAAGGCTAACGTAAAGCTAACCGGGCGCGGCACGGAAAGCTGAAAAAATAAAACCGCATTATAACCGCGCTCCGGTTGAGCGCCATGTTAGGCGCAATGGACGTAATACATGTACTGTTACTTGCCAAATTTTTCTTCGACACGCCTTACCCCTTCAAGAATTTTCTCAGCAAATGCACGCGCCTCGGCAGTGTTGAACTCGACGGGATCTTGGTACTGCATAGCAATAACCTTGATAAATAAGAGCCCCTCTTCCTCAGATACATCACAATCGATGAACTCTTCGTATGGTGGAACATTCGGTTCGGACATGCGCAAGCCTAACGTAATATATACAACATCAAATATCTCATAAAAAATATCATATCGTATATTTTTCATGATTTTATTTAATTAAAGTCCGCTGGATTTCATTCAGAATGAAACAAGTAAAACTAATTTGACTGCCTGCACTCACCTTTATAATAGCAGTCATTATTTGGCGCGAATCCAATCCGGCTAAGCATGGCATGGCCGGCCATACCGCACCAAACACCAAAACTCCCAATTCGCAATTTTTATAAGAGGTTTAATCACGATGTCCCGCTGGCAATTTTGGATCGATAGAGGCGGCACTTTTACCGATATTGTGGCGCGCACGCCGGACGGGCGAATCGTCTCGCGCAAGCTGCTGTCGGACGACCCGGAGCATTACCAGGACGCGGCTTTGCACGGCATACGCGGCATTTTGCAAGTGCCCGGCGGCGAGCCGCTGGATGGGGCTATCGACAGCGTCAAAATGGGCACGACGGTCGGCACCAATGCGTTGCTGGAGCGCAAAGGCGAGCCGGTAGCGTTGGTGATCAATCGCGGTTTCAAAGACTGCTTGCGCATCGGCTACCAGAACCGGCCGGATATTTTCGCGCTGGATATTCGCCGGCCTGAGCAGTTGTACCAGACCGTCGTCGAAATCGACGCCCGGATCGGCGCTGGCGGCGAGGTTTTGCAAGAACTCGATACCGAACAGGCCGAGCGCGAATTGCAGGCGCTACACGATCAGGGCATACGGGCGTTGGCAATCGTAATGATGCATGCCTGGCGTTATCCGCAGCACGAACGGGCTTTGGCCGACATCGCCGGGCGCATCGGCTTCAAACAAATCTCGCTATCGCACCAGGTCAGCCCTCTGCCGAAAATCGTCGGCCGCGGCGATACCACGGTGGTCGATGCTTATCTGTCGCCGGTATTGCGCCGTTATGTCGAGCAGGTCGAACAGGGTTTGAGCGGGCAAGACGGCGATGTCCGGCTGTTGTTCATGCAATCCAACGGCGGGCTGGTGCGGGCGAATGCTTTTCAAGGCAAGGACAGCATTCTGTCCGGCCCTGCCGGCGGCATGGTCGGTGCGGTCGCCGTTGCGCATCGTGCCGGGCTGCAAAAAATCATCGCGTTCGACATGGGCGGTACCTCGACCGATGTTGCGCATTACGCCGGCGAGTTGGAACGGACTTTCGACACCGAGGTGGCCGGCGTACGCATCCGCACGCCGATGATGGCTATCCATACCGTCGCGGCCGGCGGCGGCTCGATTCTGCATTTCGATGGATTGCGTTACCGGGTCGGCCCGGATTCGGCCGGCGCCAATCCCGGACCGGCTTGTTACCGACGCGGCGGGCCGTTGACGGTGACCGACGCCAATTTGCTGCTCGGCAAACTGCCGAATTTTCCGGCGCTGTTCGGCCCCGACGGCAATCTGCCGCCCGATGCCGAGCGCGTCCGGCAATTGTTTAACGAATTGGCCGAGCGCATCCGGGCCGCGACCGGCGACTTGCGCACGCCGGAACAGGTGGCCGAAGGCTTTTTGGCGATTGCGGTCGAAAACATGGCCGAGGCAATCAAGAAAATCTCGGTGCAAAAAGGCTACCACCTCGGCGCATACGCGTTGTGCTGCTACGGTTCTGCCGGCGCGCAACATGCCTGCCTGCTGGCCGACCGCCTGGGCATGCAAACCGTGCTGTTGCATCCGTTGGCTGGCGTGCTGTCGGCTTACGGCATGGGGCTGGCCGATTTCCGGGTATTGAAGCATCAGGCATTGGAACAACTTTGGGATCAGGTCAGTTTCGATGAGTTAAACCGGCGCTTTGTCGAACTGGAACAACAAGCCTGCTCGGCCCTGCGCGAGCAAGGCTTGCCCGAACAATCGATGACCAGCCAATGGCGCTTGGCCTTGCGCTATCAGGGCACCGATACCGCATTGACGGTCGATTTTGCCGAGCCGGCCGACATTATCAGCCGTTTTGAAAGTAAGTACCGCCAGCAGTTCGGCTTTTGCTATCAAAACCGGCCGTTGTTGATTGCCGCGCTGCAAGTCGAAGGCATCGCCAGCGAGCCGCAACCGGCCGATGCGTTTGAACCGAACGCCGAAAATCGTAGCGGCCAAGCGCAAAGCGTCACTCGTGTTTTCAGCCAAGATGCTTGGCACGACGCGCCGGTGTATGACCGCGAACAACTGATGTTTGGGCAAACCATTGCCGGCCCCGCCATCGTGCTTGAACCGATTTCGACCATCGTCATCGAGCCCGGCTGGCAAGGAACCTTTCAAGCCCGCGGCGATTTGCTGCTGACCCGGCATGCCGGGACTGGCGCGCAAACCTTTAATACCCAGGCCGATCCGGTAATGTTGGAAATTTTCAACAAGCGTTTCATGTCGGTCGCCGAGCAAATGGGCTTCGTGCTGCAAAACACTGCGCATTCGGTCAACATCAAGGAGCGCCTGGATTTTTCCTGCGCACTATTCGACGCGGCCAGCAATTTGATCGCCAACGCGCCGCATATCCCGGTGCATATCGGTTCGATGGGCGAGAGCGTCAAAGCATTGCTGCAACGGCATGGTGACGGTTTCCGGCCCGGCGACGCCTATTTGTTGAACTCGCCCTATGCCGGCGGTACGCATCTGCCCGACATTACCGTCGTTACGCCGGTGTTTGGCGATGACAGTCAATTGCTGTTTTTCGTTGCCTCGCGCGGCCACCACGCCGACATCGGCGGCATTTCGCCCGGCTCGATGCCGGCCGGCAGCCGCCATATCGACGATGAAGGCGTGATCAGCGCAGGCCTGAAAATTCTGGCCCAGGGGCAATTGCAGGAAGCCGCGATCCGCGACTGGCTGAACAGCAACCGCCATCCGGCCCGCAATCCGGAACAGAACCTGGCCGACCTGCAAGCGCAAATCGCCGCCAACCAAAAAGGCTCCCAGGAATTGTTGGCGATGATAGCCGCTTATTCGCTGCCGGTGGTGCAGGCCTATATGCAGCATGTGCAGGATCATGCCGAAGCCTGCGTGAAGGTGATGTTGCAACGGCTGGACGGCGGCAGCTTTGAGTACGAATTGGATCAGGGCCAGAAAATCGCGGTGGCCGTGGCTATCGACCGCGATGCACACCGCGCCCGGATCGACTTCAGCGGCACCTCGCCGCAATTGGCCGACAACTTCAACGCCCCGGCGGCGGTTTGCAAGGCCGCGGTGCTGTACGTGTTCCGCACACTGCTGCAAGACGACATCCCGCTGAATGCAGGCTGCCTGAAACCGCTGGATATTATTATCCCGGAAGGCTGTTTGTTGAATCCGCAGTATCCGGCAGCGGTGGTCGCCGGCAATGTCGAAACCTCCCAATACATCGTCGATGCGCTGTACGGCGCTTTGGGCGTACTGGCCGGCTCGCAGGGAACGATGAACAATTTTACGTTCGGCAATGAGCGTTACCAGTATTACGAAACCATTTGCGGCGGCGCGGGGGCCGGCAACGGCTTCGATGGCGCTAGCGGCATTCACACGCACATGACCAACTCGCGGATCACCGATCCTGAAATTCTGGAGCAGCGCTTTCCGGTAGTATTGCAGGAATTCTCGATTCGCCGCGGCAGTGGCGGCAGTGGGTGTTATCGCGGTGGCGATGGCGTGATCAGACGCATCGCATTTCGTGAAGCGATGAGCGCCGGCATCCTGTCCAGCCATCGGCTGAAACCGCCGTTCGGCATACAGGGCGGTTCGCCGGGAGCGCTCGGCGTCAATCGCTTAATCAGAGCGGATGGGCGCGTCGAGTCATTGCCCGGTTGCGTAGAAATTCGGGTCGATCCGGGCGATACGATTATCATCGAAACGCCTGGCGGCGGCGGTTACGGCCGGAATTGAGTGCGTTTGGCTGTACCATCTGGATCATTGGGCGCTTTTAAATTAGAAAAGTCGCGCCTTAATTCCAATTGTGTCAAATCAATTCCATACTTGACCGTTTAGACATTGTGCAGCCCATCTATCAAGGTTATGCCGATGAGCCGCCTACCTTATCAGGGTAATTGCGCTATACGAAAAATTAACACCGTTAGTTCTCTCTCCCTCCGAGAGCATAACTATCTACACAAGTGCCAGCCCCTTCTCCCTCATGAACAAATCCGCCGGGAATTAAACCTACGAGGTTTTAAAAACCTCGCAGGTCTTCAACGGCCCCAGCGTCGCCTAAAGCAATTCTCGGTTATTTAAGATCACTCCCATTGTTAAATTCTATCTATTGAGTAGTAGGAACTTGTAGCGGCACGGATTGGGTCCCGTTTGCCGCGCCGAGCACCGGAGCTTTCGCCGGGAAATTGCCCGCAGGGGCGCGGCAAGGAGGCCGCGCGTTGTCAGAGGGCCAAGGATGGCCCTTCTGGCAACCCCCGGTGAAAGTGAGGAGCGCAGGATTTGAGCGGCAACGGGCCGCCTTTTCTTTGGATACTTTCTTTTGGCGGCGCAAAAGAAAGTATCTCGCCTTCGGGGGCG
>NZ_SCTW01000071.1 GCF_004322395.1 Methylobacter sp.
AACAACGTATTCAACGAAGTATTCGCGGCATTTTGGTAAATTTTCTCAACATCATCCAACTTTTGACCAAGATCGGGCGGCGCAACAAAAACAAACGAATTGCCGTATTTACGTTTGCTGAGGATTTTGAATTGATCGGCCAAGTTTAGCAAATCCGTCCGGGCCGTTTGATAACTAATTTTATGAGCTGCCTGATGCTCCCGAATGCTATAAATGGTATTGGGATGATCCAGCGCATGGCGCAGAATAGCCAACTGACGGGGATTTAATTGTCCTTGCAGCACAGAGCCGTCCAGGCGTTTTTCGATGGTATATAGTTCCTCTGCCTTCTTTGCAAGATGTTCATGCAACGCATTGATTGCTTTCTTGATCACCTCCAGTTGATGGACGATGAAATAGGTCAGGTCGTTGTCATCGGTTTCGGTATACAGGTAGGCTCTACCGTATTGTGCCGGGGCTTGTTTAATGATTCGGGAAATGGAAATAAATTCCATCAGCCAATATTGCTGGTTCGCCATCGACCAGTAAAATAGCGCCCGCGCCGTCCGGCCATTGCCGTCGACAAACGGATGATCGTAGCCGATCATAAAATGCAGGATAATCGCCCTGATTACCGGGTGGATAAACTCTTTACCGTCCAGGTCATTAGCAAACTGGCATAGGCGTTCTACTCTTTCTGGCAGCTCCAATGCTTCCGGCGGCGTGTGCAGCAAAACCGCTGCTGTGGCATCGACCACATGAATGTCGTCACCTGCATCCCGGTATTTTCCCGCTTTGTTTGCATCGTCCAGCGTTGCCTCTGTTAACAATTGATGCAACTGCAAAATCATGGCTGGGGTCAATTTTTCCTGTTTATATTCCCGAATGAATTGCATTGCTTGATAGTTATTAAAAATCATCTGTTCGCTATGGTCTTTAGGCTTTCTACCCTGCCTGAGCATTTCTTTCGCTACATTTCGGGTCGTTGACGCACCTTCCAGTTGGCTGGAATTGATGGCTTCTTCAATCAGCGATCCGACAAGATAAGTATCGCGGGTATGCGGATTAGTGACCGGCTTGTCCATGCCGATACGACCGGCGGCATTTTGGTCTATCCACAGCAAATCCCTATGGATGCCATTAGTCATGCAAAACTGAAATTGTTCACCGAATTTACTGATAAAAGGCAATTTTCTATAGAGCGTTCTCCGCGCAAATTTTAAAACCAGCCAATAATCTTCCGGCGTCCAACCTTCCGGCGGCTGTAGATGGCGTAATTTATCCCAATGCAAATAACGACCTTCCGAGTCAGTAGGCCCTAAATTTGAGTCGAAAAACCCAGTGAATTTATTGATATAAGCATTGTCATAAAGAGTCCCGAAATCAGGCGGAGAAAGAGGCAATTTCATGGTAGACGCCTTAATTACTAATTAATGAAAAATTAGTATAGCATCCTGCTCACAGCATGGTACTAATTTTTAAATAATTAGTACCATGCTGTGAGTGTAACTTGCTTATTAAGCTTTCTTCACCGTCAATATTGCTCCAATGAAGCTGCTTGTCATATCCATCCATCAACTTTTGTAAGCTTTCCTACAAACAAATCCCCAACAAAACTCAATAATTTCAAAGTTATACAAAATGGCACAACGATTGCTAAGACCAATATAAACAAAGCCATTTGGTCAAAGCCGATGAAATCAACTAAAGACATTGCTCAACTACTGGACGAACCTGCCTGTGAGCATAATAAGAAGGAAAAGTCCGGTTGCGCCAAACCCAAACCCGGCGCTTCGGCGGGCGGTTGCGCTTTTGATGGCGCTCAAATCGCCCTGCTGCCGATTGCCGATGTCGCGCATATCGTCCACGGGCCTATCGCTTGCGCGGGCAGTTCTTGGGACAACCGGGGCACGCGCTCTTCCGGCGCGGATTTGTACCGCATCGGTATGACCACCGATTTGACCGAGCAGGACATTGTGATGGGACGCTCGGAAAAACGCTTGTTCCATGCGATCAAACAGGCAATCGATACCTATCATCCGCCCGCCGTGTTTATTTATAACACCTGCGTTCCAGCTTTGGTCGGCGACGATATTAACGCGGTCTGTAAATCCGCCGAAGAACGCTGGGGCGTTCCGGTGGTGTCGATTGATAGCGCCGGATTTTACGGCACCAAGAATCTGGGTAACCGCATTGCCGGCGATGCAATGGTCAATCATGTGATCGGCACTCGCGATCCCGACCCGTTACCGTTAACGGTGCAACGAGCGGAAATCATCATCCATGACGTTAACCTGATCGGCGAATACAACATCGCCGGTGAATTCTGGCATGTGTTACCGCTGTTCGATGAACTGGGTTTACGCATCTTGTGTACTTTGTCCGGGGATGCCCGGTTCCGCGAAGTGCAAACCATGCACAAAGCCGAAGTCAATATGATGGTTTGCTCCAAAGCGATGGTTAATGTCGCCCGCAAGTTACAGCAAAAATACGGCACACCCTGGTTTGAAGGCAGTTACTACGGCATTACCGACACCAGCCAATCGTTACGCGATTTCGCCAGAGTGCTTAACGATCCCGATTTAACCGAACGTACCGAAGCATTGATCCTGCGCGAAGAAACCCGGATCAGGAAAGAACTGGAACCGTGGAAAACGCGCCTGAAAGGCAAACGGGTGTTGCTGTTTACCGGCGGCGTTAAAAGCTGGTCGGTGATTTCCGCGTTGCAGGATTTGGGCATGGTGGTCGTTGCGACCGGCACGAAGAAATCCACCGAAGAGGACAAAGCCAGAATCCGCGAATTGATGGGCGAAGATACTGTGATGATCGACGATGGCAGCCCAAGAGCGTTGCTGAAAATCGTCCATGATTACAAGGCCGACATCCTGATTGCCGGCGGCCGCAACATGTACACCGCGTTAAAAGCCAAGGTTCCGTTTTTGGATATTAACCAGGAACGCGAATTCGGCTATGAAGGCTACCAAGGCATGCTGGAGCTGGTGCGCCAATTGGCGTTAACGATTGAAAGCCCGGTATGGGAGGCAGTTAGAGCGCCTGCGCCGTGGAGAAATCCCCCCTGCCCCCCTTTGCTAAAGGGGGGAAATGCTATGGAAGGGGTGTGCAATGGCTGACATCCTAAAAAGAAACAAAGCGCTATCGGTCAATCCGCTGAAAGCCAGCCAACCGATAGGCGGCTCGCTGGCAACGCTGGGATTTAATCGAGCTATGCCGATGTTGCATGGCTCCCAAGGCTGCACCGCATTTGCCAAAGTGTTTTTTGTGCGTCATTTCAGGGAACCTATTCCTTTGCAAAGCACCGCGATGGATCAAGGCAGTTCGGTGATGGGTGCGGACGAAAATGTGCGCGAGGGCATTCTTACCATTGCCGAAAAATCCCGCCCTGCCCTGATTACTATTTTGACTACCGGCCTAGCTGAAACTCAAGGTGCCGATGTGCACCGGAATGTCAGGGAGTTCAGGGAAGCCAACCCGGAATTTGCCGATGTTGCGGTTGTCGCGGTCAATACTCCGGATTTTACCGGCAGCGTCGAAACGGGTTTTGCAGCGACTCTCACTGAAATCATTCGCGCCTTAGTGCCGGATGCCAAGGAAGCCGGAACTTATCCTGGAAAAAGAAAACGCCAGGTTAATGTCCTGGTCAATTACATGCTGACGCCCGGCGACATCGAAGCGCTTCGGGATATTTTCGAGCAATTCCAGCTCAGGCCTGTGTTCGTGCCGGATATTTCCGATTCCTTGGACGGGTGTTTGACGGACGAGGATTTCAGTCCGGTCACTATCGGCGGCACCCCACTATCTGAAATGGCTACATTAGGTGATGCGCAGGCGACGGTCGTTATCGGCCCATCGCTAGCCAAGGCGGCGGAATTGCTGGAACAAAAAACCGGCGTGCCGACTTACTCTATTGATCATCTTTACGGCTTAAAAGCCAACGATGCGCTGATTTCCGCATTGGCTGAAATCAGCGGTCATGACGTGCCTGAACGTATCGAACGGCAACGTTCACAGCTACAGGATGCAATGCTGGACACGCATTTTATGCTTGGCCAATTGCGCATTGCGATTGCGGCCGATGCGGATTTACTGAATGCGTTTGTCGATCAGGTTCAGGAAATGGGCGCGGAAGTGGTTGCTGCGGTCACCTCCTGCAACGTGCCGCTGCTGGCGCGAATCCCTGTCGCCAGCATCAAAATCGGCGATCTTGAAGATATGGAGCTGATAGGCAAAGCCAACAAAGTGCAGTTAGTGATCGGCAATTCCCATGCGGTTGATACCGCCGAACGCTTGGGCACGCCCATTTTAAGAGCCGGATTTCCGTTATACGACATCATCGGCGGCTACCAAAAAACCTGGATCGGCTATCGCGGCTCACGGCAAACGCTGTTTGATCTTGCCAACTTGGTCATCAATTATTCGCATGAAGAAATCCCGGTCTACCGTTCGATATACGGCCAAAAACCGGCCAGCGAACTTACCGACTACCCGTTGTCATGTCATTAACAAGACGCATGCACATAGTGCAAAGCACTGATGAGAGGAAGTTTATGGAAACCGCATTAAAAATAGCGTTTGCCACGACCGATATGGAAACGGTCAACCAACATTTCGGCTCGGCCAAGTCTTTCGCGATTTATGCGGTGAATATGGACGATGCGCAATTGCTCGAAGCCGCCGAGTTTGGCGAACTCCAGCAGGACGGCAACGAAGATAAATTGTCAGTCAAGATTGAATTGCTGAACGGCTGCGCGGCGGTGTATTGCCAAGCCGTTGGCGGTTCGGCGATTAACCAGCTGATCGCCAAAAACATACAGCCGGTCAAGGTCCATGAAGGCGGCAAAATTAAAGACCTGATCGTTGACCTGCAAAATGAAATGAAAGCCGGACCGTCCAATTGGCTGGCAAAAGCGATTAATCAACACAAAAGTCCCGATCCTGAGCGCTTTAATCAAATGGAGGATGAAGGTTGGGATGAATGATATTTACTCGCCTGTCCCGCTTACCTCGTTCCCACGCGCTGCGTGAGAATGCAGTCAAGGCGCGCTGCGCCGCGAGTCACAATCAGCGTATAGAAATGTACATTGCACAAACACGGGACGCGGCGCGTCCTACACCGCAACGAGAATAAATTTATTACTTAACGGAGAAATAAACATGGCCACTGCTGCATTAGTCATACAAGAAGACGACGCCAATCTGAGTTCCGACATCGTCAAAGACATGATCAAACAACTGCGCGCAATTGATACTTACGACACCTACGAAGGCTGGTCGGAAGCAAAAATCATCGACCCTATCGTGTTAACCAAAGAGCGCAAAAAGAATATTCCTGTGATCGGCGACCCCGATGAAATCACCATTGCCCGCTTAAAAGCCTATTACAACTCATTAGCGACACTGATTGAGAAAAAAACCGGCCTGATGGCGGCGCCAATGGTTCATCTTAGCCATGAAGGTTTCGGCCGCGCGCTGATCATGGTCGGCAAGCTGGTTGTAGTCGACAAAATCCTACGCGACACCCATCGTTTCGGCTTTTCAAGCCTCGAAGACCTGTGCGAAAAAACTGATAAAACCATCGAAAAAGCGATGGGCTTAATCGAAAAATACAATGCAGCTGCAACCGACTAAGGAGGTGTGCATGTCTGAAGAATTAAGAAAACTGGAAAAAGAAGTCAAAAAGACCAAGCGTATGGCCAGCGAACAGGCAATGGAGCTGCATGACCTGATCGAAGACCGCCTTCCTGACGCTTACGGCGAACTGATGTGTATTGCGCAAGCCACTTATGACGCCTGCAAAGTCTGGGATGAAGCCAATCAAAAACTAATTGCCGCTCAAAGCGATGCGGCCTAAGCAGGAGAATAACCATGTCTGATTTTGTAACCGGCGTTACCTTTGGCGGCACGGAGTGGACGCCCGCTTACGTTACCGACATCAATCAAAAAACCTGCATCGGTTGCGGCCGTTGCTTTAAAGTCTGCCCGCGCGATGTTTTCGATTTAGTGGAAAAAGCCGACGTGCTTGATCCCGAGGATTTTGATGACGATTACGGCGATTTTGAAGACGACGATGACAACAGTATGGTCATGAGCATCAAAAACAAACTCGATTGCATCGGTTGCGAAGCTTGCTCCAAAGTATGCCCGAAAAACTGTTTTACTCATGAAAATAAACAAGCGGCTTAATTACTCATTCAGCAAACGTAATAGAACGCAGATGCCAAAAGTAGGCGCCTCTAGGCGACGCTGATAATTATGATTAAATAAGATTTAATCTGTGTCTATCATATTCATCTGCGTCATCTGCGTTCCATTTTAATAGTTCCCGCGCCGGAGCGTGTGGACGATAAACAATTTTTAAAAGGATCACGATTATGCCCAGACCTGAAAAACACGTATTCGTATGTACCCAAAACCGTCCGCAAGGACATCCTCGCGGCTCCTGCGCCAGCAGCGGTTGCGCCGACATCATGAACGAATTCATGAATGAAATACAAACCCGCAACCTGTTTGAAAAAATCGCCCTGACCAACACCGGCTGCATGGGACCTTGCATGATGGGCCCTAGTGTCCTGGTTTATCCTGAAGGAGTAATGTACGGCAAGCTGAAAAAAGACGATGTCCTTACCATCATCGAGCAACACCTGCTCGGCGGCGAGCCGGTTGCCGAGCTGATGATTCCGGCCGAAATTTGGTAGCCTGAGGAATTTTTATGGCTTTGTCTGAGCACATCAAATCCAACCGCGATCTGGGTACGTCTATTTGTCATCGGCTGACCGAAGAAATCAATGAACTGGGCTTCACTGAAGCAGATATTCGACACTATCCACGCTACGATGATGCTGACTTTGTACTGATCAAAGACCCTTATTCCGGAGAGCAAAACTTAGCCTGCTATTGGTACGATGAAGCTAAAAGACAGCGTATCGGCCGACTTCAGTTTAATAGTGACGGCACTTTTTACGCAGAATACGATGTCGTCAAGCCGCATCCGACCAAAACCCGTCGCTTTGTCGAGGGCGTCACTGCCTGGGGCAAAGCCGAACAGATTAAATCCGAGCCCAAGTTGCTGAATATGCCTGAATAGCCAGCATGGAAAATCCGTCGCGAATTTATGAACTGTTGTTGGATTATGCCGGTAGCGATACCCAAGTCACCGAACTAAACATCGGCCTGGTTTGGACGGTTTGTAAAGCGCAGCATACCGGCTTGGCGATGAGCCCCGGCATTCCGACCCGCACCCTATCGTGGCCGGGTACCTTAACCGGTAAGACATTGGCCGAATTGGCCGGATGGATTACCGATTGGGAGCCTTACAAATCGACAGTTGCGATGGCGGCGATTAATTGCAGTTTAAACCGCTACGAACTGCCGTCAGGAATAACCCTGTTACCGACTCCCGACAGCGCCAATCTGGCTGTTTTCGACTATTTCCTGCCCCAATTGCAAAGTAAAAAAGTCGTTGTCATCGGCCGTTATCCGGGCATTGAACGCTATGCCGAACAATTCAATCTCAGTATCATCGAACGGCAGCCCTCGCCGGGCGATTATCCAGATCCTGCCTGCGAATTTTTATTGCCGGACGCCGACTGGGTATTTTTAACGGCCAGTTCGATTACCAATAAAACCTTCCCGCGCTTGGCCGAGCTTGCTCAACATGCCACTACCGTATTGATGGGGCCGACCGTACCGTGGCTTCCCGAACTGCACGAGTTTGGCATTGATTATTTGGCCGGGGTTGAAGTTATCGATCCGGTAAAACTGCGCCAAACTGTGGCGGAAGGCGGTGGAGTGCGCATTTTTGATGAAGCAGTGCGTTACCGAATCGTCGATTTAACGCCCGGTAACAGTATGATGTGGCTGAAGAAACAAATAGCTCAGGACTATACAGATAGGCAACAATTAAACTTGGCGATGGAACAATGGTACAGCAACGGCAAGAAAGGCCGGTTTCCCGAATTTTACCGGCTCAATCAAGTCACGACCAAGCTTTCGCGCATGGATAGCAGTTATAAGCGGCTGTGGGATATGCATTCGAAATAAGCGATAGAATCATTCTGTCATTACTTCGCCACGTTCAGTCTTCATGCCGAACAGCGTCTGTTTCCCCCAAATCAGTGTTCGACTCCCAACCGCCTCCTAAAGCCTTGTAAAGCGCGGCCAGCGCCGTTGCCGTAGCGGTTTCACTTTGGGCCAGACGTTCCTGGTCTTGCAATAAGCGCAATTCGGCATCCAGTACGGTCAGAAAGTCGGCGATGCCTTCCGCAAATCGAATATGAGCCAATTCATGGGCTCTTTCGCTGGCCTTGGCAGCTGAGGTCAGCAACTCTCTGCGGCTTCGTTCCCGATTGTAATTTACCAGCGTGTTTTCGGTTTCTTCCAAAGCATTCAGCACGGTCTGCTCGTACTGCGCCAAGTCAGCCTCGGCACGAGCGTCTGCGGCTTTGATTCGTGCGTACACGCGGCCTAAATCCAGAGCCGCCCAACTGATCCTAGGGCCGGCGGAATAGGTATCGGAACCCGCCGCGCCGATTCCGGACAAAGTACTGGCCTCAAGAGCGATAGTGCCGACAAATGTTACGCGCGGAAATAGATCGGCGGTGGAGACGCCTATACGGGCGGTAGACGCTGCCAGAGTCCGTTCGGCGATACGAATATCAGGACGGCGGCGCAGTAGTTCCGCAGGCCGCCCGATTTTGATAGTCTTGGGTATTTTCGGCAGCGGCGCAGGCTGCGACAATTTCTCTGTCAGAGCGCCTGGGAGTTGCCCTGTGAGTACACTGAGCCGATGTATAGTCTGCTGAATTGCGCTCTCCAAAGGCGGAATGAGCGCCCGAGTGGAATCGAGCTGAGCTTTTGCCCTTGAAGAATCAAGTTCGGTTCCACGGCCGTTTTCAAGCCTGACAAGGGTTATTTCCAATGTTTGAGTCTGGTTCATTGCGTTTTTTTTCGCCGTTGCCAACTGATTTTGCAGCCCTCGCAGTTCGAAATAATTTCTGGCCACTTCAGCGATCAGGCTAACACCAAGATCCCGAAGACTTGCTTCCTGCACATCAACTTCGTCGCTGCTTGCTTCGACGTTGCGCCGTACTCGGCCGAAGAAATCGACTTCCCAAAAAGCATCGAACCCGATGTTGTAGAGTTTAAGATCGCGCGGCGCAAAGGACCTGTTATTCAGGGCGGCCGCGCTTCGTTTTTGATCTGTATAATTGGCATGAGAACTGACGATAGGCGCCAAATTCAGTCCCGCTTCCATATACAACGCCCGTGCTTCACGAAGATTAGCTCGGGCAGCTTCCAGATCTCGGTTGCGCCGCACTGTTTGATCGACAAGTCCGGTTAAATCCTTGTCTTCAAACAGTTTCCACCACGCTACGTCTACAGCCTGGGCGGAAAATTCCGGGTAGTTCGCATTGGCGAAGGCTTGTCCGGCATCCATAGTCGGGGTCTTGTAATCGGGACCTACTGCACAGGCGCTGAGTAAAAAGGCGTAAAGTAGAATCCGGCCGCGACCAATGGTATTACGGAGGTAAAGTTCTGCGGAATGCATTTTTTTCATAGACTATATCGTCGTTAAATATGGGAGCTGTTGACTGCCGGAGTGCAGGCTCCGCCTGCAAGTACAAGCAGAGCTTGCACTCCAGGCGCAATGCGTTGACTGCTTTGTCTAAACATAATGCAATATGAATTATTTCTATCGCTTAGATGAAATAGCTTTTTCATAAGTCGTGTCCTGAAGATGCATGCCCGGGCAATTTTTGCCTCGAAGATTGCCAACGTTGCGCCAAAGCCTGAGCGATTACATAAAACACCGGCGTTAACAGCAGACCAAACACAGTCACACCCAACATGCCGCTGAACACAGCAGTGCCAAGTAATCGCCGTGATTCCGATCCCGCTCCTTGAGAAATCACCAGCGGAAACACGCCCATAATAAAAGCGAATGAAGTCATCAAAATGGGTCTCAGCCGAATTCGTGCCGCTTCCATCGCCGCATCGAAACGGTTAAGTCCGCCCTCTTGACGCCGTTTGGCGAACTCCACGATAAGAATCGCGTTCTTGCTGGCTAAACCCACCAGTACGATGAACCCGATCTGGGTAAAAATGTTGTTGTCCATGTCGCATAGCCATACGCCTGCCAACGAAGACAGAATACACATCGGCACAATCAGGATCACCGCAAACGGCAACGACCAGCTTTCATACTGGGCAGCCAAGGCCAAAAACACAAAAATCACGCTTAACGGAAAAACAAGCAGAGCAGTGTTTCCTGCTAACACTTGTTGCAGGCTGAGTTCGGTCCATTCAAAGCCGAATCCCGGCGGCAGTTCTGCGTCCATTAGTTTGTTCATCGTGATAATCGCTTGGCCGGAACTGATTCCGGGCAAGGTGCTGCCGTTAATTTCCGCCGCCGGATACATGTTGTAGCGGGTGATTTTATCGGGCCCGGTGATTTCCTTAACCGACATAAGAGACCCGAGAGGCACCATTCCGCCTTGAAGATTGCGCGTCTTTAGCTCGGCGATATCGGACGGTTTCATGCGAAACTCCGAATCGGCTTGTGCCACTACCTGATAAGTTCTGCCAAAACTATTGAAATCGTTTACATAAAGAGATCCAAGATAAATCTGCAACGTGTCGAACACTTCCTTTAAAGGCACATCCATAGATTTGGCTCGAGTACGATCCACGTCCAGAAAAAGTTGCGGCACTCCTGCACGGAAAGTCGTAAACAGCCCGGCCAGACCCGGTTGCTGGCTGCCCTTGGCGACCAGATCGTTGGTGATATTCTGTAGCGCGTCAATACCGGCATTGGAACGATCCTGGATTTGCAGTTTAAAACCGCCCACTACGCTCATGCCCCGAATCGGAGGCGGCGGAAATGCGGCAATGTAAGCCCCCTCAATTTGGGCAAGATTCTGCGTAAGTTTTTTGACCACAGCGTCGGCATGAAGCTCTGGATGACCGGCGCGCCGATCGAAGTCATCCAGTCTGGCAAACATCGTCGCGACATTGGATTGGTTGGAGCCGGCCAAAAACGAAAAGCCGGCATAGGCAATTACATGCTTGACCCCTTCCGTTTTCATAATAATGCGGGTGGCCTGCTGAACCACGTCCTGGGTGCGGGCCAACGAGGCTGCGTCGGGCAACTGCGCGTACAAAATAAGGTATCCTTGGTCTTGCTGAGGGATGAAGCCTGTCGGTACTTTTTCGAAAGCCAGCAAATTGAGCCCATTGAGCCCTACATAAAGCACCAGCACCACCGCCGTCATACGGATCAGTCTGCCGACCAGCCGGGAATAGCCTTCACTGAACAAATCGAAGAAGCGGTTGAAGCCGGTGAAGAACCAGCCGAACAGGCGATCGAACAGCCGTGTGAGCCAGTCCTTGTCGCCATGCGCCCGATCCAGCAGTAACGCACACAGGGCTGGGCTCAGGGTCAATGAATTGAACGCCGATATTGCTGTGGAAACCGCGATGGTCAATGCAAATTGCTTATAGAAAGCGCCCGAGACACCGGTAATAAAGGCGGTGGGCACGAACACAGCGACCAGAACCAACGCTGTAGCAATGATGGGGCCGACGACTTCACCCATAGCCTTCCGGGTGGCCTCGCGGGCCGTCAAGCCTAAGGCCATGTGGCGTTCCACATTCTCTACCACCACGATGGCGTCATCTACGACAATACCGATAGCCAGCACCAAGCCGAATAAGGATAAGGTGTTAAGCGACAAGCCCAGCGCCGACATTATCGCGAAGGTGCCGATCAAAGAAACCGGTACGGCAAGCAGCGGAATGATAGTGGCGCGCCAGTTCTGCAAGAATATTACAACCACCAGCACCACCAGCAGGATGGCTTCGAACAGGGTTTTCGCCACCGCGTCGATGGACTGCTGCACAAACACGATAGTGTCATAAACAAGCGTGTAGTCAAGACCTTCGGGGAAGCGCGGCTTAAGCTTCTCCATAGTCTCCAACACTGCTTTTCTGGTTTCCAGAGCGTTGGAGCCGGGCAGCTGGAAAATGGCAAGGCCCACGCTGGGTTCGCCATCCAGGAACAGACCCGAGTTATAATCCTTGGCGCCTAGTTCGATACGAGCCACGTCCTTTAGACGGGTCACTTGTCCATCATCACCTTTCTTAATAACGATTTCGGAGAACTGATCAGCCTCCATCAGCCGTCCCATGGTAGTGACAGTGTATTGAAAATCGGTATTTTCCTTGCTGGGCTGCTGGCCGACTGCGCCTGCGGCGACTTGCACATTTTGTTCGCGGATTGCGTTAATCACATCGCTAGCGGTCAGATTGAGAGCGGCAATTTTCTCAGGGTTCAGCCAGAGGCGCATGCTATAGTCGCGGGCGCCGAAAATCGCGATATCTCCGACGCCGGGCAGCCGCGCCAGGGTATCTTTAAGTTGCAGCAGCGCGTAATTGCTCAAATAAACGCTGTCATAGCGCTTGTCCGGGGAGATTAGGTTAACAACCAAACTCAAGTCCGGGCTGCGTTTTTTGACGCTGATGCCTTGCCGGCCCACTTCCTGTGGCAGCTTGGGCTCGGCCAAAGCCACCCGGTTTTGCACCAGTACCTGAGCCTTGTCCAGATTAGTGCCCGGTTTGAACGTAATGGTCAGCGCCATGTTGCCGCTATTGGTGGACTGAGAAGTCATGTACAGCATATCCTCGACACCGTTCACTTCCTGCTCGATAGGCGTCGCTACGGTTTCGGCCACTACTTGGGCGTTGGCGCCGGGGTAGGCCGCACTCACTTGCACGGTAGGGGGAGCGATCTCGGGATATTGGGCAATAGGCAGGCCAATCAGCGCCAGCCCGCCGACGATGACAATGACGATGGATAATACCGACGCAAAAATCGGGCGGTCGATAAAAAAGCGAGTGAATCGGTTCATGATTTGTTCTAAGTTAACCGTTGGAAAAATAGAGCACTGATGGCACGGATTTGACTGATAAGCTCAGATAAAATGAATTTCTTTTTCATCAAGATATAAATAATTTTGTAAGGGAAAACATTCACGAATAAAAAGAAAATCAGATCCGTTTATACCCGTCTAAATCCGTGTTCTAATGAAGTCAGCATTACCATAGTTCATATCTTTCCATCGCGTCCGTTAGCCACTGTGCTGCGTTCAGGACTCACCTTAATGCCCGGTCTGAGCTTTTGTATGCCTTCGATAACTATCCAGTCTTCAGGTTTAAGCCCTTGAGTGATTACACGAGACTGACCGATATGAGCGCCAAGCTCCACCTTGCGGTATTCCACCTGATTTTCCTGATTCACCACCCATACAAACCGTTGCGCTTGATCCGTACCGATAGCTCGATCGGGAATCAAGATGGCTGGGTACGGCGCACTACCGCGAACCCGCATACGGGCAAAAAAGCCGGGACTTAACAATTCGTCCGGGTTAGCAAACACCCCCCGCAATGTCAGAGTCCCCGTAGCCGCATCTTCACGCGGCGATATATAGTCGAGATGGCCCTGGTGAGGAAAACTAACCTCATCAGCCACAGCCAATTCCACTGGCGTTTGTTCATCACCTAGACTGCCGCGCCCATCTTTCTGTGCCTGACGCCGATATTTCAGTACCGAACGCTCGTCCGCATCCACGTAAATATAGACCGGGTCGGTGGAGACGATAAAAGTCAATAAAGTTGCATCGCCTCCGCCACCGTTGACCACATTACCGGCAGTGATCAGTTCACGACCGATACGGCCGTCTATAGGGGAGCGTATTTGGGTATACTCCAAATTCAACCGAGCCGTATTG
This sequence comes from Methylobacter sp., assembly GCF_004322395.1. Lineage (GTDB taxonomy): Bacteria > Pseudomonadota > Gammaproteobacteria > Methylococcales > Methylomonadaceae > Methylobacter_A. The sequence continues at coordinate 13,782 of NZ_SCTW01000071.1, forward strand.
ACATTGGCTTGTGCAGACTGAACTGCCGCAACTGCTTCCCGTAGTCCCTTGCTGCGAGAGTCATGTTCCTCTTCGGAAATGGCTTTGGCGCGAAATAAGCGCTCGGCTCGGGATAAGTCGTTTTTTGCCAGCTCGTGCCGAGATTTAGCCCGCTCCAATTCGGCTTCGGCGTAGTTCAGTTGGGCGGCGAATGGTTTCGGGTCGATCTGGAATAAAAGATCGCCTTTATGTACCTTGTCTCCAGCCTTGAAGTTCACTTTCTCCAGGTAACCGCTCACCCGGGCGCGCACGTCTACCGAGTTGACTGCCTCGATGCGTCCGGTGTATTCGTCCCATTCAGTCACTTGTTGCGACAGCGGCTGTGCAATTTTGACAGTGGGCAATTGGCCATGGCCCGGCTGAGAGCCCGACTTGTCATGGTTTCCGCAACCGGCTATTACCATCAAAGTGAAAACGGCCAGCAGACCGTTGGATAACCTTGCACTCAAAGAAAAGCTTTCGTGCCATACAGTAGATAACGCCCTCCCCTGTAACCTTAAGCGATGGATGACAGCCAACCTATGTGTTTCTTTTTTCATCCTTTTTACATCCTGAACTTTAATGGCAAAAACGGTAAGATATATTACCATTTAATTTAAAGTATGCTATTGTTTGCGTCAAATTAATTTCGTGAGTACTACGCTATGATTAAATGCGGACGACCTCGCAAAGGAGAGGAACTTCAAAGTCGTGATCGATTACTGGACACTGCTTTCAACCTTTTCCTTGAAAACGGCTACGGCAACCTCAGCCTGGAAACTATCGCTCGGGATGCGCGCGTGTCAATGCGAACCATTTATAGCCAGTTCGGCGGTAAGGTTGGGTTATTCGGCGCTGTGATAAGGCGTTGCAGCGATCAGTTCGTGACCAGTCTGACAGAAGAACACGTTTTGGAGAGTTCTCCAGAGGAAGCGCTGATCTCTTTTGCTAAACAGTTTCTGTACCGCATCACACGGCCGGACGTGGTGCGTATACGCGCCATACTGATTGGCGAATCGCCACGCTTTCCCGATCTAGCCACGCAATTTTATGAACAAGGGCCTCAGCGTACTCTTGATTATCTGGCACAGTTTTTCGCACGGCAGCAGCAAGCAGGCTATTTTGCCGAAATAGATACGCATTTTCTCGCTGAACAATTCTTGAGCGGATTGCGCAGTGAGCGAATATTAAAACTACAGCTCGGTTTGGAACCAACGCCGGATGAAGCGGAAATCGATATTTGGGTACGTCAAGCCGTTGACTTGTTCCTTTACGGTAGCCTGAAAAACAGGCGGAACATTAGTAATGAACATTCATGACCAATCTTCCGCGTCTGCTTAGGCGCATCGACAGTTAAGCCAATATCTCCTAAAACTACAACTCAGATAGTTACTTTCCTGTTTTTAAAGTGCTTTTAAAAGTACACACCTTGCTGGCTCCCCATTTATAAAGCATCCAGCCTTATTTCGTGTCAAAATATAAGTTTACACTCATATATTGAATCGAGAATTTTAAGTCTTTATGAAAATAGCTATTCTGTCCCGCAACCCCAAACTGTATTCGACCACTCGGCTGGTCAAAGCCGCAGAAGCACGGGGCCACAAAGTACGGGTGCTGGATGTATTGCGCTGTTATATGAATATTACTTCCCACAATCCATCTATTCATTATCGGGGTGAAGACTTAACCGGATTTGACGCCGTTATTCCTCGGATTGGTGCTTCAGTCACTTTTTACGGGACTGCGGTATTAAGACAATTTGAAATGATGAATGTTTTTCCTTTGAACGAGTCGGTAGCTATATCGAGATCACGCGACAAGTTAAGGTCAACGCAACTGCTAGCCAGGAAAGGCATAGGTTTGCCGGTAACCGGCTTTGCCAATAATCCTGACGATATCGAAGACTTGATTGCTCAAGTAGGCGGCGCCCCGCTGGTGATTAAATTGCTGGAAGGCACGCAAGGTATCGGCGTGGTCTTGGCCGAAACTCATAACGCCGCGGAAAGCGTTATTCAGGCGTTCATGGGACTTAAAGCCAATATCATGGTACAGGAATATATCAAGGAAGCCAGTGGCAGCGATATTCGCTGTTTTGTAGTAGGCGACAAAGTCGTCGCCGCGATGAAACGGCAAGCAGTGCCTGGGGAGTTTCGTTCGAACTTACACCGTGGCGGGTCCGCGGCTTTAGTACGACTAACCCCCGAAGAACGGTCTACCGCTGTGCGAGCCGCAAAAATCATGGGCCTGAATGTATGCGGCGTAGACATGCTGCGTTCTAATCATGGCCCGGTTATTATGGAAGTTAATTCATCTCCCGGTTTGCAAGGTATCGAAGTAGCCAGCGGCAAGGATATTGCGGATTTAATCATTCAATTTATTGAAAAACGCTTTGAGACATTGGAAATCTCCAAAGACAAATCCGCTGTCGGTACCAACACAAGAACCCGTACTCGCGGTAAAGGCTAATCGTACAATCAGCCCTCAATACACATCGATTTATCTTAATAGAAGGCAAAAACCATGTCCGTTTTTAAAAAAAGTCCGACAGACTCCTAGACAGTAAGTGATTATCCAGTTTTGCAACTAACCAGTTGGTTTAGCAGGCTTACCGAGTCGAAGCACCAAAACTCGTTTTAATCAAACAATATCGCGGGCGATTATTATTAACTCTAGCAGCAGCCCTCGTTAGCGTATTTGCACGTTAAACTTCGCTTTATTGAAGATTCTCCTCCCCTGAATTCGTGAGGAAAATAGCCATATTGGCTAATTTTAGCTATTTAACATTGTTCTGAGTCTGGTATAGTCAGTGCAGTATGTAGTTTCACCAATATAACTAAGTACTTCTATCTATATAAAAGGCTGCATTAATAAACAAGGAACTCAGTATGAAACGCCATGCATCCATGAATCGCGTCTATCGGCTTGTCTGGAGCCACGTCCATAAAATTTGGATTCCTGTAGCGGAAACCTCGCGGGGACGAACCAAAGGCTCCAGCCGCAAATTGTTCGCGGCAGCTTTGTCGCTGACCGCCGCCGTCGCCCAGGCCGAACCGATCGGCGGGCAAGTCGTTTCGGGTTCCGGCAGCATCGAACAGTCGGGCACTACCACCACCATTAACCAGGCCAGCCAGAACCTGTCTGTCAACTGGCAGAGCTTCAACATCGCCCCGCAGGAAACGGTCAACTTCCAGCAGCCTTCGACTAGCGCCATCGCGGTCAACCGCATTGCCGATACCAACGGCACGCAAATTCTCGGCCACCTGAACGCCAACGGCCAAGTCTACCTGATCAACCCGAACGGCATCCTGTTCGGTCAGGGCGCGCAGGTCAACGTCGGCGGCCTGGTCGCCTCCACGTTGGATATGAGCGACTCCGCCCTGAACAGCAACGAAAGGACTTTCTCAGGTTCCGGCACCGGCAGCGTCATCAATAAAGGTACCATCACTGCGGCCAATGGCGGCTCAGTCGCGCTGCTTGGCAACACTGTCAGCAATCAGGGCACGATCACCGCTCAGCTCGGCACCGTAGCATTGGGCGCCGGCAGCGCCGCGACGCTGACCTTTAATGGCAATAACCTGGTGAAGATGCAAATCGACCAAAGCGTACTGAACAGCTTGGCTGAAAATAGCCAACTGATCCAGGCCGAAGGTGGGCAGGTTATCATGTCCGCAGGTGCCCGAAGCGCCCTGCTAGCCAGTGTCGTCAATAACACCGGCGTCATCGAAGCGCGCACCGTCGAGAATCATGGCGGCGTGATTATTCTGGGCGGCGATATGGTCGTCAATACCGGCTCCCTGAACGCTTCAGGCAACAGCGGCGGCACTGTCGAGATTAGCGGCCGCAGCCTGTTGCAAGGCGGCGCGATCCATGCCGACGGCAATAGCGGCAACGGCGGCGAGATCAAACTCAATGCCGGCGGCGCGCTGATCCAGACCGATGCCGGCGAGATCACCGCGAACGGCGGCGGCACGGGCGGCAATATCGCGCTCACCGGCGGCAGCTCCGCCTTTTTATCCGGCAAAGTATCCGCCAATGGCGACAGCGGAGGCCACGTTACCGCCACCGCACCGCAACTGACCCTTGCCGCCGCCAAACTCAGCGCCGACGGCCGGAATCAAGGCGGCGCCGTGCTGGTAGGCGGCGACGCTCACGGCGCCAACCCAGATATAGCGAATGCCGACCACACCAGCGTTAATTCTTTCACGACGCTCAGCGCCCAAGGACGTCAGGGCAAAGTGGTCGTCTGGGCCGACGACGTCACCGATTTCTTTGGTAGCGCCAAAACCGGCCCCGAAGGTTTTATCGAAGTCTCCGGCAAGCAGACACTTAATTACGGCGGACAGGCCAATGCTGGCATGAATGGTAACGTGCTGTTCGACCCGACTAACCTGAATATCACCGCCAGCGCTCCCAGCCTGTTCTATCTTGATCTGGCCAACCCCAACCCGGCCGCCAATGAGAAGCATGGTAACGGCGGTGTGATGAGTCTTAGCTCCGGCAATATCGTGGTGGCATCGCAGAACGACAGCTTTGGCGGAACAGATGCTGGTGCGGTGTATTTATATAATGGTAGCACCGGTGCACTGATTTCGACGCTGGTCGGAAGTGCGTCCGGTGATTTGGTGGGCAATGGCGGTATTACCGCGCTCAGCAACGGCAACTACGTGGTGAGAAGCTACCACTGGTCCAACGGCGCAATTATGAACGTCGGCGCGGCGACCTGGGGCAACGGCCTTATCGGCACCACCGGCGTGGTATCCAGCGCCAACTCACTGGTCGGTACTACGGCCAATGATCAGGTGGGCCATGGCATTACCTCGCTCAGTAACGGCAATTATGTGGTAAGCAGCACCTACTGGAGCAACGGCGCGGCCACTGATGCCGGCGCGGTGACCTGGGGTAACGGCCTCACCGGCACTACCGGCGCGGTATCCAGCGCCAACTCGCTGGTCGGCAGCACGGCCAATGATTTGGTGAGTCTTGACGGCATTACCGCGCTCAACAACGGTAACTACGTGGTTCATAGCTCCAGCTGGGACAACGGCGCGGTCACTAATGCCGGCGCGGTGACCTGGGGCAATGGCGCCGGCGGCACCACCGGCGCAATATCCAGCGCCAACTCGCTGGTCGGTACTACGGCCAATGATCAGGTGGGCGATGGCTTTCGCCCCATTATCGCGCTGAGTAACGGCAACTACGTGGTAAGCAGCTCCAGATGGGACAACGGCGCGGTCACTGATGCCGGCGCGGTGACCTGGGGCAATGGCCTCACCGGCACCACCGGTGCGGTATCCAGCGCCAACTCGTTGGTTGGCACTACGGCCGGTGATCCTGTGGGCTTTGCAGGCATTACCGCGCTCAGTAACGGCAACTACGTGGTAAGCAGCTCCAGATGGGACAACGGCGCGGTCACTGATGCCGGCGCGGCGACCTGGGGCAATGGCCTCACCGGCACCACCGGTGCGGTATCCAGCGCCAACTCTCTGGTCGGCACTACGGCCGGTGATCAGGTGGGCCTTGGCATTACCGCGCTGAGCAACGGCAACTACGTGGTAAGCAGCTCCAGCTGGGACAACGGCGCAGCCACAGATGCCGGTGCGGTAACTTGGGGTAATGGTGCCGGCGGCACCACCGGCGCGGTATCCAGCGCCAACTCACTGGTTGGCAGCACGGCCCAGGATCGGGTGGGCCTTGGCGGCATTACCGCGCTCAGCAACGGCAACTATGTGGTGAGTAGTTACAACTGGGACAACGGCGCAACCACTGAAGCCGGTGCGGTAACTTGGGGTAATGGTGCCGGCGGCACCACCGGCGCTGTATCCAGCGCCAACTCGCTGGTCGGCAGCACGGCCCAGGATCAGGTGGGCTATTGGGGCATTACCGCGCTGAGCAACGGCAACTATGTGGTGAGTAGTTACAACTGGGACAACGGCGCGGCCACTGATGCCGGCGCGGTGACCTGGGGCAATGGCGCCGGCGGCACCACCGGCGCAGTATCCAGCGCCAACTCGCTGGTCGGCACTACGGCCAATGATCAGGTGGGCGACATTGGCGGCATTACCGAGCTGAGCAACGGCAATTATATGGTGAGTAGCTCCAACTGGGACAACGGCGCGGTCATTGACGCCGGTGCGGTGACTTGGGGCAATGGCGCCGGCGGCACCACCGGCGCAGTATCCAGCGCCAACTCGCTGGTCGGCACTACGGCCAGTGATCAGGTAGGCCTTGGCGGCATTACCGCGCTGAGCAACGGCAATTATGTGGTAAATAGTTACAACTGGGACAACGGCGCGGTCATTGATGCCGGTGCGGTGACTTGGGGCAATGGCGCCGGCGGCACCACCGGTGCGGTATCCAGCGCCAACTCGCTGGTCGGCACTACGGCCGGTGATCAAGTGGGCAATGATGTTAACACGCCGATGTACCACGGCAATACCGCGCTCAGCAACGGCAACTACGTGGTAAGTAGTTACAACTGGTCCAACGGCGCAATCATGAACGCCGGCGCAGTGACCTGGGGCAATGGCCTCACCGGCACCACCGGCGTAGTGTCCAGCGCCAACTCGCTGGTCGGCAGCAGTGCCAATGATCGGGTGGGCTATGGCGGCATTACCGCGCTCAGCAACGGCAATTATCTGGTGAGGAGTATTCTTTGGGACAATGGCGCTGCTTTCAATGCCGGCGCAGTCTGGCTTGTCGCTGATCCTTCCAATCTGGCAACGATGGTCAACAATTCTATTGGCAACACCAGCCTCAGCCCAACCGCCATTGCCGGCGCGGCGGTTACCGGCAGCACCGTGACGCTGCAAGCGAGTAATAATATTTCGGTCAATAGCGCAATCAACGTCGCGGGGCGCTTGAATCTGGTTGCAGGCAACGCGATGACGTTGAATGCCGGCATCACCTCCACCGCCACCGGCGATGCCCTGCAATTATCCGGTCTCAGTTTCACCAACAACGCCGGCGCGAATGCCCTCTCTACTCCGAACGGCCGTTGGCTGGTATGGTCCGCGAACCCTGCCAATAACACGCTAGGCGGCTTGACAGCAAACTTTACCCAGTACAGCGCCACCTATGACACCACAACGCCTTCTGGCAGCAGCAGTAGTTTTCTTTATTCTATGCCGGTAGTCACATCTCTATCAACATCAACATCAACATCAACATCAACGTCGCCTGCACCGGCTCCCGAGCCGACGCACGAACCCAACAAACCGCCTGAATCGGTGACTAATGTGACAGCCCTGCTGACGGCGAATCTTACATCGACCACAACAAACAGTCAGCCAGCCATCCTCTACAAGTCTTCTTTTTTGAATAAAGAGACGCAAGGTTCCGGCCAGAACTTTGAAGAGAGCTCATCCTCGCCTAAGTCCAATAGCGGATTAACGCAAAATAACACGATAACCATCGGTGGCAGTGACATGATCATCAATATCGTGGATGACGGCGTGAAGCTACCGGACAATAATTAAAGGCAACCTGAACAAAAAACATCATCAGGCCAAGCGGGACACCGCTGACTCTGCCCGATGTTAGCGCGAATACCGGACACTAAAACAATACCATGACATTTGATACCCGACCTCAAACCAAGCAATCATCCTTATTCCCCCGTGCTTCAGTCGGGAGCCGGCTCCTGAGTAGCGGAAGCGGCTTCAGCCACCCATCGACTATCTTGGCAGAGCGACTGAAGTCGCCCCCACAGCCTGCCCGTGGTAGTGAGCACGTCCTGAACCCATTGTTGGCGTCCCTGCTCGCGCTGGCTCCGCTGGCGGTACAGGCCGAGCCCGTCGCACCCAATTCCGGCTCGATGCTGCAACAGATCAAGCCGGTCACGCCGCCCCCGCCGTCGCCTACCGGCACCGGCCTGACCATCCAAGGCTCCAGCGCCGGTAAGCTGCCTGAGAGCGCACCGTTTGCAGTCAAGTCCATCCAAATCACCGGCAACGCCATGATCGATGTTCAAACCCTGCACACGCTGGTCGCGGACACCGAAGGCCAAAGCATCACCCTGCCGCAACTGGGCGAGCTGGCCGACCGCATCACCGCCTATTACTACGACCACGGCTATCCGCTGGCTCGGGCCTACATCCCGGCTCAGACCATCCAGTCCGGCATTGTGCGCATCGAGGTCATGGAAGCGAAGTACGGCCAAATCCAGCTCGACAACCGTAGCGGCGTTGACGATGCGCTGCTGAACGACGCCTTGGCCACGTTGCACAGTGGGCTGACCATCGGCCAGTCCGGGCTTGATCATGCCCTGTTGCTGTTGTCCGACATCCCTGGCGTTACCGCCACCTCGACCTTGAAGCCGGGCGCGGCCGTCGGCACCTCCGACCTGGTCGTGGACGCCAGCGCCGCCCCGGCGGTTACCGGCAATCTGGTCCTCGACGACTATGGTAACCGCTATACCGGAAGGCCAAGGGCCGGCGGCATAGTGAACTGGATCAACCCGCTGCACCACGGCGATGTACTGAGCTTAAGCGGCTTGACGTCCGGCAGCGACATGAACTACGGGCGGCTGGCCTACGAATCACTGGTCAACGGCCTTGGCACCCGCTTGGGCGCGGCTTATTCGGCGCTCGACTACACGCTGAGCGGATCGCTGTCGGCGCTGGAGGCGCGCGGCACCGCCCAGGTCGGCAGTGTTTGGGGCCTGCATCCGCTGGTGCGCAGCCGGGATTTCAACCTATACGGACAGATCGGGTACGACCGGATGGAGCTGCGCGACCGTGTTGACGCCAGCGACATCAAGACCTACCGCCATCTCGATAACGGCACAATCAGCGTGTCCGGCGATGCCAGGGACAGCCTGCTGTCCGGCGGCATCAATACCTGGATTTTTGGTTGGACTGGCGGGCATGTTGCCTTCGACAACGATGAGGCGCAATTTGCCGATAGAGCGACCGCAAAAACTCAAGGCCTATTCTCGAAATGGAACGCAAATTTGTCGCGGCTGCAAAGCCTGAGCCAGAAGGACGGCTTGTATCTGGCCTTCGCCGGGCAATGGGCGCAGGATAACCTGGACTCGTCGAAGAAAATGATTGTCGGCGGCCCGTACACCGTGCGCGGCTACGACATGGGCGCGGTTTCCGGCGACAGCGGCTATATCGGCACTGCCGAACTTCGGCACGATCTCAGTTCAGGCCCGTTCGGGCAATTCCAGGTGGTCGGCTTCATCGACAGCGCGCAGGTAACCATCAACCAGAATCCCTGGACCGGGGGCACCAACCGGGCCACGCTCAGCGGCGCCGGTGCCGGACTTAACTGGCTAGGCCCCAAGCTCCACTGGGTTGGCGCCAGCCAATTGAATGCACGGGCTTTCGTCGCCACCCCGGTCGGCCCGGTGCCGGAACTGGTCGGCAAGACCGACGACGTGCGGGCTTGGCTGGAAATGGGCATGAGGTTTTGAGTTGGGGTTAAGTGGTTGCCGTTTTAATCAACCCCATAGTGGTTGATCGAATAACCGGCTTACAAGCTTGACGAAGCTTAACACTATCGCAATGGCAGGCGAAGCCTGCACTCCCTTCTTAAGCCTGAAACACTAGCATTGTGTCTGTCTCTTTAGCCCATGCCCGTTTTCCCTAATAAGCACCATTGGATATACCCTATTCCGCTCACCCTCAGTTCCCTATTTCTAAAGCATCCTTTCTTATTTCGTGTCAAAATATGTTCTTATCTTAAATGTATTAGATCGAGAACTTAAGTTTGTATGAAAACTGCTATCTTGTCCCACAATCCCAAACTGTATTCGACCTCTCGGCTAGTTAAAGCCGCGGAAGCGGGGGCTATACGATACGGGTTTTGGATGTGTTGCGTTGCTATATGAATATCACTTCGCATAATCCCTCCATCCATTACCGGGGTGAAGATTTAACAGAATTCGATGCCGTTATTCCTAGAATCGTCGCTTCGGTCACTTTTTACGGGGCTGCGGTTTTAAGACAATTTGAAATGATGAAGGTTTTTTCTTTGAACAAGTTGGTAGCAATATCACGGTCAAGAGACAAATTAAGGTCAACGCAACTACTTGCCAGAAAAGGCATCGAAGTTGCCAGCAGCAAGGATATTGCCGATTTAATCATTCAATTTATTGAAAAACGCATTGAGCCATTGGAAATCTCCAAAGACAAATCCGCTGTCGGTACCAACACAAGAACCCGTACTCGCGGTAAAGGTTGACCGCGCGCCCAATTTTTTTAACACACGTAAACTTTATATATTAGGAAGGCAAATCATGTCAGATTATAAAAAATACCACTGTTTGGAATGTGAACATATTTATGATGAAGCCAAAGGAGACCCCGATAGCGGCATTGCTCCCGGAACCCGCTGGGAAGATATTCCCGACAGCTGGAATTGCCCGATATGCGGAGCGCCAAAAAGTTTTTTCAAATTGCTTGAATAATCCGACTGTTTAGCGCTTTTGAAAGTGGGGACGTCAAAAATGAAACGTAAATTTCCGACAATTACTCCATACATCGCTCTATCCGGCAAAACTGCTCAAAAACTCATTTTGGCGCTGCTGTTTTCTTGTCCGTTTAACGTATTCGCTGACAATAGTTGGAGTTATCATCAAGAAAGCGACCGGTTAACCAATCGAACCTATAGCTTTGCCTTATCGCCTCTGCCGCCTCGAGGTCTTTATGACAACATCAGACTGGAAATCGCCTGTAAGGACAATGTCTTGCAAGTGATTATCGATGCCGACGACTTAATCGCCTCGCAAGACAGCGCTTTTGATTTTGAATATCAAATCGACAAAAAACCCGCCGTTACGCTCCAAATGAAAACCTTTAAAGACTCAAAGCGCAAAGGCTATACAGAGGAATACGCCAAACGCATCGTCGATGACATATTGACCGGGCAATCCATTTTTATCCGCGTCAATACCATGATACGCGAGGTTCTGTCCGCCGCAATGCCGCTAGAAAATGCCTCTGAACCCATTAAACACGTTGTTACCGATTGTGGGCTTAACTTATCCGGTAGCGCAGCAGGAGAATCTGCTTATAGCTTAAGCCAATTCGAACAAGAGTTTGGCAAACTGCCTCCAGAGCAGCAACAGCAGGTTCTGAGTAAAATAAAACAAATTATCACGGAAACACAAAAGGCTCTTTTAATAGAGAAATGAGTATAATCGCCGACATTATCGAACGCTGACTGCTGGAAACATCACAATGAAATCGCAACCTATTTTTGATTATCCACTTTTTGCCCTGGGATTTAGAGCCTTTTTCGCCTTGGCCGGATTGGCGGCGCTAATCCTGATTGTCTTTTGGAATGCCCTGTTCAACGGCACGTTAACATCTGAGCATTACTTTCCCAATAACTACTGGCATGCGCATGAAATGCTGTTCGGTTATGCGGTAGCCGTCATTTCAGGATTTTTGTTAACGGCTGTTAAAAACTGGACCGGCAAACCGACTGTGACCGGCGACCCGCTGGCATACCTGTGTCTGTTATGGCTCTATGGGCGCATCCTGCCGTTTTATGCCGAAGAGTTACCTGACGCGTTGATTGCACTGGTGGATTTTTCATTTTTGCCGGCATTGGCTTATCAAGTCAGCAAACCTATCATTCAGGTAAAGCAGTACAGGAATATGTTTTTTATAGGACTATTACTGCTATTGGCCCTGGGCAATGGTTTAATTCATGTTGAAATGCTTGGCTTACAGGAAAACACCGCTGCAGCTGGAATCCAGCTGACCGTAGCGACTATTATCGTTTTGATTTTGATCATTGCCGGACGCGTATTTCCTTTTTTCACCGAACGGGGAATACCGGGGACGTTAATCATCAGGAATCCGTTGCTGGATAATTTGTCGGTAGCCTCAGCCGTTATCGTGTTTGCCCTGCAACTTTTCGGCGTTTCCGGAACATTGCTAGCTTTGGCCGCGATTGCTGCGGTTGCTGTCAATATCGCCAGACTATCCGGCTGGTATGTAAAACGCATCTTATATGTGCCGTTACTATGGGTACTTTATGCCGGTTACGGCTGGATAATTCTAGGATTTATGCTGACCGTATTATCGGCCTATTCCGTGATATTGCCGTCGTTAGCGCTGCATGCCTTTACATTGGGAGGAATCGGCGTACTGACCCTAGGCATGATGTCCAGGGTTTCATTAGGCCATACCGGCCGTGCTCTTAAAGCTTCCAACACAATTGCTATCGCATTTGTTTTAATTAATGTCGCCGCATTGTTTCGGGTTTTACTGCCGATAGCGATGCCAGGTTGGTACGAAAACTTGATCTATGTATCGACACTAAGCTGGTTGGCGGCGTTTTCCCTGTTTGTGTTTGTTTATGCGCCGATATTAACCAGTGCCAGAATTGACGGTCAGGAAGGTTAAATGCTGTCGAGGCTGGATGGCATTGTTGAACTGGTAACCAGTTCCCTGGTTTTATTTTCCAGTATCGGCATTTTTGTACTGACCTTGAATGCCCGTTATACCCATGCAATCAGCCGGCTCAGAGACATCTACACTGAGATGAAAGCCAGCCCAAAACCGGAAAAGCTGGAAAAAGAGCTCAATGCGATGGTGTACCGGTGCCACGTGCTCAAATGGAGTTTCGGCTTGCTGTTGTGCAGCGCGATCAGCAGCGGTGTATTTATGCTGGGCTCAATCTCTTCGCGATTTACCGATCAAATCAGCGCTGAAGTTTTGATTATATTTGTCGTGTTCAGCGTGTTGTTTATTTTCAGCTCAATGGTTTGCTTGTTTATCGATGTGTTGGCTTCTTTAAGAGCGACTATGATTCATATTGAAAGAGTGAAATAAAGTTTTTTTAAGTTAGGCTGTAACACCTATAAACATATATCGCCAAGAATTCGCTTCAGACTATCCTGCCTGAAGCCTTTCGGGTTAATGCAAATCTGTTCTAAACAGATTTATGCCGGACTCGTTAGAGCGCGTAGCGAATCCACGACTGCAAGGACAGATATTTGCTCCTACGTCACCTAAAGCGCCTACTGTTGGTGCTCTACTACACGCCATCCATAGCGTTAATACAATATCTGCATTGCTTACAATTCTAAAGTTTCACACCCTTGTGACTGGATACCGGCGTCCCTGCCAGTATGACGACTTTCCGGTTATGTTGCATATATTGGTTGCATAAAATATCAAATAGTTTGTTGTTTTATAAAATCATTTTCTTGGATACCTCAGTCTCAGCCTCAGCTTCAGACCATTTTTTGCATTTTAATATTCCCGTAACAAGTCCACCCTATACTTCGATAGCAATTATTTACTTAGATTGAAATTACTGTAAATCCTTCTATAACCTAATATGACAATTAAACAAATATCGAAGTTAGTCAGTTTGACACTTGCCATTATTATTATTGGTTTCGCGGTTGCTGTCAGTTGGTCGTTAAATCAATTAAACCAAGCTTTTGCATCGGTCGAATTTTTTGGCCAGCAAAAAGATAAAATCTTTACCCAGATCAGTCAGCCGATTTTCAGCTATTTACTCACAGGCGAAGCTACCGTACTCGGTGAAGTTGAACGAGCTGCCAATCAAATCAAAACTGAAGTTGAAGGACATACCAACCTATCAGCTTCATTACAAGCACCTTTTGTTGGACTTATCGATGAGTTGCAACAAACGACTTTGGCGGAGCTTACCGCCGCAGGTAAGCTGGCTGACCCGCAAGTGCTGCTGATAAATAATGAGAAACAGTTGTCACAGCATCTGCAAAAACTATTGTTATATGTTAAAGAAGCGCAAGGCGCTTCTCAATCGAAGAAACAGCTTTATTTGAAGTTAGTGGGTGACTCTCAGGCTGCACTAATAAACCTAGCAAGAGCACGGCAAAGTTTTTTTACCTCTCGCAAACAAATGTCGCCGGATAATATTAACCGCCCCTTACAAGAGCTGATTGCTTTGGCTGGCGAATTAAAGAACTTGCCTTTGCTCGGCGTTATGAAACAAGAATCAGCAGCCAGTGATGTTTTGAGTTTCGGTGAAGCGGAAACAAAACAGTCCGAAGACAAAGCGATTGAACCGATCAGCGAAATTCCGTCATTGCTGCAACACTATAGTAAGGATATGGAGTTAGCCTTGAGAATCGCTCAGGATAAAGTCACAGGTCAGGCAAAGGTCAATCAGCAACTCAGCAATCTACAGCAGCGGTTGCTAACGCTGGAAGCTGAACTCACCAGTGATTACCTACACTATGAGCGCTTAACACTCATTATTATAGGTGTATGTTTATTATTGATAATTTCAGCGGTATTGTTCTGTATTTTCGGTGGAGCGCGTATTTTGCGCAGGGTGTCGGGCCTGGAGTCGACCATGTCAAACATTGCGCATACCCAAGATTTATCTCTGCGAGCTGAGGCTTTGCATAATGATGAAATCGGTAGTATGGCGCAATCCTTCAATTCGATGGTTGAGCAACTGCAAGAGTCATCGAAGCTTCTCAAACAGAAGATCAATGACATTCAAACAATGCTGCAAAATATGCCGCAAGGTTTGCTAAGTTTTGATGCTCTAAACAAGATCAACCCGGAATATTCGGCTCATTTGGAAAAAATACTGGAGACCGATCAGATCGCTGGAAATGACTTAATCAATTTAATTTTTGCAGACTCTAACTTAGGTTCGGACGCAATTTCGCAAATTGCAGCCGTTGCTGGCGCTTGTGTGGGAGAGGACGCCATGAATTTCGAGTTCAACCAGCATTTGCTTGTTACTGAAATCGAGAAAGAAATGCCGGGCGGCTTGAAGAAAGCCCTTGATTTGAATTGGGCGCCGGTGGTTAATGAGATTGATGTGGTGGAGCAAATACTACTGTGTTTACGAGATGTGACTGAGTTGCGCGAATTGAGCGCTGAATCTGCCGAGCAAAAACGTCAACTAGAAATTATCGGGGAGATTTTGGCCGTCAGCCAGGAAAAATTTCACCAGTTCATCACTTCAACTAAAAACTACAAGGCAGAAATTGAAAACATAATTCGTGATAATCCGAACGGCGGTTTGGATGCAATTAACGCTATGTTTAGAAATATGCACACCATCAAAGGAAATGCCAGGACTTTTGGCTTGAAGAATTTAACCGATCTGGTTCATAGCATTGAATCGATTTATGCTGAAATGCGCCAACCCAATTCTACTGTTGAATGGGATCAAACTCGCTTGCTGGATGATCTGACGAAATTACGTCACTTGGTTGATCATTACGCCAACACCAATGAAGTCAGTCTTGGCCGCAAAGGCCCCGGCCGCAGAGGCGACGTCGAGAAATACCTTATGGTTGAGCATGAGAAAATTCAGGAAGCAATCAATTTACTGGAAAAGATCAATCATTCCAACATTCACGATTTGATCGAAGCCAAAAGAGTTGTGCGAAGAACGCTAAGGCTACTTGGAACGGAACCCCTTGATACCGTGTTCGCTTCGATTGTTGAATCGTTGCCGGCGTTGGCGCAAAGCTTGGGTAAGCAGGAACCCGAAGTTTCAATAAACAACGGGGATCTACAGCTGAAAAGCCAAGGCGTTGGCGTGATCAAAGACATTTTTACGCATCTGTTCAGAAATTGCGTCGACCATGGATTGGAAATGCCTGCCGATCGTTTGGCCAATGGCAAGCCAGCGCAAGGGCGTATTGCTGTAGCCATGGAAATAGAAGACGACCAGCTCAAAATATCCATAAAAGACGACGGCTGCGGTCTTGCCCTGAACAAAATCCGTCAAAAAGCATTGGCCAATGGCTTGATGCAGGAAAATGAAAATCTGAACGATGAGAGAATCGCTGCGCTGATTTTCCTTCCAGGGTTTTCAACAGCTGACAAACTTACCGACATCTCAGGGCGTGGTGTTGGCATGGATGCAGTTATTGGCTTCGCCAGAAAAGAAGGCGGGCATGTCAAAATTAATTTCCTGGACAACAAGGAAGGTTTTGACCATCGAGCATTTGAAACGGCTGTCTATTTTCCTGCAAATTACGCGGTGAGCATCGAAGAACAGCTAATGGCGGCAACATGAACAATGGACGAGCATGCGATTGGCTGTTTTATTCCCAATGACGACATCATTCAGTACAAACCGTCGCCTGCCATCGACAAATCGTGTTCAATAATTAATTTTTCGAAGCGCTCAAGAATTCGTTTAAGCACATCGTTTTGAACAATCCTGACAGCGCGAAAATTTACGCTTTATCAGCGCAGTCTTTGAAGAATTTTCGAACCAAATAGACTGTCTGTTTACTTCTGAGATCAATAAGTAGATCACTATGGAAAATACAATTCTAACTGCTGCATTGGGTTTTTTATTCGCGTCCGGCCTGAGTATAGCTTTGCGGCGTATCAGTAAAAAAACGCTTATAGATGTGACAGTTACACAGCAGACTGCTGCTGCAAGTTTGACAGAGCAACTCGTTACAGCCGAAGAAAAAGTAAATCGATATGAACAAGAACTGCAATTAAAAATTGCAGACATGAACTACCAATTAGAGCAGTTCAAGCTCATGGAGCAAGAAAAACATAAACTATCTGCCCAAGTGAGCCAACTTCAGCAAAATCATGAATTGAAGCTTGGTCTTTTGGAAAAAGAGATCAAAAACAAACTGAGTTCTTACGAGCAGGCGTTGGAACTAAAAAGTGAGGAATTGAATCGCCAATTTGAGCAATCGAAGTTCCTGGCACAAGAAAAAGCCGAGCTTTTTGACCAGATTGACCAGCTTCAGCAAAAACATGGCACGGAGCTTAGCCGCTTGGAAGAGCAAGGAAAGGATGAGAAGCGAGATTTACTTGAAAAAATGAATTATCTGGCAAATGAGATAAGTCAAGTTGCTAAATTTGCCGAAGTCTTCGAACGTTGGCATACCGACATGAATTCATTGATGATTCAAAATACGGAAATGCATTTGCAAAACGCCAAGTTTTCCATGATCGTTCAAGATATTGTCATCTTATCGTTTAACGCTGCGATCGAAGCGGCCCGAGCGGGCGAAAGTGGTCGCGGATTTGCCGTAGTGGCCGCTGAAGTCCGTAAACTTGCCACAGATTCGGAAAAACTTTCTAAGGATTATGGCAAGAATCTATATAAGAATGACTGGATAACTACAGCGACATTCCAGGACATACAGGCAGGAGGAAAGATGATTACATCGGCTTTGGTTGGTATTGATGTGGCCTGTAAGAATCTGATGAATAGTATAAAAATAACTGAGACCATCGAAAATGATTAGTGAGCAGGCGCAAAGTGGCTTTGATCACATTTTTAAAAAAGCGGTGCTGGGAAATATTTCATCCTCTGCCGACGATAACTGTGAAATAGAACCCGTTGATGACTTGGAAGAAGTTAATGAAAATGAATTCGTTGTTCTGACGATTTCATCGGCTTTTTTTCGATTCTTGACACTTTTTCATTTTGATAGCGATGATGATGCCACAAAAAATTATTTCTTAAGAAATTCTAACCTTGAGGTAGAAGACAACAGCGCGTTTCTCGACGCTTTTCAAGAGGTTTGTAATATTTGTTGCGGTGTGATGAACAGAGAGCTGCACAAAAGCTATCTTTTCTTGGGGATGTCAACGCCCTATATTTTATTAAGACAGTGCGTACCCTTCGTCTCAGCTCTTAACCCTGGGTATGTCAAACATTACAAAATCACTATTAATCACTCGTTAGTGCTACACGCTACTTTATGCATTTGTGACTATGACATTGTGGATTTTACAGTGAATACCAGTGCAGATGAAGACAGTACCGGAGAACTAGAACTTTTTTAACAGCGGACACTATAGGATTTAAGCATGAGTGATGAAATGCAATTAGTAAGTAAGGTTTTGGTTTTGGATAACTCTCCGGAATGTTTTATACAAATTAAGCAATTTTGCGATCAAAACGGGCTTATCGGTTTGAAGGTCACTTCTACCAATATCATGGCCATTTTGAGCGCTTACGTTGACTTGGGCGCGATTTTGTTGTCGGACAATTATTGTGAGTCGCAGGCTGATACGCTGGATTTAGCGCAACAAATACATAGAGCAAGACCCGAATTACCTATCGTACTGCGCAAAACATCAACATCCAATTTTGATGATCTGCCGGAAAAACAACGGAAACTGTTTTGCGCCACTTATACGATTGATAACATGTCACCGCTTCGGAAAGTTATCGATGAATATATTTTTAGCCTCGTTTATCCCAATGCATTGGTCAGAGGAATTTCTGAGCTTACAGTAAGCACTTTGGAAAATCTAAGCACTTTAGAGAATCGTTTTAAGCATATCAAAGTGATTACTGAAACGCCTTATATTGTCAGGGACCGGATAATCTTCGGTGAGGTATGCAGCCTGATTCCGCTGGAAAGCAGCTGGTGCCGGGGGTATATGATGTTGCAAACGGAAGAAGGCGGCATCCTTGATGTGCTTGGGTACAATGAATTAACGATGAACGAAGGCCCTGCGGCATTCAGGACAGTAAATAATATTTTGGCTGAACTAACTAATCTTCTTTGGGGAGCTTTCAAGACACATTTTATTGCAGCTGACGATCCAGGTCCCGGTTTTGCGTCAGAAGTGCCTATTGTCATCAATCATCAACATAAATACATTTCGTTTGGTTCTGAAAATCCCCATCTCTGTTTCAAATATATACTAACGGATGAGAACAATAGCCACTTTATTCCAGTTTATCAATGGTTTGCATTCAATCTATATTGGTCGCCTGAGGATTTCAAAGAAATTTATGCATCTGTTGATGATTTTGTTGATTCGGGTGAATTGGAATTATTTTAATAACTATTTGTGGAGCGTTAATTTATGGCGAAAATTTTACTCGTTGATGATTCAAACACTGTCAGAGATGAGGTGGGAGGGTTCTTGACAAAAAATGGCTTGGAAGTAATTACTGCAGTTGATGGAAAGGATGGTCTTAACAAACTTAAAGCTGATCCTGGTATCAAACTTATAGTGAGCGACGTGAATATGCCCAATATGGATGGGTTAACTATGGTTGAAAAAATTCGTAGTGAGTTGGGAAACAACGCAGTAAATGTGATTATGCTAACGACAGAGAGCAATCCGAGTATGAAAGAGCGAGGAAAAGCAGCTGGGGTCAAAGGTTGGATCGTTAAGCCATTTAAGGGTGAGAGCGTCCTTGAGACGTTTAGGAAGCTGTCAGCATAAATTATGCGAGATCGTCATGCAGAGTGTTAAGCATTCCACTTGACGTATAAAGCATCCATACATATTTTGATACGCCGTACTCGATCGATATGCGCGGGTACGGCAGTCTGTGATTCCTGCCGACAGCAGGATGTCAGTCTGTCATTATTACTTAATATGTTGTGTTTCACAGACAACCAAACTTAAATTTTATTTCTTTCGCAGCTGCTCCAATAATTGCTCGGCAAAGCCAACTTCAGGAACGGCTTGTACCGGAATATACCAATGCTGTTCGCCTGCAAACGTCATGCACTTTACCGCATCTTTCTCGGTCATTAATACCGGCCAGAAATCAGGGAACGAGATGTCGCTCCGCTGAAATTTATAATGATCCGGAAAACTGTGCGTTTTACAGGTCAAACCGGCTGACTCAAGCAGTTTAAAAAAACGGTCGGGGTTGCCTATGCCAGCCAAGGCATGACAGCCGGTTGCAATAAACTCCTGTAATGGCTTTTGCTCTTCGGTGACCAAATTGACCGCGATATTTCCGGTGATTTGCATCGAAAACTCGTTATCTTCCGATTTTTCTCCGTTCACGACGATAAAATCGACGCTTTGCAATCTTTCTCTCGGTTCGCGAAGCGGCCCTGCCGGTAGGCAATAACCGTTGCCGAAACGTCTTTCCCCGTCGATCACGGCAATCTCAATATCCCTATTCAACGCGTAATGTTGCAGACCGTCGTCGGATAAAATGACGTTACAGTCCGATTTTTCAAGCAGTAGTTGGGCGGCCTCTGCGCGCTGAGGACTTACGGCCATAGCACAGCCGGTTTGTTTGGCTATCAACATTGCTTCATCGCCGACGGTTTCCGCATTGCTGTTTGCATCAACCCATTGCGGCCATGATTCGGCTTGTCCACCGTAGCCTCTACTGATTATGCCGGGCTTAAAGCCTTCGCTTTTAAGCAGCTTGGCCAACCATATAATCAACGGCGTTTTGCCTGTACCGCCAACCGTAATATTGCCTATCACGATAACCGGAACCGGCAAGGTAAATCTTTTCAACACACCGATGCGGTACAAGAATTTCCTGAATTTAACGAAATCGCTGAATAAAAAACCTAACGGCATCAAGAACACGCCGATAAAAGGATCTTTGTACCAGATGTCCACCAGCCATCGGGATAAAGTTTTTTTCATGGCTTAGTCAGTTGGATGCAAGGTTGCAAAAGTGATGTGACTGAATCCCACTTGACCGGCAATATCCAGCGCAGTCATTACCGCTTTGTTAGGTGTTTTGTCATCGGCATTGATCACAAAAGGAATGTCCCTGGCCTGTTCTGCCAATTTGCTCAATTCCTGTTTTAAACCGGCCCTGTTTTGGTTGATTAATTGATGAGGCAAGCCGTCATCGCCTACAAGTGAGTAGACACCGTCTGCATCAATCACCAAGGAAACTGTTTTAGGGTGTTCATCAGCCGCTGCTCCTTCCGCTTCGGGAAGCTTGATATTGACTTCCGTATGCTGAGTAAAGCTTGTAGAAACCATGAAGAATAGCAACAGAACAAAAAGTACGTCGATCATTGAGATCAACGCAATATCGACATTTTCTCTTTTCTTACGTTGGAACTTCATCAGGAGGCTTTCCGGTCATCGTGCAAAATATCGACCAGCTTTAGCGCTTCCTCTTCCATGGTGACCACATATTCGTCGACCAGCCTTTCAAAATAGCGGTGGAAAATCAGGCTGGGGATGGCGACTGTCAAACCTGCTGCTGTAGTAATCAATGCCACCGAAATACCGCCCGCCAAGACCGCCGGGTTACCGGCGCCGTGCTGCAAAAGCGAGGCAAAAATATCAATCATGCCGAATACGGTACCCAATAGTCCCAGCAACGGGCTGACGGCGGCAATGGTACCCAAGGTATTGAGGAAACGTTCCAGATCATGCACGACCCTGCGACCGGCTTCTTCAATACATTCTTTCATGAATTTTCTGCCGTGATGGCTATTGGTAAGGCCGGCAGCCAAAATACAACCGAGCGGCGAGCTGCTTTTCAAATGCCGTAAGGTAATATCATCCAGCTTTTTTTCACGGGATAATCGCCATACCTGCGCAACAAGCTCTGGCGGCAAAATCCTTTTTCTACGTAAGGACCAAAAACGTTCCGCAATAATGCCCATGGCAGTAATGGAACACAGTACGATCGGCAGCATCATCCAACCACCGCTTTTTATAATTTCAAACACATTATTTCCCAAAAAATTACAAATCAGGTTAACGTAACCCGGTGCTATTTTAACCTATACCCACATTAGGGACTAGAGACAGCTCTGTTTTGAGAATTTTTACGCCCAACCCAGATATAGGCAATCATAAAAGCAATACTACAAAAAACTGCCGCCATTGAATAGACGAACTCAGCTCCGAGTGACTCCCAATATTGGCCGCTATAGTAGCTACCTATCATTCCGCCCAAACCAAAAGTCAGGCTGGCGTATAGTGCTTGGCCTTTACCCTGATGTCGAGCCCCGAAATACAAATGAACCAAGTGAATCGCTGCGACATGCGCCCCGCCAAATGTCGCGGCATGTAATAACTGGGCAAACAGCAGAAGCCAAAAATAATCGACACCCCAACCGATTACCAACCAACGCACAACCGACAGCAGTATACTAGCCAATAAAATCGCCCGCAGGGAAAAACGCTTCAACACCCGGCGCATGTAGATGAATAAAACAATTTCGGCAAAGACAGCCAACGCCCACAAGAATCCAGTCAAGCTTGCGCTGTATTGATAATGCTTAAGATAAATCGAATAAAACACATAGTAAGGCGAATGGGCAAGCTGGAGCAGCAAATAAACAATCAGGAAAGCCCATAGTTCAGCGCTTTTCATAATTTGCATAATATCGACAGTAGCTGTTTCTTGCTGCGGGGCCTGAATTGCCGGTGTCATTAAACTGACCAGCCATATCAGCGTCATCGACAGGGTGACCGCTATCGGGATTATGACGTGGGGCTGGTAATCCAACAGTTGGCCTACGCCCAAAACCGCAACGATAAAACCTATAGACCCCCACAATCTTATCCGGCTGTAACGATGCGCTTGATCTTTTAAATGATACAAGGTCACAGCTTCAAATTGCGGCAAGGTGGAATTCCAAAACATGCCGAAAGCGATCGTTATCCAGGCAAACCAAAAATAGCCTTTTGCATATAAAAAAGCGGCAAACAGCAAAGCGGTCAAAAAAGAGGTTATGCGGATAATCCGCAAATGTCTTCCGGTATAATCTGCAATCCAGCCGCATAGCATCGGAGCAACAATCCTTGTGCCGCCCAACAGCGCAAATAGTTCGCCGATTTGGACAGGGTTAAAACCGCTGTCTTTTAAATAAAGGCTCCAATAAGGGAGAAAAGTACCTAATGTTGCGAAATAAAAAAAGTAAAAACCGGACAGCCGCCAGTAAGGGATTGAAGTTGGATTATTCATCTAAACGGTGTAAGTGAAACCTTCCAGGTTTTAAAAACCTGGAAGGTTTTGCGTAACGGTTGGGTGTGTCTGTTTCCTTTGAGTTCTGGAGTCCAAATTTCCGGAAGTTCAAAGCCGGACTTATCTTAAAACAGGCAATCCCGATTGCACGTTAATGTTTTGCGCCCGATGCCGCAACAAATGATCCATAAGCACTATAGCCATCATCGCCTCGGCAATCGGCGTTGCACGGATGCCCACGCAGGGGTCATGACGGCCTTCGGTGACCACTTCAATAGCCTCGCCTTGCAGATTGATGCTTCTACCCGGCAGCCGTAGGCTTGAGGTCGGTTTTAAGGCGATACTGGCTGTAATATTCTGGCCGCTGGAAATGCCGCCCAAAATACCGCCTGCATGATTGCTTAAAAAGCCATCGGGAGTGATTTCATCGCGAAACTGTGTGCCTTTGCTGTTGATACAATCAAAACCGTCACCTATTTCCACGCCTTTTACCGCATTAATGCTCATCAAGGCATGGGCCAGATCGGCATCAAGACGATCAAAAATAGGCTCGCCTAAACCCGGCGGCACATTGGTTGCGACCACTTCAATCCTGGCGCCGATGGACTCGCCTTCTTTGCGCAACGCATCCATATACGCTTCCATTTCAGCAACTTTATCGGCATCCGGACAGAAAAAAGGATTGCTGTCGATAATCGCCCAATCGACTGTCTCGATTTTTATCGGCCCCAGCTGCGATAAATAACCGCGTATTTCTATTCCGGCTTGTTCCTTGATGTATTTTTTGGCGATGCCGCCTGCCGCAACACGCATCGCCGTTTCACGAGCCGATGAGCGCCCTCCTCCGCGATAATCCCTAGTGCCGTATTTGTGCTGATAGGTATAGTCGGCATGGCCGGGCCTGAAAGTATCGGCGATATTGGAATAATCCTTGGAGCGTTGATCGGTATTTTCGATTAATAGTCCAATCGGTGTGCCGGTGGTTTTGCCTTCAAACACGCCGGACAGGATTTTGACCTCATCGGCTTCACGCCGTTGAGTAGTGTGCCGCGAGGTGCCGGGCTTCCTGCGATCCAGGTCTTCCTGCAAATCGGCTTCGGTCAAGGCCATGCCCGGAGGGCAACCGTCAACAATGCAGCCTATCGCAGGGCCGTGGCTTTCGCCGAACGAGGTAACGGTAAATAATTTTCCTATTGAGTTTCCAGACATATCTATAAAGCCGCTAAAAATAATTCGTTATATTGACTGATCTGTTCAGCCGTCAGCAAGAATACGCCATCGCCGCCGCGCTCAAAATCCAGCCAGTAAAAAGGCACATCGGGAAAAGCGCTCTGCAATGTTTCCGCACTACTGCCCACTTCCACAATCAAAATCCCCTGCTCTGCCAGATACCGGTCGGCATCGACCAGGATGCGCAACACAATATCCAGTCCCGTGTGTCCGCCTTTAAAACCCATGTCAGGCTCGGCGCGAAATTCTGCGGGTAATTGCTCCCATTCTTCAAGACATACATAAGGCGGATTGCTGACGATGATGTCATAGCGGAATTCCGGCAACTCTTTAAACAAATCCGATTGGTAAAGTGTCAGCGCATCGTCCAACTGATGTTTCGCAACATTCATCTCCGCCACGGCTAGCGCATCGGCCGATAAATCCACCGCATCGATATCGGCGTCCGGAAACGCATAGGCACAGGCTATGGCGATGCAGGCGCTGCCGGTACACAAATCCAGAATGCGTTCGACCTGCTCTTCATCAACCCAAGGCGCAAAACGCTGTTCGATTAATTCGGCAATAGGCGATCTCGGTACCAGCACCCGCTCGTCAACATAAAACGACAGGCCTGCAAAAATGGCTTCATGCGTCAGATAGGCGACCGGTATGCGTTCGTTAATGCGTCTGTCGATCATATCGATTACAGCCTGGCGCTCAGTCAGCGTTAAAACGCTCTGTAGATACGCATCGGCCAAGTTATAAGGCTGGCGAACGGTATGTAAAACCAAAGCCGCCGCTTCATCCAGCGCAGTTGCAGAACCATGGCCGAAACACAGTTCGGCCTCGGTAAAGCGGCTGGCGGCCCAACGGATATAATCGCGAATGGTTGATAAAGTTGTTAAAACTTCGGAGGGTGTTGTTTTCATTGCTGAGCAAGGTAAGATAGATGCAATCCGGTTCGACGAAGAGGTAGATTTTAAACTAAACTTTACGGGCTTGTTTGAATATTAAATAAACGTGATTGTTCGGCATATAGAAAAACAGAATGCAGATATAGCACGGATTTGGGTAACTTCTCATTAACAACAGGTAAATTCATAAAAGCCCAATATGAGCCACACCAATAACAACTTTAGCAATACCCCTGCAAGTTTGGCTAAAAACAACCTACTAATGGATTGCTATCGGCATATGCAATCCGATGACCTGGTGTTGCCCACTATCCCGGATGTATCTTTTAAGATTCGTCGCGCCATTAATGATGAAAAATCCAACATCTCTTCAATAGCGCGTGTAGTGCAAATTGATCCGTCAATTACGGCTCGACTGATACAAATTGCCAACAGCCCTTTATATGTAGGCCGAAAAAAAATTGAAAGCTGTCCCGAGGCATTAACCCGACTGGGTTTGAAAGCAGCTCAGGACATTATTACCTCGTTTGCACTAAAGTCGGTATTCAACGCCAAATCGCCGGTTATTCGTAAAAAAATGGCGGAATTATGGACGCATAGTAGTTATATTGCATCGATCAGCGCCGTCTTAGCTCATAAAATTCCAGGCTTTGACCCGGACCGGGCAATGTTGGCCGGACTGATTCACGATATCGGTATCGTGCCTATTTTGACTTATGCCGATAATCATCCCGATATTATTGCCAACCCTAAAGACCTGGTAGAAACAGTGAGGGAATTACGCGCCGATATTGGTGTGCAGATTATACGTCGATGGGATTTCCCGGAAGATTTTGAAGACGTGGTGAGCAATGCCGAAAATTGGTTTCGTAATGACAATAAGCCATCGAGTTATGCAGATATCGTGATGATTTCGCAGTTGCACAGTTTTATCGGCAAAATTGATATAAAAAAAATACCTAAAATAAACGACCTGCCCGCTTATAAAAAACTGGCAGTTCAGTTGGATGCAGACGACAGCATTAATATACTTGATGCCGCCAAAGATGAAATCGAGCATATTCGACAAATGTTGGCTTGAAGCAATGCACTGCTAAATGGATATTAACTCGCTAATAAACACTCAAACCCTGTTAACCCCTAACAGACTGATAGAGAACAGTTTAAACCTGAAAGTTGGGCAACAGCTTGACGCAAAAATAATCAATGCCGATATACAAGCAGCGAAAAACGCTATTACTTTATCGTTAGGCGATAAAAATATTACTGTGCAAAGCAGTCAGCCTATTAAGCTAAATATTGGACAGGAGCTAAAAATCCAGGTTACTCAAGTCGCCCCTGTCATCGAATTTACAGTTCTCGATCCATTACTCAAACTAAAAAGCCAAGACGTTGAATTACGCTTAAAACTAATTTCGACCGCCAGGGATGGTGGAAGTATCGCAGCCGGTAGGGAACCGGCGCGATCGACCGCCAGGGATGGCGAAAGTATCGCAAACGGTAAGGAACCGATGCGACCAACAGTTGATGAATATGCTTCATCGCCCGTAAAACTGCTATTAAACGTAAAAATAACCGGCATCATCAACGATAAAATCCAGTTACTGGTTTTGACCGATACTCCACCAACAGCGCAATCAGGCAACAAGCAAACCGTACCGATTACTATTGACCGAACTCAACTAACTAACGCGTCTTCTGATTTAAAAGTTGGGCAAAATCTAAATCTGGAAATCTTAAAAACAGGAGCTACACCGGAATTTAAGATTATTCCTACTGCTAATATCATTCCTGAAGCAAAAATAGCCGAATTTATAAAACAATTTCTACCGAGACATGAAGCTTCACCCATTTTCTTAAATCAGTTAATAAAAGATTTGCCGGAACTATTGAAAAATAGAAGCGTTCCCCAAGCTCTAAAAGATATTGCCGTAAAAATAGTCCAAAACCTGCCGCCAAAAGAACAGTTGATCACCAGCCAAGGACTTAAGCTGGCAATTGCGAATTCAGGGTTGTTTTTTGAAGCCAAGCTGCCTGCAATGGCTCAAGCTGAATTAATTAAAGAACTACCGCAACTAATAAAAAATGAAAGCGTGCCTCAATCATTGCAACGTATTGCCGCTGAAATATTACAGAACCTGACGCAAAAAGAGCCATTGCTTAATGGCTCGGGGACTAATTCGAAGCCTATTTATGAGTCCCTAGTATTTTCACCCTCAACAGACACCGCTATGAATGCAGAAGGGAACATACCCAAAGCAGGCGCTTTTGGCGATGTCGAACTCATTACCGGGGATTTTAAAGCCAATTTACTTAAATTTATTCAAGCTTTAAAGCAAGAAATCACTCATCAAAGCGAGCAGCACTCCCTTCCAATCGATCTTGACCTGCTCAAGAACCTGCAACATAAAACTGAAAACACCGTAGCCAAGCTAGTTCTGGATCAATTGATGTCCCTACCTAAAGAGGACAACCTAAAGCAGTTATGGATTATCGACATTCCTTTCGTAGACAGACAACAGGCTGAATCGATCAGAATTGAAGTGCAGCGGGACAAGGAAAACAAACGACAATCCGATAACGGCGACTGGTCGGTTAATATCACCATTACACCTCCGGGACTAGGTACTATTCATTGCATAGTTTCCTACCGGAACGATGTTATCAACACCTTTTTCAAAAGCCAAAACATTCAAACGACTGAACTCATTAAACACAACCTTGATTATTTGAAAAAGCAACTTGAAGAATCGGGTTTAAAAACAGGACACATAGATGCTCGCGTTGAAGCTCAAAAAACGCAACCAGTGCATCCACATCAATTGACCGGAAAAAAATTGTTTGATGATAAAGCATAGGCTTATTAAGTTGGGCTACCAAACAGTAGACAGCCTAACTGCTATCATAGCTAAGGTTCATCCCCACACCCGTGGGGATGAACCCAGGTTTCAGCGCCAGAACTGTCAAAAACCATGGAAAAGTTGGCAGTTTTGCCAGAAAAAAAGCCTCAGAATTTACTAGCAGTCTTTATTATCTAAATACCTATGCTTTAGCGGTTTTTTTGCGACTATCTCAGACGCTGACTTAATATAGATATTAATTATCATGCAAGACTTACCTGAGAATCAGGAAAATCAAATTTGAAAACTTTACAGGTAATAAAATTGTTTCCGTCCATATCAATATCTTATAACTTCTTGCTTGAAAAGATTTGTGTTGATAGCTGGAAAGCGAGTGGCGTTGATTTACATATTAACAGCATTACTGTTTAATATGAGTTTGATTTCTCAACTAGTTTTGCTGTTTGAAATTTTATTCTGTCGTAGAAATAAATATTTTATGTTATGAAATATTACTTGCAAATCGTGTGTTTCTCCCTTTCTTGTCTTATTTCAACGACATGCCTAGCAGATATAGCCCTTGATGAGATTAAAGCAATGTCTTTAGAGGAGGTAATGGATTTAACAATAGAGACCTCGTCAAAACAAAAGAAAAAACAATTCAACGAATCTGCTTCAACTTATGTTATTACTCAAGAAGATATTACCCGCTCTGGAGTGACATCCCTGCCTGAAGCACTACGTTTAGCGCCCGGTGTGCATGTTGCGCGTATCAGTGCAAATCAATGGGCTATCAGTATTCACGGATTTAATGAACGTTTTTCAAATAAATTATTAGTGTTGATCGATGGCCGTTCTGTTTATTCGCCACTGTTTTCCGGGGTTTATTGGGATGCACAGGATATCCTGCTGGAAAACGTGAAACGTATCGAAGTTGTCAGAGGCTCAGGTACTGCTTTATGGGGTTCGAATGCGGTAAATGGAGTGATAAATGTTATTACCTATTCGGCTAAAGAAACTCAAGGCATCGAAACAACCGCAGGATACGGAACTGAGGAGAATGGTTTCGGTTCTCTACGATATGGCGGTGCATTGGGAGAAAAAACGCATTACCGAATATACGGCAAACATTACAAAAGGGATGACGGGGGTATCTTTAACCAACAACCTGCCCACGATGATTCATCCATGAATAGCGGTGGCATCCATATCGACTCAAACCTTACGGAAAACCAGAGTTTATTGATTACCGGTGGTGCCTATGACGGTAAAATGGGGCAGTCTGGTAATGTACCTGAGTTAAGCTCACCAACTTTCACACGTTTTATTAATGATAATGTCAGGCTAAGTGGTGAAAATATATTAGCGCGTTGGACTGATCAAGAATACGGCCATAAAAACTGGGCCTTACAAGCCTACTATGATCACACGAGCAGAGAAGACAGTGTTTTAGGCAACCAGGAAGTCAATATTGCCGATTTGGATTTCCAGCGTCACTTTGCTTGGCTGTCTAACCAGGAAATAGCCTGGGGTCTCCAGTACCGGTATGTTAATAATAAAC
>NZ_SCTW01000072.1 GCF_004322395.1 Methylobacter sp.
TTTTGTGGCTATAGTCGAGGTCAGCAAAACTGGTTTGATAGGACATAGGAGTATTGGATTTATTGAGTTCGATGGCAATATTATCCCATGAAGCCGGATTTAATCAGCGTTTCCCTAGGGAAACAGGACAGCAATTGACTAGAATCGTGAGTTTTTTCTTGATTAATGCCGTGATTGGACAGAGTTCTTTCTATAAAGGACTGATACTTAGCTGTACGGTTCAATTCGGCAGTTTCATAAGCTCCAAAATCATTTGTAGCAATCAGGATGTTCTTATGAGCCAGTAATCGACAGTAAGCAAAAGCAGCATCTTTAGCAAGACAAGCCTCAATCTTACCTCGAACAGAACATAATGAGTGTACTGCCGTTTGCACAATGCATTCACTCTCTTGAGCTGGTTGTAACTGCCAAATCTCCAAGTTATTCCCATCCGTCAGCAAAAGAAATGGTGCGCGGATATTTGATGCGTATGATTCGCCCTGCGCTTTTGCATCCCCAAACGACTCCCCGGGCACTTTAGCCTCTACGACAATTAGAGATGTATTTCTGTCGTGAATCGGACCATAAAACACTACAAAGTCGGCTTCAGGCTTTCGTCCTTTTCTTCCCTCCTGGAAAACCACTGGATATTTGGAACTAATATCATGATCGTCGTAGCCAAGAGCATGCAAGAGTGGAATAACCAAGCGAAGCTCGACGCTGGCCTCATTGCTGAATGAAGCATTCTGAATATCATTCCAAAAATTAGTCACTTATCATTCCCTCTGGATAAAAATCGGCCCTCCATACGGAGGGAGTGAACCCCCCAATCCTAACGTTTTTCCTATGCCGGAGCCAAGTCGTTGCGCTTAAACGTTTCGGACAGAACGACGCCGACCAATTATCGCCCTCACACAAAAGGTTCCAGGTCTTGAATTGTGCATATTTTGACTATCAATCAGCCTCAGCCAAAATTGATCGGATTGTTTCTATCGTCATGAACAGCGTCATCGGTTGTAAAGGCGATTCTACGAAACCACGTGAAAGATAGAACTGCTTGGCTTGGTCGGAAAGAGCGTGAACCAATATTGCAAATACCCCGGCATCAGCAGCGACGTTGACTGCCCGCAGCATCGCATCGCGCAACAGTGCCTGCCCGATTCCCTGATTATGGTAGCGCTTATCGACGGCGAGCCGGCCCAGCAGCAGGACTGGCAACGGGTTGGGCATGTTGCGTCGCATCGCTTTGGGTGCCGCATCAAGGCTGATCGCACCGGCGGACAGGCTGTAGTAACCAATAACATCCGTACCGGTACATAAAACAAAGCAGCGCGAAGCGCCAGTTGCATGATTCTTAAATGCCCGCTTTTTAAGCCATTCATTTAAGGATGATTCGCCGCAGTCAAAATTCGCCAGCTCTTGATCAGCCGTGATCGGTGCGGGCGGTGTGAAATCAAGGGCGGTCATTTCTCCCAGGGCGCTTTGGTCTTGAGCAACCGGCGTAGCTTATCGGTCGGTGGTAATGGACGATCAAGCAGTGCTTGAAATTTAGCAAAGGTGACTTTATCGACCGTGAAAAATGTTTGATCGAGCAGCACGTCTTCCGCCTCACGACAGGCGGCTTCAAGCATAAAATCAGACCGGCTGCGACCCAAACGATTTGCGGCCTGATCGATGAGATCGCGCTGTTTGGCTTTAGCGCGGATGTTAATGGAAACGGAAGACGCTTCTTTGGTTTGTGCATGTGGCATGGCTATACTCCTTTGAATACAGCTTGAGCATATATTACTGTATAGAACGTTGCAACACAGATAATGAGTCATTACCTACTCATTTTTTTCCTTGCCTTTTATATGTGATAACAAAAAAGGTTCCAAGCCTTGTATATTGCACACAAAACTACTGGCTATAGATATTTCATGGTTATTTGCAACAATGCAAGACCCTATTGGTTTTCCCTTCAATTATCCAGAAAAAGATTTATAACCACTAATTG
This sequence comes from Methylobacter sp., assembly GCF_004322395.1. Taxonomy (GTDB): domain Bacteria; phylum Pseudomonadota; class Gammaproteobacteria; order Methylococcales; family Methylomonadaceae; genus Methylobacter_A. The sequence goes on from NZ_SCTW01000072.1 coordinate 1,976, forward strand.
CCCATCGATTTCTTGACCATGCTGCATATCTTCGGAATACAAAATATCACAGCTTGATTGAAGCGCAGAGCTGACGATCATACTGCCATACAGAGAAAAACCGAATCGTTCCGCAATATCCCATCCCCGCTCATGGGTATCGACAGCCACCGCTTGGGTTTGGCATACAGCTCGTACAATCCCCAACACATAGCGTATTTCGGCATAACCCATCCCCAGTTTTCGCGATGCGACCGAGGCAAATTCATTGAGCACCTGAACGCTTATGATGCCGCCCTTGACAATAATCGCTTCGGCTTGATCCGCTTTGCGGTTATCTTCGGACAGTAAATACACCAGAACGTCGGTATCGAAAAACGGCCTATCGGTTTTCATGGGCTTCCAAGCGGTCGAACTTGAAGTCGGCGGGCAAACGCCCCCGGTATTTGCGCAACCGGGCTAACAGCTCTTGCGGACTGGGTTTTTTCTCAAGTTCGAAAACCCGCTCACCGGCGATATGAATCTCGATGTCATCGCCTTCTTTAAGCTGAAGCGCTTCGACCACCGACGCGGGCAATCTTACGGCCAAGCTATTACCCCATTTTTCGACTTGCATGACAGACTCCCATGTATAAAAGATATACGGGTATTTATTGTATATCCAACTGACGGCCGGTCTAATGCTTCTTTGTGCGGCTAGAAAGATGGACAGCATGATGCTGGTTGTTGCCAAGACCGAAAAACGCGCGACGTGTACATTTCCACTCTGCGCAGTCACATTGAGGACATGGGCGGCGAGCTTGAATTGTATGATCATGGAATCCGGCAAGTAGAGAGTAATTGCGCTTAAATTCCATGTATTGGCAGCAGAGGCGTTTTTCGACGATAATACCCGCCTAATTACAATAATAAACAACAGGAACAAAGCCTTATGTCCACGTGGTTAGACTCGTCCTTTTTATCGAAAGACAGAATTATCGCCAAACCCGGTTTTAACCGCTGGCTGGTCGCTCCGGCTGCACTGGCGGTGCATCTGTGTATCGGTCAGGTTTATGCATTCAGCGTTTTTAACCTGCCGTTGACCAAGGTGCTGGGCGTGACCGAGTCGTTGCCGGAAGACTGGAAGTTGACTACCCTGGGTTGGATATTCAGTCTGGCCATCGTGTTTTTAGGTCTGTCGGCTGCATTTGCCGGTAAATGGCTGGAGAAAGTCGGGCCGCGCGTGACGATGTTTTGCTCGGCGCTTTGCTTTAGTTGCGGTTTTTTTATTGCGGCGCTTGGTGTGGAGCTGCATGAAATTTGGCTACTGTATTTGGGCTATGGCGTGTTGGGCGGTATCGGTTTGGGGCTGGGCTATGTGTCGCCGGTTTCGACGCTGATTAAATGGTTTCCCGACCGGCGCGGCATGGCGACCGGCTTGGCAATCATGGGTTTTGGCGGCGGCGCAATGATAGGCGCGCCGTTAGGCGTGTTTTTAATGAAGCATTTTTCGTCGTTGACATCGGTTGGCGTTGCCGAAACTTTTATAGTCATGGGCTGCATTTACCTGGTTTTTATGATGGTCGGCGCATTCAGTATCCGTTTGCCGGAAGAGGGCTGGTTGCCGGCTAATTTTCAGCCGGACACACGCAAAAGCAAGTTGATAACCGACAACCATGTGCATGTCGAGCAGGTACTTAAAACGCCGCAGTTTTATTTGTTGTGGTTGGTCCTGTGCCTGAATGTGACGGCCGGAATCGGTGTGCTCGGTCAGGCTTCGGCGATGAGCCAGGAGATGTTTAAGGATCAGATCACGCCTGAAAAAGCAGCGGCATTCGTTGGCATGCTGAGCTTCTTTAATATGGGCGGGCGGTTTTTCTGGTCGACTCTGTCCGATTACCTGGGCAGGAAAAGCACTTACTTCACCTTTTTCATGCTGGGCTGTGTGTTGTATTCTATTGTGCCTTATACCGGACGAATGAATAATGTGCTGCTGTTCATGGGCTGCTATGCGGTGATTATGAGTATGTACGGCGGCGGATTTTCAACCATTCCGGCTTATCTGGCCGATATTTTCGGCACGAAATACGTCGGCGCGATTCATGGCCGATTGTTGACTGCTTGGGCAACGGCAGGGGTTGCCGGGCCGGTGCTGGTGAATTACCTCAGGGAAAGCCAGATCGCTCAGGGCGTGCCGAAAGCCGATGCCTACAACATGACCATGCAGATTATGGCCGGGCTATTGTTGGTGGGATTCTTTTGCAATTTGGGCATCAAGGCTGTCGATGAAAAACATCATCTTCAGCATGATCAAGTGAATGATGAGTATGATGCGGCATAAAGCCGCGCCTTACTAACAAGATTATTTTTTTGCCTGCAATCCGACTTTTAAATCCGCCAGCCAATTGATAAAGCGCATTGCATCCGGTCCCTGAAAGATAGCGCCGTGTTGGGGGCAAAGCATGTCAATATCCATTTGGCTGACGCGTTCGCACCAATCCAGTTTGGCGTCGTTGGCGCCAAACCAGCGGCGGTGGAATCCTTCCATAAAACGTACATGTTTGTCGAAATCGTCAACGAATAAATACTCTTCCCCGTACGGCAGCAGGGCGGCTCCTACGTCACCGGAAAAAAGTATCTTGGCTTGAGGGTCGTATAAGTTGAAATTGCCGGAAGAGTGCAGGTAATGGGCGGGCACCGCCTGCAAAGTTAAATCGCCTAAATGGATCGGCATGCCTTCGTCAGGGATAGAAAGAAAAGTCGTGTTGTTGCCGCCAAAATGGGGGACGAAAGATTCCCATAACCACGAAATATAGCATTTGATTCCAGGGCTGATGTCCAGCCAAAGCGAAAGGGAGGAAATGATGTCAGGATCCTGATGCGAAGCAAATAAAGCGCGGATTTTTTTCGGATCGAATTCAGTGCTGATCGCGGAAAATACGCTGGGAAAGATTTCAATGCCGCCTGGGTCGGTTAACAGTGCTTCATCACGATTAATGATCAGGTACTCATTGGTATCGATCAGATAGTTGGGTCTTTCCGGATCGCGGGTGACGGCTGCCCAACGATGCGTGCCTTTACTGTAAATATATTCGATTTTTTTCATGTTGATGCGCGGATGTTATGTATAAGTGTTTGCAGGGAAGAGGTGATTTCGTCCATTGTGGTTTCGATGCGCTCGGCAACAAGTTTCAGTTCGCCGCTCAACTCCTGTCCGTAGGCGGCTTCTATTTTGGCATTACGGCTGAGCGCCTCGCTGGTTTTGCAATACTCATAAGCATTTTCCAATGTCCACAATAGCGAGGATAGGCCTTCTTCGATTCCATGATTGAGCTTATTCATATCGGCTTGTTTATGCGAGATAGCCGAATCAATTATCGCGTGCTGGTCGCCAATCAACGCTAGCTGCAAATAGCCCATCATGCGCTGCGCCTTGCACAAAATTGTTACATCGTAAATTATCATCGCAATTGTCTTGGACACCTCGTTCATTAGCTCGCGTAGCTTAGCGCTGAGCAGGCGCAATTCGAGGGCAATCACACTAAATCCACGGGATTTGATGCCGGCGCGACGAGTAATAAGCATCGCATTAACGGCGATTAAATTGGTTTTGAATGGGATCTCAATAATGAGCTTGATGTCTTCGCAGATGACCAAGGTCAGCTCAAGCCGTGCCAAGTGCGCGGCAGTGTCGTAAGATACTTCATTCAAAGCTTGCACTATAAGATACCTGGATTTAGATTTTTTTAAACAGCGCTCGGGTAGGCGCCTGCATAATCAGTTGCGGAATCGCTGACAAAGGCAAAATACCATCGACAGCACCCAGCTTGACCGCTTCTTTGGGCATGCCATAGACCACGCAACTGGCTTCATCTTGCGCTATGGTCAGGGCTCCGGCATCGTGCATCTCTTTCATGCCATGGGCGCCGTCATCGCCCATGCCGGTCAGGATAATGCCTATCGCATTAGGCCCCGCAGACTGGGCACTGGAGCGGAATAGTACGTCAACCGAGGGGCGATGTCTACTGACAAGCGGCCCGTCTTTGACATCAACCTGATACTGTGCGCCGCTACGGTGCAATAACATGTGCTTGCCGCCGGGAGCGATTAAAACCACACCGGGTAATGCGCGATCATTTTGTGCGGCTTCTTTTACCGTTACTTGGCAAATGCCGTCCAGCCTCTTGGCAAAAGCCGCGGTAAAATGTTCCGGCATGTGTTGCACCACCACAATCGGCGGGGCGGTGCGCGGCAACTGGGTGAATAGGTATTCCAATGCCTGCGTGCCACCGGTTGAAGTACCGATGACGATTACCCGGTCGGTCGTCTGTATCATCGGCTTTAGGGGACTAGTGCCGAACAGGCTGTTTATGCTTTTAGGGGCAGGATTGGGCGCGGCAGCGCTTGATTTGATTGTCCGGGGCCGGGATGCCGCGGCCGCCTTGATTACATCGATAATGGTAGATTTGGATTCTTGCAGGAAGTTGCGCAAGTTTACTTTCGGCTTGGTGATAATATCGACCGCACCGGCACTCATCGCCTGCATGGTCACTTCCGCGCCTTTTTCCGTCAAGGTGGAACAAATGACTACCGGGACTGGGCGCTCGCTCATCAGTTTTTTAAGGAAAGTCACTCCGTCCATGCGCGGCATTTCAATGTCCAGCACGATGACATCCGGCCATTCGGTTTCCATTTTCTTCATCGCAAAAATAGGGTCTGGCGCAGCGCCGATTACTTTTATGTCTGACACGCCGTCCAACAAACCGGTTAATACCTGCCGTACTACGGCGGAGTCATCGACTATTAATAGTTTAATCATTAGATTTTATTGTTTTTATTATTCAGCAGGCAAAAGAGGGTGCCGACAATTATGATTAAATAAGATTTTCTTACCTGAAAGCTTTATGTTTAAACGCCGGCTTTTCCTGTTGATTTTTAAATAATTTATTAATTGAAGTTCGTGTTCTTCGGGCAAGGTTCAATTGATTTATTGCCAACCGACAAATCTATCTCGAAAAGATCAATGACTTTTCATAAATCTTCTCTAAAAAGCATGTTTTAGCAAACCTATTGTATCCCTTGTAGACTGCATTGATGATCTTTTCAGTTAAATTTTGAATCTTAGATTCAATTCATAAGTGCAATCCAAATTCAATAGGGTTTTTCCATCAAATGATCGGCAATCAATGCGCTGATTTTACGCTTTTAAAAAACCGATTTTTTTGTCTGCCTTCGAGTGAATAAATGCCCATGGTTTCAGGCTAAACAGATCAATCGTTTCAAATATGACATCTCTTTTTAAGATAATCAAACAAGATAAAACACAATAAAAATATGGAAACTGAGCTATTTTTGTTAGGCTTACAATAAATAGTTACTTAAAACGTTAGGGCTTCATTTATGAGCATGTTGCAATTCCCCAGAAAATCCAACAACCTATACAATAAAATCGCGGTTTCTAGCCACAGCTTATTACCTTACACGCTTTCATTATTGCTCATCCTGACTTTGTTTATATGCCGCTTATCTTGGGCGGAGGGCGTGAGTATTTATGGTCCTGCGCAATTCACCCGCAGCACCGGCAACCCGGTGCAGGTGCAACGAACTATCGCCGTTACCAACCCTGCCGCGTCTTACCGACTCGTTATCGTCAATGGCGGCCTGCAAGACGATACTCAAACCGGCGACTATGTCAGCTCCAGTACTATCTATTGGAACGGTAACCTGATAGCGAGCCCCTCCAACTTCAACCAGCAAATGACTAGGCTGACCCTGCCGGTCACCGTCCAATTATCCAACACCTTAACCGTCGAGTTGCAAGGCAAACCCGGCGGCTCTATCACCGTGCAATTATTGCGTGGCAATCAAGCGCCGATAGCACACGCCGGGGCCGATCAAACTCTCTATGTCGGCGGCTTGGCATTACTCGACGGCAGCACATCGACCGACAATGATGGCGACACTTTAAGTTACCGTTGGCGAATCACCGAAGCGCCTGCAAACAGCCACACCCAGCTCAGCGATAGCACAGCCATTCGCCCTGAATTTCCGGTTGACGCTTACGGACATTACCAAGCTGAGCTGATTGTTAACGATGGTTTTGTCGACAGTGTCCCGGACCCCATCGCCATCGATACGCGCAATTCCGTGCCGGTTGCGAACGCGGGAGCTGATCAAAGTGCCTTCGTCGGCAATACTGTCGGGCTCGATGGCGGCTTATCCCACGATGTCGACGGTAACACCTTGAGCTACCGCTGGAGCCTGGTTGAAAAGCCCGAGGCCAGCAGCACCGTCATTATCGACGACCATCTCCAGCAATGCCGTATCGCTATCGACAAGCCCGGCCATTATGTCGCCAAACTGATCGTCAATGATGGCGAACTGGACAGCGAGCCTGATCTGGTCGCCATCGATACCCAAAACTCTAAACCGGTAGCTAATGCAGGACCGGATCAAATCAATAAAACCGTCGGCATTCCGGTCGAGTTGGATGGCAGTCTATCCTCAGATGCCGATGGCGATGCGCTGAGTTATATCTGGTCCTTATTGCATCAGCCGGTGGGCAGTAGCGCCGTGGTCCAGCAAGCCGACCAGACAAAAGCCGTTTTTACGCCCGATAAAACCGGCGATTATGTCGGCCAGCTGATCGTCAACGACGGTCAGCTTAATAGCGATCCCGCTACAGCTTTAGTTACCGTATCCGTCGTAGCGCCGGTCAACAATCCCCCGCGAATCACTTCCAGCCCGATATTGGCTGCAACCGTGGGCAGTCTCTACAGCTATGATGTGAATGCCGACGATCCGGATAACGATACCTTAAGCTACAGCCTTAGCTCCTATCCTTCCGGTATGACTATCAACCCCCAAAGCGGCCTGATCAGCTGGACGCCGGCAGCCGATCAAACCGGTGCTCAGCCGGTTAACGTCACCGTCACCGATGGCAAAGGCGGCAGCGATAGCCAAAGTTTCATCGTAACAGTGGCGCCATCGGGACTTATAACCGTCCCCGATCTTGTCAATCTGAGTCGCACCGCCGCAGAAACGGCCCTTGTTAACGCCAAATTAAGCGTCGGTACGTCCAGTTTTATCAATAACCCGGCTATTCCGGGCAGTGTAATTTCGCAAACTCCAAATGCAGGTTCTTTAGTAGCAGTAGGGGCCACCGTCACTCTGACCCTATCGCTAGGACCAGATCAAGGATTGCCTCCCGATCCGGCAATTATCGCACCCAAAATCGATACAACCGTGGCGACTACGGTTTCGGCCTCGACCGAGTTCCTCTATTCCGGCAGTAACCCTATCCAGACCGGCGTTGCTCCCGGCACCATCGACGCCAAACGCGTTGCAGTCATTCGCGGCAAAGTGTTGGACAAGGACAATAACGCACTGCCCGGCGTGACCATCACCATCAAGGATCACCCGGAGTTAGGCCAGACCTTGAGCCGGGCGGATGGCCTGTTCGACATGGCGGTTAACGGCGGCGGCTTGTTGACCATCAACTATAAAAAAACCGGTTACTTGCCGGTTCAACGACAAGTCTCTGCACCTTGGCAGAATTACGCCTTTGCCGATACCGCAATTTTGATCCAACAGGACGCCAAGGTCACCACCATCGATCTGAACGACAATACGCAGGATTTTCAGGTGGCCCAAGGCAGTCAAGTCACCGATCAGGATGGCGTCCGGCAAGCTACGCTACTGATTCCGAAAGGCACCCAAGCTCAGATTTATAACCCTGACGGCAGCACAAAGCCCATTAATACGCTCAATCTTCGCCTGACCGAATACACCGTTGGCGCAAACGGCTCTGAATCTATGCCTGGACCTTTGCCGCCTAGCAGCGCCTATACCTATGCCTTCGAAATGAAAGCGGACGAGACCGACGTCAAAGTCGACGGCAAGGATGTGTTATTCGACAGGCCGGTGCCGTTCTATATCGATAATTTCCTGAGTTTTCCGGTCGGCACCGCAGTTCCGGTGGGCTACTACGACCGAGCCAAGGCGGCCTGGATACCCTCCGACAACGGCAAAGTCATTAAAATTTTCGCCATCAATAACGGCGTCGCCGACATTGACAGCGACAATGACAACTTGGCAGATAGTGAAGCCAAATTGCTGGCTTTGGGTATTACCGCCGAGGAAAGAACTCAACTCGCTAGTCTTTATCAGGTCGGCAAAACATTATGGCGGGTTCAGGTGACACATTTGTCCACCTGGGATTGCAACTGGCCATATAAAATGCCGGACGATGCGGTTCAAGCGAAAAATCTACCGCCTGTGACTGATAAAAAAGTGGATGACCCTTGTAAACTCCCTGGCTCCATTGTCGAATGCGAAAATCAAGTGCTGGGTGAAACTCTTCCAATCACCGGCACTTCGAACACTCTCAACTATCGTAGCGCCAGAGTGGCAGGAAGAAAGTCCAACACCATGCAGATACCGTTGAGCGGGGCCACGCTCCCAAGCTCTTTAAAGCGGATTGACATGGTAGTGGAAGTCGCAGGCCGCCGCTTTGAACAAAGTTTTCAGCCTACACCGAATCAAACCGTTCCGTTTGAATGGGATGGAGTCGATGCGTTTGGCCGTCCAGTTCAGGGTTTTCAAGCAGCATCCATCAAGATTGGTTACGCTTACGCCCCTGTCTATGCTACTCCGGCAGCGCTATCAGCCGCTTTTGGCCGCTTCTCGGGAGTACCGCTTGAAGGTAATCGCGCACGCAACGAAGTGCGGATATGGCAGGAACAGACTGCACGGTTGGGAGGATGGACTAATCGTAGCGATAACTTGGCCGCCTGGAGTCTGAATACACATCACTCTTATGATCCGGTTGCGCAAATACTCTACCTAGGCGATGGCAGTCAACGTAGCGTTCAAGGCGCGGTTGCAAACAATGTCATCACCACCGTAGCTGGCAATGGTACAGCAGGTTTCAGCGGAGATGGAGGGAGAGCCGATTTAGCCATGCTGAACCGACCGCAAAGCCTTATCAACACAGCTGACGGTGGGCTCTATTTCTGCGATAGCGGTAATAATCGAATCCGGTATATTGGGGCCAATGGTTTGATACGCACTATCGCAGGCACTGGTAGCGCGGGTTACGCCGGCGACGGTGGTTTGGCTGCTCAAGCGAAATTGAATGAGCCGGATGGCATCGCCCTAGGTTCTGATGGCAGTCTCTATATTGCCGATTTTGCCAACCAACGAGTTCGTCAAATCACTCCTGATGGAATCATTCGCACCATCGCCGGTACCGGCAGCGCGGGATTTTCCGGAGACAACGGCCCGGCAGTTGCCGCACAAATCAATGGCCCATACTCTGTCGCTGTTGCGCCGGATAATACGGTTTATTTCTCCGATCTGTTCAACAACCGTATCCGTCGGATTTCTCCTGACGGTCAGATCACTACCGTCGCCGGAAATGGTAGCGACGGGCAAGCTGCCGACGGTACTCCCCCGCTTACAGCGCCCATGCATCCCGGCTTTCTGGCTTTGGACAGAGACGGTAGTTTATATTTTACCGATACCGGCGCCAAAATCCGTCGTCTCACTCCTAGCGGCGTTCTCAGCACAGTCGCCGGCAACGGGAGCGGCGGCTATAGCGGCGACGGTGGACCGGCAACAAATGCACAGATACTGCCTTCGAGCATCGTCTTCCAGATGAACGGCAGCCTACTCATCACTGAAGCTTACAATAATCGTGTACGCAAAGTAGCGCCGGACGGCATAATCAACACGCTCGCTGGCACGGGGCCTACGGGAGGTTTTGGAACCGGTGGTTTCAATGGTGATGGGCGCTACCCCTTGCAAACACAGTTCAACTATCCGCGCAATATCAGCGTCAGCGCTGACGGTACGGTTTATCTCTCCGACGTGCTCAACCACCGCGTACGCCGCCTAAAGCCATCGCTGCCAGGTTTTAACTGGAACGAATTCACCATCCCCTCGGAAGACGGCACAGAACTGTACCGCTTCGGTTCCACAGGACGGCATCTTGCAACACTAAACGCCCTCACCAGTGCCACTCTGCTCAGCTTTAGCTACGATACTCAGGGCCGCCTCAGCCAAATCACCGACGGCGACGGCCTGATCACCCAAATCGAACGCGATGCACTGGGTAATCCCACCGCGATCGTCGCACCGTTCGGTCAGCGCAGCACATTCTCCTTGGATAGCAACGGTTACCTTGCCAAAGTCACCAACCCCGCAGGCGAAAGCCATGAAATGACTTACACCGTCGACGGCTTGTTGACTTCGTTCAAAGACCCTAACGGCAATGCCTCCACCTTTGCTTATGATGCACTGGGCCGGTTGTTGACCGATACGAACGCCAGTGGTGGCGGTCTGTCCCTATCTCGTACCGAGCTGGCCGACGGACATATCGCGACGGTGACCAGCGTACTCAACCGGGTCACTACCCATACCGTGCACAACCTCAGCACCGGCGACCGGGAGCGAAAACATACCCAGCCGGACAACACCACGTCGACCACGCTGGAAAAAACCGACGGCACCACGATCACCACTGAAGCGGACGGCACAGTGACCACCTCGCTCAAAGGTCCCGATCCGCGTTTTTCAATGCTGTCGCCTATCGCTAAAAGCCTGCAAACCAGCACCGGTGGCCTGACCTCCAACCTGACCAGCCAGCGTAGCGCCGTGCTGGCTGATTCGAACAACCCGCTGAGCCTGACCACGCTGACCGATACCGTCACCCTAAACGGCCGCACCCAAACCACCGTCTACGATGCCGCGAGCAAGGCATTCACGGCCACCAGTGCCGCAGCCCGGCAAACCAAGGCAATAATTGACAGCCTAGGCCGGCTCACTCAAACCCAAATGACCGGCCTACTGCCGGTCAACAACAGCTACGATCCCCAAGGCCGTCTGGCAACCATCGTCCAGGGCAGCGGGGCGGATGAGCGCCTAGTCAGCTTCGCCTACAACCCGCAAGGCTATCTCGACAGCGTCACCGACCCGGTCGGTCGGCAAGTCAAGTATGAGTACGATTTGGCCGGCCGGGTAACCCGGCAAATCCTGCCGGACAACCGCGAGATTCTGTTCAGTTACGATGCCAACGGCAACCTGACCAAACTTTTGCCGCCCGGACGGCCCGGACACAGCTTTACCTACACGCCGGTCAACCTGACCGAATCCGCCGTACCGCCGGATGTGGGGGCAGGCACCAACAGCACCCGCTACCATTACAACCTCGACAAGCAACTGATCCAAGTGCAACGTCCTGACGGCCAGACCATAGACTACAGCTACGATGCGGCCGGACGTACCGGCAGCTTCACCATTCTCGAAGGCAGCTACAGCTATAGCTACCATTCAACAACCGGCAAGCTTACCGGCATCACCACGCCGGATGGGCTAGGATTGAATTACACCTTCAGCGGAGCATTACCGACCCAGACCAACTGGTCGGGAGTCGTAACCGGCAGCGTCGGCAAAACCTACGACAATGACTTCCGCGTCAGCACGATCAGCGTCAACGGCGCTAACCCGTTCACCTACCAGTACGACAATGACAGCCTGCTGACCGCCGTTAAAAACACCGCCTTGGGCATCAACCTGACTCTGGCGCGCAACACCCAGAACGGCCTGCTGACCGGCACCGCGCTAGGCAGCTTGACCGATAGCTACAGTTACAATGGCTTTGGTGAAGTCACTCAATATCTGGCGAAGTATACAACGGCAGACTTGTACAAAACTGAATTCAGCCGCGACAAACTGGGCCGGATTACCCAAAAGATAGAAACCATCGGAGGCAGCATCAGCACTTTCGATTACGCCTACGATGTGGCAGGCCGACTGATCGAAGTGAAACTGAATGGCGCCGTGCAGTCCAGTTATGGCTACGACGAAAACGGCAACCGCACTGACTTGAACCCTTCGACAGGCTCAGGACAGGCTGCACCGATTGCCCACTACGACGCCCAAGATCGGCTATTGGACTACAACAATACGACGTATGACTACACCGCCAATGGCGAACTGAAAACCAAGAGCGTAGGCAATGCTACAACCAGTTACCACTACGACGTGCTGGGCAACCTGAGACAGGTTACCTTGCCCGGCGGCACCACCCTAGACTACGTGATCGACGGCCAGAACCGCCGGATCGGCAAAAAGCGCAACAACGTGCTGGAGCAGGGCTTCCTGTACCAAGATTCACTCAAGCCGATTGCCGAACTCGACGGTAATAACCAAGTCGTCAGCCGTTTCGTTTACGCCACCGGTGTCAATGTGCCGGACTTCATGATCAAAGGCGGCGTTACCTATCGGATCATCAGGGATCACCTAGGCTCCCCCCGGCTGGTCGTCGACATAGCGACCAACACCGTGATTCAAAAGATGAACTACGATGTCTGGGGCAAGGTCATCCAGGACACCAACCCCGGCTTCCAGCCGTTCGGCTATGCCGGCGGGCTTTATGACGGCGACACCGGACTGGTCAGATTCGGAGCAAGGGATTATGATGCCGAAACCGGACGGTGGACAGCCAAAGACCCGATTGGATTTGAGGGCGGGGATACCAATTTGTATGGGTATGTGGTGAATGATCCGGTTAACTTAATTGATCCGCTAGGTCTGATTAATAGGGTCAAATTAGGTGTTGGAGCTGTTAACGCAGCCAATTCATTTCGATTAGGGCTGCAAGGTGTTGGTTTCGCAGTAGCAAGTGTATTTTCATATGGAATTGGACAACCTGAAGTTGGTGCTCCTGCAGCCGCAATAGCTGCATGGAAATTTAATTCAGCGAAGTCTGCTGCTAAAAGAGGAGGAAAACAACTAGGAGAAGGTTTTGCAGAACCAGAATGCAATGAATCATATCGTAATCTGTTAGGTCTACTTCCATTTGGTGATAAATTTGATGATAAAGATGAGCCATTACCTCAAGATTTAGATTTAATTAATGGTCAGTCACTTACTGACTTACTTGGTGAATTTGGGACGATTTTCTAGACTAAAGGATTGTATAATGTTTGATATTCTTGGCGAACTAGGTTCAATCCCACCTTGGATATATCGAGGATGGTTATATATAGTGTCATCAAAATATAGACAAAACCGTGCTCGTGTATGGGAAATGCAAACTTTATTTTATAAATGGTTCGATATTAGTTTGTCGATTGTCTTTATGGTTATTGAGATACTGATACTTGTGAAGTTTGTACTTCCGTACGGCGGGTAATTTGCGAACCAAATAACTGGGGTCAGGAGGCGCATCCTAAAAATAACCTAAAAAAAACGTCGGGGTCTACCATTGTATTTTGTAGGTGACACCCTTGTTCAGAAAGCGTAGTCTATTTTCCTGGCGAGGGTGTGGCTTAAGGGGGCCACAACTTAGGTTGGCTAGACTTTGAAACACAAATACAATGATAGACCCTGTTGTTTATGACCCCGTTGTTTTTACCCTAACGTATTGTAGCCTTTGAAGAATGCATTAATAATTTTTTCAGTAATGTCTGGATAGTTATAATTATCTGCGTTCATCATATTTATCTGCGTTATCCGCGTTCCATTGTATTTAATAATGCCCGTTACCAAAAATCAGCCTGATCCGATGGCTGTGGAATGTGTACGGCGGTATTTGTTTTTAAAAAACGCTTTTCCAAGTTAACAACAGCTTGTTCTTCATCGTGCTCAATACGCTTAACATAGACGGAAAAATCGCTGGCCAGAAAGAAAATATTGCGCCCTATGTGACCGCCTAAACCGGAAGCCACCAATGGAATATGTTCGGTTTTCAAAAAGGTTTTAAAAAGGCAGGGTCAGGTCTTGCAAAGACACATTGTTATGCTATAGTTTTTTTATGTCAAGACCCTTACGCATTGAACTATCTGGTGGGCTGTACCACGTTACCTCGCGCGGCGACCGGCGCGAGGACATCTATTTTTCCGATGCCGACCGCGAAGCGTGGCTGGCTTTGCTGGGTCAAGTATGTGAACGCTTTAATTGGTGCTGCCATGCCTACTGCCAGATGACCAATCATTATCATGTGGTGGTGGAGACACCCGAAGGTAACCTTGCCCAAGGCATGCGCCAGCTCAATGGCGTCTACACCCAAGCCATCAACCGGACTCATGGGCGGGTTGGGCATGTATTTCAGGGGCGATACAAATCCATTCTGATTGAGAAGGATAGCTATCTGCTGGAGTTGGCGCGGTACGTGGTGCTCAACCCGTTGCGCGCAGGCATGATCAAAGAGATCGGCGACTGGCCGTGGAGCAGTTACCCTGCCATGATCGGTGCGGCGCCCACTCCGGTTTGGTTGCAAACGGATTGGCTGTTGGGGCAATTCGATCCACAACGTGATAGAGCGCAGGAGAAATATGCGGACTTTGTGCGTGCCGGAGCCGGGTTGCCGAGTCTATGGGCAGACCTTCGCAATCAGGTTTTTCTTGGCAGTGAAGGGTTTGTTGCGCGGATGCATGCCGCAGTTTCCCCCGAACAATCGCTAGATGAGATTCCGCGTATGCAGCGACGGCTGCCTGCTAAGTCGCTGGACAGCTACCGGGAGGAGCATGGGGAAAACTCGCGCTTGGGGATGGCGTTGGCTTATCTGAGCGGGGATTATTCAATGAAGGCGATTGCCGATGAATTCGGCGTTCATTACGCCACCGTCAGTCGTGCAGTCAAAGAGTATAATTCAAAAAATACCCTTTAATGTAGCTTTGCAAGACCTGACCCCAGCGATGTGACCCCAGCGATGTGTTTCGTTCCTGGTTACGTCCGCATCGCGGGATTTCCCAAGCCTATCTACCGATTTATTTAGGCTTTTTCGAGTTTGTGCATAACGCAAAAAAACGCGGCAAAGCTTTATTAAGTTCACTGTTGGAACTGATTGTCAGTTAGCTCCCTGGAATCCATTATGAGCCATTTGTTTTTGTTAGCAGGTTTTATGTATTTATTGTTTAATATAATAAATTACATATTTATAAATAATTGTGCAGGGGGAGAAATACATAGGATTTCCTTTAGACCAGAAGGAGTAACTTTTGGTATTGTTACTCAAATATTTAGTGAATATGTGGTAATAATTTCTTTGCTTATTATATTGTTCATATATTTACGACACTCAACTCATTGGACAATATTTTCCGCGATTGGATGTTCAATATTTATAACTAAATGGTATGAAATTATTTACCTTATTAAAGATAAAGAACATTATATTTTTTTTGCAATAACAATATTATTTGTTGCCATCATTATAATATTTAGTGTATCAGCTCTATCGGCTTTTCTAATACAAAGAGGTACAAAGAGATAAATTAGGAATAGGAATAACTGGGGTCGAATAACTGCGGCAACAACCGACAGGTGTGTTTTGCCAACGAGCAAGATTTTGTGGCTTATGCCGGCTGGTTGAAAGACTGTTTCAAGAAGAAAAATACAGGTAGAGTAGAGGACAGGCTCTCGCCTGTCCTCTACTCTACCTTTTTTACCTGGGTGATCGAAAACAGAAAAGGGGTCTACCATTGTATTTTGTAGGTGACACCCTTGTTGAGAAAGCGTAGTCTATTTTCCTGGCGAGGGTGTGGCTTAAGGGGTCCGCAACTTAGGTTGGCTCGACTTTGAAATGCCGCC
>NZ_SCTW01000073.1 GCF_004322395.1 Methylobacter sp.
TCAATTGATTAAAAATCATGTAGCAGACAAGTTAATATCCTTAGCTTTTAATAATTGCACTGAATATTCAGCGTGTATTATCCCTTATCGATCACAGCAACTAAACCGCTGATTGAGTTAATGCTGAGTAATTTTATCAGATTAGTTTGGGAGAACGGTGAGCAGGCTTTCGAAATCTGAAACCATTAAAGCGGCTTTATTCCAGCTTATCGCTTTCATAGTTTACTCATATTGTTCTATAAAATATTTATAAGCATATATTGAAATATAAGCATTTGTATAATATTGACATTCTATACAGCGATAGGTTTTTTCTATATAAATACATTTTTATTGCCTTGTTCTTACGTGCCACTCTATGTAAATCATCTACCTTTTTATTTTATAAATATCATTTTACCGGTTACAGCTATCAAATCCTTTATAACCGCAATTAATGCTTGAATCCTTTATCAACCGAGCTGCTTTCTTTATACTGTCTAACACAAAATTCAACCTCCGTTGCGGCAGATAAACGAGCTGAATTTTGCCGTTATTTCCCTCCTCTAAATTCAACAATCGAGTGATTTGCACTATGACTATTCTGTCGCCACCTTTTGCACAAGCACACGCTATCTTGAAAAGGCTTAACATCAATATAGAACAAGTGATGTTTGGGCAGCAGCGCAGCTTGCAGTGGCTGCTGGCGGCGTTCAGTACGGGTGGGCATGTATTGCTGGAGGATGTTCCGGGCACCGGCAAAACCACGTTGGCTAAAGCGCTTGCGGTTTCCTGCGACGCGCAGTTTCAGCGCATTCAATTTACGCCCGACTTGCTGCCGTCCGACATCATAGGCATCTCGATTTTCGACCCGCAAAAACAAAGTTTTCGCTTTGAACAGGGACCGGTTTTTTGCCACATTCTGCTGGCGGACGAAATTAACCGCGCATCGCCCAGAACCCAATCGGCTTTACTGGAAGCCATGGCGGAAAGCCAGGTCAGTATCGAACGCCAAGTCAGACTGCTGCCCTCGCCTTTTTTTGTTATCGCTACTCAAAACCCGATTGAATTTCACGGCACTTATCCATTGCCGGAAGCGCAGTTGGACCGCTTTGCGATGAAATTCAGCTTGGGTTATGTTTCCAATGCTCAGGAAGTGGCTATCTTAAACTCTCAAGGCAGACAGCACCCTTTGGATGCGTTAAAAGCCTGTATTACGCTGGACGAGATGCAGTTTTTGCAAGCCCAAGTTAAGCAAGTGCGGATCAGCGAGGAGCTTAAGCACTACATTGTCGCCCTTGTCGCGGCCACTCGCAGCAAGCCGGAAATCAAGCTGGGCGCGAGCCCGAGAGCCTCATTAACACTGATGAGAACAGCCCAAGCCTTGGCATTACTGGACGGCTTTGAATTTGTGACTCCCGATGTAATTAGAGAACTCGCCGTCCCGGTAATTTCGCATCGTCTTAACGTGGACTCGCAAAGCAAGTTCTCCGGCATTGAAGCGACTACGTTAGTGCAGGAAATAGTCGACAGCCTCCCGATACCGAGCTAGACGATGTGGCAAGGTTTTGCGCTCAGGCAATATCGCAAGGTTTATCATTTCGATAACTGGATGCGGCGGAATTTTACCTTTACCGGACATCTGGTCGTCGCGTTTATGATCGCCGCTGCGGTGTTCGGCGTGAATACCAAGCAAAGCACCACCTATCAGCTATTTGTATTTTTATTGGTATTGCTGATTTTTTCATGGCTGAACAGCCGGTTTAATCGTCTTAAAGTGACATTAACCCGCCAATTGCCGCGTTACGGCATGGTCGGCGAGCCGCTGCGTTACAGCGTTACGCTGACTAATTTAACGACTAGAACTTATGACCGTCTGGCCTTGTGCGAACAGCTGGCTGAGACCTTGCCCAACCATGCTCAGTTGAAAAGTTTTTACCAATTGAATAAACAGCCGTGGTTTAAACAAGGCGTAAGCTTTCGACGCTGGCTCCGCTATCTGGCGTACCAACGCGGCGGCGTGATTGCCGAAACAGTCTTGCCTGATTTGCAACAGGCGCCGCTACAGATAAAAATCAGCTTTACCCCTACCCGGCGCGGCTCCATAATCTTTGCCGACAGCTATCTGGCTAAACCGGACTTGCTGGGCTTGTTCCGGCGCTTAATCGTGCTGAAAGCACATCAAAGCTGTCTGGTGCTACCCAAACAATATCCGACAAAACCGTTAACACTGCCTGGGAAACGCAAATATCAGGCAGGCGGAGTATCGCTGGCAAATTCAGTCGGTAATTCCAGCGAATTCATGTCGCTACGGGATTATCAGCGTAGCGATCCGCTAAACAGCATACACTGGAAAAGTTTTGCCAAGCACGGCAAGCTGATCGTTAAAGAATATCAGGATGAGTATTTTGTCAGACGCGCGTTATTGCTGGATACTTTCGTTGGCGATGCCGCGGCTGAACAATTTGAAGCGGCAGTGTCGGTTGCCGCTTCGATTGCAATCGACGAGCGGCAAAACGAAGCCTTGCTGGATTTAATGTTTGTCGGCCTGCAAACTTATTGTTTTACCGCTGGGCGCGGCGTTGACCAGTTATTGCATTTGCAGGAGATTCTGGCAGCGGTTCAATCCACTTCCGAAGGTTCGTTTGCCCGGCTACAGCAGGCTGTGTTGGCCCGCGCCGGATTATGCAGCAGCTTGGTTTGCGTGCTGATGCATTGGGATGAAGCCCGGCAGGACTTTATCAAACAACTTCTAGCTCACGATTTGCCCGTTGCGGTTTTTTTATTGCATGACGGTTCATTAACCGGACAACAATGCGCCAATAAACCGGAGCATTTTTATCTACTGGATTATCATCATCTGGCTGAACAACTGGCGGCTTTATGAGCTTAGAAAAATTATTTCATCCACGAAAAGCACAAAAAGCACGAAAATTTTCAAAGCGATACCAAACTGTCGACCACATGGAGGCTGGAGGCACGCCCTCAAAAAATGAATGGCTAATTCAACGGAATATACTGATTTATTTCGTGCTTTTCGTGGACAAACTGCGGTTTTCAGGATGAACAGAGACTTGCTATTTTTAAGCTTCGGTTTATTGTCGTGGGGCTGGCTGTCTGAAACATGGCCGGCGGCTTTTGCACTATTATTTACAGTTGCCGTCAGCCAATACGGCTCGTGGCGTTGGCAGATAAGCCCGCATCAGTTTAATCGTTGCGCCGATTTATCCGCCCTGCTGGTGATACTGCTGTTAATCGATGTGTATATTTTACAGCCTTCCAGCCAGCCCATTTTTGTACTGTTAAAATGGTTCCCGGTTTTGTTTGCTCCTGCGTTATTTGCACAGTTATTCAGCAGCAATCAAAAACTGCCTTTAGCTGCCTTATTTTATTCGTTGCGTAAGCAACAGGCCGAACAACCTCAAGAGACTGACTTTAATCTGCCTTATACAGCGCTTTATAATAGAGAATCTACAGTGGTCCGGCTGCTGAGAGAGATCGATTTTATACAACCTTATGCGGCATTGACTGTATTGAGCGCGGGGGCTGCCAATGTGCAAACACCCGCTTATTTTATTATTGCCGTAACGCTGTTCACCGGCATTCTCTGGTCGGTCAGGCCCAAACATAGCCCGGTACTGCTTTGGTTGTTAAGTATCGGTTTGGCTGTTGTTGTGAGCCATTTCGGTTATCACGGTTTAAGTCAGTTAAACGCATTAGTCGAAGAACAATCGGTTAAATGGCTAAGCGGCTGGCAAACCGACCCCTTTAAAAGCCAAACCTCTATCGGCGATATAGGTGAATTAAAGTTATCCGACAAAATCGAATTCCGAGTAAAAGCCGATAATCCGCTACTGCTGCATCAAGCCAGTTACGATATTTATTTGGAACACAGCTGGACGGCTTCCAAGCGTGTATTTACGGCTGAAAGCTTAATATCTCCAGTCGAAAACCGCGAACTGAAACGGCTGGAGATCCTGCAACAGCTTAACCGGGAAGCTGTATTGGCATTGCCGGACGGCACGGTAAAAATAACAGGACTTGATAATGCTTATCTGCAATATACCGAACTGGGCTCGGTAAAAGCGAGCCTGCCGCCAAGGTTCGCCCGTTATCAGGTGTTTTATTCCGGTCAACGAGTCGGCATGGCCGGCAAATATGATCTGCAAATCCCGAAGCAGCATCTCGATTGGCTGCAACAGTTTAGCGGCGAATTAAAACTGGCAGGGCAACGCCCCGAAGCCGTCGCCGAACGCATCAAAACGTATTTTCAGAATAATTTTTTTTACAGCCTTTATCTAGGCGCAGAAACCGATGCCGATATGGCGCTAAAGGAATTCATGCTTAAACGCAAAGCCGGCCATTGCGAATATTTTGCCGCCGCCACCGTATTATTACTCAGGCAGGCGGGAATACCCGCACGTTTGGCCAACGGCTACGCTGTCGATGAATATGACAGTCGGCAAGGTTTATATATTGTTCGCCGCCGCCATGCTCATGCTTGGGCGATTGCCTATATTAACGGCGTTTGGCAGGCAGTCGATTCCACACCGTCGCAATGGCTAGATATGGAAAAAGAACATGCCGGCCTGTGGCAGCCGCTTGTCGATGGATGGTCTAATTACCTATTTCATTTTAGGCAATGGCAACTTCAACAAACCCAACAACAGAACGCCGAATTGGGGCTGCTTGCCGCCTTATTGTTGGCGATTTATTTAGCGTGGCGAATTTATTCCACAAAGAAAAAACCATGTCGGAGTGTACAAACTGCAAAAACAGTCGAACCTAAGCCCGATTATCAGGGACTGGATTCCGAGTTTTATCTTATCGAGCAATGCTTGCAAAATACCGCTCAGGCACGGCACTATAACGAAAGCATTCAGCAATGGGTCGAACGTTTGCAAATACCGATGTTAAATCGGCTTTATAAACTGCATTATCAGTTGCGTTTTGACCCTATGGGACTCTCCATCGAACAAAGACAATTGTTACAACACCAAGCAACAGGGTGGGCGGATGATTTCCGAAACAATGCAGCCAAGCACTAACACTATTGTTGGGCACACTCTATGTACCTTAAACTAAATATATCTTGAACTTATAACAGCATTTTATGGCCTCTGTTCCTTTACTAGTTACCGCCCCGCATCCTTGCAGCTATTTGGAACGAGAGCTGGCACAATCCGCATTTGTTGCTCCCTCGTTTGGACTTAATACCGCTATTTACTCGCAGCTTATTGCCCATGGTTTCAGGCGTAGCGGAGATGAAGTTTATCGCCCTCATTGTGCGCAATGTTCGCAATGCGTTCCGGTACGCTTGCCCGTTGCACAATTTAAACCCAACCGTAACCAAAAGCGTTGCTTGCAAAAAAATCAGCAAACCGCAGCAATAATCAAACCCGCAGTCTTTGAACAAGCCCATTACGATCTTTATCTGCGCTACCAAAATCACCGCCATGCCGAAGGCAATATGGCAAAATCCAGCCCCGACGAATACATCAGATTTTTAGGCAGTTCATGGTGCGACACCCGATTTATAGAATTTTTCGTTGCCGATGAAATTGCCGCTGTGGCAATTGTAGACTGCGTTGATGACGGCCTGTCCGCCGTTTATACCTTCTTTGACCCCAAGTTTTCAAGCTACAGCCCCGGCGTTTATGCGGTGCTTTGGCAAATATACTATGCGCAAAAACAAGGCTTGGAATGGCTGTATCTGGGTTTTTGGATTGCCGATTGCCCAAAAATGAACTACAAAGACCAATACCAACCTCTGCATGGCTTTATTGACCAACAGTGGGACTTTTTAAAAAAATAAGAAATACCGCATCGCAGTCAGACTCTCTTTGCAATTACTGATGAGTTGGTTATGATGAAATCGGTAGGTCGGGACAGATAACCCGGCACAGACGCTAGCATTCGGCTATTTACTAAATTTCCAAAAAAATAACAGCTACTTAATTTTACCTAGCAATAATATTGAAGAAGGATGAACATCAATGACTAAGCTAAAAAATGAGCCCCAGCTGCTAAAAAAAGCTATCGAGGTTGCTGAAAATTACGCGAAAAATCGCGGTTACTCAGGATTTTCCTCGACAGATTCGGCAAAGGATAAGGTTGAATGCCTTTACCGCCTGCTGGTCAATGACCAGCTCATTCAGCCGCTGGCGATTGATCAGGAAAACGGGATTAATATGAAACATAAGTTAGCGTTATGGATAGCGCGGCAATTGCCGAAAGATCATCCTCTGTTGAAATAATCCATTTATTCAAGGTAAAGCTCATGACTATCAAAACAAAACTTCGCTGGGGTATTTTAGGCGCGGCCCGTATCAACGAGCGTCTGATGCCTGCCATTATCGAAGCGTCCAATTCCGAGCTGGTTGCGATAGCCAGTCGTCGCCCCGGCGCTGCGGCGCAAACGCTGAACCAATATGCGCCGGACCAGCAGCGGGTACGCACCTATGACAACCTTGAAGCGTTACTCGACGATCCGGAAGTCGATGCCGTATACCTGCCGCTTGCCAATCACGAACACGCCGAGTGGACGCTCCGCGCCATCGAACATGGCAAACACGTACTGTGCGAAAAGCCTATGGCGCTGACTGTAGCTGACATAGAAGCCATTCAAGCCGCCGCACATCGGCATAAAGTTACTGTTATGGAAGGCTTTATGTACCGTTTCCACCCGCAGCATGCAAGAGTGCAGGAATTGATTAACTCGGGAGTAGTTGGCGAAATCAGGTCGGTGCGATCCAGTTATTCTTTCATGATGCGGCCTGCGCGCTTATATCGCTTAGCGGAAAGCGTCGAAAACGGCGGCGGCGCAATGTGGGATATCGGTTGTTATGCGATTCATTCGGCGCGGATGTTTTTCGACGAGCCCGCTGCCTCCGTTACAGCCATAGCCAAATATATCGAAAGCGGCGCCGATATTGCGACCAGCGGCATTATCGATTTCGGTGACGGAAAATACGCGCATTTCGATTTCAGCTTTGAACGCGCAAGGCGCTGTGAATACGAAATCATCGGCACCTTAGGCGGCATTAAATGCCATAACGTCTGGTGTATGCCCGGCGATATACCGGTGATTTCATGGTGGACCGAAGCGGGTGAGCCAGTTGAAGAACGGCTGCTTGCAGCCAGTCACTTCCGGCTGGAAATCGAGCATTTCAGCGATTGCATATTAAACGGCAATGCCCCCGCGCTGTCGCTGGACGATGCAAAAGCCAATTGCCAAATCATCGTTGCTGCCTTGCAATCTGCAGCGACTGGGCAACGGATCAAGCTGGGCTAGACCAATACCTGAGGGCCATATCGATTTGATTTTTCACTCGTTTGGAAAGCTTGCCATTGCAGAACAAGTACGAAGATGTTTGACTGCTAATAAAATGTTGCGCATGGTAATTTATAAGTCATTAGTTTATTGTACGGAAGACTTTATCAGATATGCCTACTAAATATTTACCAAAAAGGGTTAAAAATGAAATTAAAAATTGTATTTTTATTAGTCACAACCATTATTTTACAAGGGTGCGTATTAACAAAAATTGCTTCCGTACCCATGCGTTTAGGCGGAGCGGTTGTATCAATCGTGCCGGGAGTTGGCAATACTGCTCATGATGCCATCGATAAAGCGGCTGATGGCGTGGATGATATTCCCATTTAAATGCTGAATACTTTGATGATTTTTTGCAATATCAGTGGGTTGCCGGAAAGCAGGCAACCCAACCATACGTGCTTAAGCGAAAACCTAATAAAATAATCTACGGTTTCAAAACAGCACTAAGCCCAGGATTGGCCAACAGTGCCTGGCAGGAAAGAAAACCTATGTTTTGGCCTTTGAAAGGATAACGGCTACTGATTAGCGGCAGAGGCAAGGCCTCGGCATCTTGATAGGTCACTATGATATAACCGGACTGATGATGCTCGGCCCAATTATATAAATCGGTAAAATTTGATATGGCGTCAATTGGCTGTTTAAGACGCCCGGCAAAATGATATTGACCGTGATATTTGCTGCCGTAATAAGCAATCGCTCTGTTTTCATCCATTAAAGCGGCAATCGCCTGAGCGGCTGGCTTGGTATCGTAGCGGTCGGCTTTAACTTCAAAAAAACCGCTTGAAATCGTTATGCTTGCGATAATCGAAGCTATGCAAACATAAAGAACCGAATCCTGAGCCCGCTTTGCCTTGTTTACGCCCAAAACCACTGCACTAATAGTCAGCAGACCTCCCCACATAGGCGAGATTAACGATAATTCAGTCCGCCAATGATAAGCATCATTGAACCAAGGCAACAACATTAATGCCACACCCAGCAATCCGAAAACCGTCATCACAACAATGTGGGCTCGCTGCCAGCGCTCTGGTTCGGTTATCTCATCTATGACTCTTGCCAATATCAAGCCCAAGGCCGGAACCAAAGGTAATAAGTAATGGATGCGCTTACCGCTGACCAGCGAAAATGCGACAAAAACAGGTATCGCCCAAGCCAAGCAAAAACGGATGCCCAAATCTTGATGCGGGAATTTATATAATCCAATCCATAGAGGCTTCCAAAGCAGCCACGGTAACAACAATAATGGTAAAATTTCTAAATACCACCACCATGGCAACCGGTGCGCAAAAGACTGGACTAACCGTCCGCTGGTCTGCCCGAGAAAAATCGCTTTTCTATACACCTCACCACCGGCAATCCCGGCCGGTATTGCCCAGCATAAGGCGATGGCAGCCCCGATTAAAATGGCGGCAATCAAGCCTAAATACCAATGCTTCCAGCGGAAATCGGATGTTTTCAGCCACCAGGGCGCCAACAGCGCGACAGGCAAAATATGCAACAAGATCACCGGGCCTTTGCTAAGAACACCGCCGCCTATGGCTATCCCTAACAGCGTCCAGTATTTTAAAGACAAGCCCGAGCCGACAAGTTTTAACAGGCTGTAAATGCCCAGCAACGCGAAAAACGCCAGCATCATATCGAACATTGTCAACGTGCTGTAGATCATCCAGAAAAACGATCCCAACAACAGTAACGGCGTAAGCGTTTCGACCTGTTTGCGTTCAGGCCATAAAGTAGAAGCCACTGCGCCCGATAAATACAATGTCGCCAGCGAAAAAAGCGGTGAAATCAGGCGTAACGACCAATCGTTAACCCCAAGCATCCACCAACTTAGTTGCATCAACCAGAATAACAACGGGGGTTTATGACTGTAGGTCTCCCCATTTAAATAGGGAACGAGAAAATCGTTTCTAAGCCACATTTCCCATGCAACAGCTGCATACCGGGTTTCATCGATAGGAAATAACGGCCGAATATAAAGACTAACGGTAACTAAAACGCCCCAAAGGAAAAAAATCCAAAGCCTGCCAGACAGCAATTGATACATGAGAAGTTATTCAAGATTTAAGTTTTTACGCTCGTGAACCACAAAATACAGGTTTCGAAAATAAATAAACAGTCCGGTCAGTTGCCCTACAATAAAAACCGGATCTTGCCGATAAACCGCATAAGCCAGCAAGGTAACGCCACCGCCGATACTGAAATACCAAAAAGCGATAGGAAATACGCTTTTTTTCTCACGCTCACTTTTAATCCATTGCACGATAAATCGAGCTGAAAATAACCCCTGCCCCAGAAAACCTATAATCAGCCAAATTGTTTCTTTATCCACGTTCAATTTCTTTTACCTCTGACAGTTTTGCCCGTTTCTGTAACCATATCACACCTAATATATCGGTAATTCCTACCCACAGCCGGTCTAAGGTGCCGTATTTAGAATAACCATGCGCTCTAGCTCGGTGATTAACAGGTTCGGAAATCACCTGTCCACCCGCTCTTAAAATTAACGCAGGTAAAAAGCGATGCATATGGTCGAAATACGGCAAACCCAGAAACTCATCCCTTAAAAACACTTTTAAACCGCAACCGGTATCAGGCGTATTATCGCCTAATAAGGTGGAGCGAACAGAATTGGCTACTTTTGATGAAAACAGCCGCCAGGCGGAATCATGGCGTTTATTTCTCCATCCGGCCACCATCGACAAATTACTGGTAGTCTTTCTTTGCTGCATCAATACCTGGTACATTCGGGGAATATCGGCAGGATCATTTTGTCCATCGCCATCCAGCGTTGCAATACAGGGATAGCTTGCAGCCTTTATGCCTGTATAAATGGCGGCGCTTTGTCCACAGCTTTGCTGATGCCGAATCACTCTCAGCGCTTTAACATTTTGTTGCGCTTGCTTTAAAATTGCCGCTGTATCGTCATTACTGCCGTCATCGACATAGATAATTTCATAGGCTTCGGCCTGGCTCATAGCCGTAACGATCTCGTCAATTAAAGAGATGATGTTATCGGCTTCATTATAAACAGGCACAATAATCGAAATTTTCACTGCCTCTTCCCCTTTTAAATATCCATAAAAAAGGGCCACATCCTACGAATGCAGCCCTTTTATTTTTACATGCGTAGCAAGAGTTACCGCATATAAGAGTAATCGATTAACGTTTCGAGTACTGAGGACGTTTTCTGGCTTTGTGTAAGCCCACTTTTTTACGTTCTACAATACGTGAATCGCGGGTAACAAAACCGGCTTTTCTAAGAGCTGGACGCAAGGCTTCATCATAGGCCATCAACGCACGAGTCAGTCCATGACGAATCGCGCCGGCTTGACCGGATGGCCCACCGCCTTTAACGATTACATTAATATCGAATTTGCCTTCCATGTCGACACAACCCAGTGGTTGACGGGAAACCATCTGATCGGTTTTACGGCCAAAATATTGTTCGATAGTTTTTGTGTTGATAGTAATTTTTCCGGTACCTGTTGTTGCGTAAACGCGCGCTATTGCACACTTACGACGACCTGTTCCGTAATACTGAGCTGCTGCCATAATCTACCCGCTTATAAGTCTAATACTTGTGGCTGTTGAGCCTGATGATCGTGTTCAGGACCGGCATAAACCTTCAATTTCTTGAACATTGCACGACCTAAAGGATTGTTAGGTAACATTCCTTTCACCGCTGTAGTAAGAATACGATCAGGGAAAGTTTTTCTTAATTTACCCAGGCTAACGGTTTTAAGATTGCCGATATAACCTGTATGGCGTTGATACAATTTATCATTTTCTTTATTGCCGGTAACGCCTATTTTCTCTGCATTTACTACAATAATGTAATCACCGGTATCAACGTGCGGTGTATATTCTGGTTTATGTTTACCGCGAAGACGAAGCGCAATTTCAGAAGCAAGACGACCTAGCGTCTTTCCTTCTGCATCGACCACGTACCAATCACGCTTAACTTCTGCTGGCTTTGCACTAAATGTTTTCATCGTTGCTTAGGCTTTCTGTTAAAGGCTCAAATATAAAGAGCGAAATTCTACTAAGAAATATTAAATGTTTCAAGTTTATTTATGATTCGAATAAAAGACGCAGTACAAAAGACAGAAAAACCGCATCCATTCGCCTTTTGCCTACAATTTAATATTCAATGAATGTAACTTACGGTAAAGATGAGTCCGCTCCATACCTACTGCGGCTGACAGCTTTGCAACGCTGCCGCCGGTTCTTTCAAAATGATATTCCAGATAAGCCTTCTCAAAATGATCCCTGGCTTCTTTTAACGGCAGATTAAAAAACTCAGGCACCGCATGGGACGTAACAGTATCTCCAATCACCGAAGGACCCATCGCCGCTTTCACTTCATCCAACTCTATATCTTCCCCTGCCCCCAAAATCATCAAGCGTTGCACTAGGTTTTTCAATTCCCGCACGTTGCCGCGCCAACTATAATTGCGTAAAAAGTTTTGTGCCGCCATAGAAAATCTTCGAAAAGGCAATCTATCCTGACTGACAAAATAATCGACATAAAAACTCAGTAACGCCGGCACATCCTCACTATGCTCCCGAAGCGATTGAATATCGAGCGAGACCTCATTAAGCAGATAATATAAGTCCTGCCGAAAACGTCCGGCCTTAACCTCTTCATCCAACGCAATGCGAGTCGACGCCACTACCCGGACATCGACACGAACCGCCTCGCTACCGCCTACTCGCAAAAATGAACTCGACTCCAGGGCGCCAAGCAGCCTTAGCTGGGTCTCTTTGTCCATGCCGCCGATTTCGCCTAAGAACAATGTTCCTTTATGCGCCCGCTCCAACAGCCCCGGATAAACCTTGCCTCCATCTTCTTTGCCGAAAAACTCCACCGCCGAGTTTTCCGGCGATATGCTGCCTACCGCCACATCCACAAAGGGGCCGTCCCGATGCGCACTGTT
This sequence comes from Methylobacter sp., assembly GCF_004322395.1. Classification (GTDB taxonomy): domain Bacteria; phylum Pseudomonadota; class Gammaproteobacteria; order Methylococcales; family Methylomonadaceae; genus Methylobacter_A. The sequence continues at coordinate 12,259 of NZ_SCTW01000073.1, forward strand.
ATTATGTAAATATCGAGCATACATTTCCTTACCCACGCCTGCTTCACCGACAAATAACACCCTGGCATCATGCTGAGCCAAGCGCTTTAGTTGGTCCTTGATTCTGGCAACGGTAGCGCTCCTGCCAACCGGTTCAATATCGGCGGCCAACTGCTGCTTAAGCCCCGCATTTTCTATTTGCAGGCTACTGGCTTCCAAGGCTCTTTCTACGATCAGCAATAATTTTGCCAAAGACAACGGCTTTTCAAGAAAATCGTAAGCTCCCAACCGGGTCGCTTCAACAGCGGCTTCAACAGAACCGTGTCCCGACATCATCACCACCGGGCAAAGCATTGCTTCTTCCGCAACCCATTCTTTCAATAAGGTAATGCCGTCGGTATCCGGCATCCAAATATCAAGCAGGATCAAATCAGGCGCTGTGGACTTTTTTAATTCCCTGGCAGCAGCGGCATTCTCCGCCGTAGCGACTTGGTAGCCTTCATCCTCAAGAATTTCGCAGACCAACCGGCGAATATCCGGCTCATCGTCTACAATCAATACATGCTGCATATATGCATTCATAATTTTTTACGGCACCTCAAAAATTACACGCCGGAAGCTGAATGATAAACCCGGCTCCCACTTTGTCGCATCGATTCCCTGCCGATTGCGACACTTCCGCCATTCCTGGCGGTCGACGGCTGGTATCGACCCATATTGCACCGCCATGTTCTTCAATTATTTTTTTGACTATTGCCAAGCCTAATCCCGTACCTTTAGCCTTGGTAGTCACGTAGGGTTCAAAGATTTGCTCGATTTGCTCGTCTTTAATACCCGGCCCGTCATCATAAAGCGCTATTTCAATAAAATCGGTATTATTTTTTTGCACCCGGTGCAGGCTTATTTCGATTAAACCTTTGGCACCTATTGCTTCCAAAGCATTTTTTATCAAGTTATGCAGTACCTGTCTGATACTAACCGGATCGCCCTTAATCATCAACAAACCGGCATCATAATCGAGTTTAAATTTAACGCCCGACTTTAACACATAAAGCGCCAACACCTCCTGAACCAAAGCGGGTAAATCAATATCTACGGTCTGCTTTTTGGAAGGTTTGGCGTATTCCGAAAAATCATCCACCATTTCTTTCATCGCCTCAACCTGCTGCACAATGGTTGTGGTCGAGCGTTGCAACATATCCGCATCACCGGTAGTCAGCTTGTCGGCCAGCTTGTGCTGCAAACGTTCTGCCGACAACTGGATGGGCGTTAACGGATTTTTGATTTCATGCGCCAGCCTTCTGGCTACTTCTCCCCAAGCCGCATTTTTTTGCGCCTGAATCAGGTCGGTCACATCATCAAAAACCACCACCGCTCCAACCCGTTGCCCTTCCTGAGAAAACAGCGACGTGCCTCTGCACAACAATTCCTGCCGACCGTTGGGGCCTAAGAAAGCAATCCGCTGCTGCCATATATCGTCGGCTTGCTCTAATAAGCGCTGAATGGATTTTAACGGTTCCGCCAATTCTGCGTAATTCTCAACCAACTCCAATAAAGTTCGTCCGACAAACTGATTCACATGAATATGAAAAATCCGGTAAGCCGCCTGGTTCGCCGTACGTATCTTATGCGTCACGTCGAAACTGATGACCCCGGCTGTTAAATTCGCCAGTATCGTTTCTAGATAAGCACGTTGATTTTCTACTTCTATACCGGCCATTCGGGTTTCATCGCTGGCTCTGGCAATACGATGCGTCATCTCATTGAATGACTCGACCAAAAAACCCAAATCATCCTGGGCAATAACCGGCAGTTCTTGGTCATAATGTCCGGAAGCCACAGCTTGCGTTCCTTTAACCAGCGCCTTTACCGGGGCGATAATATTACGGATGCTGATAAAGGCCACCCAGATGGCCGCCAGCAAACTCATCAGCAAGACCAGAGATAACGCCAGAGAGAAACTCAATTTTAATGAATGCCTCAAAAAATGCATTTCCCGATAACGCACGAAGGCAAATTCCACCGAGTCGGCCAAATCGGCAATTCTTACCGGAACCGGGTATAAAGCCTGTAAAAATTGCGGCTCCTTAGCCTTAACGGTAACGATAACCCTGATCATCAATTCATCTTCGCGCGCCGGCGCCAAAGCGACAAATTCGGAGTTCTGCCGTAACTGCAACCAGCTATGCTCATCCGGCAAACTCGGCAATATATCGCCGGGATTGATGCTGCTTGAAGCAATAATCCTGCCCTGCCGGGAGAACAAGGTCATCTCGGCTGCTCCCGAGAGTTCGCGCAGGTTTTCCATTTCCAGCGTCGCCAATGTTTCGGGCACATCCACCAGCTTTCCGGTCAATTGCTGAGTTTGCCGCAAATGCCAGCGCATCCTTTGGTCTAATGATGCCTGACTGAGTTCCAACGCGTCTTCCATCGCCCGGTCTATTTCTACATTAAACCAGCTATCGATGCCCTGGTGCAGAAACTGCATCGAAAAATAAAACACAATAGCCGCTGGCGCTAAAGCCAGCACCACAAACAGCGACACCATACGCGTGGTTAACCTGGAACCCGCTTCGCGCTTTTTTAACTGCCTCGCCAGAGAGTAAATATTGGCGCCGACCAAACCCAGCAAGACCACCGATCCCAACGCGTTGACCAACAGCAGCCATGAATACATCGCACTCAGTTCCGAAGATTCCTGCGTTGCCGAACTCATCAGCTGCAACAGCAGCAGAATCAAGCCGAACAGAATCAATATAGACAAACTGATAGGGGGTTTTATTTTGTCAAAGGCCATAATGTCCAATCACTGGATAAATACCATTGAGGATTAGTATACGCAACCGGGCGTAACGGCAAGGGCAAGGCATCCCGATCGAGCGTTACTTTTATTTCAACTGCGTAACGCTCCCCCTGCTTATAACGCGCCCTATACATCACAGGAAAATCATATATCGCCGACATCAAATCGAACGCCGCAGATAATGTAGAAAAATTATAGGTCGCACCGCTACTCTCGTTCCTGACCCGATACATGTTCAGCAATGCATGGTACTGAATACGGTAACGTATAGCGGCATTAATCAGCGTTTTATCCCATAAAAAATCGCGACGCTGTATGGTCTTGATGTGAATATCCCAAAACAAAGGCACCCCACTTTGCAGCGCCTCCATTGCCCGCGCACTGAGTTGATAATCTATATCGGCAGACAACATATAGTTATCTCCTTTCAAAGTGATCTCGGCATTTTTCACTTCCACGCCAAACCCTTCGGCTGCACTCAGGACGGGCGTGTCGGCATAACTTAAAGCGGGCAACAGCCAGACAAAAAGACAATATAATAGCGACCGGCAAAGTGCTAATTTATTGCTTACTGATAAGCGCATAATAAAACCCGTCCATTGCCGATTCACCGGTAAGAATCTGGCGACCGCATGCTCCGGAAGTTCCCCAGTCGGCATCTATAGATAGCTCGACCGCATTGCTGTGTTCGGCTAAAAAAGCTTTAACCTGTTGCTCGTTTTCCTGCTTTAAAATAGAACAGGTTGCATAAACCATTAGCCCTCCGGGCGCTAACAGAGGCCAAACGGCTTGCATGATAGTCTTTTGCAAAGCTTGTAACTGCCCGATGTCTTCGGCTCTACGCAATAATTTAATATCGGGGTGACGACGGATAACGCCCAAGGCCGAACACGGCGCGTCCAGCAAGATCCGATCAAACGGCTTGCCGTCCCACCAATTTTGCGGGTTCGTTGCGTCGCCAACGACCAGCTTGGCTTGCAACTTTAAACGCTGTAAATTTTCGCCGACCCGTTGCATTCTGGATTCGTCTATATCGACGGCGACCAGCTCTTTCAACTGCGGCTGGCTTTCGAGTATATGCGCAGTTTTACCGCCAGGCGCGGCGCACACATCCAACACCCGATGCCCCGGCTGGACATCCAACAATCCGGCCGCCAATTGCGCGGCAGTATCCTGAACGGATACCGATCCATCGGCAAAACCGGGCAGCAAATCTACCGGCACCGGCTTATCCAACATGATCGCCGACGGGCAAAAGCTGACGGTTTGAGCCGCTATGTCCTGTTCAGTTAACAATTGCAGATAGTCTTCGCGACTGGTTTTCGAGAGATTAACTCGCAACACCATAGGCGGCTGCTGATTGTTCGCCAACAATATCTTTAGCGCCTGCTCAGGCCAATCCTGCTCAATCTGCTTGATCAACCAGTCAGGATGACTAAGCGCTGCTACTGGAAATTTATCGGCTTTATGTTCCAACTCTTCCTGTTCGCGCAAATAGGTTCTAAGTACCGCATTAATCAGCGATTTGGCCCACGGTTTTTTGCGTGCCGCCAGGACCGTTTCGGATACCGCGGCATGGGGTTTTACTCGCATAAACTTAAGCTGGTACAAGCCCACCAACGCCAGCGCTTTAACATCTGTATCTTTTAACGGTTTATCCAGCAATTGAGTTAAAATAAAATCCAGCCGATGAAATTGCCTGCAAACACCGTAGCATAGCGCTTGAATAAAAGCCCGTTCTTTAACCGAGTCTATGGTCAGAAATGCATTATCCAGTGCCACAGTTAAGGACTGTCCGTCTTGCAAAACCCTGGACAGTACCCGGGCTGCAACTAATCGTGTATTCACTGAGTATTCAACCTAATTTGACCCCGTTAACGTCGTGAGCACTTAAAAAAGCCTGAACAGGCATGCGTTTTCCGCCGGGAAGCTGTACTTCTAGCAATCTTAAAAAGCCTTTCCCGGTTGCCACATCCATATTTTTATCAGCACTGCGCACCACGCCGGGCTCCATTTGCCAGGACGAGTCATCATTCACCGCCACAGCTTGCCAAATGCGCAATACATTGCCTTGATAAAGCGTCTGAGCAACCGGCCATGCGTTTAATCCTCTGACTTTTCGAGCAATATCCGCTGCCGGTTGCGTCCAGTCGATAACCGCTTCGCTTTTTTCCAGCTTTTCGGCATAGGTCACCAAAGCTTCATCCTGTTGTTCAGCATGAACAGTTCCGGCTTCCATTTGCGCCAACACCTTAGATAAGCCTATTGCGCCCAACACAGCCAATTTATCAAGCAAATCGCTGGCCGTATCGGTCTCGCCGATTATGTATTCTTCCTTATGCAGCATGTCGCCGGCATCCAGTTTGCGCACTATTTGCATAATGGTCACACCGGTTTTTTCATCGCCCGCCATCAACGCTCTTTGAATGGGGGCAGCTCCGCGCCAGCGAGGCAATAATGAAGCATGTACATTGATGCAGCCCAATTTGGGCACATCCAGAACGGTTTGCGTTAAGATCATGCCGTAAGCGACCACCACCATCAAATCGGCATTGAATGCGCTGATTCGCTGCAAATCCTCATCGGTCTTCAGCGTAAGCGGCTGAAAAACAGGAATGCCGGCAGCTAAGGCCAGTTCCTTGACCGGACTTGGCTGTAACTTGCGCCCCCTACCGGCAGGACGGTCGGGCTGAGTATAAACCGCACAAACTTCGTGTTCCGAATCCAGCAACATCTGTAGACAAGGCACCGCAAATTCGGGTGTTCCGGCAAAAATGATCTTCATGCTCAACTGGCTTCCATTTTATGAATTTTTTCCAATTTTTTCTTAATTCGCTGCCGCTTTAACGGTGAAATATAATCGACGAACAACTTCCCTTCCAAATGATCCAGCTCATGCTGAACACATACGCACAACAAATCCCTCGCGCTGAGCTCAAAAGGCTCCCCCTCCCTGTCGAGCGCCTTCACTATAATATGTTCAGCCCTGGTCACTTTTTCAAAAAAACCGGGTACTGAAAGACAACCCTCTTCGGACTCTTTAACACCGTCTTTTTCTATGATTTCAGGATTGATTAAACATAACGGGGCATTTTTTTCCTCGCTGACATCAATGACAATTACTCGCTGATGCACATTGACCTGAGTAGCGGCCAATCCTACACCATGAGACTCATACATGGTTTCAAGCATGTCATCGACCAATTTTTTGATTTTATCATCGACCGTTTTCACGATTGCAGCTTTCTTGCGCAACCGTTCATCCGGAAACTCGAGAATAGATAGAATACTCAACAAACTCTCCACTATAATAATTAAATACTGGTAACTAGTCAGTACATAGAAAAATGAAATAAGAATGCCACGGAGCGGACGGATTAGACGGATTTTTAAAAAATGAAGCCAAGGCTGTTTTGTGCTTTTTAATCACTGTTTATCCGTTTAATCGGTGGCATCCGTGTCCCATTAATCATAATTAGCGTACGCCAAATAGTTACGAATACTGGAATTCTATCTGATTCGGGAAAATTTAGAAACTCCATAGTTATTAAGGCTTTCAGGCTTTCGCTCTTGCGGTGTCACACTTTAGGGTTACGTAACCCTGACACATCAAGAGGGTGCAAATATGGCTGGTATAGCCTACATGTGCAAAAATCGGCACGGAACTTATTACGCCCGTTTTATTATCCCAAAGCACTTACAATCACATTTTAAAAACAGAAAAGAAATACGGCGATCACTGCAAACTGACAGCCGGAAGCTTGCCATTAAAAGAGCGCGGGTATATCGAGTGGAAATTGAAAACCTTATAGACCAACTTACAGAAACCCCTGATGAAACAGCAGAAAGGGCGCGGTTACTAGAAAGCCTAAAACATCAAAATATCGAATTTGAGCGATATTTAGAGGGTAAAACAAAGGCCATTTTGCCCAACGGTGAAGAAAAGATCATAACTGGTAAAGTTCCCATCAACACTTTGGAGGAAGATAACAAACCTCATCGGGAACACCTATTAAACCAGCTTAGAGCAGAAGCCAAGCGCGAAGAGGAAAGGGCAGAACGTGCTGAGGAACGCACCCAAAGAGAAAGGCGCGAAGTAGAATTACATCAAGCTCAACTTGCGGCATTGGCACACAGTCAATCCGCAACACCAGCCAAATCCATTAACCCGAAAAAGTTATCGGAATATCTTGATGACTACACTAAATTTCAAACCTTGCCGAGAACAATTGACGGATGGAACTCACCAACCACAGTAACAAAAAAAGTTGGACTGTTAAAAGCAACATTTATCAAATATTGCGATAAAGCGGCGGCAGCCTTTAGCTGGGATGATGCGAAGCGATACATTCAAATTGCCCATTCGATACCCAAAAACTTTGAGCACAGGTTCCACCAATCGGAATTTGCAGGTATAACAATCGAAACCATACTGGATGACAGTATTGACACATCCAGGTTTAAATCCAGAAAACCCAGCGCGGTTGCGATGGACATTAAAACAGCACGTGCATTCTTAGAGTGGATACGAACAGAGAAGCGAGTCTATGAACTGCAAGATGCAATTCAGGCTTTTGATAACTCAACTAAGCGTATCAATATGAAGTCAAACAGACGCGCCTTTACACATCAAGAATTGAAAATATTATTTGATGACGATAACCCCGCGAGAGAAAATTACGTAAAAGGTTTTAATTCAAAGCGTGGAATTGATGCGAACCTTAAGTATTGGTTGCCATTATTGGGGCTTTATACCGGTTCGGCTATATCGGAGTTATGCCAACTCCACTTAAGCGATATTCGGCTTCATAAAGCCTTTGACGGTTCAGAGCATTGGATTATAGATTTCAATGAAGAGTTGGAAAAGTGCGCTATAGATGATGACGTTCGCTTTAAAAACGATCACAGATCAAGACTTATTCCGATCCACAAAGTTTTGCTGAATCTCGGGTTCATAGAATACGTTCAAGCCTTGAAAGATAAAGGGGAGGTCGAATTATTCCCAACATCAAAACGTAATCAGGGTAAATACGGTAAAGAATCTTTCGGAGCGGAATCTCAATGGTGGGGTGAATACAGCAGTAATGCGGGCGTAACTGATAGCAACGTAGTATTTCATTCATTTAAGCATACACAAGATACTTGCCTTTCAAATCTTCATATCGACAGAGATATTGTTGCGGCTTTTAGCGGGCATTCTATTGGAACAATGGGAAAGTCAACTTATCGCACAGGCGGACATAGAGATGCGGATATAGCGCCGCTGGTTGAGGTGATTAACAAAATTGATTATGGCTTGACCCATCATCCTTTTAAAGCCGCGCCATAACATTCTGTCATGGCATGGGTTTATCATAAAATATCACTACTATCTTTTAGCTCTATACCCTTTAGAAGCGTAACAAGCTTCCAGAATCGCTTGTTTTCTTTCGTGCATCGCAATACCAGCCGCAATAGGATCACTCACCCCATCGTAGGTGGGGGTATTCTTTACCACATCGTATTGACAGTCGGCGTTATCCTTAGCTAACTGTGCCGGAGTAGCACCGGGCTTGACGTATATTGTTTGAGCGCATCCGGTCATCAATATAACGCCCACAACTAATACGATTTTTCCTGTGTTCTTTTTCATATTTTTAATTTTATAGGTTAGATAGAGAGCACCCACTGGCTCAAGGTGAGTGTAGCTCATAGCAATGTAAGAATATCCTTACACTAAAATCAGCATAACCTTACAAATCAACAGCATTACCTCTTTTCAAATAGCACCGATTAAAATCGACTCATAACCCGCTGCAACTGAACCAGTGACCACGCGCCACCGCGAGCAGTTTTAATGCCAAGCTGATTCAGTTCAGCAATCATTCCACGCTGAGATAATCCGCGAGCTACCATTCCATCAATAACACCTTTCAGTTTACCGGCAAAGTTATCAGCGGTTTGCTGGCGTGCTTCAATGTTCGGTTTCAGGTTTGCAGCACCAGCAGCCCCTAATACAACACCACGCGCTTTAGCGGCAGCAAGAGCGGCCTTTGTCCGCACACTGATTTGATCACGCTCCCATTCAGCCATTACAGAATACATTTGCAGCATCACTTTGTTAGCTTGTGGCATATCCGCACAAACGAAATCAACGCCGGTTTCTAATAACCCACTAATAAAGTGAACATTACGCGCCAGCCGGTCAAGCTTGGCGATAATCAAAGTCGCCCCCTGCTTTTTGCAAGCATCGATAGCAGCCTTAAGTTGCGGACGGCGATCAAGAGCATCCGAACCTTTGCCGGTTTCAACCTCCACAAAATCGCCCAACAATTCCCAATCCCCACCGTTTAAATGATTTAGCACAGCTTGCTTTTGAGCGTCCAAACCTAAACCGGATTGACCCTGCTTTTGAGTGCTTACCCGATAGTAAGCAATAAATTTACCGTTTGCCATAACCTGAATCCTCTTTGACTACATTACAAGACGTTCGTTTAATATGTAGTCAAAGATGATACAGCACTAAATATTTAATGCAATTTATTTGTGACGTCACGTGACATCACTAATTTAATGATATATGATAAGCACCATTAAAACAAAAGGTTAATGGTGCTATATGAAGGAAATAAAAAAGAAACGTGGGGTTAAGCCGCTGAATGAGACGGCTTTGACTGCCGCACAGCGAAAACGGCGCGAGCGAGCAAGGCTGGCATTCTCTATTGAAGCAGCACAAGACAGTGGCTACACCCCAATGGGGATTCTACTTAACAATAAACAGTTACGCGCTTGTAGAGAACTGGAGATAAGCTGGGGCGGTGACCTATCAGCAGATAAGCTGAATATTCTGATTTTTATGGCTTTGAAGCATTTTCTCGAAGATGATTCAAACCAACATCTTAAAACGCCAAAGCTCAACGATTGGCCTGAAAATTGTGACGAGCTAGGTAGTATCCAATTAAAAGCAAAACTTAAATTCATGGAATGGGAAAAGCAACAATGACTATATCAACATCGTTTTTAAACAAATCAGAAGCTGTTCATCACCTCCACAATCGGTATGAGGAATTCATAACCGGCAATGGCCTGGATGACACCCACCCAAACTTTCAGAGCTTGATACATGAGAATGTCAGAAACCCATACTCTATGAGCGCCATTGCTAAAGGCTACCCACGCGGCAACCGAGCGGCATACGGCGTAATTGAAACAGTCCGTATTAGCAACCGTCCATACTTCGCCCGTCAAACTCTTGATGAGTGGTTCGACAAGCACTATGCGCCAAAACTGTTAAAAGCGGCGGCATAGTGACCGGCACAGTTAAAACCAATCGCACGATCAAGACACCGGCAGAAATACAAAACTGTTTGGTATTGAGAGAAGCCGGGTATTCATTAGCCGCTATATCAACCAAGACCGGCATAAGCCCGGCTACTTTAACGCGCCATTTTAAAAAGCATGGCGCGGTTAAAGGCACGTTATCACTATCGGCGGTAGATGAAGCAAGGCAGCAATTATTAAGCGACAGCGGCTTTATAGGTGAGCTTAAGGCGGCGATAGCGTCATCAATCGTTGACGATCTAAGCCACGTTGCACAGCTTAGGGAATCGATGGCAGTGACGCTTGAGCAGGTGATGACAGATGCAGCCTTGCCAGCACACTGTAAGTGCCGCGCTATCGCCGCCCTTGCTACCAGTTTAACCCTAACACAGAAAGCCGCTAGAGTAGCACTACAGGCCGATAATCAACTGATTGAGCAGGACACAATACCGGAGTTATTTATATCTGAGCTAACAGCAGAAGACATTGAGCGTATGCGTATTGAACAGCGGCTGTTATCAGGTGAAGTAATCGACGACGCGCCAACCGATGACATTGATTACGACGACAATATTATTGAAGAGATGGAATAAGTCACCGATGACTTAGGGATGAGGGGCAGTAGTCTTAGAAAAAAACGCGTATATGGCAAGGTAATAAAGTCATCGTCTGATACCAATTTGAAAATCCAGAAAGGAGTGAGCAAAAAAATTGGGCCAGATGCAACCGAAAATCTAGCAAGACAAATAAACAAAAGCCGGTAATAGGTCTGCCAACCCTACCGGCTCTTTTTAACTAATCCTCTTACAGATAGTGAAGTAATTATACATGAATAACGAACATGAAACACGCGGTGCAGAGTGGCCTTACTTTGACCTATATGCAACTAAGAAAATTGCAAAATCCCGCAAAAAAGTAACGCGTTCCATTACAAAATCTCGCAAAAAAGTAACTTTTGTTGATCAACTTAGAATTGATGCAACGCTAGACTCGGCATGGCTTGCAGCCTTATTGCATAGGGGCAATGAAAGCGCGGGCTTTAGTATAATAGATTTAATACAATCTATACCTTCCAACATACAAGTTAGCAATTACTTTCTTCAAGACTCAAGACGACAAGCACAACATTACAACAAAGCGCCAGAATGGAGAAACGCAAGACATCGACTTAAAGCAGTATTCTATCAATTAGCTATGTTACATCAGGCAGAGCAAAGCGACTGCCGACTTATACCATTCACTGCCAATCTGACACCGGACTTTGTTAATAAAGCACTTCGGCATAAAAAGGGCTTCATTGACTACACAAAACGCAAGATCGATAGAGCTATGAAATCAGAGCTTTCAAGAGTTCCCCAATACTGGTTTGTTGTAGAGCTGGCTCCCGTAACTGGAAACCCTATAAAGGGGCGGCAACGTCCGCACCTGCACGGTGGCATTCTCTTAACACCACCGGAGAAAGAATCTGTGCGTAAACAAAAAACACCCATATCAAGAGCGTTTCATAGGGCTATTGGAAAATGCCACCCTGATTTTAGCGAACGCCTTTTTGTTATGGATGATCATAAAACCTATGCGCAACAAAGAGGCATTACAGAAATAACAGCGGCTTTAAACTGGCCTGGATACTGTTTAAAGTATTATTCGTTTACAAGGTGGTTTCTTAACAGACAACCCAATCTGACGGCTGACAATGCCACAAAACGCCAAGCAGAGGCTCTTTACGGCCTGTTAACGCCAAAGTCATCACCAAAGCTAAGCACAGAGGATGAGGCGGCTTTAGAAGTATTTATGAACTTCAATTATGAAAAGCAAGTAAGTGCTTAATTAATAAGCTATTTAAAAAAGATAAGCGCTTGGTTACTTCGACTTTCATTTGCTATGCTATCAACTCACGCTCTTATTGCGAGAGCCAAATCAAGAGGAACCAAAACTATGAACCCGTCACAAATTACAGAAGAAAAATTATGCAACATTCTGGAGGTATCAACTATTATCAGCACCGTAGATTATGCCGGTATGCGCGTTAACACTATCGATCATCCCATCATCGGCAAAGCAGCAACGGTTCAAGGTGGTTCTGGCGGTGCGCTGTTATTCACTAACTTGTAACCATCTTAATTTAGTGCCAGACTAATTACATTAACCGGCACCAGTTAGGTGTCACACTTCACCAAAAGAGCAAAGTTCGCAAGCCATAGAAATCAATAACTTATTTTCAGACTAGATTTCTATCTGAATTCATCTAAACTTTGAATTCAGATAGTGCAAAAAGACTCCATAGGAACCCAAAACATGGCTTTTCGAATATTCACCGGATTGATAGTTTCATTCCTCATCAGCTTAAGTGTATGGGCTGATGAAATAAAAATAAACCCGTCTCACCCCGACCAATATACCGTTACTAAAAGCGATACTTTATGGGATATATCCGGCAAGTTTTTAACACACCCTTGGCAATGGCCTGAGTTATGGAAAAACAATACTCAAATTAAGAATCCCCATCTTATTTATCCGGGCGATACAATTTATTTTTCAATGGTCGATGGCAAACCGCAGCTTAGCCTTTCCAGAAACGAGCTACCCCATACTCAAACACAGGCTGACCCAAATTCCCCCTGCGTGTTGAAAGAAGAAGACTATAAATATGGTCGCAAAGATTTTGCCGTTTCCAAAGAAGGAAAGGTACTACCTTGCATTCGGGAAACTGAAATAAAACAGGCTATCAAATTAATTCCTACGGAAAATATAATGAGTTTCCTTTCATCGCCCAAGGTAGTGGATGAAAACGAGCTCAACAATGCGCCTTATGTTGTTGACTTTGCCGGCGAACATATTGTTGTGGGCCCTGGCGACCGTGTTTATGTGCGCTCGATAACCGATCCAAACAACTTATCCTATACGATTTACCGGCCGGGAAGCGCCTATATCAGTCCGGAAAGCGGGGAAATCCTGGGCTATGAAGCGCAATATATTGCCGATGCCTCTTTAGAGCAACCCGGCGACCCGGCAACATTAACCATAACCAAATCAGCCCGTGAAATCCGCACTGGCGACCGGATTATGCCCAACGCGGAACTGGACATTGCATTAAATTATTTTCCCCGTCCACCTGAACAAAGCATAAAAGGCAGTATTATCAGTGTGCTTGGCGGCGTTTCCCAAATCGGTCGATATAATGTGGTCGTGATAGACAAAGGTACAGCAGACGGCCTTTTACCCGGACACGAGCTAAATATCTATAAAACCGGCAAAATTATCAGAGACACTTACAGCCCGATTAAAAACGATGCCGTTAATCTTCCAGATGAGATTGCCGGCACCCTGATGGTTTTCCGCCCGTTTGAGCGCGTCAGTTACGCTCTGGTCATGAAAGCAACCCAGGCTCTTCATGTATTAGACAAAGTTAGAACCCCCTGAACATTACCGCACAACAAACTGATCAAGACATAAAATACTGGCTTGCGCTATTGCGCACGCCAGGTGTCGGTTGCCGCACATTTCTCCGCTTGCTCGAAAGCCACACCCCGGCGCAGTTATTTTCAGAATCATCATCCGCACTCAGCACGCTGGGCTTAAAAAACGACATCGTTCATGCAATCAGAAAACCTGATTGGACGCTTATCGACTATGATCTAAGCTGGCTGAATCAACCCAATAACAGCGTAATTACCCTCAATGACGCAAACTATCCGGCGCAATTAAAGGAAATACCCGATCCTCCGCCGATTCTGTTTGTACGCGGCAATCCCAAGTTATTATCACTGCCGCAACTTGCTATTGTAGGTAGCCGCAACCCCTCGACATCAGGACTGGAAATTGCCTTTAACTTTGCCAAGACCCTGAGTCATTGCGGCTTTGTGATTACCAGCGGCTTGGCCTTGGGCATAGACGCCGCCAGCCATCAAGGCGCATTAAAGGCCAACGGTTATACGATTGCGGTAGCCGGGACCGGGCTGGACCGGGTTTATCCGGCGAGACATAAAGACTTGGCTACTGAAATTGTTAATACCGGGGCGATAATCTCGGAGTTTCCACCCGGCACGACCGCCAAAGCCAACCACTTTCCCAGACGCAACCGCATTATCAGCGGCTTGAGCCAAGGTCTGCTGGTAGTTGAAGCCGCCAAACAAAGCGGTTCGCTGATTACAGCCCGCATGGCGCTCGAACAAAACCGTGAAGTTTTTGCAATCCCCGGCTCCATATACAACCCATTGGCCCGAGGTTGCAACGCATTAATCCGTGAAGGGGCAAAACTTGTCGAAACAACCCAAGATATTCTTGACGAATTAAATCAATATAATCAACAAGATGAGAATATTACCGCACTAACAATGCAATCAACGCTTGACCTGGAGCAGCAAACATTATTGAATCTTGTCATGTTTAGTCCAACTTCTATCGATACTTTGGTTGAAAATGCCAACGAATCCGTCGAAGTTATTTCGTCAATGTTACTGATTCTGGAACTGCAAGGATACATAGAAGCAACCGCCGGCGGTTGCTACACCCGAATCAAATAAACAACTAAAAATCTATGAAAGAAAATATTTTTGATGTCCTGATGTATTTATTCGAAAACTATATGGAAGATGAAATTGAAATACTTCCAGACAGCGATATCGTCAGAACAGAATTGCTGGAAGCGGGCTTTGAACAAATCGAAGTCAACAAAGCTTTCGATTGGTTGGAGTCGCTTAGCCTGCAACGGGCTATAAACACCTCAGCATCTCCAGCGTTCCGCATCTTCTGTAGTCAAGAAAAGGCCAGACTGGATATTGAGTGCCGCAATTTGCTTATGTTCCTTGAGCATAGCGGCATCCTGAACTCAGCCAACCGGGAAATTGTCATCGACCGGGCCATGGCATTGGAAAATGAAGAAATATCGATGGAAAAGCTAAAATGGATAGTCCTGATGGTATTGCTCAGCCAGCCGGACGAGGAAATTGCTTTCTCCCGAATGGAAGATATAGTCTATGACCTTATTCCAGCTTATTTCCATTAGTTTAAGGTTCAAGATGACAAGGTGAAGGGCCCAAAAATATGTCTTTTCGCCTTGAACCCTACCCCTTTTACCCTGAACCTTTTTGAATAAATGAGTAAAAACCTCGTCATTGTAGAATCGCCTGCAAAAGCCAAAACTATAGAAAAATATTTGGGCAAGGACTTTCAGGTTTTGGCCTCTTACGGTCACGTCCGCGACCTGATCCCCAAAGAAGGCGCAGTCGACCCGAACAACAACTTTGCGATGAAATATGAAGTTATCGATCGCAACCAAAAACATGTACAAGCCATCAGCAAAGCCCTTAAAGCCTCTGATGCTTTATATCTTGCAACTGACCCTGATAGAGAAGGGGAAGCCATTTCCTGGCATTTGCTTGAGCTGCTGAAAGAAAAAAAACTGTTGAAAGACAAACCGGTGCATCGGGTTGTTTTCCATGAAATCACCAAAAAAGCCGTCACCGAAGCCATAGCCAACCCGGAGCAAGTCGCTATCAGCTTGGTTAACGCCCAACAGGCGCGCCGCGCTTTGGATTATCTGGTCGGTTTTAACCTGTCACCGTTGCTATGGAAAAAAATCCGTCGTGGTCTGTCTGCGGGCCGTGTACAAAGCCCTGCTTTACGGATGATCGTCGAACGCGAACTGGAAATCGAGGCCTTTAAATCCCGCGAATACTGGACGATCGATGCGGCATTGACCACTCAGGATCAAGCATTCAAAGCCAAACTGACCCAATTTGACGGCGAAAAAGTCACGCAATTCAGCATTACCAATGAAGAGCTGGCGGAAAAAACCAAACAAACCTTGCTGAACGCAGCTGACGGGCAATTAATGGTTGACAAGCTGGAGAAGAAACAGCAAAAACGCAACCCAGCCCCGCCATTCATCACCTCGACACTGCAACAGGAAGCCTCGCGCAAATTGGGTTTCACCACTAAGCGCACGATGATCGTTGCTCAGCAACTCTATGAAGGCATTGATATAGGCGGCGAAACCGCCGGTCTAATCACCTATATGCGTACCGACTCGGTTAACCTGTCGGTTGACGCTGTCGAAGAAATCCGAGCCCTGATTGCCGAAAACTACGGCGCTGAAAATGTGCCCAAAGAGCCGAGAGTTTTTAAGACTAAATCGAAAAACGCCCAGGAAGCGCACGAAGCGATACGCCCAACCTATCCAAGGTACTTGCCCAGCCAGCTAAAAGACCACTTGAGCATCGAGCAGTTCAAACTCTATGAGCTAATCTGGAAGCGTACTATCGCCTGCCAAATGATTCATGCCACGCTGAATATGGTCGCCGTCGATTTAAGCTGCGGCGACGGTAAGCACGTATTCAGGGCAACCGGCTCCACGATAGCCCATCCAGGCTTCATGGCCGCCTACTTGGAAGGCAAAGACGACAGCAACGAAAGCGATGACAAAGAAAGCTTTCTGCCGCCGATGGAAGAAGGCCGCCCGGTCCAGCTTAACGACATCAATGCCGCACAGCATTTCACCGAGCCGCCACCACGCTACGGCGAAGCCAGCTTGGTAAAATCCCTTGAAGAACATGGTATAGGCCGCCCATCGACCTATGCGTCGATTATCTCGACCTTGCAAAACCGTGAGTATGTCACGCTGGACGGCAAACGCTTCTATCCGACCGATGTCGGCAGAATCGTCAATAAATTCCTGACCGAACATTTCACTAAATACGTCGATTACGATTTTACCGCCAACCTGGAAGATGAACTGGATGCGGTTTCTCGGGGAGAAAAAGACTGGATTCCGTTAATGCGCGATTTCTGGAACCCTTTTACCACTCTGATTCACGAAAAAGAAGAAAGCGTCCAGCGCAAGGATGTCACCCAGGAAGCTATCGACGAGAAATGCCCCGATTGCGGTAGCCCTTTGTCTATTCGTCTGGGACGAAATGGCCGGTTTATAGGCTGCACTAACTACCCTGAGTGTTCTTATACCCGAAACTTGAACGATGACGGCGGCGCCAGCGATGAACCCGAAATTGTGGAAGGCCGAGTCTGTCCTAAATGCGAGTCGCCTTTAGTCATCAAAACCGGACGCTACGGCAAATTTATCGGTTGCAGCAGCTATCCCAAATGCAAACATATCGAGCCTTTGGAAAAGCCGACGGATACCGGTGTTGAATGCCCGCAATGCAAAAAAGGCAACATCCTCAAACGCAAATCCCGGAACAGCAAAATATTCTATTCCTGCTCGGAATATCCAAAATGCGATTACGCATTATGGAATGCGCCGATACATGAAAGCTGCCCGGAATGCGAGTGGCCTATATTGACTGTCAAAGAAACCAAACGGCGCGGCGTGGAAAAGGTTTGCCCGCAAAAGGAATGTAAATATGCAACGCCGTATGAAGGCGATCCTGCGGATGTACAGGGGCCTAAGTAATTTACATGGTCAACATGAGCGAATGAGTTTTCGCCCATGGAATTGATACAAATTCTCTCTACATGGCAATGCTTGAACAAAATCTTAAACTTGCGTAATTCCGACACTCAGCGTTATTCACAAGTGTTTCAAGCACGTCATTGGCAAGGATTCGCTACGCGCTCTACCGTGTCACTCCTGACTATCGCTCGGAGTCTTTTGGATAAATGCAAATCCGTTCCAGACGGATTTGTGCCGGACCCGTTAGAGCGCCTAGCGAATCTAGATCTCAGCGACGTGGAAAATAGACCAGAAAGTTTTTTTGTGGTTAAAGCACGATCTGATATACCCAGGGCTTCTCGGCAATCGTTTCCTGAATTACCCCAGCTCAAGCATAATAATATCCTCGATAAAACAAGTTTAGTTTTTAGAACGGCTTCCGCATGATCTTAGCTCTTCATGAGCCTTGGTGGCATATGTCAAGTATCGATAAATATAAAAACAATTATCTATAGCAATCAAAGCCATATCTACTTTACAATATACGGTTAAATTTAGTCTATTCGGCAATCTTTTTAAGTACAGATCAAGTCATTTTTAGGCGTTCTGTATGAAAAAACGAACTAATTCAATACGAGAACTATGGAACAACACAATCTTACCCTAGGCATCCCCGGCTTTAATTACCCCGATTTATACAATTCTGCACGATTGAAAGATTTGCTGGATGTGTTTGATGCCTCGGTTGAACGTCATGACCCGCAGCTGCACGCTGAATTCAAGGCTTACCGCCAGAATCAGGGCGCAGGGTTATCGGCGGAGGCTGTTTCTGATCTGCTGGTGCGCATGGGGCCTTATGTCGGTCAGTTTGTCGCCAAGCTTTTTAATGTTTCCGAACAGCATCAGGCGCAGGGCGCTAAAATCAAAGACGAAATCGACACTATTTTTACTTATAAAAATGAAGTGGTCGATAAATTGGCTTTCTTCTTTAAAGGTCAGGATGCCGGCGACTGGGCTATTCCAGCTATCCTGAACCGCTTTGATCTGTTGATCGATGCGGGCTTTCCCGAAGCCAACCAGGATAACGATCCTGAACACCGCGTTGCCCGTGTCGGCGCGGCTATTGGTCTGCTGTATAGCCATTACAAACTGGTTGCCAAGGGCAAAGACAGCGATTACGAAAATGCCGACTTAGTCGTAGAGGCTTTGCGCGCCAAGCTTGCCGCGCATCAAGAAGCTGCAACTGAATTTAACGACATCATCAGTCAGCAAGATCCCGCCGAATTTATTAACAGCTTAATGGACGTTGTACTGCGTTGGAGCTTTGTAGCTCAACAGGATAACGATGTGATCGCCAACTGGCCGAGTTTCAAACTCCCGCAAAAACGCGATTTCGACCATTTGGTTAAACATGAGCTGGTCGATCGCGGCGAGTTCAAGGCCTGGATGGGCGAGCAGGAACACCGCCGCCGTCGGGACGGTTTTAAACTGACCGACCCGCGTTTTAACCAGCGTCAAGTATTATCCGAAGTCAATCATTGTATTTACTGCCACGAGCGCGATACCGATTCCTGCTCTAAAGGCATGCGTAACAAAAAAACCGATACATTCAAAGTTGATCCGCTGGGTGTAACCACCATCGGCTGCCCATTGGATGAGAAAATTTCGGAAATGCATCTGGTCAAACGCCAAGGCGACAATATCGGCGCGTTAGCGATGATTGTGATCGACAATCCGATGTGTCCTGGCACCGGGCACCGTATCTGCAACGAGTGCATGAAGGGCTGTATCTACCAAAAAACCGACCCTGTCGATATTCCGCAAATTGAAACCAATGTGCTGACCGATGTATTGTTCATGCCCTACGGCTTTGAAATATATAGTTTGCTGACCCGCTGGAATCCGTTAAACGTAAAGCGTCCGTACATGCTGCCTTACAACGGCAAAAATGCGCTGGTGGTGGGCCTAGGCCCCGCCGGTTACACGATGAGTCATTATTTATTAAATGAAGGCTTCGGTGTTGCCGGTATCGACGGCTTAAAGCTTGAGCCATTGCCTGTGAAATTGACTGGTGACAGCGACAACCTGCCTATTCCGATTGTTAATTTTCAAGACCTGTACGAAGATTTGGACAAACGCATCCTGGCCGGTTTTGGCGGCGTTGCCGAATACGGCATTACCGTGCGTTGGGACAAGAACTTCCTGAAAGTCATTTACCTGACATTGCAAAGACGTGAAGCTTTTCGCGCATACGGCGGCGTGCGTTTTGGCGGCACGATCACCATTGAAGACGCTTGGAACATGGGCTTTGATCATATCTGTATCGCTTCGGGCGCAGGCCAACCTACTATCATCGGCCTGAAAAACAACCTGATGCGCGGCATACGCAAAGCCTCGGATTTCCTGATGGCATTGCAATTAACCGGAGCAGCCAAAGCTTCTTCACTAGCGAATTTACAGGTGCGTTTGCCTGCCGGCGTTATCGGCGGCGGCTTGACTGCAATGGATACCGCAACCGAATTGCTGGCGTATTATCCGGTGCAGGTCGAAAAAATCCTGCATCGTTATGAAATGCTGGTTGACGTGTATGGCGAGCAAACCGTGCGCCGCCGTTACGACCAGGAAGAAACCATCATACTCGATGAATTCCTGGAGCACGGCAAAGCTATCGTCGCAGAACGCCAGCGTGCTGAAACGGCAGGCGAGCAGCCGAATTTCCAACCTCTGGTAGAAGCATGGGGCGGCGTCACACTGTTTTATCGTAAAGGCATTTTCGATGCGCCTGCGTATCGCCAAAACCATGAAGAAATCGTTAAAGCACTGGAAGAAGGCATCGCCTTGGCTGAAGGCATGAGCCCGCTCGGTGCAGAAGCCGACGAATACGGACACCTGAACGCAGTGGAATTTGAAAAACTGGCGCTGGAAGAAGGACGCTGGAAAAACTCAGGTCAAAACGTCACTGTTCCGTTGCGCAGCTTATACGTTGCGGCGGGCACATCGCCGAACACTATCTATCAAAGCGAATATCCCGACACATTTGTGATGGATAAATGGTTCTTCCAACGTTATCAGCCGGAATGGACCAACGACTCGGTCGAATTGGTTCCGATGCACGATGAAGCCCTTCCTAAACTGGGCAAACCTGCACCGCTGACGTCTTACCAAAAAGACGGCAAATTTATCAGTTTTTACGGCGACAATCACCCGGTTTACGCCGGCAACGTGGTCAAGGCCATGGCCAGCGCCAAAAACGGCTATCCGCATGTGGTCAAGCTGTTCGAAAAAGAATTGGCTGGATTAAACCCAGCCCAGCAGCCGGAGCGCGATGCGGCGTTAAAGGCCTTATTTGCTCAATTGGATGAGTCGTTTAAAGCCACTATCGTTGCAATTAACCGTTTGACGCCGACGATCATCGAAGTCGTGGTCAAAGCTCCGATGGCAGCGGAAAAATTCCATCCCGGACAGTTTTACCGCGTCCAAAATTACGAAGCTTTTGCGCCTGTCGTCGAAGGCACGGTGCTGGCGGCTGAAGGTTTGGCGCTGACCGGCGCGGAAGTCGATAAGGAAAAAGGCACGATCTCCCTGATTGCGCTGGAAATGGGGTCATCTTCGCGGCTGTGCGCTACCTGGAATGTCGGCGACCCGTTGGTAATCATGGGTGTAACCGGCACGCCAACCGACATCCCGACCGGCAAAACCGTGTTGTTGCTCGGCGGCGGATTAGGTAATGCGGTACTGTTCTCCATCGGCAAGGCATTAAGAGCAGCCGGCAACAAGGTAATTTATTTTGCCGGTTACAAATATGCGCAAGACCGCTTTAAAGTCGAAGACGTTGAAGCGGCTGCCGATATTATCATCTGGTCGGTCGATACGGGCGAAGGCGTTACTGCCATTACACCAACCCGTCCTCAGGACAAAACCTTTGTCGGCAATATTCTGGAATGTATGTTGGCTTATGCCCAAGGCGGCTTAGGCGAACAGCCTATTTCGCTGGCGGATGTCGATCACCTTATCGTGATCGGTTCGGACCGCATGATGGCGGCAGTAAAAAGCGCGCGCTTTGATGTATTGAAGCCTTATTTAAACAAAGCCCATCATGCTATCGGCTCAATCAACTCGCCGATGCAGTGCATGATGAAAGGCATTTGCGCGCAATGTCTGTGTAAACATGTCGATCCCGATACCGGCAAAGAATGCTTCGTGTACTCCTGCTACAACCAAGATCAAGATTTGGATAAAGTTGATTTTCCGCATCTGAATGCAAGGTTGCGGCAAAATACCGTTCAGGAAAAACTGTCTAATCTTTGGTTGGATTATTTGTTGGAGAAACAGCGGTAGAATTAGAGGGCAAGTCGAGGCCCATAAAAATCGGACGGAAAAATTAATTCGTCCTCAGAACTTTTCGCATAATCAAAAAGTAGACCGCTTCAAATGTTTGGGACGTGGTTACAAACCTCGTCCCTTGCGGCTTACCTTTTTCTATGAGTGAATGCCCTTTTATCTTGACAGGTATATTCCGGCATAAGGCCAGCAGTTTGATGAAACCGCTTGGGCTAATTGTTGCCCGTAAGCCAATATCAAGCAAAATTCATATCATTATATTCTTGGAAAATGTACATTTGACCGCTGTAAATATGATGAAAGCCAGATCGAAAACTTGGAAAAGCAGTTAAAAGGCACCTACACTACATACACCGATAGCCATTTATGTATTCCAATTAGTCCCGGTGCTTTACGCATGTAATTTCATGTCTTCTTTATCAGGTAGTTTTTTGAGATTTACCGGCTTACTCTTTTTTGTTCTTTGGCTTCCATCCGCACAAGCACAGGCAGATTGGCACGGGGATATAAAATTTCTGACTGATTACGTTTATCGAGGCTATTCAAAGAGCAGAGGACATCCAGTAGTTCAAGGACATCTTGATTATCAGGATAATTCCGGCTGGTTTGCCGGACTCAGTTTGTCCCAGGTGCGTTTTGATGATCAGTTAAATATGGATCGAGCCGAAATTGAAATTAAACCTTACTTGGGGTGGAGTCTGCCTCTTTCATCAGATTGGCGAACCGAGTTGTCAGTCAGCGGGTACATCTATGACAACAAAATCTTCAATCACGAAGCCAATTACGCAGAATTTTATGCCTCTCTGCATTATCAAAACTGGCTCAGTGTCAGAGCGTCCATAGCACCTAATGCCTATCAACGACAGGTCGATGTAGCAAACTATGAACTGAATGTTCGCCATGATCTTTTGGATAACGTTCAATTCTCGGCTGGGCTGGGTTACAACCAAGCCGGCGCTCTGCTTGGACAAGATTATTTTTATTGGAATGCAGGTGCATCGTGGTTTATGACATCTTATTTAGCCATCGACTTGCGCTATGTAGATGTTGCGCTAAGTTCCCGTCAAGAAACTGAATTACATCATGATGAATTTTATCCCAGGCAACAAAACAACAAGTACCTATTCTCTGTCACACTGGGATTTTAAAAAAAATTCTAAGGGGATTGAACTTTATGATCAGTCAAAGGAATACAGTAATCAAGACAATTCTAAATTACAGAAAATCAGTTTGAACCATGTTGACTCTAGTACATAACAAAGAAACCCCGCAACCGCAAATGCTGGACAAGTCAACAGCCGGGGTTGATGAATCCGCTTTGCTTCAGCGTATTGTCGAGGGAGATGTATTAGCATTTGAAGCATTTTATAAGCATTATTATCCCAGACTGTTTCGTTTTATATTGCGTACCACGCGGCAACCCGAAACTATTGAGGAATTGATTCAGGAAACTCTGTTGCTGATTTGGGAAAAACCAGAACGCTTCAATCACGGCAGCAAAATATCAACCTGGGTATTTGGTATTGCTTATCACAAGGCGCTTAAATCGATGTCTAAAGCTGCTCGACGCTGTCGCGATGTGGATGTTGACGAGTTAAGCGAATCCATCGGCGATCCATTAGCCAATTTGGCTGAAAACGCCGAAACCCAGGATTGGTTGAGTAACGCGCTCAATATACTTCCTGCTGACCAACGGGCAGTGATTGAGCTTACTTTCTATCATGGACTACCTTACCAGGACATCGCTAAAATCCTGGACTGCCCGGAAAATACCGTTAAAACCCGCATGTTTCATGCACGCAAAAAGCTTCAAGTGTTTGCAGAAGCACAGGAGGATTAATACCATGAACCATTCAACATCCAGGACAACCGATTTACACCAACAGGCACTGCTTTTACTGCCTTGGTACATGAACCAAAGCCTGCAACCGGAAGAACGTCAACAGTTGGAAAGCCATATTCGGCATTGTTTGCTATGCCGCCGTGAACTGGTTAGCCTGCGAAAATTAGCCGAGGCCGTAACAGAGCCATCCGATTTGGAGGTGGCCGCCGAAACGTCTTTTGCCAGTCTACGCTCAAAACTGCCTGCAAGAGCGTCTGACAATGTCCCATTCATTTCTTCGTCCAAAACAACAACGTTAGGCAAATTGACAAGGTCCGTCCGTCAAAGTGCTGTTCAGTTTGCTTTGGCCGCTTCGCTATTACTGGCCATCATTCCGTTAACTTTGCATACAGTTCAAACAAACACAGCTGACAATTACTACACACTTTCAGCAGCAAGACCTGAACTCGCCGCTGGCAAACAATTACGGGTGATTTTCGCCAAGTCACTGTCCGGCACTGAGGTTGCTGCGATTCTGGCAGCTATTCACGGTCAACGGATGGATGAACCCAACAGCGTTGGTGCATTTACAGTAAAACTAGATAGTATTGAAAGCCCTAAGCTAGAGGATGCTATAGCTTTATTAAGAAGCCGCTCGGATGTACTGCTGGCCGAACCCGTCATACAGCCATGAAATTGTTACGCTTTATTCTACTGGCTTTGCTGATCGTCCAACTAAGCGGTTGTGTCAATAAAACAGATTTCTCGCGATTGGGCGATAGCCAAAATACAGGGGAGAGGCGTCTGCTGGTAACTTTTGTTGACCGAACTATCAACCGCGATTTGTCAGGCAATGCCCAAAACGATTATCGGCTCCGCGGACAATACAGTAATTCCGGTTGGAGTGAACGCATTGCCCTTCAACTAGCCGAGCGTCATCAGCTGGACTTTGTCGCCCAATGGCCGGTTACCGAATTGGGAGTTAGCTGCGTCGTTTACGAAGTTCCAGAAACATTACCTTTGCAGCAGGTGATAACTGCTTTGCAAAAAGAACAGGATGTTTCTTTAGTGCAGCAAATGCACAGCTTTGAAGTATTGGGCGATAAACAGTCGGCCGTCAAATCCTACAGCGATCCATATTTGTCTTTACAGGCCGGCTTTCAATCATTAGGAATTCGCGAGTTACACAAAAGCAGCACCGGCCAGGGTGTTCGCATTGCATTGATCGATACCGGTGTTGATCTTGATCACCCGGATCTTAAAGGTCAAATTAGCTATTCTGAAAATCTTGCACCGGAACCCAGCGATCACAACTTGGCAGAATTGCACGGCACTGCGGTGGCTGGCGTGTTATCGGCACGCCCCGACAACGGAATCGGTATCGCAGGCATTGCGCCGGGAGCGGAAATTCTGGCTTTTCGAGCTTGTTGGCCGGTTAAACCCGGCTCACTGGCGGCACGCTGTAACAGCTTTACGCTGGCTCTGGCCCTTAATCAAGCCATCCGTATGGACAGCCGTATTGTTAATCTCAGTCTTAGCGGTCCTGAGGACCCTTTACTCCAGCAATTAATTGAAAAGGCCTTAGCAAAAGGGATCATTGTTATTGCGGCAGTGCCCGGAAAAGATCAGGCTGGTGGATTTCCTGGCAGCGTTCCTGGCGTAATAGCCGTTGGACAAAGCGGTGGATTTAATAGTCCGGAAATTATTGCGCCCGGTCAGGACATTCTGACTACGGTACCTCATCAAGCCTACGACTTTATGACCGGCAGTTCATTTTCCACCCCACATGTAGCCGGTGTTGCAGCTCTGCTGCTGCAACTACACCCCAATTGGCACACTGCTGATATTAAGCGGCTTCTGGACAATGATTCTCATCTACTTACCGCGAAATTAATTGATGTGGCGATGGCTGTTGCCAAGCAGGATGATCAACACTAATCCACTGACAATCTGTTTAATCTACTTAGCATCAATATCTCGAAATCGCCGACTTTTATTTATCAAGCTTGTATCAAACGCTCTTCAAAACTTCCAAGTTTAACGGCAAAAAATATTTTTCATTACGGATTGAACTTTTCCCCTCTGGTCGGGAATAGACGCTACGAATAAAACAGAATGTTAAATGTCCGTCTAAGACATTAATTTTTAGCCAGAGGAACGTAACGTGCATAGATATAAAAAAGGGTGCGACAAGCTTGCTTGCGGCACTGTCCTGACACTCGCCCTATTCGCGGCAGCACCCGCAGCGAATGCATTGAACTATATCGCCGGTGGACTCGGCAATTTTGATGCCGCTAACTTCGAGGGGCAGGATGCCTATGGCTTCGAAATCCAGATTGAAGGTATTACGCCAGCCGACTTGGCGCCCTCATGGACGGGTAACAAATTCGGTGCACCTTTAGTCGTGCCTTATGCCGGCGGAGTTTATGTGCGCTACCAGAGTGCTTATGATTCAGGTACACAACAGTTTGTCTCAAAGACGATTCCAAAGACGCTTGGAACTAGCTGGCAAGGCACCTGTTACATGGGCTATCCATCCGCTTCTGCTTACTTAAATGCTGGCTGTGACCATTTTGGCGTCCATTTGAACTACACCGCCATGACCAGCGCTCATCAGACGACCTATCGCTGGATGTTTGCTGATCCAAATAATCCAGGTCAGCTTGTGGGTTCGCCGAATTCCATAATGGTGGCGACTCCGACTTATTATTTTCAACCTGCTCCAGTTAATCAACCGACGGCACCTCCAGTATTGGTAGCGGAAGTCGATTTACCGCCTCCGCCGCTACGACCCGTGCCGCAATATGGCGATGCAGTATGGATGAAAGTGTTCAAAACGGAAATGAACCGTGAAGTCGCCCTTGATGAACTGACCTCGAATAACCCTGATGGCACGACGAATACAATAGTACCGCAGGATGCTGCGCAGCTTGAAACTGAATGGAAGTTGATGCAGCAAAGTCCACCACCCGATGGAAACCATCGGCAACGCGGTAAGCTGGTCAACGAAGGTACCCCTAACATCGACTCAAAGGCGGTGATTCGGCGCTATGAAAGCTATGCTTATACCGGCTTATACGACAACATCACTCATGAGGCTACTTGTGCAGGCGACCCTAACGATCCTAACAACCTTCCAGGCAGCTGTAACGCTCCGATGGTTGATGAGGTCGGTGACATGCTCGCCGCGCAGATGGCTGCCGTGAACATAGTCGTCCCCTCGCTGACGGTTACCACAGTCGGCAGTGGCAAAGTTGAGTCTGCAGACAAAATTATCAGTTGTGGCGGCAAATGCACATCGCCTTATGCGCTGAACACTGTCGTTACGCTAACCGCCCAAGCCGCAAGCAACAACACATTTACTGGTTGGACCGGAGCTTGCACGGGCGCTACGCTGACCTGCAACATTACCGTTAATGATGCCATGAATGTCACCGCGACATTTAAGGCAGCGGCAAGCGGTGGCAGTGGCGGCGGTGGGGCCACCACGACCCTATCAGTGAAATCATCGGGTGGTAAAGGTGTTGTAACCAGTAACCCAGCAGGCATTAATTGCGGCAATATTTGTTCTACGAACTTGTCTGGAAAAACCTTCACACTTACCGCGACACCAGAACCAGGATTCTTCTTTGTGAACTGGTCAGGGGCGTGTACAGGCTCCACATGCACAGTGGCGGGGAACAACAGTATGTCGGTACAGGCAAACTTCTCAAAATAAGGCCAAGCGGCTTAAAGACTTCCAACGTTTAAGGGCTTTGGAAGTCTTTCTGCTTAAGCCGTGTCAAATTTTTAGCTTTGGCGACTTTTGCCACAGCATATTCGTTCTTCGATAATGTCTCGAAAAAACGCTCTACCAGATTTACCCACGATACTGATATAGATCAATTAATACGCCGCAAAGCAAGAAAATCGTGCTTAGTTTGGTCGTAAATTTCACCCTTTGTTGCATTTTAAGTGCATAAATCACGCAGCAGACTTATGGGCAGTCAGAAATAACACGCTACCTGTATTTGGCATTTGGAAAGCGACACTGTGATTTGATTTTGGATTGAAAATCATCACAACTATGAACGTTTTTACTAATCAATATTCTTGTAACGCACTAAATGCTCTATTTGAAAATCACATTAAAACCATAAAAACAAGGTCGAGCCTTTACTTTTAAGTTGCTTAACAAAATTCTACAGGTATAATGATCGGCTTGAAGTTAAATAAGCTTCAGGCGCGTAGCTCAGTTGGTTAGAGCACCACCTTGACATGGTGGGGGTCGGTGGTTCGAGTCCACTCGCGCCTACCAAATATATAAAGCACTGCACCGCAGTGCTTTTTTTATTGTAGACACAAAAACGCGGATAAAAAATGCCGGTAATCACTCTTCCCGATGGCTCAAAGCGAGAATACGACCAAGCTGTAACAGTAATGGACGTTGCTGCATCTATCGGTTCGGGATTAGCTAAAGCGACTTTGGCGGGCAAGGTTAACGGTAACTTGGTCGACGCCAGCGCATTGATCGATCAGGATGCAACGCTGCAACTGATTACCGCAAAAGATGAAGACGGCATCGATGTTATCCGTCATTCAACCGCACATCTATTGGCGCAGGCCGTCAAACAGTTATTCCCTTCAGCGCAAGTAACCATCGGACCGGTTATCGAAAACGGCTTTTTTTACGATTTTTCCTATGAAAGACCTTTTACGCCGGAAGATCTGAGCGCAATTGAAAAAAAGATGGAACAACTGGCTGCGGAAGATTACCCCGTTCATCGCTCGGTGATGTCACGGGATGAGGCGGTCAAGTTTTTCAAGAATCTGGGCGAAGCATATAAAGCCGAGATTATTGAATCTATCCCCGCAAATGAAGATTTATCCTTGTATGAGCAAGGCGGCTTTACCGACCTGTGCCGCGGCCCTCATGTGCCTAGTACCGGCAAGCTAAAAGTCTTCAAGCTAATGAAGATTGCCGGAGCCTATTGGCGCGGGAATTCCAATAATGAAATGCTGCAACGTATTTACGGTACGGCATGGGGCGACAAAAAAGACTTACAAGCTTATCTGCATCGTTTGGAAGAAGCGGAAAAGCGCGATCACCGCAAGCTGGCAAAAACACTGGATTTGTTTCATTCACAGGAAGAAGCTCCCGGCATGGTGTTCTGGCATGAAAAAGGCTGGACCATTTATCAACAAGTTGAGCAATACATCCGCGAGAAGTTACGCGTAAACGGCTACGGTGAAGTTAGAACACCGCAAGTGGTGGATCGCTCCCTTTGGGAAAAGTCCGGCCATTGGGAAAAATTCGGTGACATGATTTTCACCACGCATTCCGAAAACCGCGATTATGCGATCAAACCGATGAACTGCCCTTGCCACGTACAGATTTATAACCAAGGCCTTAAAAGCTATCGCGATTTGCCGATCCGCCTGGCGGAATTCGGCTCCTGCCATCGTAACGAACCTTCCGGCACTTTGCACGGCTTGATGCGAGTCAGAAACTTTGTGCAGGACGATGCTCATATTTTCTGTACGGAAGGCCAGATTCAGGATGAAGTATCGACCTTTATCGATATGCTGTTCGATGTTTACAAAGATTTCGGCTTTGAAGAAGTTATTATTAAATTGTCCACTCGCCCTGCAAACCGGGTTGGTGACGATTCGGTCTGGGATAAAGCGGAAAATGCCTTGGAACTGGCGCTTAATACCAAAGGATTGAAATGGGATTTACAGCCGGGTGAAGGCGCTTTTTACGGCCCTAAAATCGAATTCTCGTTGAAAGACTGTATCGGACGTGTCTGGCAGTGCGGCACGATTCAGGTGGATTTCTCGATGCCGGGCCGCCTGGATGCAACCTATATCGCCGAAGACGGATCCAGACAAGTACCGGTCATGCTGCACAGAGCGATACTTGGCTCGCTGGAGCGTTTTATCGGTATTTTGATCGAACAACATGCAGGAACCTTTCCTTTATGGTTATCTCCTGTGCAAGTGGTAGTACTTAATATTACCGACCGACATGCCGAATATGCGTCAAAAATCATGCTAGACCTTGAAAAACAAGGCATAAGAGTGAAAATTGACTTGAGAAATGAGAAGATCGGGTTTAAAATCCGCGAGCATTCTATGCAGCGCGTACCGTATCTTGTCATTATCGGTGACAAAGAATTAGAACAACAAAGCATTACGGTACGCACGCAAAAAGGTGATGACTTAGGTAGCCTGTCGATCAATGAATTTACCGGACGGTTGAAACAAGAGATTACAGGCAGACAATGAATAATTTTGGAGGATTAGGATATCGCTGCTAAAAAAGATGAAACGCGCCTGAATGACTCGATCACTGCCAGACGAGTGAGAGTAACAGGTCCGGATGGTGAAGCGTTAGGAATTATCTCGTTAGATGAAGCCAAACAGATTGCGTATGCTGCAGACTTGGACTTAGTAGAAATATCGCCAAATGCGGATCCTCCGGTTTGCAAGGTGATGAACTACGGCAAATACCAGTTTGAGTTAAACAAAAAATTGGCCGTCGCTAAAAAGAAGCAAAAACAAGTTCAGGTCAAAGAAATCAAATTCAGGCCCGGAACCGACGAAGGGGATTATCAAGTTAAACTGCGAAGCTTAACCAAATTCCTTAACGACGGCGATAAAACCAAAATCACCTTACGTTATCGCGGACGCGAAATGGCCCATCGGGAAATTGGTGTTGACTTGCTGAAGCGGATAGAAAAAGACCTGGAAGAGATAGCCATCGTAGAGCAGTTTCCTAAAATGGAAGGCCGCCAAATGGTTATGGTTATGGCGCCGAAAAAGAAAAAGTAGTTCAACGAAAATAGTAGGTGTTGCATTGCAACATCTCTACAGCAGCACAGGATGAGCCGCTAAGTGTCATGAATAATGATGCAGTAATTCTTCCGGGCCATGCATTTTGCCTAGTTGGGTTACAACTCAGGGATTTATTTTAATTAATTGGAGCAAACAAATGCCAAAGATCAAAACTAACCGTGGAGCTGCCAAGCGTTTCAGACGCACAGGCAACGGCGGTTTTAAATGTGGTCAGTCCCACAAACGTCATATCCTGACTAAAAAATCGACTAAGAGAAAAAGACAGTTACGCTCTCCGGCAACTATTCATCCATCAGATGTGCGCATGGCTGCACGTATGATGCCTTACAGTTAAGCAGGAGTAGATAATGCCTAGAGTTAAACGCGGCGTAACAGCCAGAGCAAGACATAAAAAAGTATTAAAGCAAGCGAAAGGTTACTACGGCGCACGAAGCCGGGTTTATCGCGTTGCCAAACAAGCGGTAATTAAAGCCGGTCAGTATGCATACCGTGACCGCAAACAGAAAAAACGTCAATTCCGCGCTTTGTGGATCGTCCGTATCAATGCAGCCGCTCGTCTTAGCGGCATGTCATACAGCCGCTTCATCAATGGCTTAACTAAAGCCAATGTGAAGATAGACCGTAAGGTTTTGGCTGATATTGCAGTTCGCGACATTAACGCATTTGCGAAAATTGCGGAAATTGCTAAAGAACATCAAAGCAAGCCTTAAGCAAAGACCTGGATTTTAGTTTACTAAAATCCAGCCATTTCCCCCTCCCTTCCCTTAGGGAGGGCGGAATTAAGGTATAACCTTTTCCCGACAAATAAACATCCTCCCACCCAATTTACGCAGCGAGCTAACCCCGTGTCCGCTACCCTAGAAGAAATTCTCGCGCAGGCATTACAACAGCTTCGCGACACACAAGACCTTAACCAGCTCGACCTGGTTCGTGTCCACTATCTCGGCAAAAAGGGTTTATTTACCCTCCAGATGAAAGAACTCGGCGCGCTCGATCCTGAGCAAAGGCGCGCTGCCGGACAGGTCATCAACCAAGCCAAAGATCAATTTCAAGAGCAGCTGGAAGCCAAAAAGGACCTGCTGCAAAACGCGGCATTAGAAGCAAGACTAGCCAGCGAAAGCATAGACGTCACTCTGCCGGGCAGAGGCCAAGCCGTTGCAGGCTTGCATCCAGTTACAACTACGTTGCGCCGAATTTCCAAGATTTTCGCCAGCGTCGGCTTTCAAGTTGTTGAAGGCCCTGAAATCGAAGACGATTATCATAATTTCGAAGCATTGAATATTCCGGCCCATCACCCGGCCAGGGCGATGCATGACACGTTTTATTTCGATGCCCACACCGTATTAAGAACCCATACCTCGCCGGTACAAATCCGAGTCATGGAATCTGAAAAGCCGCCCTTAAAAGTAATTGCGCCGGGGCGTGTATATCGTTGCGACTCGGACATCACCCACACGCCGATGTTTCATCAGGTCGAAGGCTTTCTGGTCGATACCGATGTCAGCTTTGCCGACTTAAAAGGCGTGGTTTACGAATTTTTGCGCGCTTTCTTTGAAAAAGACATCCAAGTGCGCTTTAGACCGTCTTACTTTCCGTTCACCGAACCATCCGCAGAAGTCGATATTGAATGCGTGATGTGCGGCGGCGAAGGTTGCCGCGTATGCAGCCATACCGGCTGGCTGGAAGTAATGGGCTGCGGCATGATACATCCCGAAGTTTTCAAGGCAGTCAATATCGACAGTGAAATATACAGCGGCTTTGCGTTCGGCATGGGCGTTGAGCGTCTTGCAATGTTGCGTTACGGCATTAACGATTTGAGACTGTTTTTTGAGAACGACCTTAAATTTTTGGAACAATTTAATTAAACAGGCGCCGCGACTGCTCCCGGCAGACCAGCGGCATACACCCCATCCCTGTAGATAAAGTTTGAGTTATGCAAATTAGTGAAGCCTGGTTAAGAGAATATGTCAATCCAGCAATAAGCACAGAACAACTGGTCGAGCAATTGACCATGGCAGGCCTTGAGGTCGACTCAGTGACGCCTGCTGCCGCACAATTCAGCGGCGTGGTTGTCGGCGAAGTTCTTGCGATAGAGCAACATCCCGATGCAGACCGCTTAAGAGTCTGCCAAGTCGCGGTAGGCGAAGCGGAACCGTTGCAAATCGTCTGCGGCGCCAGCAATGTTCAGGTCGGACTGAGAATCCCTGCCGCATTGATCGGTGCAGTATTACCGGGCGATTTTAAAATTAAAAAGTCCAAACTCCGTGGCGTAGAATCCTCCGGCATGCTGTGCTCGGAAAAAGAACTGGGCCTGGCCGCCGATGCCAACGGCTTAATGGAACTGGCTGCCGATGCCCCTGTAGGCGTTGATATACGCGACTACCTGTCGCTCAATGATAATATCATCGAAGTCGACTTGACGCCCAACAGAGCCGATTGCCTCAGCGTTGAAGGCATAGCGCGTGAAGTGGCAGTACTGAATAAAATGGACTGGTCGACTACTCAAGTTGCAAAATCCGCAGTCACTCATACCGACACACTAACAGTCTCCGTAAAGGCGACAGACGCTTGTCCGCGTTATTTGGGCCGATTGATCAAAGGCATAAATCCTAAAGCCGAAACCCCGTTATGGATGCAGGAACGCCTGCGCCGCTCGAGCGTCAGAAGTTTAAGCGCGGTAGTCGATGTCACCAATTACGTACTGATCGAATTAGGCCAACCGTTACATGCCTTCGATGCCGCCAAATTAACCGGCAACATTAATGTGCGCTATGCACAAGCCGATGAAAGCGTTGCCCTGTTAAACGGCCAGACTATTAAGCTGGATAAGGAAACCCTAGTTATTGCCGACGACAAACAAGCCTTGGCCTTGGCCGGCGTAATGGGCGGCAGCGAGTCTGCGGTTAGCGACGACACGCAAGATGTCTTCCTTGAATGCGCGTTTTTCAGCCCGCAAAGCATTGCTGGTAAAGCACGGAACTACGGCCTGCATACCGATTCATCGCACCGTTTCGAGCGCGGCGTTGACCCGACCTTGCAAGAACGAGCCATA
Organism: Methylobacter sp.; assembly: GCF_004322395.1. Classification (GTDB taxonomy): domain Bacteria; phylum Pseudomonadota; class Gammaproteobacteria; order Methylococcales; family Methylomonadaceae; genus Methylobacter_A. Next base: position 45,779 of record NZ_SCTW01000073.1, read on the forward strand.
GAACGCGCGACCCAACTGATTATCGATATTGCAGGCGGCAGCATCGGCGCAATTACCGACGTGACAACAGCATCAACCCTACCGCAACGCACAGCCGTATTGCTTAGAAAGCAGCGCCTGGAAAAAACTTTGGGTATTGCGTTGGTGAATGAGCAAGTCGTCGATATTTTTCAGCGCTTGGGAATGTCGATACAAACACTAGCGGATGGCTGGTCTGTGACTCCACCCGGATGTCGTTTCGATATCGCTATTGAAGCCGATTTGATCGAGGAAATAGCCCGCATTATCGGCTACAACAACCTGCCGAACAGCAGCCTGTTAATGCGCTCTGAACTTGGCAAAGCTACCGAAGCCGTGCTGGAGCTGGACCGTGCTAAAGATTTGTTGGTTGACCGTGACTATCAAGAAGCAATTACTTATAGCTTCGTCGATGAAGAGATACAACAAGCCATCGCCCCTGACGATGACGTAGTCCGGTTAAAAAACCCGATTTCTGCGGATTTATCGGTGATGCGCACGACTCTCTGGTGCGGTTTGCTGAAGGCCGCCCTGCACAATACCAATCGTCAGCAAAACAGAGTCCGTTTTTTTGAAACCGGCCTGCGCTTTGTTAATAAAGACGGCAACACGCAACAGCAAAAAATGCTGTCCGGTCTGGCCTTGGGCAGCGCTTATTCCGAACAATGGGGCAACGCGACCCGCAAAGTCGATTTTTTCGATGTTAAAGCCGATGTGCAGGCCCTGTTTTCCTTGACCGGCATTGATGTGCAATTTGCCCCGGCCAAACATCCATCATTGCATCCTGGACAAACAGCTGAAATCTTGTCGTTACAAGGCGAAAAGATCGGCTGGCTGGGTATGTTACATCCAACACTGGAAAAACAGCTGGGGTTTGACACTCAAGTTTTCCTGTTCGAATTGGATCAGGATCTATTGCTGAACAAACAAATTCCTAAATTCAAGCCGCTGTCCAAATATCCGTCGGTACGCCGCGACTTAGCCTTGATTGTTAAGGAAGAAATCGCCGTCAGCGAGATAATAAATTGCATTAAGGCTTGTGCAGAACCAACCTTACAAGATATAGTAATATTTGATATTTATCGTGGAAAAGGTGTTGAAGAAGACAGCAAAAGCGTCGCTTTAAGTATAAACATACAAGATTTTTCACAAACCCTAACAGATTCCGAAATAGATGCTATATTTAGTCGACTGTTAGAAACATTGACCACACAAATAAGTGCAAAGCTGAGGGATTAACAATGGCATTAACTAAAGCCGATTTTGCCGAAAGGCTATTTGACGAGCTTGGCTTGAACAAGCGCGAAGCTAAAGATATGGTCGAAATGTTTTTTGAGGAAATCAAAGGCTCCCTAGAACACGGCGAGCAAGTAAAAATTTCCGGTTTTGGAAAATTCGAACTGCGCGATAAGAGCAGCCGTCCCGGCAGAAATCCAAAAACAGGCGAAGAAATCCCCATTACCGCCCGTCGTGTAGTTACATTCAGATCAGGTCAAAAACTAAAAGCCAGAGTGGAAGCGTATGCTGGAGCCGAGTAATAATAATGAGTTGCCGGTCATACCGGCAAAACGCTATTTCACTATAGGTGAAGTCAGTGAGTTATGCGGCGTAAAGCCCCATGTGCTTCGCTATTGGGAACAAGAGTTTACCGAGCTTAGTCCGGTAAAAAGACGCGGCAATCGTCGTTATTACCAGCGCCATGATGTGCTGATGATCCGGCAAATCAGATCTTTGCTGTATGAACAAGGCTACACTATCGGTGGCGCCAGAGCACATTTGGGCAGCGACGACGCGAAAGAAGATTCAACCCGCACCAAACAACTGATTCATCAAATGGTCAGCGAACTGGAAGAAATTCTGGAGCTGCTCAAGTAGATTTTCCCATTCAATGCGGCGAAATGTAGTACACTAGCCATATTGAATTATTGGGGATTGTGCTCACAATCCTTTCAGCTTTAAATTCTTTTTCAAACTGTCGGGGCGTAGCGCAGCTTGGTAGCGCACTTGTCTGGGGGACAAGGGGTCGTAGGTTCAAATCCTATCGTCCCGACCAATTGAAATAAAGAGTTACAAATTTCGTTGCGTATGGTTTTCTCTCAGTGCCGGCACATAATCGGCTTTCGCCTGAATGATTTTTTCAGCGATCGCTTTCTGGTAGCCTCATCGATAGTCACCACCGTACCTGTTAAATCCAGACAACTTAATAACTCCAGAATAGCTGTGATTTCTTGGATTTTCCGTCCACCCTGGTCTGCCATCAAAACCAGCCATGCTTTGGCAGAATAAACGCTTAGCAGACGCACGGCCTTACCGTTCATGCGCCTACCCCCAAAGTTTTGCTATCCAGACAAATCTGCTCGTCGGCAAGACTGAGCAAAGCGGATTGTGTCCAATTCAAAAAGGCTTCCACAAAGACGTCAAGGTGCAAGTGACCGATCATATCGCTTAACGTGTCATCTAAAGAAATGCCGTTAGGCAATTCCAGAAATTTTCTAAACCGGCTTTCTTTTTCTTCTGCGAAGGTTTCCATCTCTACCCAATCTTCGATATCGCTTAACACAGCACAGAAGACAAGCATGATGATGTCGGTTAATTTATGCAGTTTATTTTTGGTTTCGTGGCGCGGATCGGTTAGCTCGGCAAAATAAGGTCGGGGATCGGGTAACACAAAGCTTTTGTCAAAAACCTTTAACAAAAACTTCAGCTATCACAAGGATAAATAGCGCGATTGCTCGGGGCATCTAATCTTGTTGCAAAAAAATCCGCTGGTTTACGGTCGCCATGCCATGCCGGTTATTAAGATCAGCCGGCAAGCAGTCCTCGACGTAATTTCACGATCTGGATTTGCTATAACCTTGTTGTTTTTTATTTCAATTTTCAGCACATGTGCATATTTAGAATAGAACATTGCCGTTCGACAAGTTAAAAGATTTATGATGCCCTTCCAACTCCGCCGTAATCCAATTCACATTAAAGCTAAGTAAGTAAATAACAATATGGCACAGCCCATAGAAATCAGAAAAAACTTTCATATAAAAACTTACCCTCGGTTCACTCATTTTATATACCACACTGATTATGAATCATTTATTTTTTAATTTCTCCCAAAAACCAGGATATCTTCGCGATATAGTTGATTGAATCTTTGAAACTTTACAAAAATGAGCGAACGGTCAGACCTATTTGTATATTCCGCTTCTATCCAAGTGTTAACACAGAACATTGAGCATTGGGCATTGACATTGATCCCCTTTCTACTTTAAAGTTGCATTCGCATAAACAGTAAGTAACTAAAATTATAACTATATACAATAAACCCATCGGAGCACGCATCATGGCAAAACCATTAATACAAATGGCATTAGATTCATTGGATTTCGACCAAACAGTAGGCCTTGCTACCTTAGTAGCTCCTCACGTCGATATCTTTGAAATCGGAACCCCATGCATTAAACATAACGGAATTAACTTGGTTAAAGAATTAAGAGCAAGATTCCCAGAAAAACTGCTTTTAGTTGACCTTAAAACTATGGACGCAGGCGAGTACGAAGCAACACCTTTTTATGCAGCGGGTGCTGATATTTGTACAGTTCTGGGTGTATCTGGCCTTGCAACTTGCGCAGGCGTCATTAAAGCAGCTAATGCATACGGTGCTGAAGCTCAAATCGACTTAATTAATGTTGACGATAAAAGAGCGTGCGCACGCGCAACTGCTGAAATGGGCGCTCATATTATGGGTATTCATACAGGTCTGGATGCGCAAGCTGCAGGTCATACCCCTTTCGCTGATCTGAATGACATCGCAGGATTAGGTTTAAACGTCAGAATTTCTGTTGCTGGCGGCATTAAACCATCAACTGTTCAAGATGTAGTACGTGCAGGTGCAAACATAATCGTGGTTGGCGCTGCAATCTATGGCGCGGCTTCACCTGCTGATGCAGCACGTGAAATTCGCGAATTGGTTGACGCGGTATAATTATGCATCAGCAACTTATCATAGAAAAGATTTCAGGTGTTCTTGAAGCTACAGATGATACGTATGATGTAAAGTTAACCCAATTGCTTGATAACGCAAAGCGCATATTTATTGCTGGCGCTGGGCGTTCCAAGCTTGTCGGTAATTTTTTCGCGATGAGACTGGTTCACGGCGGTTATGATGTAAGCGTCGTAGGCGAAATTGTGACGCCAAGCATTAAAAACGGTGACTTATTGATCATTATTTCCGGATCCGGAGAGACTGAGCAATTAATAGCATTTACTAAAAGCGCAAGAAAAATAGGTGCTAACATCGTCTTGATCTCTGCAAAAAGTGAATCAACCATTGGCGATCTAGCAGATGCAGTATTTCAAATCGGTAGCCCTGAACAGTATGGTAAGGTTTTAGGAATGCCAATGGGAACTGTGTTTGAACTATCTACTTTGCTATTTTTGGAAGCGACCATTTCTCATATTATCCATGATAAAGGAATTCCTGAAGAAGTAATGAGAGAGAGGCACGCTAATCTAGAATAGCGGCACAGGACGAGTGGCTATGACCACTCGTTCTAATCCTTGTAAGGTAAAAACGCCGAAAGAATATTTCGTGACAGAGTCGATCAGGCTAATATAAAGTCACTATTTAGTAATTTATCAATAGTAAGGAGAAGAATATGACTTCGCGTCGAGAATTAGCGAACGCCATACGCGCTTTGAGCATGGATGCCGTACAGAAAGCAAACTCTGGGCATCCAGGCGCACCTATGGGCATGGCGGACATTGCCGAGGTGCTGTGGAATGATCACTTGCGCCACAATCCGTCCAATCCGAAATGGTCAGATCGTGACCGTTTTGTTCTTTCCAACGGCCACGGTTCAATGCTGATTTATTCACTATTGCATTTGAGTGGTTATGATTTGCCCATGAGTGAATTAGCCTCTTTCCGTCAACTACATTCAAAATGTGCGGGACATCCCGAATACGGTTATGCACCAGGCATTGAAACAACGACCGGACCGTTAGGCCAAGGTATTGCCAATGGTGTTGGCTTTGCGATGGCTGAAAAGCTGCTTGCAGAACAATTCAATCGTCCAGGTCATAAAATCGTTGATCATCATACCTATGTATTCATGGGTGATGGCTGTTTAATGGAAGGTATTTCTCATGAAGCCTGTTCATTAGCGGGCACTTGGGGTTTAGGTAACTTAATCGCTTTCTGGGATGATAACGGTATTTCTATTGATGGTCATATTGAAGGCTGGTATACGGATGATACAGCAAAACGATTTGAAGCTTACGGTTGGCATGTTCTGTCAGTAGACGGGCATAATCCTGAAGAGATAAACAAAGCAATTGTCATGGCTAAAGCGATGACTGATATGCCTTCGTTAATCTGTTGCAAAACAACCATTGGTTTTGGATCGCCGAACAAAGCTGGCACTCATGAATGTCATGGTGCGGCTTTAGGTCAACCTGAAATTAATTTAACTAAGGCGGCTTTAGGTTGGGATCATGAAGCTTTTATCATTCCGGATGATGTTTATGCAGCTTGGGATGCTAAAGCAAAAGGAGCAAGAGTCGAAGCGGCATGGGATACTAAATTCTCAGCCTATGAGGCAGAGTATCCAGAATTAGCTGCAGAATTCAAGCGCCGTATGGCTGGCGATTTACCCACTAATTGGAAGGCAGCAACTGACGCGTTGATTGCTGAAACCAACGCAAAAGCAGAAAATCTTGCCACACGTCAATCTTCACAAAAAGTAATTGGAGGATTAGCCCCTACATTACCTGAGTTTTTAGGTGGCTCTGCGGACTTAACAGGTTCTAACTTAACCAGTTGCAGCAGCTTCAAACATGTCAGCGGCAAAGAGATGGGTAATTACATCTCCTATGGTGTGCGTGAGTTTGGTATGTACACTATTATGAACGGTATGGCGTTACATGGTGGTTTATTGCCTTATGGCGGGACATTCCACATGTTCTCTGATTACGCGAAAAGTGCTTTGCGTATGTCAGCGTTAATGAAAATTCGCACCATTGCTGTTTTAACTCATGACTCTATTGGTCAAGGGGAAGACGGCCCAACGCATCAGCCGATCGAGAATACTTCTGCTATGCGCTACATTCCAAATATGGATGTTTGGCGGCCTGCCGATACCACAGAAACTGCGGTTTCCTGGGTAATGGCGGTTGAGCGTATGACAGGTCCTACGAGTTTAGTATTAAGTCGTCAAGGACTGCCTTTCATAGCGCGTACTGATGAACAAATCGCAGCTATTCGCAAAGGGGCATACGTTATTTCGGAAGCAGCGGGCAATGCTCAAGTTATCCTTATCGCTACCGGGTCAGAAGTTGATTTAGCAATAAAATCGCAAGAGGCCTTAGCGGAAAAAGGTATTCAAGCGCGTGTTGTTTCAATGCCATCAACCAATGTATTTGACCGTCAAGACCAAGCTTATAAAGACAGCGTATTAACACCAGGGGTAAAACGTGTTGCGATTGAAGCAGGTGTTACCGATTTTTGGCGTAAATATGTTGGTTTAGAAGGAACGATTGTCGGTATTGATACTTTCGGAGAATCTGCTCCTGGCGGCGTATTAATGAAACACTTCGGCTTTACTGTTGAAAACGTTGTCAAAAACGTGGAAGCAGTACTTTAAATTTTAAAGGCCATGTCTGCGGTAGTTATTGCTTATTAAAAGATCTAAAAACTAAATTGTATTAGGTGCGTGTTTAACTCACTGATTCAGTATTTATAGTTCAAAGGCTAAACAACGCAGATATGGCTACTCTAAAAACAACGCATAGAGGGGGATTCACACGTGAAAATAAATAATTTGACGAATGGTTTAGTTGCTACGCTGTTACTGGCAAGTCCCATAGTAGGGGCGGAAACAGAATATCCAGCAGCAGATTTCAAGCCAAAAGTAATTTATCAGGATACTGACAGCAGCCAAAGCAAGTCTACATCTGCGCCGACCCAGCAAGCTAAATCTGTTGAGTCAACTGAGTCGGATTCAAAATATCCAGCAGCAAATTTTGAACCAAAGGTTCTGTACAAGGATGCAGACTATAAGCCAAGCAAGTTTACGGAAACATCATCGTCGACATCAGAACGAGCAATGACAGGTGATGTGACCGTAAGCGGAGCCCCAAAAGCCGAAGAAGAATCAATGATGAGTTATTTAATAGGATTGGTCGCTTTTGCTGTGGCTGGGTATCTCTTCTTAACTAAGCGCGAGTCAAAAGCCAAAGCTAGCGATTCACGGACATATTCAAGTCATGTTAGCGGACTCTCTGGTGTTGCTCGATACTTGAGAAAGCATAATATGGGACCAGTAACTGGTGTTGCCAGATATTTGGAAAGCCAAGTTGCATCTACAAAAGGCTCAGCCGCAACAAGTAGCGTTCAAAAATATCTTGAAAAACAAGCTAAATCAGCAAAAGAAAAATCAGCACAAGCGGCAACCGGAGTTGAAAAATACATGCGCGACCGGGGGTGATAAGTGGATCAAAATTACTTGATCGATTTAGTGTCTGGACTGTTTGGTTCCAAAAGGGCGATTGAAACTCAAACCAGTCGTCCCTGTACGTATTTGAGTGATTCAAGCGGACTTACCGGAGTCGCCAAGTATTTGAAAAGGCAAGAAGTTGTGCCGGTGCTAAGTGGAGTTGCTAGATATCTGAAAAACTTGGAAGAGTTATCAGTAACCAATGAGGAAGCTGATTTCTTGGAAAGCCAGGAAGAAGCGTTAATAGCAGACGTTGGTCCGAAACTGGAAAACCAGATAGAAACACTTTCCAGTGTCGCCAAGTACTTGAAGAAATTGGATCAATCCCCTGTGAGCAGCGTTGCCAAGTACATGGCAAGACAGGCTATAAATGCAAAACAAGCGCCGAAAATAAGCGGTGTTGCCAAATATGTAGCTAAGCACGCTGTTGTTATAAAAAAAGCACCCGCCAGCAGTGTTACAAAATATGTAGAAAAACAAGCAAAGTCTCCTGTTATAAGCAGCGTTTCTAAGTATTTAATAAAGCAATCTATATCTGCCAAAAACACAGCTGCATCAACGAGGGTCGGTAAATATCTTGAAGACGAGTCTATTGCCACCAGAAAAGCTGCAGCCGCTGCTATAGTTGCTAGGTATCTGGAAGAGCAGCGCCTACTTGCGAAAGAGCAAGAACAAGAAAAAGAAAAAGCACAGCAGTTGGCGAGAGAAAAAGAGATGCAAAAGGCGCAGGAAAGAGCCGCGGCAGCAGCTGCGGCAACTGGAGTAGCTAGGTATTTGGAAAAGCAGGAAATTTTGGCGAAGGAAAAACCACCAGTAAGTGGTGTTGCCAAATATATGGCAAAACAAATTATATCCAGCAAAGAAGCGCCTATTTTAAGTGGAGTTTCAAAGTACGTAGCAAAGCAAGCAATTAATGCAAAAGAAGCTCCAATTTTAAGTGGAGTCGCAAAGTATTTAAAAAAAGAGGCGATGGCCGTAAAGAAAATGCCTAAAGTAAGTGGAGTTGCCAAATATATAGAAAAGAAAGCTGTATCTCCTGTGGCAAGTGGTGTTTCTAAGTATATGATGCGGCAAAATATTTCTGCAAAAGCAAAGCAAGAAAAAGCGTAATTTACTGAGCGGTATTGGTATTAGAAAATATTAGGCATCTTTAAATGTGAGTCGAAAGACCTATATACGAGATCACCGCTCATTGTTGCGATTAAGGTGCTCATGTAAGTTATCTAAAGCTCACTAGATGCATGAAATGAAGCGTAGACGCTGACTTAATTGATTTCCAAAAAGAATGAATTAAATTTGAGGTTCTGCGAAAAAATAATTCATAAAAGTAATCGCTTTAGTTCACATTGGCGGTCGTTTGTTGAGGCTTGTTTTTTGACGATTAATCACTGCTGCTCGGATATAATCCTGTCCCTATAATTATATTAATGTCATACACACGCATTCTAAATGTATTTGGAAATGACGAGTGTATATCTTGATTTTTTAATTTTTAAAATAAAAAAGGAGCCCCCAAATGGCGAAGACTTTACTTGAACAACTGAGAGAAATGACTGTGGTGGTTGCCGATACAGGTGATATCCAAGCGATTGAAACTTTCAAGCCCCGCGATGCGACGACCAACCCTTCGTTGATCACCGCTGCTGCTCAAATGCCGCAATATCAAGGAATCGTTGATGATACTTTGAAAGGTGCCAGAGACACTTTAGGTAAAGATGCCTCTGCAGCGCAAGTGGCTACCCTTGCTTTTGAACGTTTGGCTGTTTCCTTCGGACGGAAGATACTCGAAGTCATTCCAGGACGGGTTTCCACTGAGGTAGATGCCCGTCTTTCTTACGATACCGATGCCAGTGTCCGCGTAGGCCGTGAACTGATTGCTATGTACGAAGCGCAAGGCGTTTCGCGCGAACGAATCCTGATTAAAATTGCCGCGACTTGGGAAGGTATACAAGCAGCTGCCATTCTTGAAAAAGAAGGCATCCACACCAACTTAACTTTGTTATTTGGTCTGCATCAGGCTATCGCCTGTGCCGAGAATGGTATCACTCTAATCTCACCTTTTGTTGGACGTATTCTGGATTGGTACAAAAAAGATACTGGTCGTGATTCTTATGCGCCTGCTGAAGATCCAGGTGTATTATCAGTTACGGAAGTATATAACTACTATAAAAAATTCGGCTATAAAACCGAAGTTATGGGCGCCAGCTTTCGTAATGTCGGCGAAATAGTTGAATTGGCGGGATGTGATTTATTGACTATTGCTCCATCCCTGCTGGCTGAGCTTCAGTCTACTGAAGGTGACCTAGTACGCAAGCTGGATCCTAAAAATGCTGCTAATGCGCCCATCGAAAAATTAAACATTGATAAGGCGACTTTTGACCGCATGCATGCTGAAAATCGCATGGCATCTGAAAAACTTGCAGAAGGCATTGATGGTTTCACTAAGGCATTGGAATCGTTAGAAGGAATTCTTGCGGCACGATTGGCGAGTCTGGAAGGTTAAACAGTTTTAAGCTGCCCGGCGGTATGTTTTCGTATTATAAAGCCGGGTGGTGCTGATTTTCATTCAAACTATACGCAAGGGTAAAATCCCTGCTATGTTTAAAAATTGTAATATATAGAAGACGAATTATAAGTTGCCAATGTTAGCTTTATTGTATTCAGTAGAACTTTTAAAGTAGTATTCAAACCGACTCATTAACTTACATCTGTTTTCAGCTTATGTAATTCTATAAGTTGGGATTATTGTACTGTTTCTAAATTACCTGGTTATCAGGCAACGTGTCTTCGAAAAGGGTGCTAACACCTATGTTGCTCATACATTGATCGTTTCCTTCTGGCGATCTGAAGCAACTGGTGATTTTCTGGCGAACGTTACATGTGGATATTATTTTCGCCTTGATTGTTAAACGGTATCTCAACGTCGGTCATAAAGTGTAAGGTTTAGATTTCATAGTTCCGTAAGCGTTCGATTGCGGGACTTGCTACACGTTTGTGCCAGCCACGCTGACCGGGCGCTTTCATGAGTTCTGGTGTCAAACATTCTGCTACGGCTTGTTTCAGTAAAATCCGATGGGGCAAAATTCGGTAGCTTGCGCCTCGAACAACTCAACTTTCTTGCATTGGAACCAGTAAAAGGTCATTCATCCAGCTTAGCTCAATCTTTTTGCTCCTGTTCGTGTGCATAAGTCTGTTCCGGTGATGGGCATTACTCTGCGCATGCTGACAGATTGATCGAGAATAAGGTTTCCAATGGTCGTGTATATCGGGGAGTCGCTATTTTTGCGAAAGTATTTTTCGGCATCCTCGCCCAGCAAGCGGCAAAGAATATGTGATAGCTAATTCCCGCTGCCCCAGCCTTCCGCTCCTACTCACACCAAGTATCTATATCCTTGTAGGCGACGCGAACGTGATTTCGGAAAGCCTGCATTCTCAGTACTCAAACTACACTTCGTGAAAACACACTCGCTATCAGTTCAGGAAACTATTTTGACTCCTGTCCGCAGCGAAGCAAAGAGTATGGTAGTTCTTCATAATCTAATGAATGCTTTTATGACTTAAACTGATAATTGTAAGAATTAACACCGAATGTTATTAAGCTATTATACATAGGGTATAATTTGCTTCACCTTTGACATTGATTTTACACGGGGAAACATGAGCATCAAACTTTCTAACAGAGTTCAGGCAGTTAAACCATCACCGACTTTGGCGATTACCGCCAGGGCCGCGCAAATGCGTGCTGCGGGCAAAGACATTATCGGCCTTGGCGCCGGTGAGCCGGATTTCGACACCCCTGATCATATCAAGGCTGCGGCGGTTAAGGCTATTGAAAATGGTCACACCAAATACACCGCAGTGGACGGCATCGCCAGCCTGAAAAAAGCCATTATCGCCAAATACAAGAACGATAACGGCCTTGATTACCAAGCCAACCAGATCCTGGTTTCCTGCGGCGGCAAACAAAGCTCATTCAACCTGACTCAAGCCCTGCTTAACGCGGGTGACGAGGTCATTATTCCCGCGCCGTTCTGGGTATCTTATCCTGATATGGTGTTACTGGCTGACGGCGTACCGGTTATTATCGAAACCACCCAGGCGCAAAATTTTAAAATATCACCGGAACAATTGCGCGCCGCGATTACCAATAAAACCCGGTTAATTTTTATCAACAGCCCGTCCAACCCGTCCGGCGTTGCGTATAACCTGGAAGAGCTTAAAGCGCTGGGCGACGTGTTGAAAGATTTCCCGAACATCATCATTGCCACCGATGATATGTACGAGCACATCCTGTGGAAGAAAGGCACGTTTGTTAATATCTTAAATGCGCATCCTGAGTTTTATGACCGCACCGTAGTCATGAACGGCGTATCCAAAGCTTACTCAATGACCGGCTGGCGTATCGGCTATGCCGCAGGCCCGGCGGATTTGATTGAAGCGATGACGACCATCCAATCGCAAAGTACCTCCAACCCGACCTCGATTTCGCAACATGCCGCAGAAGCCGCATTAACCGGCGACCAAAGTTTCATCGACAACATGTGCGTTGAATTTAAAAAACGTCACGATTATGTCGTTAGCGAACTGAACAGCATAGACGGCGTTGAATGCCTTGAAACCGACGGTACGTTTTATGTATTTCCTAATGTGGAAAAGCTGATTGCCAGACTGGACAACATCAATGACGATCTTGGCTTTTCCGAGTATTTAATTGAAGAAGCCGGTGTTGCGTTGGTGCCGGGCTCTGCGTTCGGCACACCGGGGCACATCAGAATTTCGATAGCCACCAGCATGGCGAATCTGCAAAAGGCTATGGAGCGGATTAAGAAAGCGATTTAAGGTTCCTCGTGGGCAAGCGGAGAAATTGCTTGCCCACCCTTACATTTCCGACGAAGTAACACAACCTCATCGGATGGGAGAACACATGGATTTAGTTAATATTAGTGTTGCAATAATAACAGCGATACTGCCTTCTTGGTACTTCGCAACGAAAAAGAGCAAGAAAGATTAAAATCCTTAGAGACTTATACATCGGAGGATAGGTATAAGGTAATCCTTCGGGACAGTTTTTTCACAATCTCTTATTCACTGGGCCTTTCCTTAAGTGTTGCCGGGCTAGCGCTGTTTATTGCGGCAGTGTTACCAATCCCAGAGTTAAAGAGGTTCCTGATTATTTTAACGGCTACCGTTTTTTTTAGTGCTGGATGGATGCTTTTGCAATTGTTTGTCGAATTATCGAGAACGTTTAACCCTATAAAATCTTTAACAAAGAAGAAAAGTAAAATAGAGGCGCTGGAAAAAGAGAAAGATTTATTATAATTTTTAACTTAAAGTTGTAAGGCAAAGCCAAATTCAGCCATTTGTCCTTTGCAAAGCTTTGTTAGCTGCCAGCTCTTCAAGGCGTTCGGCCAGCCTACTTTTATGATGGACTGCCGGGTTACACCCACCCTGCTCGCCTCTTTAATCTAATACATCAATCATCCAGGCAGGAAAATCAACATTTATTCATTTTTGGTTTTGCAAAGTTCTCTTTGCTTTAGATAAGTCCAAGGCATCAAAGATGTCATCTCCCACATCAAAGTTCTTATCAAATTCATCAGCTTTCATATAAGGCTTCCTCTTCTTTTCGTGATCTGCGAGCAGATATAATTCTAATGCGTGTTCCTCGGTATGTGATTACGCCAGACCAATGCTTTCCTGCAATCACGCCAGCAACTAAAAACCGAGGCTCAAGAGGTAAATATTGGGCTGGAATAGATTCACCAATAACAGGCTATTTTAGGAAGCATAATTTACCAAGTCCCGGTATTTTCCATAGCCAGCCATTTCTCCGAAGGTAACAACGGCGCATCTTTCTGCAAAAGCTCGATAGAAATCTTGTCCGGCGAACGGATAAACGCCATGTGTCCGTCACGCGGCGGACGGTTGATAATTACCCCGGCATCCATCAATTTTTGGCAGGTTTCATAAATATTATCGACTTCAAAAGCCAGATGACCGAAGTTGCGGCCGCCCTGATAATCCTCGGTATCCCAGTTATAAGTCAGCTCCAGCAACGGCGCGTGCATTTTTTCAGCCTGATAGGTATCCTCCGGCGCATGCAGATAGACCAGTGTATAGCGTCCTTCTTTATTATCCATCCTGTGGTGTTCGATCAGGCCGAGCTTGTTGCAATAAAAATCGAGTGATTCATTCAGGTCATGAACCCGAACCATCGCATGTAAATAACGCATAGTGTTTCTCCTTGTAATTGTGAGTAATCATTCTAAAGAGCACAAAGTGTATCTGTGCATTTTCTAGGTCGCATCTTGCAGATAAGTCTTTTCTTGATAGCTCCGGCTATGCCAAATAAATCCCAAGGCTGTCGCCAACATCAATGCGGTAAAAAACCAAAAATAATCGGCTCCGGCAAGACGGCTGGAACCGTCCGGGGCTTCAATAAAAAAGTTCACCCCGCTGGTGAACAGGTTCCCGAGCGCAACCGCCGCCATATAAAGCGACATGACCAAAGATTTCATCGTCTTTGGCGCTTGCGTATAGGAAAACTCCAGACAGGTAATCGACACCATCACTTCGGCGGAAGTCATCAATAAATAAGCCGGTAACTGCCAGCAAATATTCGGATGAAACCCTGCATCGATACGCATCTGAATACCGGCTATCCATCCGAACGACAAAACTGAAACAAACAAACCGATGGCGATTTTGTTCAGATAACTTAAATGTAAAAACCTGCCCAGTGCCGGGTATAAAAACTTGTAAAACAACGGCGTGAGCAACACAATCAGCAAGGGGTTGGCGGCTTGAATCTGCGAGGGCAATATCTCGGTATTTAACACGACCCTATCCATCTGTTGCGCCTGCAAAACCCAGGACGAACCGTTTTGGTCGAACAAAGCCCAGAACATCGTAATGAATAAATAAATTCCGCCTAACCGGCCCAGGCAACGCAGGCCTTCTCCGCTCAAGGCCTCATTCACAAAGCCCATTCCGGCTGGGGGGATATGTACAAACCGGTATCGCCCCGACCAGAATATCGCCGTCGCCAACAGCATTAACAAGCCGGGCACCAGAAACGCGACCGATGCGCCGTAGGTTTTCAGCAGCCAAGGCATCATCAACATAGAGACGAAAGCCCCGAGATTAATCCCCAAATAAAACCAACTGAAGATCTTGCTAAGCAAATGCCGATTGCCGACTCCAAACTGGTCGCCGACATGCGCCGAAACACAGGGTTTAATGCCGCCCGCGCCTAATGCAATCAAGATTTGCCCGACGAACAAACCGGTTCGCGTGTCATCCAGCGCCAAGCAAAAATGCCCCAAGCAATAGACAAGCGATAATAAGATGATAGTCCGGTATTTACCCAAAAACCCATCGGCCAGCAACGCCCCTAAAAACGGCGTGAAATAGGTGATGGAGGCGAACAAATGATAATACGCTTTTGCCTCGCTGTCCGACATAGGCGCAAGTTTGCCTGCCGCATCCACCATATATTGGGTCATGAACACGACCAAAATCGCCCGCATGCCGTAATAGCTAAAGCGTTCCGCGAATTCGTTACCAATAATAAAAGGGATGCCGGAAGGTATTTTGGAGGAAAGAACCGGGACGGTACGATATGAAGTGTTCATAAATTCTGGTTCCATTTAAGTTATATATTGTCGCCGTTAAGTAATTTTCCAGTTGTCGCTTGGACACGCCACAATAAATCCGGAATTATTCGTGTTCAAATATTGCTGTTGATCCAGCGGACGATACCCGCAGCATCCATTGCGCCGGACATACGGGCTACTTCACGGCCGGATTTGAATGCAATCAGGGTAGGAATGCTGCGAATATTAAATTGCGCGGCGATGCCCTGCTCCTGTTCGGTGTTGAGTTTGGCTAAGCGCACCTGCGGTTCAAGTGAAACAGCCGCTTGGGCATAGGCTGGAGCCATCATTTTGCACGGCCCGCACCAGGACGCCCAGAAATCGACAACAACAGGAATATCGTTACGTCCAATATGCTGTTGAAAATTTCGGCCTGTCAGTTCCAACGGATGCCCGGCAAACAAAGACTGTTTACATTGCCCGCAACGGGGATAATGGGGCAAGCGGTCCGATGCGACACGATTTACCGTATCGCAATGAGGACAAACAATGTGCAATGTATTCATGGGATGACCCTATTGTTAAGGTTTAGTTGCTCACGATATGAGGCCATCAAGGTTAAAACTCAAACTTTAATTCATATACCCGCCAAAAACCGGCCGAATTCATCGATTAACTGCGGCAATACGCTTAGCATCCGATGGTCGGTGTCATATAGATTCAAGCGGACACGATACTTTTGGCAAAACCGCCAAGCATTTTCAGGCGGCACAATATCGTCCTGCCAACCGTGGAATACCTGAATAGCCTCAGCGCTCGGTTTAAACTCCGTTTGCCGATAACCGGGCAAATAAAACGCAGGCGCCAGAAAAAAAAGCCCTTTGGGTTTGATCGATTCCGATGCGACAGTCGCAACATAAGCGCCCATGCTGGAACCGATTAATACGACTTTATCGTAGCCGGATAAATCCATCGCCAGCAGTTGCTCGACCCGTTTATCGGGATCCAGTTGCTCGCGGTAATCCGGGCTTTCAAATGCATAGCCGTAGCGTTTGGCAACATCGGCAAAACCGACGGTTTTTTCGCCCCAAGGTGTACTGTCTTTTCCGTGATTATATATGACTAATTTTTTCATATCGGTAACTGCCAAGATTGATTAATTGCTGATGAATGGTATTACAATCTTGCACTCTTGTTATAGAAATCTATTTGCCATGCCGACCCAAACAACATTCAAGCCCGCTTGGTGGTTAAGCAACAGCCATTTGCAGACGCTTTATCCTGCTTTATTAAGAAAAGCGCCTGCCCCGCCCGATTACCGACGCGAAAGATTAACGACTCCCGACGGTGATTTTATCGATGTCGATTATTGCGGAACAGGCAATCAACCGCTGATTATCCTGATGCACGGCTTAACCGGCAGCTCGCAATCAAGCTATATTAAAGGCTTACAAGACGCTTTGTTCAGACAAGGTTTTCGCAGTGCCGTGCTTAATTTCCGGGGTTGCAGCGGATCGTCCAACAACAAAGCGCGCTGTTATCATTCAGGCGAAACAGAGGACATTCATTTTCTTTATCAAACCTTGCGCCTGCGCGAACCCGAGACGCCTTTAGGCGCGGTCGGTTTTTCATTAGGCGGGAATGTGTTGCTCAAGTGGCTGGGCGAACAAGGCGATCGATTAGACTTGTTTGCTGCTGTCGCTGTTTCAGTGCCGTTGCTGTTGGGAATCTGCGCGACAAAACTGGATAGCGGTTTTTCGAAATGTTATCGGGTTAATTTATTGCGCGAGTTAAAGATATATATGCAGATCAAACTGCAACATCTGGAGCGCATAGGTCAAGCTGAAGAAGCGATGAAGATCAGAGAGCTGGGCGATTTATCGACAATCGATTCGTTTTGGCAATATGACGACCGGGTTGTAGCCAAATTGCATGGCTTTAGTGATGTACACGATTATTACCGGCGCTCCAGTTCCAGACAATATCTCAAATTCATCAAAGTACCCACGCTATTGATTCAGGCGGTTGACGATCCGTTTATGACAAAGGAAATCCTGCCCGATCCGGATGAACTATCGCCGCATATACAATTGGAAATTACCGATCACGGCGGACATGTCGGGTTTATCTCAGGATCAATACCGTTTAGCCCGAAGTATTGGTTGGATCAGCGGATAACGGAATTTTTGGTGGGCTATATCGT
The DNA here is from genome assembly GCF_004322395.1 of Methylobacter sp. Classification (GTDB taxonomy): domain Bacteria; phylum Pseudomonadota; class Gammaproteobacteria; order Methylococcales; family Methylomonadaceae; genus Methylobacter_A. The sequence goes on from NZ_SCTW01000073.1 coordinate 63,082, forward strand.
TGACAGGGTTTCTGAGTAGTTATTTTATAAGCAGTCACCACGAACGACTGCACGGATGCAGGAGGTAGAGCAATGCAGGAGCGATTGCCGAGACACGAAGGACACGAAGAGCGCAGGAAAATAAAGTTTCATGCAGCCAGCTTGAGGCGAGGTAAATAACAAGTCTTAACCGTTTCTGAGCTTGCCAAAAGGGACGATCAAGTTAAAAAGTCAAACTTCGTGTCCTTCGTGTCTTCGTGGTGATTTTTTAAGCTTGCTAATCGGGTTTTCGCAACGTTACATTTCCGCTTGTTCCGGTAAGAAACCACCCGCCTGCATACTCCACAAGCGGTAATAAACGCCCTGCTGCGCCAAGAGCCGATCATGTCCGCCGTCTTCGACGATGCGCCCCTGATCGAACACCAAAATCCGGTCCAGATGCGCAATCGTGGACATACGATGTGCAATCGCAATAACCGTCTTGCGGCCCATAACTCGATCCAGGTTTTCCTGAATGGTTTTCTCGGTCACCGAATCCAAACTGGACGTAGCTTCGTCCAGAATCAAAATCGGCGCATCTTTCAGCATCACCCGGGCAATCGCAATACGCTGGCGCTGGCCGCCGGACAATTTCACCCCGCGCTCGCCGACCAACGAATCGTAGCCCTCAGGCATTACCCGGATAAACTCATCGGCATGCGCCATGCGCGCCGCCGCTTCAATGGCTTCATCGTCCGCTTCCAAACGGCCATAGCCGATGTTTTCTTTCAGGCTGCGATGAAACAAGCTGGGATCTTGCGGTATCAGGCTCACCTGTTCATGCAGCGAGTCCTGCGACACCTTCTGAATATCCATGCCGTCGATCAGGATCTGACCGCTTTGCGGCTGATAATTGCGCAACATCAGGCTAACGAAAGTCGATTTGCCCGAACCGGAAAAACCGACCAGCCCGACGCGCTGCCCCGGTTCAATGACCACATTCAAATCGTCGAACACCGGTTGATTAGGCTCATAACCAAAACACACATTACGAAACTCAATTCGGCCCTGGCTGATTTTTAGCGGCAACGCATTCGGCACATCGACAATCTCATGTGCTTGAACAATGGTTTCCACGCCGTTAGAGACATTGCCGACATATTCGAAAAACTCCAAAAAGCGCCGGGTTAAATTGCGCGCATCGTTGATGATCAGCAAGGCCAGACCGACGCTCATCGTAAAATCGCCGACACCGATCAAGCCGGTGCCCCACAAGGTCAGCGCATAATAGACAGTGCCGACTTTAAGCATCGCGGCAGCGGTAAACTGGAACCAGCGCACCCGTTCCATATACCAGAAAGTGCGCCGTGCGGCCCGGACTTCGGTTTCCAAAAAACCGTCCAGATATTTTCTTTCGAAATGCAGCCGTGCAAACAGCTTGGCGTTTAGGATATTGGTCACCGCATCGACAATCTTGCCGTTCACCAGGCTGCGCATCGCCGCATAACTTTTCGCATAGGGCTGACAGCGTGTCGCCAGCCAATACGAGAGGCTCACATAAGCCAGCACCCAGCCTGCAACCAACAGCCCCAAACCTTGATGCACGTTCAATAACAGCGCGATGGAAACTGTAAAAGTAACCAGGATGGGCCAAAAATCGCACAACACCGACCAGGTTGTATGGTTTACGCTCATAGCCGTCTCACTGATGCGATGAGCCAAAGCGCCTGCAAAATGGCTGCCGAAATAGCGCGGCGCGTGATATTGCAAATAAGCGTATAACGCTTTTGTAGTGCTCTGGCGCAAACGCGGCCCGACAGTAATCAGCACCGCGCCGCTCGCCCGGCTAAATAGGATTTCCGCCACATTCAAACCCGCCAGCAACAGCAACGGCCCGCGTAAACTGTCCAGCACTGCCCCGCCCGACATATGTGCCACGCCGTCCATAATGGCTTTGATCGCGTAAGGCACCAAAATGCTGCCCGCCGCTTGCCCGGTCTCCAGAATTACCATCAAAATAAGCCAACCCCGAAAACCGGCCAAGCAGTGCAAAATAAATTTAACCGTGCCGGTAGGTAAAGGCGGTGCATCAGAGGCTTGTTGGAAAGGAGGATTCTTTTTGGGCATGGCTCAGGAAATATCCGGGAAATGGCGGCCATTATAATGGAAAGCACAGCAATTCAGAGTTTATGAAAAATGTCCTAATGTGCTTTCTGCACAAACGATAGCCATAGAACATATCAGGATGACTTCAAAAACACAAAATCAACCAGTTACTAACTGATGTTACGCAGTTATTCGAATTTAAAGTGTCGCTAACGCGACGGTTATTTGAATCGGGCTCTCGCACCCGAAGGCGAGATACTTTCTTTTGCTTCGCCAAAAGAAAGTATCCAAAGAAAAGGCGACCCGGTTGCCGCTTGCTTCCTGCGTTCCTCGCTTTCGCCGGGGGTTGACGAAAGGGGCTCCTGCCCCTTCGTCAACGTGCGGCATCCCTGCCGCCCCCCTACGGGCTATTCCCGACGAAAGCTCCGGTACTCGGCGCGGCATACGGGAGAAATACCGCCTGTGCGTAGCATCAGTTACTAAATTAGCGTAAATCCTGAGCCAGCAAACCGATATTGCCGCCTAACGCAGCGGTATTTGTTGTGACTGTTTGTTCAATCGCAAAACGGCGCAGATAATCAGGTCCACCCGCTTTGGGGCCGGTGCCGGACAACCCCGTGCCGCCAAACGGCTGCACACCGACCACTGCGCCGATCATATTCCGGTTGACATAGATATTGCCGACTTTTACGCCCTGCCGGATTGCATTAAAGGTAGCGTCTATTCTGGTATGTATGCCTAGTGTCAAGCCGTAGCCGGTCGCATTGACCGCGGCAATGACCTGATCAAGTTCCGGCTCACGGTAACGGATCAAGTGCAATACCGGCCCGAACACCTCATTGGTCAGTTGCGCTAGCGACTGTATCTCTATCAGACTGGGCGGGAAAAAACTGCCCTGCTCCAAACCGTCCGGCAGCGGCAGTTGGTAAAGCAGCTGCGCTTCTCCCTTCATGGCTTCCAAATGCGCAGTCAATGGAGGCAGTGCGGCATGATCGATAATCGGGCCTATGTCGGTTTGATAAAGGCCGGGATTGCCGACAGTTAATTCCTGCATTGCGCCGATCAGCATGGCGATGGTTTTATCGGCAATTTCCTCTTGCACGAACAAAGTCCGTAGAGCCGAACAACGCTGACCGGCACTGTTGAAAGCCGAGACGATAGCATCCTGTACCAGTTGTTCAAGCAATGCCGAGCTGTCGGCGATCATCACATTCTGTCCGCCGGTTTCTGCAATCAGCGGCACAATATCCTGGCGATGTTGAGCTAATTGCAGGTTAATAAACTGCGCTGTCTTTGTGGAACCGGTGAAAACAACACCGGCAACTCTGGGATCGGGAAGTAAATGCTCTCCAAGCAAGCTGCCGCTGATCGGCAAAAACTGCAACACCGATTCGGGAATGCCGGCCTGATGCAGTAACTGAATGCAGCGCATCGCGATTAATACGGTCTGACTGGCCGGTTTGGCGATGACTGTATTACCGGCGGCAAGCGCCGCAGCTATCTGGCCGATAAAAATGGCGATCGGGAAATTCCACGGACTGATGCAGACATAAACGCCGCGGCCGTAATGATAAAGCCAGTTTTCCTCTCCGGTAGGACCGGGCAGACTGATGGGTCGGCCGAACAAGTCCAGCGCGGATTGGGCATAATAGCGGCAAAAATCGACTGCTTCCCTGACTTCCGCCAACGCGTCTTTAATCGTGCGACCGCCTTCTCGTACGCACAAAGAGACCAGTTCCACCCGATTTAATTCCAAAAGATCGGCAGCCTGCTTCAAATACTCGGCACGTTTTGCAACAGGGGAAAGCCGCCAATCGGCGAATGCTTGGGACGCCTCGCTTAACGCCTCGCCAATAACCGCCGGTTCTGCAAAAATGACTGAGCCGACAGTCAAGCGATTATCATAAGGATTGACTATAAGCCGTTCCTTACCGGAGCGGGAACTGCCGTTTATCAACGGCGTTGCCGTCCACTGTTTGTCAGCCAACGCATCCAGATTTTGCTGCAATGATTCCAGTTGCTCAGGATCGGCTAAATTTAACCCAGATGAATTAACCCGCTGCTCGCCGAATAAATTGCGGGGCAATACGATCAGCGGTTGATTGATCGATACTCTTACCGCCGCTACCGGGTCGCTAATCAGTTCGTCGACGCTAATATCCTGACGGCTGATTTGATTAATAAAAGAGGTATTGGCGCCGTTTTCCAGCAGGCGCCTGACCAGATAAGGCAGTAACTCATGATAAGCGCCGACCGGCGCATAAACGCGGCAAGGCGTCTGCCAGTTTTGAACTTCGATGATTTCCCGGTAAAGGCTCTCACCCATGCCGTGTAAACGCTGGAATTCATAGCCAGGATGCTGCTGCCCGAGTTGATGAATAGCCGCGACGGTATGCGCATTATGGCTGGCGAACTGCGGATAAAGTGCATCCGGCTTGGACAGTATAAACTGCGCACACGCCAGATAAGATACATCGGTCGCCGACTTGCGGGTAAACACAGGGTAATCGGAAAGGCCATTTTCCTGCGCCCGTTTTATTTCGCTGTCCCAGTAAGCGCCTTTGACCAGCCGCAACGGAATTTTCCGGCGCCGGCCTTCGGCTAATTTAGCCAGCCAGCGAATGACCGGCAACGCTCTTTTTTGATAGGCCTGCACCGCGAAACCCAGCCCCGGCCAATCGTCTAAATCGGGACGATTAAAAACGGCGGCAAAGACATCCAAAGACATGTCCAGGCGTTCGGATTCTTCCGCATCGACAGTCAACGTAATATTGGCCGCGCGGGCTGCCTGCGCCAGCACCAGCAGTTTATCGCTCAACTCTTTGACGGCGCGAACATGCTGTAACGGCTCATAGCGGGGACATAAAGCGGATAATTTAACCGATATGCCCGGATTAGCGTAAATATCGGCCGATACCGCATGCCCAACCAGTGCATTAATAGCCGAACGGTATATTTCGAAATAACGCTCTGCATCGGCCTGCGTCAGCGCCGCCTCTCCCAGCATATCGAAAGAATAGCGGAACAACGGGTCCTGCTCGCTACGCTGAACGGCTTGCTGTATAGACTCCGCAAAAACAAACTGCAACGCCAAATGCTGCATGGCCTGCTTTACTGCAGCGCGTATTAACGGCGCACCCATCCGGGACAGCAGCTGTTCGAACCCCGGAGACTCATAATGGGCTTCAAAGTCTCCGGCAAATAATAGTGCTCTTGTAGCTAAATTGACCAATGGAGAATCGCTATGTTGCAGATGGCTTTGCCAGTCCACGCCGGCGAGCTTTTCCTGTAAAAACAAGTCTTGCGTGGAGCTATCGGGAATACGCAGCAAAGCTTCAGCAATTCCCATTAAAACAATGCCTTCATGAGAAGCAAGCTGATATTCCTCAAGGAATGCTTCAATCACGGATTGGTGATGTTTTCTTTCTCTGACTGCGATAGCCAGTGTTCTGGCGCATTCGCTTATCGAAGCCGGATCGTAACCGTTTAATGCGGATATATTCAACAACGGCGCAAAATGCAGTTGCTGCCCTCCCCTTCTTTCATTGAAAGGCCGATGAGATGGCTTTCTAAAAAGCGCAAACCGTGCCCATACGCAATATAACAATTCGCTGATAAGGTGTTTTTCATCAGCCAAATAGGCCTGGTTTATTATTTTCCGTAATTCGGCTAAAGATTTTTGAGTCATAGGCTAACCCCATTGGCAAGAATCTCCAGTTTCTTAATAGGTAATCTTTGAAACCGGAAATTGGATCAAAAAAATAGTCCGATCGATGGCTTCATTGTTCCATAGTAGATGTGCAAGTCAATCTCTTTTACACCCGCTCCCTTATTCCTACACGCCGCGTGAAAGCGCTGTTTAGGCGCTATACGAACAAGAGTGGGTGTTCCCATGGAGTCTGTAAGAATTTGGAAAATCAAGAATAACGAGGTCACCCGATAAGTAATGATACGTATTGATTGAAAACATTGAATTCCTTATCCTACAATTACTTATACAAAAACACCGCCCGAATTTTTAAGCTTAAATAAACCACTTAGATCACAAAATTTATCTTGGCTTTTGTTAATAATTGCATTGGGTTCAGGAGCATAGCGATACATCGAGGAGCCAATAGCTGTCCGATCAGTCATTCGCGATCTTCGTATTCTTCGTGGCTTTATGTCTCCAATTGATGCGTATAAGCAAAAATACGCTCACCCAGCCCTATATTTTTTCGAATAATATTCACACGTAGCAAGGAGGGCGGCAATGTTGGGTTTCAGCATGTCTATATTGGATCTTGTATACAAGCAACCATAAGCCCTGCTGCAAATCCGGAGCTAATAAAGTGACCGAATCAGTGAAGCATTGGATTCGAACATGGTTTGGACCTCTATTTTTATAGCGGAACATGGGATGAAGTCCGCTTTAAACTCTACTAAAAATGGCGCAAGTTTCACCTTTTTCCTACATCCGACAAATGCAGCCACTTATTGATTTTTTTGATATTAACGAGTTCACTCCGCACGGTTATTGCCTGTCATGGAAGCCGGCATTGCTTTGGCTACATGTCATTTCAGACCTGCTGACCACTCTCGCCTATTATTCTATTCCGCTGATTCTCGTCTACTTTATCCGGCAGCGTAAAGATTTTCCCTATCCGTGGCTGACTATCATGTTTGCCGGGTTTATTGTCGCCTGCGGCACCACGCATTTACTTTCGGCTATCACGATCTGGACGCCATTATATTGGCTGGACGGCTTGGTTAAAGCCCTTACAGCGATTGTTTCTGTCATCACCGCCGTAATGATGCTATGGGTCATTCCCGGCGCCTTGTCCTTACCCAGTGTTGCACAACTGCAAGCTGAGATACAAAAAAGAAAAACAGTAGAAGATGCATTACGGGAAAACGAATATCGCTGGAAATTCGCCGTTCACGGTTCCGGCGACGGCGTATGGGACTGGGATATGCAGACTAATGAAACTATGTATTCCAACCGCTGGAAAGAAATGCTGGGATATGCCGAGAACGATATCCTGCCTAATCTCCAAGAATGGATAAATCTTATTCATCCCGATGATCAGCCGCTCGTTACAGAAGCGGCACAAGCATACCTGAATGGAAAAACGGCAATTTATGTCGTTGAATATCGCTTGCGCTGCAAAGACGAGAGTTACAAATGGGTTTTAAGCCGAGGCATGGTGGTCAGCCGTAGCGAAGACGGCAAGCCCTTGCGTATGATCGGCACGCATAAAGATATTTCTGTACGTAAAAAAGCGGAAGAGGCGCTACGACAAAGTCAGGCGGCGCTGCAAGAAGCGCAACGGATCGCCCATGTGGGCAGCTGGCAGTTGGACCTAACAACTAATCATGTCGTTTGGTCGGAGGAACTTTACCGCATTTTGGGCATGAATCCCGAATTGCAACCGCCGGATTGCACTGAATACCATCGGTTGTTCACTTCTGAGAGCTGGAAGCGATTGAATGCCATCCTGGCCCATACACAAGAGACAGGAAGATCCTACGAACTGGAGCTTGAGATTATCAGGACAAACGGAACGCACGGATGGATATTAGCGCGCGGGGAAGCAATACGGGACAGCAATGAAGCCATTATCGGACTCCACGGCGTGGCGTTGGATATCACCGAGCGCAAGCAGATGGAGAAAAAACTGCGCGACAGCGACGCCTTTAATCTCAGTATCCTTAACTCGCTGACTTCGAATATTGCCGTGTTGGACGCACAGGGTATCATCGTTGAAATCAACAACGCATGGCGGCGGTTTGCCAAAGAAAACGGTTTACCGCAATCCTATCAAAATATGCTGGGAACTAATTATCTGGATGCCTGCAACAAAGACTATGAGGCAACCGCTGCCAAAGAAGGTATTGCAGCGGTTCTGGCAGGCGAGTTGGAAACATTTCATTTAGAGTATTCTTGCCATTTGCCTAACCAGCAACGCTGGTTCCACATGAATGTATCGCCTTTGCAGGGTTCACGTCACGGGGTTGTGATCAGCCATGAAAACATCACCGAGCGTAAACTCATGGAAGAAGAGCTAAAAGCCAGTGAAACAAAATTCCGCTCGATTATTGACGCTTCTCCCGTGCCGATGGCGTTGAATGATGAACAGTCGAATATCACTTTCCTGAATCCGGCGTTTATACAAACCTTCGGTTACAATATAAATGACATTCCCACCTTGGCAGATTGGTTTCCAAAAGCCTACCCTGATCCTGACTATCGTCACCGGGTCGAAACAACCTGGCAAGCGTCACTGGAAAAAGCCAAGCAGGAACATACCGACTTTCCGCCTTTAGAGCTAACTATTCGTTGTAAGAACAACAGCATTAAAACTGCGTTAGTTAGCGCTGCGGCGATTCAACCCGGTTTTGCGGGTGAGCATTTGGTGATACTGTACGATATTACTCGGCGCAAACAAATTGAAGCCAAGCTTAACGCCATTTTTAATGCATCGGTGGAAGGCATTATTACTTATGGCAAGGACGATATCATCGTATCCGCTAATGCCGCAGTAGAAACTATTTTCGGCTATAAGCCGGAAGAGCTGATTGGTTACAGTATTTGCGCAATCATGCCGTCATGTTGCAGTTTATCCCAGACAGAAAAACTTGCCGGTCAAATCGGTGAAATTGAAGGCCTTCGCAAAGACGGTTCTGTGGTGCCTCTGGATCTGTCCGTAGCAGAGTATTCAATCAACGATACGCATTATTTTACCAGCATTGTGCGCGATGTGAGTTTGCGCAAACACCGGGAACAGCAAGACAAGGAACATCTGGATGAACTAGCCCATGTCACCCGCCTTGGGCTGATGGGGGAGATGGCTTCCGGTATTGCTCATGAAGTCAACCAACCCCTGGCTGCCATTTCCAGCTATACGCAAGTCAGTTTAAACCTTATCAATACTGAAAATCCTGATCTGGTACAACTTACCGAGATCTTATCCAAAACACAGCAACAGGCTTTAAGGGCGGGACGGATAATTCATCGGATGAGAGAGTTTGTCAAATCCCATGCAAAGCATCGCTCAACCGCTGACATTAACGTATTGATTCATGAGGCTGTCGGCCTGTGTATGGCTGATCTTAAACAAAACAGTATAAAACTGACATTTGAATTGGAAAAAAATCTGCCGCCTATTTATGTTGATCAGATACAAATCGAACAGGTCATCATGAACCTGATCCGAAACAGCATTGAGACCTTACAAAACAAACCCGCAAAACAGCAACCTCAGATCAATATCCATAGTCAATTAACTTCCGACAATAACATTCTGGTCATGGTAAAGGACAATGGACAGGGACTTGATGAAGGCCAACAACAACAGATATTGACGCCTTTTTACACTACCAAGGCAAACGGAATGGGCATGGGACTATCCATCAGTCGCTCAATTATCGAAGCCCATGAAGGTGCTTTGCATTTCAATAGCCAACCTGGGAAAGGCGCTTCTTTTTATTTCACCCTGCCAACACAGAGAAAACCTGATGAGCCTTAATATACTGAGCGCGAGTCAAATAACTGATGTTCCGCAGTGTCCACGAAAAGCACGAAAGACACGAAAAAATGTCGACCTGTATATTTCTCGACTTACGATGCTAGCCAAGGTTTTTTGCTAATCATCAGAATTTCGCTTTGCTTATTGCATACACATGCTTCTCTATACTCAATTTTTTTCGTGCCTTTCGTGGACTGCGATTTATCTATTATGTCCGTGCGTAACATCGGTATTTAAGCTGAATTTGCAATTACGATAGCGCGTTTCGGAGCCGGCAAACCTTCGCAAGTCAGTTGCGGATTATCTGCATCCAAAAAATCTTTCAACGAATGGAAAGTCATCCATTCGGTAGTTCGCTGTTCTTCAACGCTGGTTACAGTGACATCAACCAGGCGGATATTTTTAAAGCCGCAACGTTTTAACCAGCTGATAAGGGTGTCGCAGCTGGGCAGGAACCAGACGTTGCGCATTCTAGCGTAACGGTCTTCCGGCAATAATACTTGCCCCAGGCCTCCGTCAATAATCAGGGTTTCCAATACCAATTCGCCGCCGGGTTGCAGGCAGTCTCTTAATTCCAACAGATGATCGATAGGCGAACGGCGATGGTAAAGGACACCCATCGAAAATACCGTGTCGAACGCTTTCAAACCATAAGGCAGGTCTTCTATGCCCAACGGCAAGACATAAACCGGCGCTTCGCCATATAGTTTTTTAACCAGCTGAAACTGCATCACATTGAGCAGCATCGGATCGATGCCTATCACTGTTTTTGCGCCAGCACCGAGCATACGCCAGCAGTGATAGCCGTTACCGCAACCTACATCCAACACCAGCCGATGCTCAAGCGGTGCGATATGCTCTTTTAACCTGTTCCACTTCCAGTCTGAACGCCATTCGGTGTCTATGTTGATGCCGAATAAGTTATAAGGGCCTTTGCGCCAGGGATGCAGCGCTTTTAACTTTTTTTCAAGCTGTTCTTTTGTTTTCTCGCCAAGATGATCCAAGCTGCCTATTTGCACTGTATCTGAATCCAGATTATGTTGTGCGGTAGGCAATACTGGCACGCTATCGACCAGAGCCTGCCAGCCCGCTAAATTGCCGTGTTTGGTTTGGTCAAAGCCATGCTCAAGTTGCTGCGGCAGCAGCTTTGCCCAAGCATCGGCCTTTGCATCGATCAGCGCTTCATATAAAGGTTGATAATCAATCATTTCAGGGCAACGATTGAGGGAAAGTTGAAATGTTGAATCATGTTCGGGAAAACGCTAGCTACTATTTCGTCGAATTTAAAAGCGCTGATTTCACCAACGGGACTGGCATAAATGGAGTCTTTCGGGGAAGTCATGATTTAACAAACAAAACTGCGCAAGGCAGCGCAATGAAGGGAGGAGCAAGGCGGCCCCGGTTTTGGCCGCCCATACGAATAGACTTCGTGTATCGTGTGTTCTCAATGCATCAGGAATTTGCTTCATGTTTTGAGGCCAATGCTTCGGCATTACGCTTCACCAGCCCTTCAATCACCGCATTCAATGAACCTTTGGTTTGAACTTCATTGGTAAAAGTGCTGCGATAGTTGGTTACCAAGCTAACACCTTCAATCATAATATCGTAAGCTTTCCATTCTCCGTCACTCAACAGCATCCGGTAATTAACGCCGATAGGCTGTATGCCGGGCTGTAAAACTTCGGTTTTTACAATAACTTTTTTATCATCGCTGCCCATCTCAAGAGGGAGGAAACGAACCGACCAATCATTAAACTCTACAAAGGCACGGGAATAGGTTCTTACTAACAATGTTTGAAATTCGTGTTTAAAACGCTCCTTCTCATCATTAGTGGCTGTTTTCCAGATTTTCCCTAAGACTAACTCCGAAATTCTGTCAAAATCGGTGTGCGGATAAATGACTTCGTTAACAAATTGTGTAATCTTCGCAAAATCTTTGGTAAACGACTTATCTTGCAGTCTTTGCTGCAACTGCGCTGAAGCTGTTTGTATGGCCTGTTGCGGAGGCAATAAATCAGCTGCGATTACCTTAGTAACAGTCATTAAACCAAGTAATACAGCGATTAAACCAAATATTGTGACTTGTTTAGTTTTCATAAAACCCTCTAAAATTAAACCCGTATATGCGTTTTATCTTCAAATATCAGTGTGCTAATTTCCCTGATACAATAAACCGCATAAAACCTAAGTCTTAAATTTGATGACTTAGGACAGAACCTTTGATACTTCCCAAACCCTTAGAGCTAAGGATAAGATGGCATATAATAACATCAATTTTCCTCAAACACGCATGAGAAGAATGCGTTATAACGATTTTTCCCGTCGTTTAATGCGCGAAAACCGCCTGTCTGTCGATGATCTGATTTACCCGATGTTTGTCACTGAAGGCTCTAACCAACGGCAAACTATCTCATCCATGCCCGGAGTGGAAAGGCTCTCGTTGGATTTACTGCTTGAAGAAGCGCATCGGCTTCATGAATTGGGTATCCCGGCCATCGCGCTGTTTCCAGTAACGCCCGCCGATAAAAAATCGGAACACGCCACCGAAGCCTATAATCCTGACGGCTTGGCTCAGCGTAGTGTAAGAGCTTTAAAAAAAGCTATCCCCGATTTAGGTATTATTACCGATGTCGCACTGGACCCTTTCACTATCCACGGACAGGATGGGCTGGTCAATTCCGATGGTTATGTGATTAATGATGAAACCATTGAGGTGTTAACCCGGCAGGCGCTGTCCCATGCCGAAGCCGGAGCCGATATTATCGCGCCGTCGGATATGATGGATGGCCGTATCGGCGCAATAAGACAAGCGCTGGAAGCCCAAAACCACACTAATACACTGATACTCGCTTATTCTGCCAAATATGCCTCCAGCTTTTACGGACCGTTTCGGGATGCGGTCGGTTCCGCCGGAATGCTGGGCAAAGGCAACAAATACAGTTATCAAATGGACCCAGCCAATTCCGATGAAGCCATGCGCGAAATACAGCTGGATTTACAGGAAGGTGCGGACATGGTCATGGTCAAACCCGGCATGCCCTATCTGGACATCATTCGCCGGGTAAAAGATCAATATGGCGTACCGACGTTTGCCTATCAGGTCAGCGGCGAATATGCGATGCTCAAAGCCGCCTCGATGAACGGCTGGCTGGATGAAAAACAAGTCGTGCTCGAGTCCATGCTGGCTTTCAAGCGTGCCGGTTGCGATGCAATCTTGACCTATTACGCCAAATCCGTAGCCCAGTGGCTGCAAGATTAAATGCGGACATTTTAAATAATCCTTAATCCAACAAACTGAAGTGGGGGCCTGTTTTATGTCAGAAGATATTCTAATCGCCGAAAAAAGAAGATTTCACATCGAGGAAGCTATTTTAGTTTTATTGCTGATCCTCTCGCTAGTCGGTATCGGAATCATGGATTTTTCCCCCGCCGACGGCTATGGTTACTGGCTTATTATGATGCTCCTGTTCGGCCTGTTTGCAATGATTATCGGCTGGATACAATCCAAGCATCGTGCCGATGATTTCAAGATAATACTCCGTGAACAATCCATGCACTGGGCCACATCATTATTGGTTGTTGGCGGGGCGTTTTTAATACATCAGTCAGGGCGGATTGCCGAAGAAGATGCCGGGCTGATTATTCTGCTGATTTTATCGCTTTCAACCATACTGGACGGCCTGCGCGTAGGCTGGCGCTTTAGTCTGGTTGGTCTGTTCCTGGGCGTTGCCGCTGTTGTGTCGGTATATACACCGCATTTTCTGTGGATAGAATTGGGCATCGCCGTTTTGATTGTTGCGGTGACCATTGCATGGGAATTATGGATGGAAAGAAAAGCACAAATATGAGTTTAATTGACCGCTATGCCGTGCTTGGGCACCCTATCAAACACAGCAAATCGCCGCGCATTCATCGGCTTTTTGCCGAACAAACCGGACAACTGCTTGAATATAGCGCACTGGAAGTGCCTGCCGAACAGTTCCAAACAGCCGTTACAATGTTTTTTGCCGAAGGCGGCAAAGGCTTAAATTGTACTGTACCTCTAAAAGAGATTGCTTGGGGCTATGCTGACCGTAAAACAGAACGAGCCCAACTGAGCAAGGCTGTCAACACGCTCGCACTTCAAGCGGACGGTTCTATATTAGGCGATAACACCGACGGCATTGGCTTGGTAACCGACTTAATCGACAACCATGCCATCGCCTTATCGAACATTCGCATATTAATTCTGGGCGCCGGTGGCGCCAGCCGGGGCATCATAGCGCCGATTCTGGAACAATCCCCGCAAACCCTGGTTATCGCAAACCGCACCGAGGACAAGGCCGCCAAGCTGGCTGCTGAATTTCACAGCAAGGGTTCTATCACAGGTTGCGGCTATGATGCTTTAAAAAACAGGCAATTCGATTTGATTTTAAACGCGACATCAGCCAGTTTAAGCGGGCAATTGCCGCCGCTACCGACCGGTTTACTGGCGGCAGGAGGCAACTGTTACGACCTCGCCTACGGCAACGAACCGACTGCTTTTGTGCGCTGGGGGCTGGAGAATCATGCGACAAAAAGCCTGGATGGACTGGGTATGCTGGTCGAGCAGGCGGCGGAAGCTTTTTTTATCTGGCGAGGTGTTCGGCCCAAAACTCGGCCTGTTATTGAATTGTTGAATTTAGAGCGGCGGCATTGAAAGGCGAAAGGCGAAAGGCGAAAGGCGAAAGGCGAAAGGCGAAAGGCGAAAGGCGAAAGGCGAAAGGCGAAAAATTTTGACGACTTCTTAAATCTACATGCAAGCTTTTTTTGCCCTTAGCCCTTTGTCTTTCGCCTCCCTCATCATAAAGATCAGCATCATCCGCGTACTATTTCAAATACTCATCTTTCAACTGAATATACTGCTGAGACGAATATTCCAAAAACTCTTTTTCGGACTCTTTTAAAGATCTGACCTGTCTGGCAGGCACTCCCACATAAAGATGGCCGCTTTCCAGTTTTTTCCCCGGAGAAACCAGCGCACCGGCTCCAAGCATCACATAGTCTTCAAGGACGGCGCCATCCATAATAATCGCGCCTATCCCTATCAAACAATAATCGCCCACAGTGCAGGCATGCACTACCGCTCTATGCCCTATAGTAACGCCTTTGCCTATAATTAACGGATAGCCTTGATCCGTATACTTTCCGGCGTGAGTTACATGCAATACAGAACCATCCTGAACATTGGTGCCGGCACCAATAACGATGCTTTCTACATCGCCTCTGAGCACTGTCGTGGGCCATATGGAAACATCATCGCCCAACGTAACGTCGCCAATAACCACAGCGCTGTCATCTATAAAAACCGACTTGCCGATTTTTGGCTGTTTATCGTTAAATTTTTTAATTGCCACTCTAGCTCTCCCGCTTGTGCATTGAATGATTAATTACGCTTGCACCCGATTCAACGCAAACAGCGCCAGGACTAATACAGTCAAACTGGGCATAAACGCCATTAACGGTGGATTAAGATCATAAATCAATCCAATATGTCCGACGATTTTATCGATAATATTAAAGCTCATGCCGATGACCACACCTATCATCATTCTGGCTCCTACATTTACACCGCGTTTAACACCAATAACAAAAGGCGCGGACACCAGCAACATAACAAAAACAACCAAAGGATTGACCACGCGCCCCCAGAAAGCCAGTTCAAAATCGTGCGACTTTTGATGGTTATCCTTTAAGAAATCGATATACATCGCCAGATCATACATAGATAAATTATTCGGGTTGACCACAACAATTTCCAATAAATCCGGGGCAACGGTTGATTGCCACATCTGTTCGGGTTGACTGCTTGCCGCCATTTGCTGAAGCGAAATGTCCGATCGCCTGATTTGCTCTAATTTCCATTGCTGATCACCTTGAAAGCTTGCTTTCTCTGCATGGGTCGAATAGCGCAAACGGCGCTGATCATCCAATTCATAAATATTGATGTCCGCCAAACTTCCGTCATCTTGTATTTTCCGGACATTAATAAATTTTTTGCCTTCGCGCAGCCAGAGTCCATATTTGACATTCATGACAACCTGCTCATTCTGGGCGGTGACTTTAATCACTCGCGCCGTCCGCTCGGCTACCGGCGCAATAAATTCGCCGACTAATATTGAAATAGCGACTAAAATGGCGCCAGCCACCATAACTGCCCTGATAATCCCTAAAACGGACAAGCCCGCCGCCCGCATGGCAATAAGTTCGCGGTTATTACCCATCGCCCCTAATATAAACAGGCTTCCTAATAGAGCCGATGCCGGCATCAATTCATAAAAAACGGTAGGCGAAGTCAGCGCAAGATAATAAAAAATATCTTGTAGATCGTAACTTCCTTTACCCAAATCCTTCAACTCGTCGCTAAAGGTGAACAAGTTAAATAAGGTCAGTAACAATACAACAGCAACAAAAGATCCCTTTAATATTTCCCTGACTATATAGCCCGTTAATACATTCACTTATGCACCTTTTCCCTAAATTGCATAGCCAGCCATTGCCATCCGTATAATCGCGCCAACAAAATTCCGCCTATTAGCAGCAACAGAGTATTCACGCCAAAAACTCCCAGCCAGGCAGGAATAGTTTGATTCATTACCCAGCTCTGGCTGACTCGGATAAGATTTCCATAGCTAAAATAGATTAAAAAGCCAATCAGCATATTCCCGTAAACACCGCCTCGAGGCGACATCTGAGCCAAAGGTACGGCAATAAAGCAAAGCAACATTATCCCCACGGGAACGGAAAACCGACGCTGCAATTCGGCAATATCGGTTATTTGACCGGAATTCAATAATTTATCGCTGGAAACCGATTGTTTGCCAAAATCAGTGGCTGACTCTTTGGTATCCAATCTCACTGCATATTCATCAAACTGTTCAAGCACATAATTTACAGTTCCCGGCTGTCCTTGTATGCGCTCACCATTCTCCAAAATGACATAGCGTCCATCAGGCAAATCTTTCATTCTCCCCACTTCGGCGTTAATAATTGCCAAGCGATTCCCCTGCCTGTGCTGTACAAAAACTTGATACATTTTTTTATCGTCATCAATCTTTTCTACATAAAAAACCAAGTCACCTTGACTGTATTCGCTAAATTTTCCGGCGGCAACGCCTCTGAGATCGGCAGACTCCTTATCCTGATGCATAAGCTGTTCCATCATGGCTTCAGCCCAGGGCGAGACATAGAACGACAAGCCGGCTGCTAATACACTTAAAGGAAAAACCAGCAGGAATATGGCTCGATAAACCGTTCCCGAGCCGCCGCCTGCCGAAGCCACCGCCGACATTTCCTGATCCCTGTACATTCTGCCCAAGACCATCAGTACTGCCATAAACAAGGCTGCGGGCAAAAAGGTCGCACTGGCGATAATCGTTTTCAATCCCAGGACAGTCATCAAAGTTTGGTTAGATACTTGCCCTTCGATAGCCTTATCAAGAATCCTGATAAACTGCCGGCTGACGATAATGACTACGATTACCGACCAAACTGCCAACAGCGTCCTTAACAAATCCAAGGCGATCATTTTATCCAAGACATTAATTATCTTACGCTTTCCGGTTTTATAGCCTTTAGCCCAGTTTGTTTCCAAACGTGTCTCCCAATCAAAAACGAGTGTATGTTGTATAAAGCACAAAGTTTAAATTTTACCTTGAGTTGGTAAATTATGAACCATTTTATAAGAAACAGGTTATTGGAAGTGCCTTATTGCGACAATTCTAATTTTAGTGATTATCAACCGAGTCTCCCCAATCAAAAGCAATATTTGTGTTGTATAATCACAGCTAAACGCCCCATCTTGAGCCGCTCCCTTTGACAGATTCAGGGCAACTTAAATTTACGCTCGGTTCAAGATGACGCTCTACTCCACAAATAAACGAGTTAACTTATGGATTATTCAATAGAAACCGCATCCCTAGAAGAACTGCAATGTGATTGCATTATTGTCGGTGTTTATCAAGACCAACAATTCAGTCCGTCAGCCATTGCTCTTAATAACCTCACACAAGGGCTCATTAGCAAAATCGTCAGCCGCGGCGACCTGAGCGGAAAAAATGGCGAAATCGTATTAATAAACGCGATTCCAAGTGGCAAGATTGAGCGCATTTTGCTGGTCGGATTGGGAGAAAATAAGCCTTTATCCGGCAAGAACTATAAAAAAGCTTTGATTGCAGCCATTAACAGCCTGAAAAAACCTCAAATAAAATCGGTTGTCTGTTGCTTGGCGGAATGCGATGTTGCAGACCGCGACTGGCAATGGAAATCTCAGCAAATTATTGAAGTTTTTAACGATGCTGTGTATCAATTTACCCAAACAAAATCCGACAAAGAAACAGAAAGCAAGATTCAAAAAATCTCCATTACCGCCACGGAAGCTGAACGCACTTTGGCACATTCCGGATTATTGCAAGGCAAAGCGATTGCCGAAGGTATCAATTTAACCAAATATCTTGGCGATTTACCGGGTAACATCTGCACAC
>NZ_SCTW01000074.1 GCF_004322395.1 Methylobacter sp.
ACAACAGTGCCGGTGCTCAGCATAGAATTGATAACATGCCCTTCCTGTCCGAGAGATCCGGGCGCCATTCGGGCTGGCGGATTTTGGCTATGGTAGGTACGAATAACCCAATCGGGCTGATACAAATTCATAGACGGAACCGGCTCAAGCAAATCCATGTTTGCCAAATAATATGAATCAATCGTGCCGACATCGCGCCAGTACTTATCCTGCATGACACGTCCAGTTTCTTCGCCGAACCGGTAAGCATATACGCAATGTGTTCCGATGAGACGCGGAATGATGTCTTTGCCGAAATCATAGTTTGATGCGGTAAGGGCGTAGTCAGATTGCAATTCGCTGCTGAGCAACTCCATATTGAAAATATAGATACCCATTGATGCCAACGCACGGTCTGGATCGTTTGGCAAATGCTTGGGATGTTCCGGCTTCTCGTCAAACGCACGAATTTGATGAACATCATCCACGGACATAACACCAAAAGAGCTGGCACTAGCCAGTGGCACCGGCATACAAGCAATCGTTAATTCCGCTGCCTGGTCGAGGTGAAACTGAAGCATTGCGGCATAATCCATCCGGTAAATATGGTCTCCTGACAGAATGACTACATGGTTGGCATTGCTGCGTTCAAGCAGATAGAGGTTCTGGCGGATGGCATCGGCTGTCCCAGTGTACCAGGATTCTCCTGTTCGCATCTGTGGCGGTACGTGCGTGATGTATTCGGAGATTTCCGAGTTGAAGATAGACCAACCATCGCGCAGATGCTTTTGAAGTGAGTCCGACTTGTACTGAGTCAGTACCAGTACACGTCTCAAACCAGAGTGCAGGCAGTTTGATAGAGTAAAATCGATGATCCGGTAATTACCCCCGAACGGCACAGCCGGTTTGGCTCTCTCGGCTGTCAATGGATGAAGCCGCGAACCCACGCCACCGGCAAGAACGATGGCTATAGTTTTATCGAACATCCTTCACCTCGTCATTTAGGTCAAAAATAAGCGGCTTCCCTACCGGCTAGCTTACTTGCGCTTACGGCGCATGTTTTTCTACGGCTGCCTTAAAATCCCCTTCGACTTTAAATAATGGGATTTCTGTTTGCATAGTCCAAAAAGTCTTTCACTACTCATGGACCGTAGAATTTTACGTCTTGTCGTTGATATTTTTTTGGAGACAATAACCTTAATTGCTGCTGTGAATAGCGTTTAATCTAAACTCGGCTTCTTTATTTTAGCGATTACAGGTTGTGCCTGACCGACCATCTTAAATAATTGCGACAGATCATCTGAGGTTTGTACTGCCTGTTGTGCCCCTTAATTTTTTCTTGTGCCCAGTCCACGTCTCACCCGAACTCCATGACACAAAAGCGTTTCGTGTCTTGCCTAAAGTAATCCCTGCTCTGCCAAGATAACGGGAGATATCTTGCTGCGCTCAAGAACACAAGGGCCGAAATTATCAAATTTCGCATAGAGGGGCATAGAGGGTATGCATAAACATTATTATGTTTTTATTTAAGCTGAAATATTAATTGGTAATGTTTTTCGTTAAAACGACGAATTTCATGCGATATACTTATCTGGCATCATTCATAAACCCTTTCATTTTTATGTCTGATTTTAAAATGTGGTCGACGAGCCAATCCCGCAATACATGGTTAATTTCTCTACTCATTCTGTCCGCTTCATCCTGTGAACTATCTGGCTTGTCGATAAAGTTATAGATTTCATTTCTAATCATATCTAATTCAACTATAAGTGCCTCATGTCCTTCTTTGTTTTCCTCATAATAAGGGAACATATACTTAAGTTGCAGTTTTTCTTCGTGATGAAAATGCTCTCTAGCAGACTCATAGAGCTGATCGACAAAAAATCTTAAAGAATCTTTTTCGTGCGGATTACGCAATACTACTTCTAACGCATTAAGCAGCGTTAATAATAACTTATGCTCCATATCAATAATGGCATTGTCCACACTAAATCTTGGATCCCATCTAATTGGCATAGGTACCTTTAAATTTGTAAAAATTTTTCAGCATTTTCCACTTTTAGCGTCCGTTTTTCCAGCTAAAAATATAATAACCATTATTATAAACAACAATATAGCAACAATTACCGTCATATTGGATGCTCTCTTATTGAAAAACTTACGAGTTTTCAACGCTTTTAATAACTCAATTTTACAATCTTTTAATTTTGACACTGTTGGCGGACTAGGCAGCAAGCATGCCTGGCTTTTCCGCTATGGACACAGTCTGACCATCCGATAACATCGGATGGTCCGGTACGATGACGCTCGCCCTTTTAACGATTATCTGTTACTAATATTGTTCAGTTTCAATCAGTTCGATTGGTTTTACGCTAACTCTTTTTTATGGCTATGCTATTAAAATAGCTTCACGTTATGAAGCATGGCGATATATAGCAAAGAACTTATCGTTTATTTCTTATCCAAACCAATAAAGCCTAATGCTTGAAGCCATTTTTTATCTCTTCGTATCGTGTCAAGCCTGATTTTACGAGCATAATGCTCAGCTTTAGTCTGTACATAAAGAACCAGCAAGCGGAAAAAATTTTCTTGCATAAACCCGGTATTCAGCGATATTGATCTTACTGCTATCCGCGTGATTAAAGGCGCATACCTAACAAATAACTCATCTTCCAAACTAACAATGGCTTCGACAGTCCCAGGATCACCTTGACGCGCTGCACGGCCAAACAGCTGTCTATCAACTCGCGCGCTTTCATGAAACTCGGTCAATATAACGTGCAACCCTCCTGTTTCAGCCACTTCATCAGATAGTTTGATGTCGGTACCTCGACCCGCCATATTCGTCGCTACCGTTACCTTGCCAGGCAACCCAGCCTGCGCGACCGCTTCCGCTTCAATATCGTCTTGGCGCGCATTCAGCACGGTATGCGCAAGCCCCATGTCGGCAAGGAGCTGACCCAAATATTCAGAGCCTTCTACGGAACGCGTACCCACTAATACGGCTCTTCCCATGGCCGCCAATTCGGATGTACGAACGGCTACATGCTGCCATCGCGCCTCCGAAGTCAAAAAAACACGATCCGGCAATCTTTTTCGACGGCTGGTTTTATGCGTCGGAACCTTTGCCACCGAAATATCGTAAACCCGCTTCAACTCAGGTTCGACTTCTTTAGCAGTCCCGGTCATACCTGAAAGGAGCAGATAGCGTCCAAAAAATCGCTGATAGGTAATTTGCGACAAGGTTTTCCGTTGCCCGCTTATTTCGCAATTTTCCTTAACCTCAATCATCTGATGCAGCCCCCGTTCCCATGTCCTGTCAGGCATGGCGCGGCCGGTAAATTCATCGACGATCTGCACTTTATTCTCGGCAACGATGTAATGTTGATCGCGATGGAACAAATATAAGGCTGAAAGGGCTTTTTGTATCAGTTCATGAC
>NZ_SCTW01000075.1 GCF_004322395.1 Methylobacter sp.
TGAAAGCTCCGGTACTCGGCGCGGCATACGGGATTCAATCCGTGCTATCGTCACTAACCTTCCGCTCGTTCCCACGCGCTGCGTGGGAATGCAGTTAAAGGCGCGCTGCGTCGCGAGTTGAGCTCATCCTTGCTCTACACTCAGGCAGTGCGACAAACAGGACAAAAACTATCTGTGCATAACATCAGTTAGTTAATAAGTCATCAAAATAATCTTGCCGCTGGAGTGCAGGCTTGGCCTGCGCTGGCAAGCGAAGCTTGCACTCCCGTCACTTCTTGGCAACTATTTTAGTAATTAGGAACGTACATGAAATAACTTGAGCAAGATTTATTTTTAAACCATGAAGAACATGAAGGACATGAAGGATTTAACACTTCATGTCCTTCATGGTAATTGCTTAAATTAATTTATGCATGTTCCTTAACTGAATTTGGAAATGCTGTAAGCTATCTCGATCAAAAACCAAATTTCAAAACAAGACAGGAACCGCATTAAAACTTGAAAAAACTTTAGCTGTAAAGCCAATCGCAGTCGGTACGGTAGAGCACATACTGCAAAAATAGGAGTTGACGGTTTATCGGTGAGGAGTGGCTTGCTTTGAACTGATTAATCGATCAAAAAACTCATGCACCAGCAATGCGCCGAGTATCAGTAAGGTACCTGTTGCGACTTTCATGGTTAGCGGTTCATGGTTAACGGCGTGGCCCAACAACAGAGCCATAACCGGCGAAACCAAAGTAACCAGCGCAACTTTGGTAGCGCTATGATGGATCAGCAAGTAATAATAAAGCACAAAGCCAAATGTCGTGGCGATGGCGCCAAGATAGATAATAGATGCCAGACTGATGGGTGATATTTCAGCAGGCCAATATCCGTCAAATACTGCCCATGTAATCAGATAAACCGGCACAGACAGCAACAGGCCGCCGGTTACTTGGGATAAAGCCGGAATGTTTGCGTCAATGCGTTTGACCCAAACCGAACTGGCCGCTTGAAAAAATGAGGATACCAGTACGCCTGTGATGCCCAGCACTGCGTCATGCCCCAATTGCAATGCCGAGCCAAACATGACCCACAAACCGCCAATGCCCAGAGCATACGAGAGCAGTTTGCCGGGAGTCAGACTCCGTTCTCCTAACCAGATAGCCGCCAATAAAGCGGTCATTAACGGCAGGAGGCCGTATATCACCGAAATCCAACCGGAAGGAATAAATTGCGCTGCCCAGTAAACTGTCAGCATCGATCCGTATATTTGCAGAGTTACAGCCAAGTAAGTTTGCAGTGCTTTGCGATGCCATAGCATGCGTTGTTTCGACAGGCCCATCATCAATAATATACAGATCAAACCCACTACCATGCGGCTGGTGGCTCCGAACAGAAACCCCGGCCCTTCGCCACTCCATTTGATAGCCAGCGGCGTTGTCGCCCAAAGTAAAATAATACTAATGTAAGCTAGAGAAATACGCATTAAATTTAATCGGATGGGATAGAAGATGGGGAGAGATTTTCCATAATCGGCAACTCACAAGTAAGTGTCTACCAATCCGCTGAGCAGTCATTTACATCCATGTAGGTTTCAACAAGAGGAGAGGTATAACGTAAAGCTAAGGAGCGAAAGCGATAGATAGAGACCGTTCCGCTTTAGCGCCTTGTCAGCTTTCATTTCCATATGCTCTCTTATAAACCGCTTCGAAAAATGAAGGCATAATTACTGGGATGTTTTCATCCTTTTCCCATTTTTCTATATATTCAGGATATTCCTTTTCTATTTCCTTTGAAATTTCCCTGAGCCTATCAGATTCAGAACCTATACCTACGACAACTAAAGTATCTACAGCTGCCACAAAACCTTGCTGAGCAGCCTTTTCAAGCCATTTGCTGCCTATAATTACATCATTTTCATAGTTTTTCTCATATTCTTCCAATGAACTATAGAGGTAACCACCGAGATATATATTGCCTAAGTTATACTGTGACCAAGGTTCGCCAGATTCCGCAAGCTTTAACAATTTCTCAAAGTGCTCTTTAAACCTTAAGTTCCATTCAGGCGTTATATACCAGTTCTCAGAATCATTAACTATTCCTAAAGAATCACAATCTTTATGAAACTCTTTTACTTCTTCCGGCAATGTAAATTGTTCAGGAGCTTCGTACATAATAATATTTGGCAGCTAACTTACTTGACTGGCGCTAATTCAAAAATAATCAGTTCTGCCGCCTCGTCACCTGCGTTTTCTACCGACATCAGCTCGCCCGTTTCCCAAAAAACTTCACCTGCGGAGTAAGTAGCGGTTTTTCCGTGTTCGACGACTTTTAATGCACCCTTGACTACATAACGGGGCCCCGGCCCTTCATGGGTATGCCAAGGTGTTTTAAAAGCGGGCGGAAACGCGACCCGTATTACTTTAGCGTTAATATTAGGGCTCGGAAGCGCCAGCTTTTTTTCTAAGAGAGGGGTTCTGCTTAGGCCTGTATTTTCTTGGGCTGAAACAGATTGGGAGCTTCCAAAGAATAATATTACAAGCATTGCCAGAATAAATTTCGTTGCTTTGATGGAGTGTGTGTTTAACATTTTTCGGCCTCTTGGGTTTTATGTTTAAGGGTAAGCTCAATGCGCAAGTTGGTAGCTATTATTGGGCTGTTCCATGATGTAGCTGCTAGCTTTATTAAATAACAGCTTGGATGAATTAAGTATACGCTACCGCTTGCTTTTTCTATTTGTTAAATTCTTAAAATGCGCACAGAATATGCGCATCATTAATGTAAGAGAGGATTATCCCATGCAGCAACTCTACGACTTATCCGCCGCTAAGAAGCCGACCAATTTAAGCATAAACAGCGATTTATTAAAAAAAGCAAAAGAACTCGACATTAATCTTTCTGCTGCGCTTGAGCAAAAACTCATCGATATGGTCAAGCAACAGCAAAGTAGAGCTTGGCTGTCCAGCAATCAAAATTCCATAGCCAACTATAATGAACACGTTGAGAATCATGGGGTTTTTGGTGATGATCTAAGGAGTTTTTAATGGCTCAGTTTGATGTATACGAAAACAACAATCCGAAAAGCAAAAAATTATTTCCCTTTTTGCTGGATGTTCAAAACGACTTGCTGAGTAATTTGGCGACTACTGTCGTTATCCCGATGTGTCTTGCCTCTGAAACCAAATCCATGGAAATGCCCGGTCTGATACCGAGTTTGGCAATAAATGGCGAGCATTATTTATTGTTAACTCCACAACTTGCCGGCATATACAGAAAAGAGCTTGGCAACGCTCTGACTGATTTATCAAGCTACAGAGACGATATTATTGCGGCTCTGGATTTTTTAATTACCGGCATTTAAAACACAACACTGACATTACGTATGAATATTGACGACATCACTAAAGTAAAAAACTACCTGCTTACCTTGCAAGATCAAATCTGCGTAGCGCTGGAATCTGTAGAGCCTGAAACCCGGTTTGTCGAAGACCTTTGGAATAGAGAGGAAGGCGGTGGCGGCAGAACCCGGGTATTGGCTAATGGCCGGGTTATCGAGCAGGGCGGCGTGAACTTCTCGCATGTATCCGGTTTTAAGCTCCCCCCTTCTGCAACGGCTAAACGCCCGGAGCTTGCAGACCGGCAATTTCAGGCGATGGGCGTGTCTTTGGTCATTCATCCGAATAATCCTTACGTGCCGACATCGCATGCCAATGTGCGATTTTTAATCGCGGAAAAGCCGGGCGAGCCGAGCATCTGGTGGTTCGGCGGCGGTTTTGATTTAACGCCGTTTTATCCGTTTAAAGAAGATGTGATGCATTGGCATCAAACCGCCCGCGCCGCCTGTCAGCCTTTCGGCGACGATATCTATCCGGCTTACAAAAAATGGTGCGACGAATACTTCTTTCTTAAACACAGAAATGAAACCCGCGGTGTAGGCGGTCTGTTTTTTGACGATTTGAATGAATGGGGTTTTGAGAAGTCTTTTGCTTTTATGCAAAGCGTAGGCAATCATTATATTGATGCTTATCTGCCTATCATACAAAAACGCAAAGATACGTCTTATGGCGACAGGGAACGCGATTTCCAGCTTTACCGTCGCGGACGTTATGTTGAATTTAATCTGGTTTACGATCGCGGCACATTGTTTGGTCTGCAATCCGGCGGACGGACCGAATCGATTTTAATGTCCATGCCGCCTGTAGCCCATTGGAAATACAACTGGCAACCGGAGCCCGGCAGTACGGAAGCCGTGCTTTATGAAGAATTTTTGAAACCGCAAAACTGGCTTGGCGTTTGATCCGCCAGTGAGAGGTCGAACATGAGATGCTGAGATTTTTTAACGGCAGTTTACACGGATATTTTTACGCTCTCCCATTTCCGGCAATCATTTAACAACACTCTTTAATAACATTGGCTCTTAACTTTAAAAAAGTTAGCTATCTTTTCCTCGTTTGCTCTTAAGGTTATCAAACTTTATTGTGGTTACAGAAATAACAGGCTGTTCAAGGCTCAGTTTAGCTTGACTGTTTGAACTTCGTCCACCATCGTCGAAAGTTTCAATATTTTGTTTAATAAACTTTTCAAGCGCTTTCACCGCTTTTTCTTTGTCAAAAAAAGGACCGTAAATACCTTCGCGTGCATGGAAAAACCATTCCATTAAGCCTGTTTCAGCATTACGTTGGCAAAAAGTCCGAGCAGATTTAAACATTGGAAATTACCTATAAAACTAATTGATTTACCCATCAAGGAAAATTAATAAATTTGAACTGTTTTTTCAACCTTTAAATTAAAAATTTCGCTTAATGAATTTTTAATAGACGGTCAACATTGTTATATTTGCTATGAGATTATAGTATTAAACTGATGAGTCAGAGCTTACCCGAACACAAAGTCAAGCAGATTTCAGCTGCATTTCTTAGTCCACACGGATGACCAAAATAGCCATTGGCGGAATGAAGTCGTTTCCGGTTCACTATTGGCACTGATTTGATTTTTAGCCTTTATCCTGAAAAGAGCATTTGAGCCACGAATAGACACGGATTTACACAGGTGGACAATGGCTTATACGAGTTCTTTGCGGCACACTTGTTGGGTGAACCGTTATGCTTGCATAACTCAATGTATTACCGGCGTTTATCTGTGTAAATCCGTGGCTAACTGATTTTTCTAAGTTTATTGTTTAACAAATACGACAAAACCGTTGGCAGGGATCTGCACGTTGAGTTTGCCTTGGTCCGACCAGAGGCTTGCGCCATAATTACCTATGTTTCGACCGCCGTAGATTGGGGCATCGCTATTGAAAATTTCCTTCCAACGGGCGTTAGGGATAGCCGGCAAATCTTTTTCGATGACGTAACCGTTGGTAAAAGCCGTATTGTTAAGGCTTGCTGCGATAATAACCTCCTCATCTCCGCTCCAACGCTTGAAAGCAAGGATGCGGTTGGAATTAGAGACATGAAGAATGTCGATATTGTGGCTGCGAATCGAGCGTAGCCGACGACTGAGGGTGATAAGATCCTGATAAAAGCGAAATAGCGCTTTGCCGTTTCCATTCCGTTCGCCCAATATGTCTTCGCGGTTTTCCTTAAAATTATCGAACGTGTAGCGTTTTTGCGCTCCGATTTCTTCACCCATAAAGAACATTGGGATGCCTGCGGAAAGCAGCGAAAAGCCGAAGCATAGGCGAGAGCGCGCTTCTGCCCAAGGGCGCGTGCCATCAGAAATAGTGGCGCCGTTGACGGCTGTCACCATGGTTCGAGCTGTGCCGCCGGCATTGCCGGCCTCATCGTGAGATTCATGGAAAACGACTTGATTGTTACGGCTGTTGTAGAGAGCTTCGGAAAACCAGTCCATTTTGAGCAACTCGCTATCGCCGTATCCGGCTAGTTTCAACAGACGCGCTTTATTTCCGGCCATATCGGAATCGCCGATCAAGTTGTGGTAGAACGCTGTTTCCCATTTGGCATTGAATCCCAGCCCGCCTTGCGCAGGCGGTTTTGTCACGGCATCCCATTCGGTGTGATCCTCAGCAATCAGCATTACTGTAGGCTTGATCATGTGTAGCGTGCGGCTCCATTCCCGCAGCAATTTCTGCCCGAAGATATTGGCGTTGCCGATCGAACGCCCGTCTGCGTGGAGCGCGTTGTCGCGGTGGATAGCTTGGGTTAAGTCCACGCGTAATCCGTCGACATGCATTTCCTCAATCAGGAAGGCGGCGCTGCTGATGAATTGTTGGCGTACGACTTCGTCCCAAAAGCGCGGTGTGTAACCGGTAGAGCCGTTGTCGAGATAGCCCCCTTCCAGGAAGGAGTAGTCAGAAGGCCGCCCCTCATACCAGTAATAAATATTCTGTTCATGAGCGGTCGAGTCGTATTGCCATTCGGCACGGCCTGCCTTAGGGTCGTAGTGGTTGTAGACCACGTCCTGAATGACGGCGATGCCCCGCCGGTGGCATTCCCTGACGAAATGGCGGTATTTGTCGCGCCCTCCGGTACTGGATTCAATACAAGTGTGGTGCGTGTCGCCATAGCCCCAAGCGGCATTGCCTTTAAACTCTGCTAACGGCAACAGCTCGATGGTGTTAACGCCAAGGTCGACCAAATGATCAAGAAATGACAGGGCATCACTCAAATTGCCGATGCGGTTTTTACCAAATCCCAATGAGCCGATATGTAATTCATAAATAACCAAGTCTTCCAAGCGGGTGGGTATCGGCAATCCGGACGTGAATTCAGTAGACCAGAATTTTTCCGCGCTAATCAGGTCCGGTTGAATCCCATCAGGCGCAGACTCGAATCCCCGGCGCACTACATCGGGGTCGATGACTACACTGCAACCGACGGTGCCGTCCAATGTGTCGATTGTCTCGCCCCAAGGGCTATCAGCGGGATCGACGTCGCCTTTACCGATTTGGCTTCGGGAAAAAATATCGGTGCGATAAACAATATCCCCTTGGGCATTCCGGATGCGATACATGTAAGGAAGGCTTTTAAATGTTTCATAGTCACCGCGAGGCCCGCCTTCCCAAATGCCGTCGGATAAGCGGGACAGTGCGACCACGGGCTGCACCGGATCGATTCCGGTGCCGTCATCGGCAATGTAACCGTTGGCCGGGTTGCCGAAGACCGCTTCCACATTTTGTGCATTGGGCGCCCAGACGGCAAAACGCAGACTCGGTGTAGCGTTTGGTGAGGAGAAATGTTTGTTGGCTCCCAATCGGCGACCGTAAGTGAAATAATAGCGTTCGATTTGTGATGCTATTCCATTGTTACTGAGCCGGAACTGGCGATGGCGTTCCACGGAGTCAGCATCATGCACTTCAGTCGGAATGCCCCAGAAATTGGTGCCCTGCGGCCCATCGAGAACCACTCCCCATTTGAAGATTTTATCCTGATCGACAAGGTCAAGTGTGACCGGGGCTATAAAGATCGGGCATCCGTCTTCTCCTATTTTTTCCTGCATCGGCACTTCTGTCCAGTTTTCCGAGTATCGGCCATTACCGTCCCAACTGCCGCGTAAGCGGGCGTTGCGGAAAATAGTTCTCTTCAGGCCGGTGATAAATTGAAGTTCTACTTTTTGCGTTTGCATAATATTTCCTCATTTTCCGGTTACTCGATTGGAGAGTCCTCTGCTTTTAAGCCAGAAGACACGGTGGTGTTGATGTCGTCTTAAGCAGAGGCTTGAAATTTTCGTATTCGGACCGTCGATTTAACGATATGGGAAGCTATAACATTTTTATTATTTAAGGTGTCGCTACCGCGACGTTATTTAAATCGGGTTCTCGCACCCGAAAGCGAGTTACTTTCTTTTGCGTCGCCAAAAGAAAGTAACCAAAGAAAAGGCGACCCGGTTGCCGCTTTGATCCTGCGCTCCTCGCTTTCGACGGGGGTTGCCAGAAGGGCCATCCTTGGCCCTCTGGCAACGCGCTGCATCCATGCAGCGCCCCTTTCGGGCTATTCCCGCCGAAAGCTCCGGTGCTCGGCGCGGCATACGGGACAAAAAACATCCGTGCGTAACATTATTTAATATCTTGATTATTTTTTAATCGGAATCTTTTGCGCTCCACTCGTGTTGTAGTTTTAGCAGAATATAATTAAGGAGCAATATAATGATAAAGCCGGTTGAAGTATGTTCGTACCAATACTTATGTAAATATCCATGGTTTCAATGGGTTATGTCGAGTCAGCGCTATGCCGGCAGGGTGGCTTTGGGATGCGTTGCTGTAGTCGCCGGAGGGTATTGTGCTCTTGTAAGATCAACAGCCGCCACACAAAATTTTTATCCGCTAAGTAGCCGGATTGTCGTTATTTATTGCGAGTTGTTACATTCGCGGTAATTGTAGAAAACACCGGCCTGTTCCAAGCTAATTAAAACCGCAACTAGACCATGCGGAGTTTACTCCGTATACTTGAATCAACTTGTTTTTCTAGGCCATCTTTAATGATAGTCAAAGATATATTCAGATAAGGTGACCGTAACCTTTAAGGCTGGTGATGACGCTTTTGTATTCAGGACACAATTCCAAAATCAATCTATCGGCGAAAGAAATGCTTGAAATAAGCCAGGAAATTACCCGGAATTTTACGCCATGTTTTTCAAGCCGGATGCCGGAGCTTGTCGAAAAAGTCAGGCTCTCGCCAAAAGAGTTACTGGATATTAGCGAAGAAATCGGTCGGGATTTTGCGCCGAAACCATCCTCTTACAACGCTCCCGAACTGGTGCTTTTGCCGGTCGATCCCGGACACCTTTATGCCTATTGGCATCTTGAAGGAAATACTCAAAAATCCGCATCCGCATCCGATAACGATAACAAAGAACAACTTACCTTAAGAGTTTATTCGCAACCCGACGAACAGAAAGCAGATGCCGAAGCGGCAGTATGGTTCGACGTCGCCATTGATAGCTCCATCGCACATCAACAAGTAGCCTTACCCACAGCGGTTGAGGACACGGCTTATTCAGCGGCAATTGGCAAATGTTGCGCCGATGACAGCTTTATCGAATTCGTGCATTCAAACATCGTTCATGCTCCGCATGGACAAACGGCGTGGCATTATGACGCGACTTATTGCTCTGGCAATAGCGCGTCAGGCCGAGGAATCAGCAAACGAGCGTGATGACAAAAAGCTTACCGCGTGCTGGACAAGGATTCCTGAGTCTTATTCTCCATGCACACCTTCCCTATGTGCGGCATCCTGAACATAACAGTTTTTTTGAGGAGAACTGGCTGTTCGAAGCCATCACCGAATGTTACCTGCCGCTGATCGGCGTGCTCGATCGGTTGCACGACGATAAGGTGGACTACCGGCTAACGCTGTCATTGTCGCCGACGCTGATGTTCATGTTGCGAGACGACTTGCTGCAAGAACGCTACCTGAAATATCTGCATAGCCGGCTGGAATTAGCCGAAAAGGAAATTACCAGAACCCGCAGGCAGCCGGAATATCAAAAATTAGCGCGGCTGTATCGCCGTTTTTTCCTGGATGCGTTAAATATCTATCAAGAGCGTTACCAAGGCGATTTATTGGCGGCGTTTAAAAAACATCAGGCCACAGGCAAGCTTGAGTTGATAACGACTGCCGCGACCCACGGTTTTTTGCCGTTGCTCAATGTCAGCGAAACCGCAGTCCGTAACCAGATCAATATCGGCGTGGCAACGTTTAAGTCCAACTTTGGTTGTAATCCGGCCGGCTTTTGGCTGCCTGAATGCGGCTATTATCCGGGCCTTGAGATTACATTGGCCGATGCCGGTATTGAATATTTTTTCGTCGATACGCACGGCGTAATGAATGCAAGTCAACAGCCCCGTAATGGCGTTTATGCGCCGCTCGATTGCGGCAATGGCGTTGCGGCATTTGCGCGGGATCCCGAATCATCGCAGCAGGTTTGGAGTGCAAAGGAAGGCTATCCGGGAGATTCCGATTATCGCGAATACTATAGCGACATCGGCTTTGAGCTGGACTTGGATTATATCGCGCCTTATATTCTCGACGGCAAAACCCGAACCAATACCGGCATCAAGCACCATCGAGTGACCGGCGATAACCGGCCCAAGGAAATTTATAATCCAAGACAGGCCAAAGCAAAGGCGTATCAACATGCCTTGGATTTTATCGATAAGCGTCAGCATCAAATCGGCCGGCTTGGCGCTACCATGGATAGACCGCCGATTATTGTTGCGCCTTACGATGCCGAACTGTTCGGTCATTGGTGGTTTGAAGGGACATATTGGCTGGAATGCGTGCTGAGATTGGCTGGCGAGAGCACCGGCGGCGTTCAACTCATCAGTTGCGGCGAGTATTTAAAGCGGCGGCCGTCCGCTCAAATAGCTACGCCAGCCACATCGACTTGGGGCGATCAAGGCTATTCCGGCTACTGGATCAATGAAACGAATGACTGGATTTATCCGTTGTTGCACAAGGCCGAACGGGAGATGGAAAAACTGGCGAGCGATGTTCAGAGACTAACGCTGACCCCGTTACAGACAAGGACTTTGAATCAGGCCGCCAGATCTATTTTGTTGGCCCAAGCTTCCGATTGGCCGTTTATTATGAAGTCAGGGACAACCGTCGATTATGCGAATAAACGCATTACCGATCATCTGGCCAGATTTAATTATCTACACGACAGTTTTCGTAAGAACAGGATCAACGAGCGATATTTATCTGCGCTGGAGATCATGGATAATATTTTTCCGGACATTGATTTTCGGGATTACAATCCTTCATCCCGGAAAGGGCATTAACACAACGCTCGCTAATTAATCCGCACTGCTACTTTAGACCTTCCAGGTTTTAAAAACCTGGAGGGTCTGAGCGTTTAAGCGGTTACGAAAAGCCAAGATAAAAACTTTGTGGTGAATTAATCTACTTTCCTTCCGGCCTGTATCCCAGGCCAGTAATCAGGGAGACAAAGGATGGACAAACTCCAACTGCTGTATGTTGAAAATGTAATTACCCGAAAAAAGTCCGGCGTCCAGCAAACGTTGAACTTTTTTATGCGGGTCGAAAACATAAGCCACGACAAGCGGATCGATGTGGTTTGGGCAGGCGAAGATGGCGTATGGCAAACCTTGCCGGCAAGCTATCATAGTAAGCTGGAATACGCTCAGGAGTATTGGCAGGCTCAGGCAAATTTCCAGCTCAGCCCGGCCAAATCGCTGCCCGGCAATATCCAGTTCGGATTGCGTTATCAGGCTTCTGGCGCCGAATACTGGGATAACAATCAGGGCAGGAATTATTCCAGTCAGGCCGACTCAGGCATTATGATCGCTTGCTCAGCACCGGTTTTAAACATCGGTTTTGCGAACAAGTTGGACGAAGGTAAAAAAAACGTTCCGGTCACCGTAGCGGTAGACAAGTTCACCGATGCCGATAAGATCACCGTACACTGGTCTACGGATAACTGGCGTCATACCCATAAAACCCAGTGTTATTTTAAAAGAAACTACTGGGACAAAATTGCTCTCAGTAATGCCAGAAACCCCAATCAGTATGGGGCTGCAATCTGGAAAGGCTGGCTTAGAGTCGGCCAAGCGTTTCGTTTGCAATACAGCATTTCAGTCGAACGCGACGGGCAGATTTTCTGGGACAATAACTACGGCAAAAACTATTCGCTCAGCCGCGAGCCGCTCAAGATTTTGATTCTTAACCTGCATTGCTATCAGGAAGATAATCAGGACTATAAGTTCTCTCAAATAGCCAAAGCGATTGATGAGTTGAATGTCGACGTTGTTTGTCTTCAGGAGGTGGCCGAGCTTTGGAACGATGGGGCAGGGGACTGGGAGTCCAATTCCGCCAAAATCATTAACGATCGCTTGGCTACGCTCTATCATATTTACACTGACTGGTCGCATCTGGGCTTTGACAAATACCGTGAAGGCGTTGCGATATTAAGCAAATTTCCGCTCATTAAACCGGACGCCAAGTATGTGTCGAGCAGTCATGATATTTACAGCATTCATTCCCGAAAAGTCGTCATGGCGCAAATCAAGGTGCCTTATATCGGACGGGTTAATGTTTTTTCGGCGCATTTAAGTTGGTGGGAAAACGGTTTTGCCGAGCAATTTAAATCTTTGTGCGAATGGGCCGAGGCTAAACAGTCGGCGCAGGTTAGCGCCACGTTGTTATGCGGCGATTTTAATATTACCGCCGGTTCAACCGGTTATCATCTGGTGGTCGATTCCCACCAATATGACGACCAGTATTTATCTGCCAACTCGCAGGGCGTGTTTGAAAAAATCTTTAGAGCTAGCGACCCTTATTGGCAAAATTATCTGAGCGATGATTATCGTATCGATTATATTTTTCTGAATAAAACCAGCGAGCTTAAGGTTACGTCAGCCAGAGTTTTGTTTACAGAGCAGGATTATGGAAGGGTTTCCGATCATTGCGGTTATTTTATGACTTTTGAGCCGTAGATTGGGTCGCCTCGGCAACTGCTCCCTGCGTTGCCTACATGGATGTAGGTACTTAGCGTGAGCAGGAGCAGAAGCTGCGCCTAAAGTGCCTACTGCTGGTAGCGTAACCTGACAAACTAATGTTGAACACGCCCACGGCCTTTATCATGGAGATAAACTTATATGCAGATAGCTGAACACTATGCCTCGCCGACTCATGCAAATCTGGGCGGTTCTTTTCAAAGAGTAAACGATTTCAACGACAAATTTTATATCCGCTGGGGAAAAATAGATTTCGACGTATTTTACGGCGTTCAGGCTAATGTAAAGGTTATCTTAAAAGTCTATCGCGATGCGATATGCGAAACTTACATAGTCGATACCGATGCTTACGATATTCACTGGGATCGCCACAAACGCTGTACGCGGGACTTTTATATACACCCGTTTTCCAGCAACTTCGGCCAGATCAACTGCGTTAAGTTCGCTTTCATCGTGCATCTGGATGAGCACTCCATTGCTTCCCGGAACGAATATATTTTTATGGACTGGCCGCAGCTTCAGGGAGACCAGTTGCAGCACCGTAAGATCACCGGAGACTGGGTAACGGCGAGTAGCTATCGGACTTATGAGCTAAATGCCGGTGAATTACAGAGCGATGTCGATTGGTATAACCATCATTTCGAAGCACTGCAACTGGTGCCTAAATTTACCAAAGGGCAGCAGCATCACCCCTATCATCCCAAACGCTATATTCATGACCTTATCGACAAGGTTATCCGCTGCAAGCATGAGAATCCGGGACGTTTATGCACGATAAAGGTCAGTGTGGACTGCATTGACGACCATGACTTTATTACCCATTTAATAAGCGCCAGCGATCAAGGAGTTTTGGTTCAGTGCATCGTGGACTGGCGGAAAATGACACTGACCAATAGCCAAAACTATGCACGGTTAAAGCGTTCGAGGATTGAATTGATCGGAGTGTTTTGCAGTCCCAAGCATCATTTGATTGAAGTGGAACCGGACATGCACACCAAATTCATTATTTTTAACGATGAGGACAGCATATTGGGTTCCTTTAATATCACCTTCGACCGCTGGTGGGCCAATTGGGAATCGGGGATGACTTTTCATTCCAAAGGCATCTGCCGCCTGCTGGACAATATCTTCCAAAGCCAGCGCGGCGGAGTCATCCAGAAATACGGCATCGATCCGTTAAGCCATTTCAACCTGCTGTACACTTTCGGCCGTCACGTTATGCTGAACGGCAAGCCCTACCGTCCGCATCATGCCATATTGGGAGAAATACACCGCGCCAGACATTCGATTAAAGTGTCGTTGTTCCTGATCGGCGATTTGCTTGGAGATCATCACGACAGCGTGGTCAATGCGCTGATCAATGCCAAGAACCGGGGCGTCCACGTACATATTTTGCTGAACGGGCACTTAGCCAGACAGGGACGCGTCGGCATAGAGCGCTCGATGCATGATGAACTGAATCGCCCGTTGCTGCCGACAGTAGACAGGTTAAAGCATGCCGGTATTCCGGTCGGCTTGGTTTACGGGCAAGACGACCATCCGGTGCCGTATTCTCCGATCCATTCCAAATATTGCATTATCGACGATTACATTGTCATTGAAGGCAGTTTCAACTGGTACAACACTTCGGTTTTTTCCCATGACTTGCTGGTCGTGGCGGCTAATTACGAAGTGGCAAAGCCCTATCTGTATGAGTTTGAGCAGATACAGCGAGCGTTTAGGGTGTATTATTGAATTAGTACACAGGTCGAGTTACGATTGCATCGATGGACGGTAGAGCAATGTACGAGCAAGAGCGTAAACGGACAAACCATACCTTGGCACAAAAGATATGCTTAATTCAACTATCCTGTATCAGATGGATAGAGAAAACCGAGTCACTCTGTAGCCGTTCAGCTATTCATAAGCTTCAATCTTCAAAAGCCGCTCTACACTGACAATTTTATAGCCATTTTCTTTCGCAAAATTAAGTGTTTGTTTTAATACTTGGACAGTTTTATCCGAAGTATCATGAAACAGAATAATTGTCCCCGGTTTTATTTGTGTTTGTACGCGCCGGCTTATGGTTTGCACGCTGTCATCCGTTGTGTCGAACGAGCGGATGGTCCAGCCGATGATGTTGTAGTCCAATAGGTTTGAGGCTTTTACAAGATTGGGTGTAGTGACTCCATAGGGCGGCCGGAACAGTTTCATGCGTTTGCCTATGATGTTGAATACACTTTCTGCGGTCTGATTTAGTTCATTCTTAAAGCCCTGTAGGCTTTTAAAATCTATATAAAAAGAATGCGTGTAACTGTGGTTGCCAATACTGTGTCCGTCTGCATCGATTTGTTTCAAAATGTTTTCATTACCCTGAATGTTTTTTCCGATGACAAAAAAAGTTGCCGG
>NZ_SCTW01000009.1 GCF_004322395.1 Methylobacter sp.
GGCCGCCGTTTGGAACAGATTATCGCAGAATTAAGAAAAGCCCTGCTTGGTTGGGCAGGTTTTTGCTCCTGCAAAACCTGCATTTCCATCATCCATGACGGTCAAAGCTTACTTTGGCATTGCCGAAGTGATGAGCCCTCTGCGAGATATCGACAAATGGATACGACGCAAGTTACGCTGTTATATCTGGAAGCAATGGGGAAAATCGGGCTATCGGGAATTGCGCAAACGAGGGGTATCCGTGCGAGAATCTTGGAATACCAGTAAAAGTGCGCATGGCCCGTGGCGTTTATCGAAAACCCCGGCGTTATCGCTGGCGTTGCCGGCGAAGGCATTTGCACAAATGGGGCTGCCCGTCTTAGCGGAGCGGCAGGTATGAATCATCGAACCGCCGTGTACGTGATCCGTATGCCCGGTGGTGTGGGAGGGAGGAGCCGCAAGGCTTCTTCCTATCCCGATTAGCACGTCTACGGGGATAAGTTGTGGGTCACATATCAACATGGAAGAGCATTGCTATCGCAATCCTGATCGCTTATCCCTTCGTTATGCAATGGCTAGTTAACTTAGATCGTGCCAAAGGATTGCTATGGTTTTTTTTGCATCAGTTGTATTACGTTCCTGTTGCCTGGATTGGTCCTCCGCTGTTTGTGCCGGATTCGGAAGTGGGTTTTTGGGTGCAACCGTCTGGCCGTATGTTAACGGCCATCCTATACTTGGCACTTGCCGTGCTAACATGGCGCTCAACCGGAGCGCGGTTATAATGCGGTTTTGTTTTTTAGCTTTCCGGGCCGCGCCCGGTTAGCTCTACGTTAGACAAAGAGGTACTTATGGACCAAATAGAAGAAAACCTAGACTCTACCGAAAATAAAAATTTCTTTGCCAAGTTAAAAGACGGAGATTTTGGTCTATCCACAACCTACTGGGGCTTTGGAGTACTCGGATCATTTGTAATTCGGTTTTTGTTTAGTACCATTGGCCAAGCTTCTGCCTCTATGTTTTTAATCCTTTTTGCAATTGCAACGGTTTACATGGGAATTGTATGGCTTGGTATTTGGCGAGCCGCTGACAAGTTTGAAGGCAATGAAATATGGATAGTTGCATCCAAAATAATGGTTGCAATTGGTGTTCTTGTACATATAAACAATATTTTTGGCTTTATTTAGGTAAAGTGGAATCAAACTGCTTTTCTAGCTTGGCCTTAGGCGCACAATCCAACGGGCAGTGTTCCAAATGTTTGATAAATTCAATTGCTTTTGGCCTAACATGGCGGTCAAAAGGGACGCGCCGCCCGTTGGCGGTTTTGAAGGTTTGGTTTTAAATTACGGTTCGGTGGCTTCGCTAAAGCTCATGCATGCGGCGTGCCCCTTACCTCCACGTTAGGCATTATGGAATGAATGTGTTGGCTTTGGCTTGCCTTCATCAGCCTCAGTGGTTACGGTAAGGTTTCGTTTGTGAGCGGTTCTGCTATTGTCAGCCATGCGTTTGCGTCATGCGCGGGGCAGTGCTACTGTTTTGGTTTGGCTTAGGTGCGCCGCGCACGACGCAAGCCGCGAGTCCTGTGTTGGTTTAGCGTCCAGTGCGTTGTTTAGGCTTTTTGTCCAAGGTAGTTTGGCTTTCATCGTGCTTCTTGGCCTAACATGGCGCTCAAAGGGACGTGCCGCCTCATGGCGGTTTTAAAGTTTTGTAATTTATCAAGCTTTGGGGCTTCGTTTAGCGTCCGTGAGCGGCACGCCCCTTAGCTCTACGTTAGGCAATAGAATGCAAACATCGTTCGTGTTAGCTTTTTCGTGGTTGGTCATATGCTACATCCTCTCATCTTTTATCTTATGGTGTGCTGAAAGGAAGTTAGATCAGGCCTCGAAGGACAATTTAATCCAAGTGCGTCGCCCACTACGACCAGTTCCTTTCGTCTTTGTGTCTCTATTGTTTCTTGTGATATGGTTAAGACCTTCGAGTATATGGGCTTTCCTACCTTTAGGCGGTTCACTTGTATCTATTCTGGCCTTATGGAAATTTCGACGCTCATCGTTACCACAAACATTCAAGTTTGCATATACTTGGGCGATTGTGGTTTTACTTGCCGGTATTTGCGGTTCTAGCTTCGTTGTGGGATGGCTGACTGGTTTTTCTATATAGGAATAAATAGGCGTCGCAGTAAAATAAATGCCTAACATGGCGCTCAACCGGAGCGCGGTTATAATGCGATTTTATTTTTTCAGCTAACCCGGCCGCAGCCGGTTAGCTTTACGTTAACCTGCAGCAAAATCAAAGCGCTTGCGGCATTCCTTTCGGACGTTGTAGCCCCGTTCGTTCTTAGCTACTTGCGTTGTGCTCTTTTGACCGGTTTTGGTGTTGTTTGCAACAGGCCATCCGTCCGGTATCGGCTTTCACCGGCGTAGCGCAAGCCTTTGCGGAGCTTCCCGGACGGGCTTTTTCAGCCAGGCAAAGCATTGCCGGTGGCTGAGGTTGGTTGTACAATCGAGCCGGCATAGCGGTCAAAGGGACGCGCCGCCCGATGGCGGTTTTACAGGTTTTGCTTTTAAATCGGGTTCGGCGGCTTCGCTAGCTTCCTTCAGTGACGCGGGCCATGCCTTTAGGTTATGTGCCGCTGTTGATCCATCTATCCGCGTAAGCACGAGGTTAAACCAATGTCCGACATAATTCTTTTAGGTACCCGCAAGGGTACGGTGATATTTGATCGTTCGAATTCGACTTGGCGTCCTCGACCCATTGCGCATGCGGGTATTCCCGTATGTTATGCAGCTCGCGATCCGCGCGACGGTACGCTGTGGGCTTCCCTGGATCATGGCCATTGGGGGCCTAAACTGTCTCGTTCGCGCGACGGCGGTGCGACATGGGAGAATGTGCTGTCGTTGAAGTACCCGCAAGGCGCACGCTACATCGTCAAGTACCTGCCGACGCCGGATTTCGACCCGGAGGCACCGGCGGGGCAGCCGGAATATAAGGACGCTACCGTGTTCAAGATATGGAATCTAGCGTTTGGCCATGCCGGGCAACCCGGCAGGCTGTATGCCGGCACGATTCCCGGCGGTTTGTTCGTCAGCGATGACGGCGGCGACAGTTGGGTGCTCAACCGGCCACTGTGGAATCACGAAAGCCGCGGCGGCGATCTGTTCACCGGCGAGGCGACCAGCAAGAACCTTTGGGGCGGCACGCCGGCCAGCATTGATTATGGAGTGTTCGAACCGGGCATCCACTCGATCGTTCTCGACCCGCGCAATTCGAACCGTATCCACATTGCAGTGTCTTCAGCCGGCGTGCTGGAAACCGCCGATGGAGGCCTAACTTGGCAAAGTCGTAACCGCGGAATGCGGATGGATTATCTGCCGAATCCGGAAGCCGAGTGGGGCCACGATCCGCATTTTGTGACGGGCTGTCCGGGGCAGCCGGATCATCTCTGGCAGCAGAACCACTGCGGCGTGTTTTACAGCGATGACAGTGCCCAGAACTGGAAAAAAGTCAGCATGCCCGATGCCGGCGTGCATTTCGGCTTCCCGATTGCCGTCGATGAGCACGACGGGCTTACCGCATGGGTTGTCCCCGCCCATGCAGACTCGCAGCGGATGGCGATTGGCGGCGGTCTGTATGTCGCCCGAACCACGGACGGTGGGCAGACCTGGCAATCTTTTCGCACCGGCCTGCCGCAGGATCATGCTTACGACATCGTGCTGAGACATGGGCTTGATATAGCCGGCGATTGTCTCTGTTTCGGCAGCACGACAGGCAACGTTTATCTGTCGGAAGACCGCGGTGAAACCTGGCAATGCCTGGGCAACCATTTTCCGCCGGTCTATTCGGTGCGATTCGGCTAAACGGCATGCCTACGGTAAAAATGACTCAACATCTTTACCGGTTCTTCCCGGCGCTGGAGAATCGTACGGTTACGGTGCAGGCCGGATCGGTTGCCGAAATCCTGCATGCGGTCAACCAGATTGCCCCCGGATTCACCGATTACGTGCTGGACGAACGTGGCGCGCTACGCCGGCACGTCTATCTCAGCGTCAATGACACGATAGTGGTCGACAGAAAAACACTCTCGGATCGTGTACAGGACGACGGGACTGTATACATTTTCCAGGCACTGAGCGGGGGTTGAGTGCTTAGTAAATTTATAGTTTACGCAATAAAGAATTTGATCTAGGGTTAAAACAATATTATTTGTAAGTTAAATTTAATCTTCCTTGATTTAATGAGGGTCGATATATATAATTCCCGAGCTGTTGAGTATGGAGTTGGGTGTGACGGGTACAAGGCGCTCTACTGTCAGTAAAATCATAAGTTATCAAATTCTTTTGATCATAATAATGACGGCAGGATTTGCCTTGGAAGGGGGTAGACCTTACGCTTTATCGGCAGCTTTAGGCGGAGCGGCGGCATTTATTCCCAATCTGTATTTTGCATTGCGGGTATATCGATCCGCAGGGCAGGAAGCAAGAAAGATTGTACGGTCTTTCTATGCAGGGGAATCGGGCAAATTATTGCTAACAGCCGCGCTGTTCTTCATGATTTTCCAGCTCCCAAACATAGAAATATTACCGCTGCTGGCAGTATACATGGCGGCATTATCGGTTTTTTGGTTTGCGCTGCTGATGCGCTGACATTATTTATATTTAGAGAGGAACGATGGCTACCGAAGCTCATGCCGAAGGTGCAACCGGTTATATTATTCACCATTTGACTTCGCTGACCGTGGGCGAGGGTTTCTGGGCATTGAATCTTGATACGTTGTTTTTCTCAGCTGTTCTGGGCGGTCTGTTTGTCTGGTTTTTCAAGATGGCGGCAGACAAAGCGACAGCAGGGGTTCCAGGTCTGGTACAGAATTTTGTAGAAATGCTGATTGAATTTGTCGATACTCAAGTTAAGGACAGCTTTCACGGTAAAAACAAATTAATCGCGCCTCTGGCATTGACTATTTTTTGCTGGGTGTTCTTGTGGAATTTCATGGACTTGTTCCCGGTCGACATATTACCGTTAATCGGTTCGTTGATGGGTATCGAGTATCTGCGCGTCGTTCCAAGTACGGATTTAAATGCAACTTTTGCAATGTCTATTTCCGTTTTCTGTTTAATTATTTTCTATAGCATCAAGGTAAAAGGCCCTTGGGGTTTTGCGAAAGAGTTGATGTTTCAACCTTTCGGTCCATGGCTTTTGCCGTTCAACCTGCTGTTGAAATTGGTAGAAGAAATTGCCAAGCCAATCTCACTGGCACTTCGTTTATTCGGAAACCTATATGCGGGCGAGTTGATCTTCATTTTGATTGCCTTATTGCCTTGTTATCTCCAGCCGGTGCTGAGCTTTCCCTGGGCAATCTTTCATATTTTAATTATCACGCTACAGGCATTCATATTCATGGTTTTGACCATTGTTTACCTGAGCATGGCGCACGAAGATCATTAAACACTTTTTTAACTTTTATAATTAACTAACCGTTTGGAGGTTTCATGGAAATTGCAAAATTAATTGCTGATGTACAAGGCATGACTGCTATTGCAGTAGGTCTGGTTCTGGGTATGGGCGCTTTAGGAACAGCGATAGGCTTCGGTCTGTTAGGTGGGAAATTCCTGGAAGGCGCTGCCCGTCAACCTGAAAT
This sequence comes from Methylobacter sp., assembly GCF_004322395.1. GTDB lineage: Bacteria > Pseudomonadota > Gammaproteobacteria > Methylococcales > Methylomonadaceae > Methylobacter_A. The sequence goes on from NZ_SCTW01000009.1 coordinate 5,612, forward strand.
GGTACCTATGCTGCAAGTAAAAATGTTTGTTGTTGCGGGTCTGTTGGACGCGGTAACTATGATCGGTGTTGGTTTGGCGCTGTTCTTCACTTTTGCTAACCCATTCCTGTCTGCTGTACAAGCTGCGGCAGCGGGTTAATAGGCTGTTTAACTTTACTAGCAACAAGAGGAACGCATCGTGAGTATCAATGCTACTCTGATTGGGCAAATGATTACCTTTGCACTTCTGGTATGGTTTACCATGAAGTACATCTGGCCGCCTTTATTTGACTCTTTAGAAGAACGTAAAAAGAAAATTGCTGACGGTTTGGCTGCCGCTGAAAAAGGTCAGGAAGCAATGCAGTTGGCGGAGAAAAAGGCCAAGGGCGTTTTAAAAGAAGCCAAAGAACAGTCTTCGGAGATTGTGAATCTGGCTCAAAAACGTGCCAATGAACTTGTTGAAGCATCAAAAGAGACCGCCAAAAAAGAAGGCGAGCGTTTGATTCTTGTGGCAAAGGCGCAAATTGAGCAAGAAAAACAACAGGCTAAAGAAAGTTTACGAAAAGAGGTTTCGGCCTTGGCTTTACGTGCTGCGGAACAGATTCTGAGTGCGGAAATCGATAAAACCAAGCACCAGGATCTCCTGAGCAAAATCTCTAATCAATTGGGTTAAGCATAATGAGCGAACTGGCAACATTGGCAAGACCTTATGCAGCGGCGGTGTTCAAGCGATCCAAAGAAACCGGCAAGACTGAGCAGTGGTCGAAAAGTTTGGCGTTTATATCGGCTGTCTTGAATGATAAAGAAGTTTCTGTGGTAGTCGCTAATCCTAAAGTCAGCAAGGAGCGGTTATCGGCGCTGATGCTCGATATTTGTCAGGGACAGGTAGATGAAGAAGGTGCGAATTTTCTGAAATTACTGGTTCAAAACAACCGGCTAACTCTGGCGCCGACTATTGCTGAACTGTTCGAAGCCTTAAAGGCGGAAAGTGAAGGTTATGTCGATGTTGAAGTTACTACTGCTTATGCTTTCTCCAAAGAAGAAAAGCAAAGTTTTATTTCAACGCTGGAAAAAACGCTAAGCAAAAAAGTCCATATGAATGTGACCGTGGATAAATCATTAATCGGTGGCGTACTGGTACGTGCAGGCGACAGAGTGATTGACGGTTCCATTAAAGGCCAGCTTCAACAATTAGCAAAACGACTCTAAACCAGAGCGAGAAACAGAATATGCAATTAAACCCATCTGAAATAAGCGATCTGATTAAAAAGAAGATCGAAAACTTCGACCTGAGCGCTGAGTCTCATACAGAAGGTACTGTAGTCAGTGTGACTGACGGTATTGTACGCGTACATGGTCTTTCGGAAGCAATGCAAGGCGAAATGCTGGAATTTCCCGGTAACACCTTTGGCATGGCGCTTAACCTCGAAAGAGATTCTGTGGGTGTGGTGGTATTAGGTTCGTACCAACACATCTCTGAAGGCGACACCGTAAAATGTACTGGAAAAATTCTTGAAGTGCCTGTCGGCGAAGCATTGCTGGGCCGTGTTGTTGACGCGCTGGGTAATCCTATCGACGGCAAGGGCGCGATTGAAACAAAGCACACTTCGCCAATTGAAAAAATTGCACCCGGTGTAATTGCCCGTCAATCGGTTGATCAACCCGTGCAATTGGGTTTGAAATCTATCGATGCGATGATTCCGGTAGGCCGTGGCCAACGGGAATTGATTATTGGCGATAGACAAACCGGTAAAACAGCTATCGCGGTTGATGCGATCATCAATCAAAAGGGCACAGGTATTAAATGTATCTATGTCGCCATCGGCCAAAAACGCTCATCGATTGCTAACGTAGTACGTAAGCTTGAAGAGCATGGCGCAATGGCTCACACGATTATAGTCTCTGCATCGGCATCGGAATCGGCGGCCTTACAATTTATCGCGCCATATACCGGTTGCTCAATGGGTGAGTATTTCAGGGATCGCGGTGAAGATGCGCTGATCATTTATGACGACTTAACCAAGCAAGCTTGGGCTTATCGTCAGATTTCTCTATTATTGCGTCGTCCTCCAGGTCGCGAAGCGTATCCAGGGGACGTGTTCTATTTGCATTCCCGTTTGTTGGAAAGAGCGTCACGCATTAACGCAGCAGAAGTTGAGAAGTTGACCAAAGGCAAGGTGAAAGGTAAAACAGGGTCATTGACCGCGTTGCCTATTATTGAAACCCAAGGCGGCGACGTATCGGCTTTCGTACCGACTAACGTAATCTCTATTACCGATGGTCAAATCTTTTTGGAAAGTAACTTGTTTAACTCAGGCATACGCCCGGCGGTGAATGCTGGTTTATCGGTATCACGTGTAGGCGGCGCAGCTCAAACCAAGATCATCAAGAAATTGGGTGGCGGTACACGTCTTGATTTGGCCCAATACCGTGAGTTGGCGGCTTTTGCCCAGTTTGCATCCGATTTGGATGAAAACACCCGCAAGCAGATTGAACGCGGTCAACGCGTGACCGAACTGATGAAGCAGAATCAATATTCACCGATGTCGGTCGCTCAAATGGCGGTTTCATTGTTTGCCGCTAATGAAGGTTTCCTTGATAGCGTGGAAGTTAACAAAGTGCTTGCTTTTGAGGCTGCCTTACAGTCGTACATGACGTCAGAGCATTCTGAATTGATGAACAACATTAATGCAACTGGCGATTTTAGCGATGACATAAGAAAGGGTATGCTGGCTGCAATCCAGTCTTTCGTCAAAACTCATAGCTGGTAAAAGGGTCTTAAGATGGCTGTTGGTAAAGAAATACGCAGCAAGATCGGGAGTATTAAAAACACTCAAAAAATTACCCGTGCAATGGAAATGGTTGCCGCGAGTAAAATGCGCAAAACAAAAGACAGAATGCTGGCAACACGCCCATACTCTATAAAGATTGGCCAGATTATCAAACATCTGGCTCATGCAAATCCAGAGTATAAGCATTCTTTTCTTGTTGAACGCCCGGTTAAGCGAGTCGGCATTATTGTAATAAGTTCTGACAGGGGGTTGTGCGGAGGACTGAATTCAAATTTATTCAGAAAAACCCTGACTCAAATAATGCAATGGGAAAAAGCAAATATTGAAGTCGATATTTGCACGATAGGTACCAAAGCGTTCGGTTTTTTCGGCAATCTGAAAACAAATCTTGTCGGACAAGTTTCTAAATTGGGTGATACACCGCATCAGCATGACATTATCGGCATCATTAAAATCATGTTAGATGCTTATGCAGAGGGTAGAATCGATGAATTGCATGTTGTATATAATGAATTCGTTAATACCATGACCCAGAAGCCTACTATCGAAAAATTACTGCCAGTCGTCGCCGGTGAGCTTGATGAAGGTTTAAACGGTCATTGGGATTATATCTATGAGCCTGATGCCAAGGAAGTTTTGGATCATCTGTTAACCCGATACACTGAGTCTATCGTTTATCAAGGTCTGGTTGAAAATAATGCCTGTGAACAGGCGGCCCGAATGGTGGCGATGAAGAGTGCTTCGGACAATGCGGGAAACATTATCAGTGAGTTACAGCTGATATATAACAAAGCCCGGCAAGCCGCAATCACTCAGGAAATTTCAGAAATTGTTGCTGGTGCTGCAGCTGTTTAAGGCTCTCCTGAGCTAGTCGAAGGACCCAGGTTAAAATGACACAACACAAGAGGACAACTCAATGAGTTCGGGTAAAATCGTTCAGATTATCGGCGCGGTCGTAGACGTGGAATTTTCACGTGCAGACCTGCCCAAAGTATATGACGCCTTAAATGTAAAAGGCAAAGGCTTAGTGCTGGAAGTTCAGCAGCAATTAGGCGATGGTGTGGTCAGAACGATCGCTATGGGTTCAACCGATGGATTAAGCCGAGGCTTGGACGTCAGCAATACCAACGCGCCGATTGCGGTACCGGTCGGTCAGGAGACCTTAGGGCGCATTATGAACGTGCTGGGCGAGCCTATCGACGAAAAAGGTTCTATCGGTGAAAAAGTAAAATGGGGCATACACCGTGAAGCGCCTAGCTATGCTGAGCAGGCTGCGGCAACCGAGCTGTTGGAAACCGGTATCAAAGTTATCGATTTGGTCTGTCCGTTTACCAAAGGCGGTAAAGTCGGATTATTTGGCGGCGCCGGTGTTGGTAAAACTGTTAACATGATGGAATTAATCCGTAATATCGCGATTGAGCACAGTGGTTACTCGGTATTTGCCGGCGTGGGCGAGCGTACTCGTGAAGGGAACGACTTCTACCACGAAATGACCGATTCAAACGTAATCGACAAAGTATCGCTGGTTTACGGACAGATGAACGAGCCGCCGGGAAACAGACTGCGCGTTGCGTTGACCGGTTTAACCATGGCCGAATATTTCCGTGATGAAGGCCGTGATGTTTTATTCTTTGTTGATAATATCTATCGTTATACATTGGCAGGTACTGAAGTATCGGCGTTATTAGGCCGTATGCCATCAGCGGTAGGTTACCAGCCGACACTGGCCGAAGAAATGGGTGTATTGCAAGAACGGATTACTTCAACTAAAACAGGTTCTATTACGTCTATCCAAGCGGTTTATGTACCTGCGGACGATTTGACCGATCCATCGCCTGCAACTACTTTTGCGCATTTGGATGCGACTGTAGTGTTGTCACGTCAAATTGCCGAATTAGGTATTTATCCTGCGATTGACCCTCTGGATTCTACTAGCCGTCAGCTGGATCCATTAGTCATTGGACAGGAGCATTACGACGTGGCTCGTAAAGTTCAAGGTATTTTGCAACGCTATAAAGAATTGCGCGATATTATTGCAATCTTAGGTATGGATGAATTATCTGAAGAAGATAAATTAACCGTTGCGAGAGCGCGTAAAATGCAACGATTCTTGTCTCAACCTTTCTTCGTTGCCGAGGTATTTACCGGTTCACCTGGTAAGTATGTATCATTGAAAGATACGATTGCCGGTTTTAAAGGCATTATTGACGGCGAATACGACGCTATTCCCGAGCAGGCTTTTTATATGGTGGGTACCATAGACGAAGTGCTTGAGAAAGCAAAAGGTATGAAATAAGCTATATATCTAATAGGTATCAATCATGACCATGACCGTACACGTAGACATCGTTAGTGCAGAAAAGGAAATATTTTCCGGATTGGCGGAAATGGTGTTTGCTCCTGCTGAGCTCGGCGAAGTGGGTATATCGCCACGGCATGCGCCGTTAATATCCAGACTTAAACCTGGTGAAGTCCGGGTAAAAGTCAGCGATAAGGAAATTTATCCGTTCTATGTGTCGGGAGGTATGCTGGAGATACAACCGCATGTGGTTACCATTTTGGCTGACACGGCTATCAGAGCGAAAGATATTGACGAGGCGGCTGCGATAGAAGCCAAAGCCAGAGCGGAAGAAGCATTGGCGGATAAGTCCGGCAAAATTGATTTTGCAACAGCTCAGGCACAATTAACGGATGCCGTTATGCAATTAAGGACATTGGATAGACTTAGAAAGCGCGGCGGGTAGTTGGGATATACACGGTATATCTTTAGCTTTTTTAGAAGCCCGGTACGTGTAAGCGCTATCGGGCTTTTTTGGTTTCACGTCAGGCTGTCCTGCCTGACGCCCTTTGGGTAAATGCAAATCTGTTCCAGACAGATTTGTAACGGAGTATCTATGAAAATAACAACCATTATTCTGGCAGCGGGTAAGGGAACGCGTATGCGTTCGGAACTGCCCAAAATTTTACACGAAATTGCCAACAGACCATTGCTGAGACATGTCTACGACACAGCTAAGCAATTGGAAAATAATACTGTTAAGGTTGTTGTCGGCCATGGTGCAGAGTTGGTCACAGGCGCTTTAAGTCACTTAGATGCCGATTGGATAGAGCAAAAGCAGCAGTTGGGCACAGGACATGCCGTGCAACAGACTAGCGATCAAATTGCCGATTCCGATACTGTTTTAATACTATATGGCGATGTGCCATTACTGAAATTAATAACCGTTAAGCTATTGATAAGTAATGTTAATGACCGGTCGATGGCTTTACTCACAGTGAATCTCGCCAATCCAACCGGTTACGGCAGAATAGTTCGAGATGCCGCCGGCCAGGTTATAAAAATTGTTGAAGAAAAAGATGCGACAACAAGCGAAAAAAAGATCAATGAAGTTAATACCGGTATTATGGCGGTGCAAGGAAAGCAATTAAAGAAATGGTTGAGCCAGTTAAACAACCACAATGCGCAGGGCGAATACTATTTAACTGACGTGATTGAAATGGCGGTAGCCGATCAAATCAATATCGTTACCAGCCAGCCTGAAACTGAGGATGAAGTGCTGGGCGTTAATAATCGTATACAGCTCAGCCACCTGGAGCGTGTCTATCAGCAAGAACAAGCCTATAGTTTGATGGAACGAGGCGTTACCCTAAAAGACCCGATGCGCTTTGATCAAAGAGGTTCAATAGAAAATCTGGGGCAAGACATAGAAATCGATATTAATGTGATTTTAGAAGGGAAAAACAGCATCGGCAGTCATGTCAAAATAGGCGCCAACACCCAAATAAAAAATTCAATCATCGGCGACCATGTGGAAATTTTGTCAAATTGCGTGATAGAAGATGCAGTTATAGGACAAGGCAGCCGAATCGGTCCTTATGCCAGACTCAGGCCTGAAAGTGTTTTGGCTAACGATGTTCATATCGGTAATTTTGTAGAAATAAAGAAATCGTCGGTAGCATCGGGCAGTAAAATAAATCATTTAAGTTACATCGGCGACACGACGGTGGGCAGTAAAGTCAATATAGGCGCCGGCACCATTACTTGTAATTATGACGGCGTTAACAAGTTTAGAACCGTTATTGAAGACGGTGCTTTTATAGGTTCCGATACCCAGTTGGTCGCTCCGGTTACGATAGGTAAAAACGCTACGATAGGTGCAGGATCGACGATTACCAAAGACAGTCCTGAGAATCAGTTAACTTTAAGCAGAGCCAAACAGATGTCCATTACAGGATGGCAACGACCCGTTAAAAAGGAGATATAACATGTGCGGAATTGTAGGTGGCATCGCGCAACGAAATGTAGTGCCAATTTTATTGGAAGGTTTGAAGCGGCTGGAATATCGAGGTTACGATTCAGCTGGATTGGCCGTCATTAACAATCAGCAAATCTACCGGAAACGCGAGCTAGGCAAAGTAAAAGGCCTGGAAGCGCTGTTGGAGGCCGATCCCATCTCAGGCCATATCGGCATAGCGCATACCCGGTGGGCTACTCACGGCAAACCCAGCACCGCTAATGCGCATCCGCATATTTGCCGGCATAAAGTGGCGGTAGTGCACAACGGTATAATTGAAAACCATGAGCATTTAAGGGAAGTGCAGCAGCAACTGGGTTACGAGTTTACTTCGGAAACCGACACCGAAGTGATTGTGCATGAGATATATCATGCTCTGGAATCCCTTCAACTAGACTCAGGACAGACCAGCGACGGATTGCTTAGCGCAGTTAAAAAAACTGTAAAAAAGCTTGATGGCGCTTATGCATTGGGAATCATGAGCACTGATAATCCCGATACGCTGATAGCATGCAGAAAAGGCAGTCCGCTAGTTATCGGCGTCGGGATAGGCGAATATTTTATCGCCTCGGACGTGGCGGCATTACTCCCTGTCACACAACGTTTTATTTTTCTGGAAGAGGGCGACATAGCGGCGATCACTATTAACGGTCTGGTTTTTTATGACCTGCATGATCAGTTAGTCAGTCGCCCGATCATAGAAAGCCAGTTGACTGCCGATTCTGTCGATAAAGGAGAATATCGGCATTACATGTTAAAAGAAATTTACGAGCAGCCTTTTGCAATTTCGCAAGTTCTGGAAGGCCGGTTCATCAACAATCGTTTGCAGGAAAGCGCATTCGGCCATAACGCCGCCGAAGTGTTCGATAGCATAAAATCCATTCAGATTTTAGCCTGCGGCACCAGTTATCATGCCGGGCTGGTGGCGCGCTACTGGTTTGAAGAATTAGCCCACATTCCTTGTAACATCGAAGTAGCCAGCGAATTCCGTTATAGAAGTCCGGTAATAGATCCGGATACACTGATTGTCACTATCTCGCAATCCGGAGAGACCGCCGACACACTGGCGGCATTACTGGAGGCCAAGAAGCTGGGAGCAAAATATTCTTTAGCCATCTGTAACGTGCCGGAAAGCTCGTTGGTCAGAGAATCCGATTTGGTATTAATGACCCGTGCCGGCCCTGAAATCGGCGTTGCATCGACCAAAGCATTCACTACACAGCTGACAACCTTCATGTTGTTGGTCATTGCGATAGGCAGACGTTTTCATCTGACTGATATAGTGGAGCAAAAAATTACTTCGGAATTATTCAGCTTGCCGGGCAAAATTGAAAAAGTATTACAATTGGATGATGAAATAAAAGCCCTGTCCGAGCAGTTTGCCGAAAAACAGCATGCTTTATTTCTAGGTAGGGGAACTCATTATCCGATAGCGATGGAAGGCGCGTTAAAATTAAAGGAAATTTCCTATATTCATGCCGAAGCCTATCCGGCTGGCGAGCTAAAACACGGCCCTTTGGCATTAATCGATGCAGAGATGCCGGTAGTGACTGTAGCACCAAACAACAGCCTGTTGGAAAAACTAAAATCAAATATACAGGAAGTCAGCGCCCGAGGCGGGCAACTGATCGTTTTTATGGATGAAACATTAGCCGCAGCAAATGATGAAAATGTACAGATTGTAAAAATACCCCAAGTCGGCAATGAGATTTCACCGATTGTGTACACCATCCCGTTACAACTGTTGGCTTATCATGTCGCCGTTTTAAAAGGTACGGATGTCGACCAGCCCAGGAATCTTGCCAAGTCGGTTACGGTGGAATAGAAAATGGCAAAATTATCATTGCAAGAGCAATTGTTAAAATCCGGTTTAGTCAGCGCCGCTCAAGCCAAAAGCGTGAAATCCGACAAGCGCAAACAGACCCAGCAGCAGCGCAAGAATAAAGTCGAAGTGGTAGATGAGGCTAAAGAGCTGGCTCAAAAAGCCCAGGCCGAAAAAATCGAAAAAGACAGGAAGCTTAATCAGTTGCGCCAGCAGCAGGACGAGCAAAAACAGTTGGCGGCTCAAATAAAGCAGATTATTGAGTTAAACCGGCTGCCCAGGGATGCCGAAGGACTGGCCTATAACTTTACCGATAACAACAAGGTTAAGCGGTTGTATGTTTCGGAGGCGATGCGCGATCAAATTGCCGAAGGACGGCTGGCTATTGTAAAGCAAGGGACAAACTATGAAGTGGTAGCCGCCGAGGCGGCAAGAAAAATACAGCAGCGTGATGCGGCTAGCGTGGTTGTTTTTAATGAACAAAATAAAACTGCCGATACAGTGGATGACGCTTATGCGGAATATCAGGTTCCTGATGATTTGGTCTGGTAAAAGTTAAAGTCTGGCCTGACAATAATATTAATCAGGCAATAGCGAACCGAAACCGGCTCTATCGGTTCTCCTAAATGAATTGGCAGTTTATTCTAAAAAAATCAGTTGGAACGTGTGAAAACCGTTCGTGCTGAGCTTGTCGAAGCATGAGCGGTTTTCACACAACCACTCATTTGGTGAGCATCCCATTCCGCTCACCCTTCGACAGGCAGGGCGAGCGGAATTAGGGATGTATAACTGATTTTTTTAGGTTTATAGAAAAACCGATAATGCGGCCAATAAAGACAACACGAGCTTTCGGGCTCGCGCTGTCTTTAATTAAACATTGAGTCAAGGCTTAGAAATCTAGGCCGCTGCGTCCAAAAGCCGATCCAGAATGCGAATATGTGATTGTTGGGCAGGCAGCAGCCTGGTTTCAATCAAAGACCGCACATCCGAAGGCAGTTCGGGGTCTTGCAACGCTTCCTCATAATCTTCGGCCCCTGTTCTTTCTCCTTCCTGCAAAGCTTTCAGCGTAGCTAGTTTACCCATTATATTGGCGCCTCCCTGGACTATTTTCGCCCAGCTGCCCCAAGCGCCCGAGTCCTCGGAAGGGGTAGCGCCCATCTGACGAATTTGATTCTGTAAAGTGGACACAGCCTCTTCATGATCCTCATAAATCGGCATTAAATTCTCCGATTCGGCCGTTTCGCCCTCTTTCCGGAATTTATCCAGAGCCTGTTGATAAGTTTCTGTTGCGGATAATTCGTCTTTCAGTAATTTATCGATAGTATCAACGTTTAGCATGATAGACTCCTGTGTGATTGTGTTTCTGGGTTTACGTGCTGTAGCATCGTGTAAATTTAAACATTTACCGATTCTTCTTCAGTCGTGGCAATATCTTCTGCATGTGCCCATTCGAAGATTTCTTTTACTCTATCTCGTGCTTCGCTGTTGTCCGTATGCACTGAAATCAAAGCACTCCCTCCGGTTATTTTCCCTTCATAGCGTTTGGCTTCATACTCAGGAATGCCCATCCCGATTAAAGCACCGGCCAAACCGCCAGTGGCGGCACCAACTGCCGCGCCGCTTAATGCGCCCATAATCGGACCTGCAGCAATAAACGGGCCCGCGCCCGGAATAGCCAAACTGCCGATCCCGGCCAGCCAGCCGAGCACAGCGCCGGCGCCAATACCAATGGTTCCACCGATAGCCGTCCCTTCGGGCGCTTTTGTGTGCTTTTCATGAGCGAAATCCTTGGTAGTAGACTTATCGGAAAATAATACTGAAACGTCATTGTTAGAAAAACCCGTTGATTTTAGTTCGTTAACAATAGCCTCTGCCTGTTCTGTATTTTTGGCGATACAAAAAACTGCTTTATTCATGACTTTCTCCCAGCCTTTACGGGGCTTTAATTTCAAGTTGATTATCTACCTGCTTTACACCAGGCGTTTGCTTAGCGATTCTTTGGATTTCCGTGCTTTCGTTTGCACTGTCAACAGGTCCGCGCAAAGTCACTACGCCGTTACGGGCAATAATTTTTACGTTATGCGCATTAACGGATAACGATTCTTGGTCGGTTATGGCTTTACGTATGTTAGCCGTGATGTTGATATCGCTTTCGCTTTCCTTTTGATCTTCCGGAGTTAATGTGGTTTTGCTCTTATCGCGAACATTGCGTTCGGTGCTTTCCGAGGCTGAACCCGTACCGGCCGCCAGATAACGAGGGCTATTTTGTTCGGCTTGAACGGTGCCAGTCATCATTAATAAGCCGGCTGCGATTAGTGCGAATATAGATAATAATCGTGTAATCATAGTGATCTCCTTAATAGAGAGTGTTTGTAATCAAAACCGTTGAACGTTATTAATATTCGGTTATTTAATACATGATCATTAAAAGCAAGATATACCCCAATCATCAGCTTACGGTTGACCGAGACTAAGAAGACTTGCCGGTCGATATAAGCCAGTAATGATTGAGCTTTAGCGATTAATGATCATGTTGATCTAGCGGCCATTCAACAGCCGGTTTAACAGAAAGCCGGCTCCGATAGCCAAGCCTAATGAAGCCAAGGGTCTTTCATGAATGTAATTACGGCATTGTTCCATGTATTCCTGCTCCGCATTTTTCAGCTGCTCGCCTTTTCGACTCAGTGCTGCTGCCGCCTGGACGGTTGCATTGGCGGTTTTATCTACTGCCGAATGAGCGCCTGATCGGAGCTGATCAACGGTTTGGTTGATGTCGTTGATTTTGTTTGTTGCTTCCATAAAAGTTACCTCTTGATAAATGCTAAACAAGGATGCCCCACGGCATTTATCGGCTTTAAAACAGCTGCCGAAGAACTAGCTAAAGCGCGTGGTGATAACCAATCCATAAAGACTCGTCCATTGCATCCTCCGTTAAAATTTTCGTCTGATGATTAGTTGTTTATTAACTTTGACTTACATTCAAGTACGCCGCTAAAAAGACCGAATAATGCAAGTTCATAGAAAGCTTACAGGACAAACTTATCTTGAGTCGGTACGATAACGTACATTGCGGGCTGTCTAAGTCTCGGTGAGGTTGCGGAAAACGCCTAAGGCATGGTTATCAGGATTGTCTGATGGACAGGGTTCGGCTTTCGCGTTTGATGAGGAGTAGTGAGTGGTAATGAGTTCCGGGCTTACCGGATCATGTGCCGTTCGTAGAATCAAACCGCTGTTTTGACAATGGACGGCATGAAGTATCTTAAAAGATGAGGTGCTTCAAACCGAAGATTACGAGTTCCAGATAGCGCAAAAGATAATCAAAAAAGATAAACAAGCTTTCCGTCGCTCGCTACTACTTTACTGGCGGTTAGAATCATTCGCTAGATTTAACGACGATGGTCGCGAGCAATAATCGCATCGAATATTTTTTCAATGGCTTTGGATTGAGTGTGCGGTGCAGGTTTAAACCGTTTTGGGTAGATCGGCATATACCGGTATCCGCTTTTTGTGCTTTTAAATAATGGTAATAGCGCTGTGATCAGCGGTATTACAGAGGATTGGCAAGAACTTTCATAATAAATGCCGCGTTATGAAAGGCCTTTTATTGAATGTTTTTGTCTGCTTCGGGTAGTAAATCAACCAAGGCGCAGTTCAAGGCTTTAGCCAGTTTTCTGAGTACTTCAATGGAAACGTTCTCAGCGCTGCCATTCTCAATTTTGCTAATCATCGATTGGGTCACGCCAGATCGGGATTCAAGCTCTTTTTGAATCAAGCTAAGATCAAGCCTTTTACATTTTACAATGTCGCCTATTTGCATTAGGTACTCGTTCATGAGTTAAATTTTAAGTATTATTTGAATATTATATGAGTGAAGTAATAAATTGAGCAAAAAAAAGAGCCGCTACTGCGGCTCTTTTTTTAAGTTGATATATTACTTAACGGATAAGCGCGTACCGCTGATCAGTTCCGTGCCGGGCACGACAGAACCCGATTTAATAGCGTCTTTGATCGCAGCTTTATCAATTTTCCAGCTAATTATTGCCTCTTTGAATTGTGCAGGAATCGCGTCTTCATCCAAAACATTAACAATAGCCGGGTTCTTTTGGATTGAGAGCTTAAAATGAGGGCATTCAATGTTACTGATGCCGCAGACCTCCATGTTTCCTTTGATGTAATTTTTCAGCCACTGTACCCGATTTTCCAGCGCTTTGCGGCGTTTAGCCATGTTTGCCTCGGCAGTCTTGATCGCATCGGCGGTGGCTTCCATATTGCGAAAAAACTTGGCAACGTTGATAGCTTTGTCTTCCAGCTCTCCGCCCAAAGCTTCCAAGGTGTCATTGACGGACTCAATGGGTAAATCCGATTCCGGGTCGGTCAGAAAGTCCAGGGCTTCCAGATAATTTGCGCTTAGCTCGTATAAAGATAATCTGTTCATGATAATTTTCTCAACTTGGTCGAGCGGTGATTATAATCGCCGCTCTTGATGTGGCTCGCTATTTAAGGTTGTGCTGTCACCAGTATCTCCGGATTTCTCCATGTCACACTCACCTTTATTAGAGCTTTTGTGATCGGTTAGGCGAAAGTACCAAGCTGCTTTTTTGTTATCCCACCGATAACCTGCGGCTTTTATCGCTTCTTTATGCTCCTTGGTATTGCCTGAGAGCCATGCCCCAGCACCACGGATAATAATAGTGACGCCATCCAAACTGATAACCGCATTTATCGCATCGTTTAACATATCGCCAAAATCGCTGTTTACTTCTTCCTGGACGGGATGATCTACACCGTTGTAGGCAATTTCTTTCAAAAACAGGTGAGCGGCATTGATTGCTTTCATCATTTCCGGACCTGCTTGATTTTTGTTTGGACGATACTTAATGCAAGCCTTACGGTAAGCGGTTTTGATAGCTTCCTGGTCGGCAAAAGCACTCAAGCCCAAAATCGATAAGGCCTCTTTAACAGTCATTGATCCGCTCTCTGCAAATTGATCAAGCTTGTTGTAAAGGATTTGATAAAAGTCCTGGTTGAGCTCTAAAAAGCTGGTGAATCGGTTATGCGATGCTTTAGCCATCCATTCTTTAACCCTGGTTCGATCAAGTCCAAGTTCTTTAATTTTGGCTTCAAGCTGCTGATGTTGAGTTTTACTAATACCTTCAAAGCCGGTGTTTAGCTCGGATTCGGCTTTATGGATGCTTTCGGCTTCGCGGCGCTGAACCATATCCTCAATATCCTGAGTAAACACTTCGGAAAGGCCGGCCATTCTTAACGTCGCGTCGACATGAGCGGACTTTTCGGCCATTTTCAGGCTTTTGTTAATGTCGCCGTTGTCCTGGGCAATAATGCGAGCACCGATACCGTCGGCAACGACCCGGCCGGAAGCGTCGACAATTTCGCAACGGATGATAATTTGGCTTAGGTTTGTGCCAGTCAGCGCGGCTTTTTCATATTCCGGTAGCGACGGATAACGCACGGTAACGCCTAACATGCCGCATATTTTTTCAGCGCCTGGCTTGAACAGGCTTGATTTACTGAAATGTCTGGGATTCTGGCAACTTGCGCCGGCTTGGCATTTTGAACGATTCACAAGATGAACCCTCCCGAAGTCGGTACCATCAACCAATGCGTCGCGAATCCAGGCCATTAATGCAGCCCGGTTTTGCTTGCGACGATCCAAGCCTTCTTGAAAAGTAGCCGCCGGAAGATCCAGCGGGTTGGCGGAAATTACCGCTAATTGTGTATCTTGATCTTTAACCGGCGTTGTCCGGTCAACTAATTGTTCTGTCGAATACATAACAAATACCTAATGTGCAAATGAAATAAAAGGCGGGCAATCGGCTATAAGCCCGCCAGTCTGTTGAGCATTCCGGGTAACTGATAAATGTGAAAAATCCGGCCGCTAAACGCCAAAACTTGTTTGTTTAAGCTCTCGCAAACGTCATGCTGGCGGCTTAGCAAAGCAAGCTGCTTAACTTGATTTGTTTGTTGAGATGACATAATTTAAATATTTTTAATGTGCGAACTTGAGAAAATGTGAGTCAGGGTAGCCGCCCTGACTCACACGAAAATGCTTTAGAACGGCGCTAAAGCGGACGCTTCGGTTTTAGAGTTGTTTTTCCCCATTTTGATCGAACAAATCATATTCTTAACCGCCTCCACGAGAGTTTTTCCTGTCACGTAAAACGGTTCAATATTGGCTCCGGTAGGTGCGGATACAAAAACCGAATAGTTTTCCCCAGGCCCGTATTGATCGTGCCGGCTATCATCAGCTTGTACGCAAACAGCGCGTCCGGTAATGCCGGCCGATAAAAGAGCGGTTTTAACGACACTAACCGCGCGGCGTTGTTTATCAACGATTTGAACTAACATAAAGCCTCCAAGGACTTAAGCCGGTCCAATATATGAATATATTCATATATTGGACCGGCTTTTGCCTTGTAAATCGAGCGGATTTACAAGTCAACGTACCATAAACTCGTCCCTGCTTTCTTTTGTTTACCCTCAACTAGAGGAAAACAGACCTTATACTCAATATGAATATATTCATATTATAGCAATCAATGGGTTCGGATTAAACGGATTTTTGATTAAAAAACCTGCTAATTTATCGTCTGTGTTTTTAGGATTAATGCAAATGCTGGAGCGGTATTATGTGCGATTCTTTAATTACTGCTACCGCCGCACCGGCACGCTCTGGGAAGGCCGTTACAAGGCAACGCTGCTCGATAGCGATGACCTGCGCTATATTGAATTAAATCCGGTACGCGCAGGAATAGTTGCCGGCCCAGGCGATTATCCGTGGTCAAGCTATTGCTTTAATGCTCTAGGATAAGCCGATAGTTTGGTTACGTCTCATTTTGAGTTGCAACGTTTGAGCCCTGATGATAACGAACGCCAAACGGCCATAGAGAGCTATTCAATCAGGCGCTTTCCGAAGCGCAGCTAAGTGAAATTAGAAATGCTACCAACAAGGCTTGGGCATTAGGAGACAGCTGTTTTAAGGAGAAGGTTCAATTGCAACTGGCTCGGCGAGTAGAACCGGCTGCCAGAGGCGGTGACAGAAAGTCAGCTCAATTTAAAACTAGATAACCGCATTGAATCGGCTTGCTTATCTTCTTTGACAGGATGTTCAACTCTCTTCAATCATCGCAATGGATGGTGTGAAGAACATTAGGATACAGTTGTAGAACTGGGTAAAGGGAGCCGCATTACATTGATTATGGGCCACTTCATCTGTGGCTAATCCAGAAGTTACGTTATTACAAGAGGCAGCACCGGTTGCGGCCTTGCTCTTTAGCTTCATAAAGAGCTTTGTCCGCGCGTTCAAACGCTGTTTCATCTGTATCATTTAGGATAAACTCGGTAACCCCGCAAGAAATGGTAATGCTCACGGAGGAGCCGCTGGCATTAAACCCTGTCTTCTCAATAATTTGACGTAGCTGGTTGGCTAGTATCAAAGCCGATTGACCGTCGGTGTTTGGCAGTAACATAGTAAATTCTTCGCCGCCAAATCGGGAAATAAAATCGGTTGAGCGGGAATGTTCGGTTAATTGCTTGGCAATTAACAGTAGCACTTTATCCCCGGCTTTATGACCATAGCTGTCATTAATGTTTTTGAAATGATCAATATCCCAGACGACCAGGCTTAATGGAGAATGGTAACGCTTCCAGCGAGCCAATTCGTTTTCCAGGCGCTCGTTATAGGCATTGCGATTGGGTAGGCCTGTTAAATTGTCTCGTAATGCTTGGTTATTGGCAATTTTCAGCTTTGATTTGAGGTCGCAAGATTCCGACTCCATGTCTTTTATTTTATTGATCAAATCATCCAATTGCTGTTGTGTTTTTTGGCGTTGAATGGCTTCTTTTTGGGTGTGTTCCTGAATTTCTTTGGCAATACTGGCTAATCGGCTGTTGATGATGCCTTTTAAAGGCTCCAATTTGGTGGCGTTGGTCGAGCTTAACTGTAATTGTTGCATTTGCTCGGAGACGGATCGATCGAGCCTGTTTCTATTCTCGGCCGACTTTTGCGCGGCCGTGCTGGCGCCCATTACACTCACATCCAGCGCCGCCAGTTGTTCGGTAATATGAGAGAGAAATTTATCAATATCCTGTTGTTCTGATTGGTTGTGTTGTTTAATTCTGAGCAGCAGCGTAAAGGACCTGTCCAGAATAGTTTCAAAAGCCGATGTGGTTTGATTGCTGGTGGCAAGCAACTGTTTTGCAATTTTCGCCTGCTGATCGAAAATACTGGGAATTTCGATGCCTTCCAGCAAAAGCAATAACTGTTTGCTGACAATTTTTATATCTATGAGGTTAGAGACGGTGTTTGGCGTAGATACGCCGTTGTCAGACTCGATTGCTTCAAGTATGGCGATAAATAATTGATTTGAGGTTTCGAACTTTGCTGTCTGAGCTTTTTTCTTCAGCAGGTTTAGTGCATTTTGTTGTTTTTCATCTGAGTATTGCAAAAGTAGGAAATCAAATAGCAGATCGGTTTCCTTTGGGCTATCTTGAAGTGGCGCGTGCTGGATTTGAGCTACGGAAGTGGTGAATTTTTCAAGCTCTTCTTTAAGTGCATGGCTATTTATACCGTTTTTCAATTGGTCTCGCATACTCAGCAGATGCGGATCCAGAAGAGGGTCTAGCCCGGTGGTTGCGATAGTCAGGCGTACTACTGTTTTACAAAGCAGGTCTTCTTTTTCCTTGTAAGACGCTTCATATTTTTTGTAAGACAGCTCCGATTGTTCTTGTTCATCAAGCAAATTGAAATATTTTTCTTTCCATTTATCCTGGTCAGCTGCGTTACTAAAAAAACTCATGATAGACCTTGTTAATGACTTAAGAAGTAAATACTCTCTGTATCAGTGATTTGCGTCGCCGGATTAATTTATTTTTGTTCAAAGTGTAAGCACTTATGACAAAGGTAATCTGTTGATGCTGATGGCACAATTATTTTGCCTTGCTTTCCTGTTGAATCAGCTGATTGATAACTTCTATCATTTTTTCATGAGAACCGGCTAGAGGGCCATTCGTTTTATACTTGCCGTTAATAATGACGGCCGGAACGCCGGTTACGCCGTAACGGCCGGCCATAGCAGCGGCTTGGCGCATTTTGGAGTCGACTAAAAATGAATTGTAAGCGTTATGGAATTCGGTTTCGTTAACGCCGTGCGCAACAAAAAATTTAGCGAGTTGATCTTCGGTCTCAAGATTCTGTTTTTTGTTTTGTATGGCATCGAAAAAATCAGCATGAGTTTTATCCACTACACCCAGCGCTTCCGCCGTAAAATAAGCTTTGGCATGCTTTCCCCAAAGGTCGCTGAATACAGCGGGCTGACGGATAAATTCAACGTTTTTAGGCAGATTCTTTAACCAATTTTCCAATATCGGTTCAAAGCTATAGCAATGTGGACAGCCATACCAGAAGAACTCAATAACTTCAATTTTATCGGGATTGTGCGTAGGCTGCGCCGGTGACAGGGTTTCATAGCCAACGGATTCGGCTCTTAATAAGGCCGAGCAGGAAAACAATAAAATTAATAGACTGGTTTGAGCGATTTTTTTAAGCATAGCTGAGATTCTCTATAAGGTTTTGGAGGACGGTTTCGCGTTAGCAAACCGCCAAACTTTGTGGCGAATAAAGGCGGATTGCTCGGCAACTGCTCCTGCGTTCATGCAGTCGTAGCGCGAAACCGCTCGACAATTATTTCATCATCGATACACGATAAGAAACGGCTTTTATTTCCTCATCCGTCATTTTTTTTGCAATCATGTGCATGATGTTTTCCGGGTTATTACTGCGTGAACCGGATTTAAAGTCAGTGAGTGTTTTTATTAAATAATCGGCATGTTGCGATTTCAATGCCGGAAATGAAGCCGGTTTGTTACCTTCGCCAAAAGGACCGTGACAAGCGATGCAAGCGGATACTTCGCTGGCTAGGTTGCCGTTGCGGTACAGATTGCTGCCTTGGGCAATCAGCTCCTGAATGTCTTTGTTGCCGGCCGGTTTTTCGTCTTCATCGTCAGGTTCTATGGTGGGCAAGGCGTTTTCCGAAATCTTTTGTGCCGCGTAATAGCTGGAAATGTCCGCTATATCTTCATCGCTTAGCGTCAGCGCCATAGGCGTCATCATCGGATCGCTGCGACGGCCGTCTTTAAATGCAAGCAGTTGCTGTGCCAGATAGGAAGAATGTTGTTGTGCAAGTTTGGGAAATGTTGCTACCATGCTGTTACCGTCATCCCCATGACAACTGGTGCAGGATGCTGCTTTTTGTTTTCCTGCGTTAATGTTGCCTTCTGCATGTAAAATACTCGTAGCACTGGCCAGCGCCAGAGAAATTGAAAGTACCTGCAATTTTTTCTTCATCAAATTCCCCTTCGGAATGGTTAATCGTTTATTGTAGTGGCTACCGGCCGGTCGCCTCTACTCAGGCTGCTGTGCATAACCAAATTTTACTCTAAATAGTAACTCTAAGCGAGACAACGATGAATCCAATTTATCATCAAGCAAAATTTATTAATAGTTCGCCACATCTTAAGGATACGCCCTCGGATCAGGGCATGGAAGTCGCGTTTGCCGGGCGTTCAAATGCCGGTAAATCCAGCGCTATTAACACTTTAACACGGCAGAATGCATTGGCCAGAATCAGTAAAACGCCGGGCAGAACCCAGATGCTCAATTTTTTTGAAATTAATGAGCGGCAACGGTTTGTTGATTTGCCGGGTTACGGTTATGCCAAAGTGCCTTTAGCGGTGAAGAAAAAATGGCATGAGTTAATGGAAACTTATTTAACCGGCCGCAAGTCATTATGCGCGATTATTCTGGTGATGGATGTACGCCATCCGTTAACCGAATTTGACTGGCAGATGATAGAGTGGTGCGAACATACCGGTCTGCCGCTGCATATATTATTAACTAAGGCGGATAAATTGAATTATGGAGCAGCTAAAAATACGTTGTTACAGGTGCAAAAGGAGTTAAAGGATGCCAGTTTCCCTGTGACAATACAGCTGTTTTCATCGTTGAAAAAAAACGGTATTGACGAGGTGCATTCAGCGCTTGATCGGTTGTTTAGCCTACCTTTCGGCTCCGATCAGGAAACGGGGCTTTCCACCTCTTAATATAGCTTGTCTTGGGCGTAGTCCTAAAAAGACCTGCCCTGAGCGAAGCCGAAGGGATTACAATAATATGTCAACGCCTTCCTGAGCGAGCAACAATTCGCAACAGGCGTCCGGGTTATTTTGCAATATGCTTTGATAAATGGCATCAAGATTTGCATCGCTACGGGTAGGTTCATGGTGAGTAAAAAATAATTTTTTTGCCTTTGCGGCGGTAGCCAGCCTTATACTCGAATCATAAGTGCCATGCCCCCAGCCTTGTTTGGAGACGTACTCTTCGTTGGTATAGGATGAATCGGCAATCAACGCATCGACATCTTTCATGGCCAGCACGACTTCGCCCCATTTAGCATCGACGAAAGACTGGAATTCAGCATATTCATCATCTTCCGGATCATAAATATTGAGCTGCGGTTCGTAATCGCCGGTAAAAAAAATCGACTGTCCGTCACAATCGATTCGATAACCGAAATTTAACACCGGATGACTAAGCACAATGGGAGTGATAGTGGCGCTGCCTACCTTGACCGGTTCGCCCGGTTTTACTGTAGCGTATTCAATCCGGGCATTTAGCTGTGCTTCCCGTATCGGGAAGAAGCTGTATTGCAACTGCACGGACAGCGCCCGGTTGATAGTTTCATTGGTTACCGGATCGATTCCGCCGTAGATTTTAATTTGGTTGTTCGGGATAAAAATGGGGATAAAGAAAGGCAGGCCCTGTATATGATCCCAATGGGTATGGGTAATGAAGATATGCGCCTGAACAGGCATTTCTTTCAGCAGGTTTTGTGCAAGCGCGTGGATGCCGGTGCCGGAGTCAAGAATAATCAAATCATTGTCGTTAGTCCGGATTTCTATGCAAGTGGTATTGCCGCCGTATTTAACGGTGTTGGGTCCCGGTGTGGGTATGGATCCTCTAACGCCCCAGAATTTAATTTTCATTGTTGCCCTTCGACTGCATGGATGTAGGGGGTAAGGCACCAGAAATAGGCGCTTTTAGGCGAGGTAGGAGCACAAACCGGACACTACAAGTTAATAAAAGATTGAGCTTCTGTTTTGACCGGTTCCAGGTTCCCTAAACTATCGCACATGGCGGAGAAAGTTAAGCCAAAGCGATTGACAATGGGCTCGGGGAAAGCTTCTATCAAAGGATTGCCGCCGTCACCGAACTGCATCTGTTTGCTGATTTGATTAGCAGCAAAGACGCAGTCTCTTAAGACATTTGGACTATGGTCGAGCTCGTGATGATTAGCGATAGCATCAATTAAAAGGTCCGACAGCTCCCATTTTTCTGCCAGCATTTTTCCTGCCTGTGCATGATTGAGACCGATAAATTCGAGTTCGGTTTGATGCAAGGGCAACTGTTGTTCTTTGCTCTTTTCCAGTGCGAGCTTAAATTCATCGGGCATAAATTCAGCAAACACCACTTTTCCAAAGTCATGCAGTAATCCGGCAACAAAACAATCGCCGCATTCTGTTGAAGACAGACGTATGCGTTCAGCAAGCATTTTGCTGATTGCAGCAGTGGTCAAAGAATGCAATAGGAAATTGGAGGTATTGAAATTGGCCTTGTTATTGGCATTCAGCATGCCCATAGCGGCAACGCCTAAGGCAATATTTTTTATAGTGTTAAGGCCAATATAAACGACAGCCTTCTGCACCGAGGTGATTTTTTGAGGCAGCCCGTAAAAAGACGAATTAATGGCTTTAAGAATTTTAACGGTCATGACCGGGTCGCATTCAATAACACGGACAATATCTTTTGGCGAGGCATTGATGTCTGATGTTAATTGCACTACCTGTTGGACGCTTTTAGGAAAGGCGGGCATTTTCTCAACGAGGACGATGAGCTTTTCATTTTTTGGATTTGGCATTTAAAAATTTATTAAGCAATAATCGACAAGAGTATAGCGGGTAACAATAATTATCAGTTATATAGATTAAAATGATGCAGTCACTATAATACAATATCGTCAAAAGCTGAAAAATAATAGCTAACAGCTAGTGGGCTTCGTCCCAGTTATTACCGACGCCTATATCAACAACCAGCGGCACATCAAGATCGGCGGCTGCGCACATCAGTGTTCTGATCTTCGCCGCGCAGTCGTCTACTTGATCTTGTGCAATTTCAAATACCAGCTCGTCATGTACCTGCATGATCATTTTGACATCCGGGTTTTGTTTGTACAACCATTGATCGGCGGCAATCATCGCGCGTTTAATGATGTCAGCCGCTGTTCCCTGCATGGGGGCATTGATAGCCGTGCGTTCGGCATATTGGCGCCGCGCCGCATTGCGCGAATTTATTTCCGGTAAATATAGCCGCCTGCCAAACAAGGTTTCAACATAGCCTTGTTCGCGGGCTTGCTCCCTGATGCTGTCCATATAGTTTTTGACGCCGGGATAACGGGCAAAATATAAGTCGATATAAGACTGGGCCTGATTGCGCGACAAACCCAGTTGCTGTGCCAGGCCGAAGGATGACATACCGTAAATCAGCCCGAAATTGATGGCTTTTGCAGAACGGCGCAAGTCGTTGGTGACTTGCTCGGGAGTAACGCCAAACACTTCAGCTGCTGTGGCCCGATGTACGTCCTGTTTTTCGCTAAAGGCTTTTACTAAGCCTTCATCGGCCGATAAATGCGCCATGATGCGAAGCTCAATTTGCGAATAGTCGGCGGCGACTATTTTTTTGCCTTCCGGCGCGATGAATGCCTGCCGGATTTTCCGGCCTTCTTCGCTGCGTATCGGAATATTTTGCAAATTGGGGTCGGAAGAAGATAGTCGGCCCGTTGCGGCTATCGCCTGATGATAAGAGGTATGAATCCGCCCCGTTTGGTCGTCAACCTGATGCGGCAGTTTGTCGATATAGGTCGATTTCAGCTTGCTTAAACTTCGGTGCTCCAGAATCAGTTTGGGCAACGGATAATTGAGGGCCAATTCCTGTAGCACCGATTCCTCGGTTGAGGGTTGGCCTTTAGGCGTCTTCTTTAACACCGGGAGTTTTTGCTGGTCGTAAAGGATGTCCTGGATCTGTTTGGGCGAGCCCAAATTGAATGTCTGCCCGGCCATGTCGTGAGCGTGTTGCTCAAGAGAGATAAGCTGGCTGGAAAGCTCAAGGCTTTGTTGCGCGAGCATCGCCGTGTCGATTAACACGCCATTGTTTTCAATCCGGGCCAGTACGCTAATCAGCGGGATTTCAATTTCGGTATATAACTTAAGCAATTCGGGTTGTTGTGCCAATTTCGCGCCCAACACTTCATGCAGTTGCAGAGTAATGTCGGCATCCTCTGCCGCGTAAGGCGCGGCCTGTTCTATCGACACTTCCTGAAATCCTATTTGTTTCGCGCCTTTGCCCGCTACATCCTCATAACTTATGGTTTCGGCGCCCAAGTATTCTTTAGCCAGGTCATCCATATTATGCTTGGTCGCTGTGCTGTTTAGCACATAGGATTCGAGCATGGTGTCGTGCGCGATGCCGCGTAATTCGATGCCGTGATTAGCCAGCACATGCATATCGTATTTCAGGTTTTGCCCGAGCTTGGGCTTGTGCGGATTTTCCAAAAGAGGCCGCAGTTTTTCGAGTATTTCGGATCGGTCCAGTTGATCCGGCACACCCGGATAGTCATGGGCTAAAGGTACGTAAGCGGCAAAGCCCGGGGTAACCGCAAAGGATACGCCGACTATTTGCGCCTTGCTGTAATCCAGGCTGGTCGTTTCGGTGTCGAAGGCAAACAAGTCGGCTTTTTCGAGTTGTTCAAGCCATTCATCAAAATGCTGCTTGGTTAATATTGTTTGATACGATCGCATGGCCGCGATTGCTCCCGGCAGTCTTGCGGCATTTCCTCCATCCATGGAGATCGGATCAGGAGGGATAGTAATTGTCGAGCCGGAATCAATTTTAGCGGACAAGCCTTTGGCTTTTGCGGAGGCACTTTCAATAGAATCTGCTCCAGGCGTAGCCGAAATATCCAGGGCTTTTAACCAGGATAAAAAGCCCAACTCAGTCAATAAGTTTTTCAGTTCCGCCTTGTCCATCGGCTGCTGTTTCAAGTCTTCGATGCTGTAGGGTAAATCCAGGTCGCATTTGATAGTAGTCAGTTGCTTGGATAGAGGCAGTTGATCCAAGCTCGCGCGCAGGTTTTCGCCGATTTTGCCGGTAATTTCATCAGCATGGGCAATCAGGTTTTCCAAGGACTGATATTGCTCCAGCCATTTTGCGGCCGTTTTGGGGCCGACTTTGGGTACGCCGGGAATATTGTCGACAGGGTCGCCGATCAACGCCAGGTAATCGATAATCTGTTCCGGCCTGACCCCGAATTTGTCGATAACGCCCTGAATATCCATGCGGGTATTGGACATGGTGTTTTCCAGGATAATGTGCTCGGTGACCAGCTGCGCCATATCCTTGTCGCCGGTGGAAATGATCACGTCGAAACCTTGCTGCTCGGCATGTTGAGCCAGCGCCCCCAGCACATCGTCGGCTTCTACGCCGGATTCGATAATCAGCGGCAACCCCATGGCCCGAATCAGGTTATGCAGCGGGGCGATTTGAACCCGCAAATCATCGGGCATCGGCGGGCGATGGGATTTGTATTGATCGTAAAGATCATTGCGAAATGTTTTGCCCGAAGCATCGAAGACCACCGTAATGTAATCGCTGTGATAATCGGCGATCAGTTTACGCAGCATATTGCTTACGCCGTAAACCGCGTTGGTAGGTTCGCCGTTCGCGTTGGTTAGCGGTGGAATCGCATGATAAGCCCGGAATAGAAAAGATGAACCGTCAACCAGGATCAGGCGTTCTCTTTGGTTTTGCTCAGGGCGGGATTGTGTTTGCTGGGACATAAGATTTAGGTACAAGGTTAAAGGTGCAAGGCATCAGGTTTTACGCTTAACATCCACGATATTGGGCAACTGGCTTATTTTATTCAGTACTTGGCTTAACTGATCGGTATTTTCAATTTGGATGGTCAAATTGAGTATCGCTGAAAAGTCGGGATCCGTATTCAATGCCGCGTTGGAAATATGAATTTTGGCTTGCGCTAAAATATGGGTAACGTCATTAAGCAGATTTTGCGAGTTAAAGGCATGGATAACAATAGGCACAGCATAGCTGGCTTTTTTTGCGCCCCAACCAACCGAAATAAGCTGGGACTGTTTTTCGGGGCCAAGATGCAGGATGTTCTCGCAGTCTGTGCGGTGAATGGTAATACCTTTTTTATGAGAAATATAGCCGATGATGTCGTTGCCCTGAACCGGCGTGCAACAGTGAGCAAGCGAGGTCAGCACATTATCAATGCCTTCTACGGATATTACCGATTTAACCTCGGGTTCGGGCTTTTTCCGTTGAGCAGGTGCAGCCGGTGCTTCCAGTTCGGGAATCTTAAAAAATGCCGCTAGCTGACGGCTGTTGATATCGCTACGGCCTATCGCTTCAAGCAATTTATCAGCATCCTGCTGATGGAAATGCTTAGCCAGCTCAGTTAAGTTAAGCGTTTTTAGCCCCAGACGTTGGCTTTCTCTATCCAGAATAGCTTTGCCGGTGGCGATATTTTGAGTTTGTTGCTGATTTTTAAACCAGCTTTTAACTTTGCCGATCGCTGCCGATGTCTTTAAATAGCCCAGGTTGGGATCGATCCAGTTATGGTTGGGGCCGCCATCTTTTGCGGTTAAAATTTTTACCTGTTCGCCGGATTTTAAGGTATAGGTTAGCGGCACAATACGGCCGTTGATTTTCGCTCCACGGCAGCGGTGTCCTATTTCGGTATGAATGGCGTAGGCAAAGTCCAGCGGCGTAGAGCCTTTAACTAAGTCGATCAATTTGCCGGCCGGCGTTAAGACATAGACGCGATCATTAAATAATTCGCTACGAAAATTTTCCGTCAGTGCTTCGTCGCTGCCTTTTTCTTCCAGCAATTTGCGCAAAGAGGCGATGTTCTTTTCTATGGCCGTGTCATGCTTGCCGCCTTCTTTATAAGACCAGTGCGCAGCAACTCCGAGCTCGGCAAAGTCGTGCATCTGCTGGGTGCGGATTTGTACTTCGATACGATTGCCGTCGCCGTCGATAATCACGGTATGCAAAGACTGATAACCGTTTTCTTTAGGATTGGCGATGTAATCGTCAAACTCCTTGGGAACGGTTTGCCAAAGGCTGTGCACAACGCCTAAAGTGGCATAACAAGCAGTCAGGTTGTCGACAATAACCCGCACCGCCAGCAGGTCGTAAAGCTCGTCTATATCCAGTTGCTTGCGGTGCATTTTTTTCCAAATGCTGTAGATATGCTTGGGGCGGCCGTAAATCTCGGCGGAAATTCCCTCATCGGCGAGCTTTTTCTGGAGAAGCGCAATAAAGCTGTTAATGCAGTTTTCCCGCTGCACGCGGTTATCGGTCAGCGATTTGGCGATACGGCGATAGGATTGAGGTTCCAGATAGCGGAAGGCCATGTCCTCCAGCTCCCATTTTAACTGATGAATACCCATGCGGTTGGCAATCGGCGCATAAATGTCCAGCGTTTCCTGGGCAATAAAACGCCTGAGCTCATAAGACTCTCTGGGTAAAACTTTAAGCCGTTGAACCCGGTAAGCCAGTTTTATCAGCACGGCGCGGACATCCTGAGTCATGGACAGCAGCATCCGGCGCAAGGTTTCCGTTTGACTTGGTTGATCCGTCATTTCCAGGGAATAAACGGTTAGTTTATTCAGCCAATTAACATCATCAACCAACGCGGCAACCGTTTTGCCGAATTGCTCTTTGATATTGGGTTTTGGATTTAAAGTAGCTAAACGCGGATCGCTTAATATCGCGGCAAGGATAGTGTCCAGATCGATATTAAAATCCATTAAAACAGTCGCCACTTGTACGCCTGTGGGACGGAAATAATGAGGATCGTCAGGAATTTGCGCGGTAATTGCCAGTGCCTTATTTATTTTCTCGGTATCGGGAGTGGAAAATCCGCTAAATAACTGCTTTTTGTTCGGTTCGGTGTTTTTTTGCATCAACAATAGTCAATAGTACGAAAACTTGGCGGTTATAATAGGACAATGTCAGTGAATGTAACAAGCGGTCATTGCCTACAGGGATGTAGGCAAGGGGCGTGAGCAGGAGCGGAAGCTTTCCCCACATCCTTGTGGGTTATGCAGGAGGTAGAGCACCAACAGTAGGCGCTTTAGGCGACGCAGGAGCAGTTGCCGAAGAGCGGAAGCTTTGCCTACGAGGATGGATGTAGGTAAGGGGCGCGAGCACGACTTGTATGTAAATTCGTTTTTTAGGAGCAATGGGTTTGAAGCCAAAATATAATCATGAAGTAAGAATACTAATGCGTGAAGCCCATCTACAAGATAAGTTTTTAATCTCATTTTTTCGGGATGGCTTGGGATACAAGGAAGTCAATTTCCTACACAACCGCTAATCATTGAACAAGCCTTACCAGCACCATTATGTTTACACGACTGATTGTTTATTTTGCCTATTTCCTGAAAACCTCGCAGCGTTATCAACGCAGCAAGACGTTTTTCTACAACCTGTTGGAGAACCCTAACAGCCGGCTCAAATTGTATTTTGATATTTTTATGATTTGTCTGGTGATGCTCAGCGTTTTTTTATTGATTTACGAAGTGGACCATGAGCTGGGCGAAGGCGAGGTAGTGTTCGAGCATTGCGTGATCAGCCTGTTTATTGTCGAGTACCTGCTGCGGGGCTGGCTGTACAGCGACAGCCACAAAATCGTCCTTGAGCATTATGAGAAATCCGAATATTTAAATATTCCTTTTCGGATCGGCAAAGTTGCCGGGATCATTATCGGCAAAAAAATAAAATATGTTTTTAGCCCGTTGGCCTTGATTGACTTGCTGGCTATTTTGCCGACCTACAGGCCGTTGCGGGTCATGCGGATCTTCCTGCTGTTTCGCCTGTTTAAACTGTTCCGCTATTTCAACAGCATCAAAGTTTTTGCCAGAGTCTTGGTCAGCAGGCGCTTCGAGCTGATAACGCTCGGCGTTTTCCTCGGATTCCTGGTGTTTATTGGCAGCACCGCGATTTATTTGTTCGAAAACCCGGCCAGCGGCGGACAGGTTAACAACTTGTTCGAAGGTTTTTACTGGGCGATAGTGACTGTGGCGACGGTCGGTTACGGCGATATATCGCCGTTGACGACCGGCGGCCGCATCATCGCGATGGTATTGATTTTGATGGGCCTGGGGGTCTTGTCTTTCCTGGTTTCGATCATCGTCACGGCCTTTAACGAGGAGATGGACGAGCTGCGCGAAAACAGCACCTATGCCGAACTGAACCGGTTTAATGATTTTATTATTATTTGCGGATTCGGCCGGGTCGGGCAGCATATCGCCAGGCAGCTTGAAAAGGACCGGCTGCGTTTTGTGATCATCGATAATCATGAGCCTAGCGTTTTAAATGCGAAGCGCTTGGGCTATTTGGTTATCCATGAAGACGCCAGCAAAAACGGCGTGATCCAGAATGCGGGCATCAATAACGGTGCAACGGCGGTTATCTGCACGACCGGCGACGATGTGATCAATGTTTATATCACACTGACCAGCCGTCATTTAAACCCGGATATTCGTATTATTTCCCGCGCCAATCACCCGGATAACGTAAAAAAACTTTATCAAGCCGGCGCCAGCAACGTTATCCAGCCGTTTGAGATAGCCGGCATGGTGGTCGCCGAATATATCGGCCAGCCTGTCGCTTTTGAAGCCATTTTGGGCATTATCCGCGAAGAAAGCCATATCATTATGGCAACCTTATGCGTTCATGCCGGTTCGTTGCTTGAAGGCATGAGCATTGGCAATATTGATTTTGAACAGCGAAAACTGATGCTGATAGGCATTATCAGCGTAAATCCGGTGCATAGAAAACATAAGAACAGTTATCCGATAAAAAACCAGCATTTTTATTTCAATCCCGAACCGCACTTTGAATTGCATGACGGGGACCTGCTGGTCGTTATAGGCAGGGAGTACGCGATAGACTATTTCCGCGGCCAGATCGAACAAAGCCGTTTGAAAACAAGGAGGCCGCAATGAAACGCATTGCCGTATTCGGTTACAGTGTCATGTCTTTGGAAGCGATGAGCCGGTTGGATCCGGAGCAGTACAGCGTCGTGTTCGTTGGGAAAGACGATGCCGAAGCTGCGCTGGTCGCAGAGAAAGGTTTTACAACGAAAGTGATCGATTTCCGCAATGACGATGCGCTCAGATCCATCGGTATAGGGACAGACATCGATACCATTTTTTGTTTTTATCCCAGGGATTTCGATAATGTATTTTTAACTATTTCGGCGCGGGCGATTGATAAAGCTATCGCTATTGTCGCGATTGTTGACGATCCGGAATCGGCTGAAAAATTACTGGCCGCAGGCGCTAATAAAATCATCGACCCCTATGAAATTTGCGGTAGGAAAACCCACGAAATGCTAACCAAACCGGATATTACCAATATTCTGGATAATACTGTTTTCGGCCGGCATGATTTAAAGATGGCGCAAATAGAAATCCCTAAAGGCTCCTGTCTGGAAAATACCAAGACCAGCGATTTAAAACTGAATCAAAATCATAATCTGATTTTGATCGGCGTTGTAGACAGGGAACTGGGCGATCAGCTGTATTTTGCCATCGGCGAGAAAGAGCATTGCCTGGATGCGGGGGATGTCCTGGTCGTGATGGGACCGGCAAGAGAAATCAAAGCGTTTAAAAAAGAAGTTGAGCAATGTTGAGATTGGCTGGTTTGGGTATTTCCGAAAACCTTGGAAAATTAGCCGTGATTTCGTTTAGGCTAAATAGATGCTGTTGTCGGACTCGCGAAGATCGATAGCCATTTGAAATACGCAGGCAGGATAAATACGCTATCCTGGTCTTGATTGAACAAAAAATTCTAGGGAAATAGAACCAAGGACAGATAAACGCAATAATGAATAACATCCTCCATTCGCCAATTGCAGGTTGCATTCCAACGCGATTGCATCTTTTAATTTAGTCAAATCCGTTAGCTATCCTTGTGCTATTTTTATAACTGCCGAGCTATTAATTCTGTTGCCCTGCGGGATTTACAGCGATAATTATCACCATTATTAAACCCGGACAATGAGCTTGAATGTTTAACAACCCTTTTATCAAACAACTGTTCGGCAGTTTTCTGGATTTGGCGCCTATTCTTGCGGTTGTTTTGGTATTCCAGGTTTTGATTATTCGGCAACCTATTCCCGATGTCGGCAGTTTAATTGCCGGTATTCTGTTTGTTATTCTCGGTCTAACCCTGTTTGTCCAAGGGCTTGAACAAAGCCTGTTCCCGATTGGCGAATCAATGGCTTATGCGTTTGCCCGCAAAGGCAGCTTGTTCTGGCTGCTGGCATTTGCCTTCTGCCTGGGGTTTGGCGCTGCAATCGCTGAACCGGCGCTGATCGCGGTTGCAGAAAAAGCCGCAAACATCGCCGCTAACGGTAATCTTATAGAACAAACCGATGCCGCAAAGGCCAGTTATGCTCTGGGGTTGCGCATTACCGTCGCGTTGTCTATCGGTCTGGCTATTTTGATTGGTGTGTTGAGAGTTATCCGGGGCTGGCCGGTACATTACCCGGTTTTCTTCGGTTATGTATGTATTGCCATTATGACGCCTTTCGCGCCTGTCGAGATCATTGGCATCGCCTATGATGCCGGCGGCATCGCTACGTCCAGCATTACCGTTCCGTTGGTGACTGCCCTGGGGGTTGGTTTGGCGACATCAATCAAAGGCCGCAACCCGATGACCGATGGTTTTGGTCTTGTGGTCTTTGCGTCATTAATGCCGACGATTTTTTTGATGGCTTACGGGATGGCTATATGATCGACTGGCTGATTCGTTTTGCGCTGAAGCTGGTGGAGACCTGCCGCGATATTTTACCTATTGCCGCGACTATTATCGGTTTTCAACTACTGGTGATCCGCAAACCTTTGGCTTATCCCGGAAAAATCATCATCGGCTTTTTTTATGTCTTGCTGGGTATTGTGTTCTTTCTGGAAGGACTGGATCTGGCTTTGTTTCCGCTGGGAAATTTGATGGCGTCGCAGTTGACCACGCCTGAATTTTTGGGCGTTAATCCGCTTGACCAGACTGTCTCTTGGCAATCCTATTTTTGGGTCTATATTTTTGCGGCCAGCATTGGATTTAGCACGGCGTTGGCTGAGCCTGCCCTGCTTGCTGTCGCCCTTAGAGCCGAACAAATTTCAGGCGGCACGATTCGCGCATGGGGATTAAGAATTTCTGTAGCCATCGGTGTGGGTTTGGGACTCGCCCTCGGTACTTTTCGGATCGTTACGGGTTCGGAACTCTATTTATATATTATCGGCGGTTATATCCTCGTTATGATACAGACCCGGTTCGCCCCCAAGCTGATTATCGGTCTGGCCTACGATTCGGGCGCGGTCACGACATCGATGGTTACCGTGCCGCTGGTTACTGCATTGGGTTTGGGGCTGGCCTCCACCGTTCCCGGTCGCAACCCGTTATTGGATGGCTTCGGCTTGATCGCCTTTGCCTGTTTATTCCCGATCATCGCTGTCTTGGGTTACGCGCAAATTGCACAATGGCGTAGCAAAGGCAGTCTTTCACCCAAACCCTGAGGAACACCATGCATTTCAAATTAATTATCGTATTTGTCGAAGATGATAAGACTGACTTGGTGCTTGATACGGCACGAGAAAACGGCGCTAAAGGCGCAACCGTGGTCAATAATGCGCGCGGCGAAGGTACGAAACAATCGAAAACTTTTTTCGGCCTGACCCTGGAAACTCAGCGCGATGTGCTGCTATTGCTGGTCGAAGAGCATCTTAGCCGGCACATTCTGGAAGCCATCGCCAAGGCGGCGCAATTCGACAGCAAGCCCGGTACCGGCATTGCCATTCAAATCGATGTCGAAGACGCTGTCGGCGTCATGCATCAGGTTGAATTATTAACCCACGAACTTGAGGATAAAATATGATTCCGCCACGCATTATAATTCGTGTCAGAGATGTGATGAAAGCCGACTTCGCCACTATCGACGGCATTGCTACCGTAGAAGATGCCCTGAAAAAGATGAAATCGCTTAAAACATCGGTACTGGTCGTCAATAAACGTCATGACGATGACGAATACGGCTTGATTAATTCCGGCGACATTGCCCGCCATGTGTTGGCCAAAGACCGTGCACCGGATCGGGTCAATGTTTATGAGGTCATGAATAAACCGGTGATTTCAGTCCATCCCGATATGGACATCCGCTATTGTTCGCGTTTATTTGCCAACTATA
Source organism: Methylobacter sp. (assembly GCF_004322395.1). Classification (GTDB taxonomy): domain Bacteria; phylum Pseudomonadota; class Gammaproteobacteria; order Methylococcales; family Methylomonadaceae; genus Methylobacter_A. Next base: position 37,899 of record NZ_SCTW01000009.1, read on the forward strand.
ATCTGGTTAGGGCGCCGGTCATTGAAAATAACAAAATTATCGGCATGGTCAGCCCGAATTCATTGGTATTGGATGGGATGTACAGGGCTTGTCAATAAAAAAATAGAACACGGATGACGCGGATTTGGCGGATTTACACTGATAAAACATAAAGGCGATTGCGCCGGTTCCGGCACCCCTGTTTGAGGCCCCGGATAGCGAAGCTCTCGGCAACTGCTCCTGCATTCATGCAGCCGTAGCTTCCGACACCGGATTCCACCGGCAAAAATCCGTGTAAATCCGCCAAATCCGCGTCATCCGTGTTCCATCGCTCATACAATAAACTTTTTAAAAGGTAGTTGGTCATGTTGAAATTGTTAAAGTTTAATTCCAGAATCTGGTTTTTTCTAGGTTTTCTCGGCTGTGTTTTTTTGTTGTCGATGGGCGCTTATTTCCAATTTGTTCAAGGGCTGGATCCTTGCCCGTTATGTATTTCCCAGCGTATTGCGATTTTGCTGACCGGCTTGGTTTTTTTAAGCGCCGCCATCCACAATCCGGGGCAGAAAGGCGTGACAGCGTATGCTATTTCAGGCGCGGTAACGGCGTTGTGCGGCGCGGCGATTTCCACCCGGCATATCTGGATACAGCACTTACCTGCTGATAAAGTGCCCGAATGCGGACCCGGCCTGGACTATGTGCTGCAAAACTTTCCATTGTTTGAAACAGTCAAGTTAATGCTCAGCGGTACCGGCGATTGCGCGAAAGTGGACTGGACCATGCTGGGTTTCAGTATGCCTGCATGGACATTGCTGGCCTTTTTAATGCTGGCAACCTTAAGTTTGCTGCAAATCTGGAATTATAGACAGACAGGCCGGTAAGATATCGACTCAATATATCCCGTTTTTATAGTCGCAAACGGGAAATTAGCCGCTGTAAGCTATCCTAAAAAAGTCCATATCTCACCCTACTTCTGACACATGCAATCACTGATTGATCTTTTCGGTGTTAAAAACCTGATTCCCCATGGCTATTGCCTGTCGTGGAGCCCGGTATTACTTTGGTTAAACGTGATCTCGGATCTGCTGATCACGCTCTTCTATTATTCCATTCCACTGATGCTGGTCTATTTTATCCGGCGGCGCAAAGACTTACCCTACCCTGGACTGGTTGCCATGTTTGCCGTATTCATTATGGCTTGCGGCACCACGCATTTATTATCGGCGATCACGCTCTGGATACCTTTATATTGGCTGGACGCCTTGTTTAAAGGCCTTACGGCGATTATTTCGGCCGCCACCGCCGCGTTGATGCTACGGGTTATCCCCCGCGCTTTGTCTGTACCCAGTGCGGCGCAATTACAAGCGGAGATGCAACAAAGAAAAACAGCAGAGGAAGCATTACATATTGCCAATGTTGAATTACAGGAAAATATCGCGCGCACCCAACTGCTATTGGACTCAGCGCTGGATGGAATTGTCAGCATAGATCATAACGGTAATGTAGTCGGCTGGAATAACCAAGCCGAGCATATATTCGGTTATTCCGCCGAGCAAGCATTAGGGCGCCAAATAGCAGAGTTAATCGTTCCTCTTGATTATCGGGAAAAACATCGCCAAGGCTTATTGCGATTTATGTCCACGGGTGTGTCGCACATTATCGGCACACGCGTGGAAACTACCGGTGTGCGCAAAGATGGCTCGGAATTTCCAATCGAGCTGACTGTCAGCGCTCTGGAACAAAATGACAGATATCTTTTTAACGCCTATGTCCGCGATATTTCCGAGCGCAAACAGGCAGAGGCGGCGCAACGGGACGCTTTGGATAAGCTACAGAAAATAGCCGCCCAACTGCCCGGAGTGGTATTTCAATTTCGCTTGCGTGCCGACGGCAGTTGCTGTCTTCCCTACGCCAGTGACGTACTGCACGACATTTACCGCTTTGATCCCGAAGAAGTACGCGATGATGCCGCAAAGGTGTTTGCCGATGTCCACCCTGATGACTTAGAGCAACACTTGGCTTCCATTCAAACTTCAGCGCATGATTTAACTCCTTGGCGCAATGAATACCGACTTAGATTTGCCGATGGCACGGAACGCTGGTTATTCGGTAACGCTTTGCCGCAACGCGAACAAGACGGCTCGGTGCTTTGGCATGGTTTCGTGAGCGATATAAGCGAGCGTAAGCAGATGGAGGAAAAGCTGCGCGACAGCGATGCCTTTAATCTCAGCATCCTTAACTCGCTGACTTCGAATATTGCCGTGCTGGATGCGCAGGGTATTATCGTTGCCGTTAACAACGCATGGCGGCGATTTGCCGCAGAAAACGGCTTATTGGAATCCGGGCAGGATATGTTGGGTATTAATTACCTGGATACCTGTAAAAATGCCGTCAACCGGCCTTATGGCGATGAGGCAAACGCTGCTCGGGCCGGTATTGCGGCGGTGCTGGCGGGTGAGCAGGAGTCATTCCATTTGGAGTATCCTTGCCACTCGCCCGCTCAGCAACGCTGGTTCTACATGAATGTGTCGCCATTGCGGGGCTCACGTAGCGGAGTTGTAGTCAGCCATGAAAACATCACCGAGCGCAAAAAAGCGCAAGAATTAACTCAAGCCGCTTATCAATATTCCCGCAGTTTGATTGAGGCGAGTCTGGATCCCTTGGTGACAATCAGCGCCACCGGTAAGATCACCGATGTCAACAGCGCCACGGAACAGGTAACCGGCGTGAACCGAAACAACCTGATCGGCAGCGATTTTGCTGACTATTTTACCAATCCCGACAAAGCCCGCGATGGATATTTGCAAGTGTTCTCGCAAGGTTTTGTGAACGATTACCCGCTGGCCATTCGTCATACGTCAGGCAATGTCACTGAGGTGCTTTATAACGCAAGCGTATACCGCGACGAAAATGGCGACGTACTTGGCGTGTTCGCCGCAGCGAGGGACATCACCGAGCGCAAACTAATGGAAGATGAGCTAAAAGCCAGCGAGGCCAAATTCCGTTCGATTATTGAAGTATCTCCGGTGCCGATGGCGTTGAATGACGAACAGTTGAACATTACTTTCCTGAATCAGGCGTTTGTGCAAACCTTCGGTTACACTGTAGATGACATTCCCACCCTGGCCGACTGGTGGCCGAAAGCTTATCCCGATCCGGACTACCGGCATTGGGTGGCCGAGACTTGGCAAGCGGCGCTTGAAAACGCCGAGCGGGAACACCAGCCATTTCGGCCTATGGAACTTAATATTCGTAGTAAAGATGGCGTGGTTAAAACCGTGTTGGCGAGTGCCGCGATAATTGCCGATTCCTTTAAGGATGAGCATTTAGTGGTGCTGTATGACATTACAGAACGCAAACAGGCAGAACTGGCAAAGCGTCATAGCGAAGAGCAGCTACAGGCATTTTATGAATTGGATCTGGTGGGGTTGACGATTACTTCACCCGAAAAGGGCTGGATTCGAATTAATGATTGCCTGTGCAGAATGCTGGAATATTCGGAACAAAGCTTGCGCCAAATGACTTGGGCGGAACTGACGCATCCCGACGATTTAGCCGCCGATATTGAGCAATTTAATAAGTTGCTGGCTAATGAAATTAATGGTTACGCCTTAGAAAAACGCTTTGTCAGCCGCACCGGCAAAATCATTCCCACTAAATTGGTAGTGCGCAGTATCCGTAAGACTAATGGTGAACTTGATTATGTTGTGGCGATGGTCGAAGACATCACCGAATATAAACAAGCCGAAGCCGAGCTGAAACGTTCTAATGCCGAGTTGGAGCAATTCGCCTATGCGGTGTCCCACGATATGCGCCAGCCGTTGCGCATGGTGAGCAGTTATTTATCGTTGATTGAAAACGCCTTGACCGGCTCACTGGATGAAGAAAAGCAACAGTTTCTCGATTTTGCTATTGATGGCGCTAAACGCATGGATACGATGATTTTATCGTTGCTGGATTATTCTCGGGTAGGACGTAAAACTGAAACCAAAACTCGGATTAGCAGCAAGGCTTCTTTAGATGAAGCGCTGGCTTTTTTGAGCCCCGAACTCAGCGTTTGCGGCGGCGAAATTAAAGTAACCGGCGCTTGGCCCGAATTGATTGCCAGTCGTGATGAATTAACGCGCCTGCTGCAAAACCTGATAGGCAACGCGCTTAAATATCACGAAGAAAATCAAGCGCCGCAGGTTCATGTTCACGGAATAGCCTCTGCCTCATTATTACGAGTAGAAGTGCGCGATCAAGGTATCGGTATTGAACCGAGTCAAATGGATCGACTGTTTAAGGTGTTTTCGCGTTTGCAGGCGCGCAGCCGTTTTGGCGGCACCGGCGTCGGCTTGGCATTGTGCCGAAAAATTGTCGAACATCATGGGGGCGCCATTGGCGTAGAATCAGCAGGCGAAGGGCAGGGTTGTGTGTTTTGGTTTGAATTGCCCATGGCGAGTATTGTAAATGCCGAATAGAAACTCTGTATGAATGTCCTATTACACGAGTTTCTTCTCTAAACCTAAGCGCTTGAGCTTACTTAAAATTGGAAGGTACCCTATGTTTTTTTTCGATTGGAAACGGCGCGCACTGTTCACACAACAAAAGCGCTTCGTTTGGAAAGCCCTTATGGCCTTGATGTTCATCGCAACGCTCGCGGGTTGCCAAAAGTCATCGTCCGATAACAAAGAGCAACGAAGCGCAGAACCATTACAGAAAATCACCGTTGCTTACACCTACCAACCACAAAGCACCTTGGTTCACATTGCAGTGTCGAAAGGATACTTTGCCGAGGAGGGCTTCGATATCCAGCCGCTGATGCATACCTATGGCAAGGCGGCGCTGCAATCGGTTATCGAGAACAAGGCTGACTTTGCGACAGTCGCGGAAACTCCCGTCATGTTCAATGTGCTCAAGGGCGAAAAGATTTTCGTGATCGCCAACATCGAAGCAAGTTCCATGAATAACGCAATTGTTGCAAGAAAGGACGCCGGCATCGCCTCGCCCGGCGACTTGAAAGGGAAGCGCATAGGCTTTACGCCCGGCACCACGTCGGACTTCTTCCTGGATTCGCTGTTGACGGCAAACGGTTTGATTCGGCAGGAAATCGAGCCTGTCCCGCTGAAACCGGAGGAAATGCAGGATGCTGTCATGGCAAAAAAGGTCGATGCTGTTTCCACCTGGAACTATCCATTGACTCAGATCAGCCGAATGCTTGGAGCGGATGGAACGGTCTTTTACGACAAGGAAATCTATACCGAAACATTCAATATCGCCTCGAGACAAGATTTTGTCCGGAACAATCCTGATGCAGTCAAACGCTTTCTACGTGCCCTGATCAAGGCGGAGGATTTCGTTACCAAGAATCCGGATGAAGCGCAGTCCATCATGTCTTTAGCAACCAAAATAGACAAAGATCTCATTCATGAAGTCTGGAATGACTTTAATTACCGCGTTGTGCTTGACCAGACACTCCTGATCACGCTGGAGGATGAAACAAGATGGGCGATGAAGAACAAGCTGACCGATCAAACGGTCATGCCCGACTACCTGAGCTTCATCGATATTGACAGCCTCAAGGCGGTCAAACCCGAAGCGATCAGGATGAACCGGTAGACGAATGCGCATCACTACCCGGCTAAGGGTTATTTCAGCAGTTACGATAGCCGCTTTTGTCGTTTTGGCGCCGGTACTTGTCTGGTCGTTGATCGAATTCAAAAATGCCAAAAGCGACTACGTTCTTTCCGGCACGATTCGGGATAATGCTTTCGAACGCACCTCATTCAGGGATCAGTATTTCCTGTATCGCGAAGACCGCGCGCGGGTGCAGTGGAACGAAAATAAAGAAACAGCCGACAGTTTGTTGCGTCAAGCCAATACCCAATTTCATGGTGAAGAAAACCTGCAAGCCCTGGAACGACTGCATAGGAATATTGAAGACAGTGCGGTTATTTTCCACCGCATCGTCAGCAATACCGAAGCATTGAGAGCAGCGGGCAATAACCGCTACGTTTATGAAGAGCTCGACAAAAGGCTTGCCAGCCAACTGCTGCTGAAGGCCGCTACAATCCGCGATATTGCGTCTGCTTTACAGAATGCAAGCACACGGCGAGTCGAGCAGGCTTACCGCTACCTGACCATCATTGTCGGCTTGTTTGCAATTATTCTGGCTCTTGCCACCGTTTTGACGTCGGTACAGTTGGACAGGTTGATTCGCAAGCGCTTGGTACCGCTGCACGATGGCGCAAGAATTGTTGCCGACGGAGATCTGGCATACAGAATCCAGTGTGACGATGTTGATGAGTTTGCCGAACTCGCCCTGTCTATCAATGCCATGACGGAAAGCCTTCAAGTTTCCACCAAGCAGCTCGAGGCGGAAATCAGTGCGCATAAGTCGGTAGAAATCGCTTTGCGCGATAGTGAGGAGCGCCTTCAGATGGTGCTGACCGGGGCCGAAATGGCCACTTGGGACTGGCGCATTCCAAGCGGAGAACTGATTTTCAATGCCCGGTGGGCTGAAATACAAGGCTATACGTTGGAGGAGTTACCCCCGCGTATTGAAAGTTGGGAAACGCGCGTTTTTCCGGATGACATGCCTCAGGTAAGAGAAAAACTCGACCGTCATTTCAAAGGGGAAACTCCAGTCTACGAGTCCGAGCACCGTGTGCGCCACAAAGACGGCCATTGGGTTTGGGTGCTAGGCCGGGGCAAGGTTATTGAATGGGACGGCGCGGGCAATCCTGTCCATGCTGTAGGTACCGCACTCGACATCACGGAGCGAAAGCAAATTGAGAATAAACTGGCACGCGCCCACGCCGAATTGCAGCAGTTTACTCACATTGCCGCACATCATTTGCAAGAGCCGGCGCGGCGTCTGGTGAGTTTTGCGCAACGTTTGCGAACACAGGTGCCAACAGAGCTGTTAAACGAGGACGCAACAGCGTCGCTGCATTTTATTGAACAAAGCGCCACACGGCAAAGCACCCTGGTGCGCGATATCCAGTTATATCTTGCCGCCGACCAGCCGCGCAGTATCGTAGAGAAAATTGCCGTTTCGCCCGTTATTACTAACTTGCTGGAGCATAAGGTATCGTTAATGCGTGAAACGGGTGCACAGGTAGATTACGATAATATTTGTTCCGCTTACATCGATAGTCCCCGCTTGAAAGATATTTTCAGTATTTTACTGGACAATGCCTTACGTTACCGTCATCCTAAGCTTACGTCCCATATACGGATTAGTGGCGAATTAAAAGCGGGACGGGCGGTTTATCGCGTTATTGATAACGGTATCGGCATCCCTGCAGAATACCGGGAGCGCGTTTTTGGAGTATTTGAACGTTTGCAGGTGCATGAAGATCAAAATTCCACGGGCATCGGCCTGGCAATTGTACGGCGCATTGTTGAAAGCTGCGGCGGTTCAGTAATATTGCAGGAAACGCCGGGCGGCGGTACAACGGTTGTATTGGATTTGCCAGGATAAAAGAGCTTCCCACTTTAGGTAGTACAGATATTAAGAATTAACTTTGGGCCGTTCCGGCTTAAATTTGGTAGCCGAAAAATTGAACACAGATGCCAAAAGTAGGCGCCTCTAGGCGACACAGGTTTGGTTGAAAAATCAGGATAATAAAGAAAATAAAATCCGTTTAACCCCGGTTTAATCAATAACAATAATATTAGTGTTCAATTATCAATAGTCAGCATCTGCTGAGTAGTTATCAATAAACAAGAGATTTTATGATAAGCGAAATTATTAGCCCTCCCTTTGTTGAAATTTTGCTGTTGGAAGATGAGCCTTCGGATGCATACTTGGTAAAAACGGCGTTAAAAGAAGGCAAGGTGCTGGCACATTTGTACCATGTGGTTGACGGACGCGAGGGGCTGGATTTTTTAAATAGAACAGAAAAATATGCCGATGCGCCGCGCCCGGATTTGATTTTTCTCGACCTTAATATGCCGCGCATGAACGGCTGCGAATTTTTAGCCGTCATCAAAGAAGATGACCGCTTTAAGAGCATTCCTGTGGTGGTATTGACGACCTCCGATGTTGAAAAAGACGTAGTCTCTTCTTATCATCTCGGTGCGGCCAGCTACATCACCAAGCCTATCGACATGCCGCAATTTATTAAGGCCGTTCAGCAGATTGGCGATTATTGGTTTAGCCTGGTGCGTTTGCCGGAGAGTTACAAGCCATGAATCGGACCGAAGTGATTCGGGTGTTGCTGGTAGAAGATGAAGCCGGCGATGCGCATCTGGTAAAAATAAAATTAGGACAAGCTCAGAGCGGACATTTTGAGGTGGTCTGGGTTCAGTCGCTCATTGAAGCGCAACGGCGTTTGGCGGACTCGTCTTTTGATGTAATGCTGCTGGATTTGTCCTTACCCGATTCAGATGGTTTGGAAACCATTCATAGCGCGCGAGTCATGGCGATGGATGTTCCTATCGTGGTGCTCAGCGGGCACGGCGACACCGACTTTGCGCTGACCGCGTTGGAGGCGGGGGCTGTGGATTACATGGTCAAGGGCGATTTCGGTTATGACGGTTTGGCTCGGGTGATTCGTTACGCGCTGCTGCGAACCGAAATGGAGGCTCGTAACAACTTACTGATAGCCGCATTGGAGGCGGCAGCAAACGGTATTGTTATTACCGATAAAGACGCAATTATTATCTGGGCTAATCCCGCGTTTAGCCGATTGACCGGATATAGCCTGGAAGAATCAGCAGGCAAAAACCCGAATCAATTAACCAAATCCGGTATCCAGAATAAAGTCTTTTATCAGGACATGTGGACAGATCTTCTAGCCGGTCAGCATTGGCGCGGCGAACTTGTTAACAAGCGCAAAAATGGCAGCTTATATCATGAGGAACTTAGCATTGCCTCGGTAAAAAACAGCGCAGGCAACATTACCCACTTTATCGGCATTAAAGAAGATATTACCGAGCGCAAGAAGATGGAAGCGCAATTGCTAGAACTTGCCAGCACCGATCCTTTGACCGGGTTATTTAACCGCCGCGTATTTTTGGAACGGCTGGAACAGGAAAGAGCGAAAGTGGAGCGATTACTCCATTATTCAGCGGTGTTGTTAATGCTGGATTTGGATTTTTTTAAACGGGTCAATGACATTTACGGCCACGCCATGGGCGATGCCGTGTTAAAAGCTTTTGCCGAAATCGTGCGTAATAACTCGCGAGCTATCGATATTCCGGCGCGCTTGGGTGGGGAAGAGTTTGCTATTTTGTTGGCCGGAGCCGACAAGAAAGATGCCCTAAAAATGGCTGAACGTTTGCGGCAGCAGGTTGCAGAGATCGCTATCGATCATGAAGTAGGCCCAGTACAAATTACAGTTAGCATCGGCGCCGCTATCTTATTGGCCGCTGATAGTAATGGCGAAGCGGTGTTGCATCGCGCAGATGAGGCTTTGTATGAAGCTAAAGACAGAGGACGTAATCAGACGTACTGGTTTTGTTCTTAGCCGCAGGGGCGGATTGTTTGCCGGATGGTGATAAAATGGAATTCCGTCGTAGGCACGAAACTCTATTCTACAAAAAGCTGATTGGAATAAACGGCATGAAAAATATTTTATGGGTACTTTTGTTGGTAAGCAATTTTTTATTGCCGCAAACTGAAGCAAAATCAAACTCTTTACATCAAGCAATAGTTGGAAAACAGCGCTCCGTAGAGCATAAGCAGCGGGATAAATACCGGCATCCGCAGCAAACGCTGGAATTTTTCGATGTTAAAAACAACATGACAGTCGTCGAAGTCTGGCCCGGCGAAGGCTGGTATACGGAAATTCTTGCGCCTTATCTCAAAGATCACGGCAAACTATATGCTGCGCATTTTTCAGCCGATGCCGACGAAGCTTATTTCAAAAAGAACCTGAATGAATTTGTTAAAAAGATAAAAACCCAGCCGAAAGTTTACGGCAAAGTTAAGTTAACCGTGCTACAGCCGCCAAAATTTTTGCAAATAGCCCCTGATGGTTCGGCTGATCGGGTTTTAACGTTTCGCAATGTGCATAACTGGATGAAAGGAGACCAAGCCGCAGCGGTATTTAATGCGATGTATAAGGCATTAAAGCCCGGCGGTATTTTAGGCGTTGTGGAACATAGAAATTCAACGTTAAAACCGCAGGATACCAAAGCGGCATCCGGCTATGTCAGCGAGGACTATGTGATTGCGCTGGCAAGAAATGCGGGCTTTGAGTTTTTAGGTAAATCTGAAATCAATGCCAATAGCAAAGATACCAAGGATTATCCCGAAGGTGTTTGGACGCTGCCGCCTGCATTAAGACTCAAGGATAAAGACAGAGAGAAATATTTGGCCATCGGTGAAAGCGATAGGATGACGATTAAATTCATCAAGCCCCGGTAAGTATTAAGCACTGTTTCAGTATAGCTTTTTTGAGAGTTGCCTGTTTAAGTTTGAAAAATACGTGCCTTGATTTTGTGAAGTAATCCACAGATTACGCCCGTATTAAATAAAATCAAAACATAACGGAAAAGTTAGTAATTTTTTGCCATACAAAGACACTAAGTGTTTGATATATAAGTAAAATAAATTATCGAGCAAAAAGTGTTCAAGTTAATAAAAAGCTAATAAAAACCGTTAGTAAGGGTTGCTAAAACCTACTTTTCCACAAAGTTATCCACAGATTCTGTGGGTAACTCGAATAGTTTAATACGTATAATCACTTAGCCTTAAAACATAAAAAATAACTCAAACATTATGGCTAAGTTGCAAAATAAGAATGAACTGATTTTCAGGGTAGCCATTGCACTGCCTGTTTATCGATTATTTGATTACCTTGCTCCGGAGCAGCTCGTTCCAACCCCTATAAAACCGGGCATTCGCCTGGAAGTTCCTTTCGGAAAAGCCAAAAAAATCGCTTATCTGGTCGAGTGCGTTCAGCATAGCGATATGGACATCGGCAAGCTAAAGCGTGTCGAACGGATGCTAGACGAAACGCCGCTATTATCAACAAAAGACTTGGCGTTGCTGCATTGGGCCGGCGGTTATTACCATCATCCGCTGGGAGAAGTTTTCAGCGCTGCATTTCCTGTGACGTTACGCCAAGGTAAATCAGCTGTTATTCAAACAGAAAAATTCTATAGTTTGACCGAGTCGGGCAAGGCTATCGATAGCGAGCTATTGAAACGGACGCCCAAACAAAAAAGCGTGTTGGAAAAATTCCAAGCACATCAAAGCAGTCTGTCGGAAATGGAGCTTTCGGCATGGAATGGTAGCTGGCGAACTTCGGTAAAGCAGCTTCTGGACAAACAATTATTACAGCTTGGAACGCCGGAGTTTGGGGCAAATTCCACGCCGAGCGCATCAGAAAACTTTGGCAATCCAATAATCCGGAGCAACGCCCTGCAATGCAATCCGCAGCAGCAGGCCGCGATAGATGCAGTATGCGGCAGTCTTGAGCAGTTCGGCGTTTTTTTGCTGGAGGGCGTGACCGGCAGCGGCAAAACCGAAGTCTATATGCAGATTATCCGTTCCGTGCTGGAGAAGGGCCAACAGGTTTTAGTGTTGTTGCCGGAAATTACCCTGACGCCGCAGCTTGAAAACCGGTTCAGGCAACGATTTACCGTCAGTATCGCGATTTCCCATTCCAAATTGACTGACAGGCAGCGGGCTTGTTCCTGGCTTACGATGCAGCGGGGCGAATGCGCCATTTTGTTGGGCACCCGGTCCGCCCTGTTTACGCCGTTAAAAAATCCCGGACTGATTATTCTCGATGAAGAGCATGATGCGTCGTTCAAGCAGCAGGAAGGCTTCCGGTTTTCGGCTCGCGATGTCGCTGTAGTGCGCGGCAAGCTATTGAACATTCCTGTATTGCTGGGTTCGGCAACGCCTGCGCTGGAAACGCTGCACAACGTTAATAATAAACGTTACCGCTTGCTGCACTTGCCGGAAAGGGCAGGGAATGCGATAGCGCCTGTCTTGCAGTTGCTGGACATCAGGAACAAAAAGATGCAGGAAGGATTGTCCGAAGCGCTTATTGCGGATATACAAAGAACCCTGGCAAAAAATGAACAGGTTTTATTGTTTTTAAATCGGCGAGGCTTCGCACCAACTCTGATATGTCATGGCTGCGGCTGGGTTGCGCGTTGCAGGCGCTGCGATGCCAATCTGGTGATTCATTACGATGAAGGGATGCTGCGCTGTCATCATTGCGGACAGGAACAACGGCTGGTCAGGCAATGTCCGGCTTGTAAAACCGGTGAGCTGACGCCGTTGGGCTTGGGTACGGAACGTGTCGAAAAGGTATTGGCGGAGTTGTTTGCCGATAAAACAATTGTCCGGCTGGACCGTGATTCCACCCAGCGCAAAGGTTCATTGGAAAACTATTTGCAGCAGATCAATCAGGGCGCAGTGGATATTATTCTGGGCACTCAAATGCTGGCGAAAGGCCATCATTTTCCGAATGTGACGCTGGTCGCGATACTGGACGTGGACAGCGGCCTGTTTAGCATCGATTTCCATGCCCCGGAAAAAATGGCGCAAATGATCGTGCAGGTTTCAGGTAGAGCGGGACGTGCGGAAAAACCCGGCCGAGTCATCATGCAAACCCGGCAGCCGGAGCATCCTTTACTAACAACGCTGATCTCTGAGGGATATAGCAGCTTTGCCAGAACCGCGCTGGCGGAGCGCAAAGAGGCGTCATTGCCGCCGTTCAGCTATCAGGCGCTTTTAAGAGTGCAAGCCGCCGATGCCCAGATGCCGAAGCTGTTTTTGCAGGCTGTTGTTGAATTAGCGCAGCATCACAACAACGGGCAAACCCAAATTTTAGGCCCGGTTGCTGCACCGATGGCCAGACGTGCGGGACTTTACCGCTACCAATTGCTGTTTCAGAGCAGCAGGCGGCCGGAGCTGCATGCGTTGCTTGATGTGCTGATGCCGAAAATCGAAAAGCTCAAGCAAGCGAAAAAAGTACGTTGGTCGCTCGATGTCGATCCGGTGGATTTGTATTGAAATTTAAGGCGAAAGGCGAAAGGCAAAAAAACTTGCATTGAGGTTTAAGAAGTTTTTCAATTTTTAGCCTTTAGCCTTTAGCCTTTAGCCTTTAGCCTTTAGCCTTTAGCCTTTAGCCTTTAGCCTTTAGCCTTTAGCCTTTAGCCTTTAGCCTTTAGCCTTTAGCCTTTAGCCTTTCCTATTTTTCCAAACCGATAAAATCCCAAACCTGATGCGAGAAAGTCGCATCTTTATGCTCGGGCACGGGTGGTCCGTTAGGATAGTTCAGCTCATAGACACGGGCCGTATCTTTGGCAAGATCCGGCAGTTCGAGTTTGGTGTAGGCTTCCTGCATGATTTGCAACGCAAAAGGAACCGCAGGCGTGCGCTGGTATTTGTCAACGACGGTAGAGGCTCGGTTAACGGCGGCAATATAAGCTTTGCGTTTCATATAAAAACGGGCGACATGGACTTCATACATCGCCAAGTTGTTTTTAAGCGCAATCATGCGTTGTTGGGCATCGGGCACATATTTGCTGTTTGGGAACCTGCGGATCAGTTCGTCAAAGTTGTCATAAGCCTCGCGAGCATTGCCGGGGTCGCGCTGCGAACTGTCGGTAGGCAGGAAGCGATCGATAAAGCCGATGCCGCGATTGTAATTAACCAAACCCTTTAAATAATAAGCGTAATCGACGCTGGAACTGCGCGGATTGATTTTAATAAAGCGGTCTGCTGCGGCGATTGCGGCTTCTGGATCGCTATTTTTGTAATAAGCATAAGCAACATCGAGTTGAGTCTGGGCAGATTCATCGCCGAAAGGATAACGGGATTCAAGCGCTTCATAGAGTTTGATGGCCTTTTCATAATTACCGTCGTTCAACGCTGTTTTAGCTTGGCTACGAAACTTTTCGGCATTCCAGTCGGCATATTCATCTTCGGTGTCGGAATCGCCGGAGGCGAGGCTTTGAAGCGTTTCACAGCCTTGAATAGACAGGCTTAAAAAACAGATAAATAAAAATTTAATTAAAATTAATCGCATAGTGCTAACGACACGTTGTAATATAAGGGGTTTTTCTCGCTGGATTTAACTGCGATACTTGAGATGGCTTGAGTATCCAGCGAGTATAACTTAACAATAGGTTAATCAGAAGAACTTGTTATGACAAGATTAACGGCAGAAGTGCCATTTGAAATGGCCGGCATGCGCTTGGATCAGGTGCTTGCCGAATTGTTTACGGATTATTCGCGCAGCAAGCTGCAAACTTGGGTTAAAGCCGGCCGGGTGCAAGTCAACGGTTTGGCTCTTAAGCCAAAAGACAAGCTGGACGGTGGCGAACTGATAACGCTGGATGCCGAGGCGGAAGTCGTGGTGACCTCTGAAGCCGAAGCCATTCCTTTGGATATTATCTTTGAAGATGAAAGTATATTAATTGTAAATAAACCGGCAGGCTTGGTTGTGCATCCGGCAGTAGGAAACTGGAACGGTACGCTGCTGAATGCGCTGCTGAATCATGATCCGAATCTGGAAACCTTGCCCAGAGCTGGCATAGTGCACAGGATCGATAAGGAAACCAGCGGACTGCTGATGATTGCAAAAACCTTGCAAGCTCATAACAGTTTGACCGGGCAGTTACAGGACCGAGATATTACTCGCGAGTATCTGGCGATCACCCGCGGCCGGATGACGGCAGGCGGTACGGTCGATGAACCTATCGGCAGGCACCCGACCGACCGCAAGCGCTATGCGGTCAGGGAGAATGGCAAGCATGCAGTGACCCATTATCGGGTTGCTCAGCGTTTCACCCGGCATACTTTGGTTCAGGTTAAGCTGGAAACCGGCCGTACCCATCAGATCAGGGTGCATATGGCGCATATCCGTTTTCCGTTGCTGGGCGATCAGGTTTATGGCGGACGTTTTCAAATGCCGCCCGATTGCAGCGAACGGCTGGAAAAGGAATTGCGTAGTTTCAAGCGCCAAGCCTTGCATGCGGCAAAATTGGGTTTGCAGCATCCCGTTACCGATGAATATTGCGAATGGGAGCAGCCGCTTCCCGAGGATATGACCCGATTGCTGGAAGCGTTGGCGGAAAATGAACGGGATTAAGCACTGGCTAGCTCCGGACTGGCCCGCTCCGGCTAATATTCATGCGGCAACTACGTTGCGTAGCGGCGGAGCCAGTTGCGGTGCTTACGCCAGTCTTAATCCGGCCATGCACGTGGGCGACGATGTTGACTTGGTCAAGCAAAATCGGCAACTGATTAAAGAATTGCTAACTTTACCTAGCGATCCGGTTTGGCTGGATCAAATACACAGCAATCGAGCAGTGCAGGTACATTCCACTTTTGCAAAGGGGGGCCGGGGGGATTTGAATTTGCAACAAGCCGACGCTGGTTACACGGCTGAGTCTGGGGTTGTCTGTGCAGTGCTGACAGCGGATTGTTTGCCGTTGCTGGTCTGCGCGGCTGACGGAAGTCAAGTAGCCGCTATTCATGCCGGTTGGCGAGGCTTGTTAAGAGGGGTGATAGGCAATACCATAACTGCAATGGAAATCCCCCCTAGCCCCCCTTTTACAAAGGGGGAAGTCAGTCAGCCCCATCTCAACCTCTCTTTTATAAAGGGTGAGGCTGCTCAGCTCTCAAATATCGAACCCAATCCCCCCCTTTGTAAAAGGGGGGCTAGGGGGGATTTTCTGGTTTGGCTGGGCCCTGCAATCGGCCCAAACTGCTTTGAGGTAGGCGCTGAAGTGCGGGATGCTTTTCTGAAGAAGTCGACAAAATTCACGACGGCTTTTACAGAGCAAAGCAACGGCAAGTGGCTGGCGGACATTTATCAGCTGGCTCGGATCGATTTGGCTATGCTGGGCATCGATAAGATTTACGGCGGCGGTTTTTGCACCGTCACCGAACATGAGCGTTTTTATTCTTATCGTCGGGATAAACAAACAGGCCGGATGGCTACGTTAATATGGAGAGAATAAAATAGTGGGTTTATTGATATTAATTATCATCTTTACCGCAGTTGGCGGCGTGTTAAGCGTTATGGCGGCGGCGGTTTTTCTATTGCTGCCGGACCATCGCAGGCATGCGGTGTTGCCGCACGGTATCAGTTTTGCAATAGGCGCATTATTGGCAGTCGCCTTTTGGGGATTAATCCCCGAAGCATTTGAAAAAGTGAAGCCGGAACAGTTTCAAGTATTATCCGGAACAATTTTGGCGGGTGTGCTTGGTTTTTTTGTATTGGAAAAGCTGCTGATTTGGCGGCATTGTCATTCCGGCAATTGCGAGGCTCATGGCGATGAAGATGATGATCACGGGCATAGTCACAATCATGGCGCGGTTAAGTCGGCTGGCGCATTGATTATTCTCGGTGACGGTATCCACAATTTTGTCGATGGAGTCTTAATCGCGGCAGCGTTTTTGACCAATGTGCAATTAGGGATAGTCACCAGTTTGGCCGTTGCCGCGCATGAAATTCCACAGGAAGTAGGTGATTTCGCGATCTTACTGCATAGCGGCTATTCCAAAAGCAAAGCGCTTTTTTACAACATACTCGCCAGTTTAACCACGGTTTTGGGCGGCATATTGGCATATTTTGGACTGGAAAATTTACATGACAGTCTGCCGTATTTCCTGGCATTGGCAGCCTCAAGCTTTATTTATATCGCAGTGGCCGATTTGATACCGTCTTTACACAAAAAAACCGACATCAAAACATCATTGCAACAGATCGCCTTGATTGCTTTGGGCGTATTGTTGATCTGTTCATTGCATAGCATTGTTCATGATATGGGATTTTAAAGCTTTTGGCTTATTCCGAATTAGCAGTTGAGACGGATTGCTTAGCGCGGCGGATCCGTCTACAAATAATGGGTCTTACAGCGTTCGCATTTATCACTTGCAGGCAATATTCGGCGACAACAAAATATCGATTTGCGTGGATCAAGGGAAGAAATAAAAGTGCATGTTTTCATGCATAAATGGCGCGCCCGAGACGATTCGAACGTCCGACCACAGCCTTCGGAGGGCTGTACTCTATCCAGCTGAGCTACGGGCGCGTAGCGTGTATTCTAACCGATCGACGCTGCAATTACGACAACATTGTTTTCAAGTGCGCCAGACTCGCTTTGCCGCGCTCTTTAATAACTTCCGGGGCCAGCTGTTTTTTGTTGACCCATTCCAGGTCGTCTTCGGGCAATTCGCTCAAAAACCGGCTGGGCTCGCATTCGGCGACTTCGCCGTATCGTTTGCGATGGGTGCAGTAGCTGAACGTGCAGGTGCGCTGGGCGCGGGTGATGCCGACGTAGGCCAGACGGCGTTCTTCTTCTATGTTGTCGGTTTCGATGCTGTTTTGATGGGGCAGGATATTTTCTTCAATGCCGATCAAAAACACATGCGGAAATTCCAATCCTTTGGCGGCATGCAGGGTCATCAGGCTGACCTGGTCGCTGGCTTCGTCTTCCTGGCTGCGTTCCAATATGTCCATCAGCATGATTTTGGCGACGATTTCCGCCAACGGCTTTTGGCCGTCGGTTTCTTTATCGGCAATGCGTTTTAGCCATTCGATCAGTTCGTAGACATTTTTTAGCTTGCGGTCGGCGGAGTCCTTGGTTTTGCTTTCTTCCTGCAAATACTGCGGATAACCGATTTGGTCGATGAACTGTTCGATAACCGCAAAGGTATCGCCGCGCTCGATACGGTCTGCGGTATCGATGACCCAGTCGCGGAATTTTGTCAGCCGGTGCATGGCTTTTTCGGACAGTTTTTGGCTCAAGCCGAATTCGGCGCTGGCCGCAAACAGGCTGATATGCCGCTCATTGGCATACGCGCCGAGCTTTTCCAAGGTGCTCGGGCCGATTTCGCGCTTCGGGGTATTAATCACGCGCAAAAACGCTGCATCGTCGTCCTGATTAACGAACAAGCGCAGGTAACCGAGGATGTCCTTGATTTCCGAATAGGCAAAAAACGAGGTGCTGCCGCTGATGAAATACGGGATGTTGTTTTCCCGAAGGCCTTTCTCAAACAAGCGGGACTGATGGTTGCCGCGATACAAAATCGCATAATCCTGGTAATTGCTGCCGGTCTTGAATTTATGGTGAATGATCTCGGACACAATCTGCTGGGCTTCGATCTGCTCGTCTTTATGACTTAAAACCCGCAGCGGATCGCCGTAACCCAGCTCGCTCCACAGCCGTTTTTCAAAGGCATGAGGATTGTTGGCGATCAGCTGGTTGGCGACTTTAAGGATGCGCCCGGTGGAGCGGTAATTTTGCTCCAGTTTGATGACTTGCAGGCGGGCGTAGTCTTTTTGCAACTGCGCCAGATTTTCCGGCTGCGCACCGCGCCAGGCATAAATGGATTGATCGTCGTCGCCGACCACGGTAAACCGGCCCAAGTTGCCGGCGATCAAACGCACCAACTGGTATTGGGTGATATTGGTATCCTGGTATTCATCGACCAGCAAATAGCGGATCTTGTTTTGCCACTTTTCCAGGATGGCTGGGTATTGTTGAAACAGCAGCACCGGCAACAGAATCAAGTCATCGAAATCGACCGCATTGTAGGCTTTTAAACTGCGAGTGTAGTCGATGTACAGATTGGCCGACGGGTATTCGTTGGCTTTAGCGATGGACACGGATTGCTCCGGCGTGACAAAGGCGTTTTTCCATTGGCCGATTTGCCGGGCATAGCTATCGACGTTATCGATGTCGCAATCTTTTGCGCCGTGGCTGATTAAGTTGCGCAGCAGCGTGTATTTGTCTTGCTCATCAAACAGCGTAATTCCGGTTTTATAGCCCAGCGTCTTGGATTCCGCCCGCAAGATATCCAGACCCAGAGAATGAAAGGTCGAAACCCGCAGGCCGCGTTGTTGCTTGTCGTCCAGCAATTTGGACACCCGGCTTTTCATTTCCCGGGCGGCTTTATTGGTGAAGGTCACCGCCGCAATATGCCGCGCAGGTAGGCCTTGCTTGACCAGATAAGCAATTTTTTCGGTGATCACCCGTGTCTTGCCGCTGCCTGCTCCGGCCAGCACCAATAAGGGATGATCAATCGCTTTGACAGCGGCTTGCTGTTGAGGGTTTAGTTTGGACATTGATGATTTAGCTTATGCTGGAACAGAATGCTGTTTCACTTACGATAGCGGTGGCTTCTTGTAGAAAGTATATCAATCGGGCTTTATATTCCAGCTCTGCAAGTCTTGTCGCTTATGCACGATAGTTAAAATATAAACTTGCTCATTCTTTACTTCATAAATAATACGATACGAATAGAGTGATAACTCTCGTATATTTTTATCTTCCATTTCCGGCACTACGCGGCCCATATTGGGTAAGCCGCTTAAAATGCCGGTTTTCTCTCGAATATCTTGAGCAACCTTTTTAGCGTAATGCTTGGAGTCGTTAGCGATATAATCATAAATAGCACGAAGATCAGTCTTGGCGATTTCCGACCAAATCACCATGAATCAATTTCCCGCTTCAGATCTTCACTACTTAAAACTCGTTGTTGTTCGACAGCCTGTTGCGCTTTTTGAATTTTATCCACGACATAGAGTTGATACATGATTTCGTCTATATCGGCATCTTCAGGTAGCTTGTTTATAGTATTAAGGGCTGCTTGTTTAACAGCTAGCATGGCGCACCTCGATAAAGTTTTGATTGAATCAATATGAGAATCTACATTCTACACAGTACAACGTATTAAACACTACGATCCAGTTTACGATAACCAATCGCCTCGCTTAAATGCGTGGTTTCTATATTTTCCGATTGGGCAAGGTCGGCAATGGTACGCGCCAATTTCAAAATCCGGTGATAGGCTCGATGCGATAGGCCGAATTTATCCATCGCCTGCTCTAAAATCCGGTGGCTCGTTTCGGACAGCACGCATAATTGTTTAACTTCTTTGGCTGTCAGCGCCGAATTGGCTTTGCCGCTACGTGCTACGGCCAAGTTGCGAGCCGCAACCACGCGCTCTCTGATTTGTTCGCTGCTTTCTTCGCCGTCCGGCGAACCTTTGCGCAACACTTCGTGCGAAATTCTGGGCACTTCCAGATGCATGTCGATACGATCCAGTAATGGCCCTGACACTCTTGCTCGGTAGCGCATCACCTGCTCGGACGTGCAATGACAACGGCCCGAAGCATCACCCAGAAAGCCGCAAGGGCATGGGTTCATCGCCGCGATCAACTGAAAGCGCGCCGGGAAATCGACTTGCCGGGCGGCGCGAGAAATGGTGATATGCCCGGTCTCCAGCGGCTCCCTTAACACTTCCAGAACTTTGCGGTCGAATTCCGGAAGCTCATCAAGAAATAAAGTTCCATTATGCGCCAACGAAATTTCACCGGGTCTGGGATTACTACCGCCGCCAACCAAGGCCGCGGCTGAAGCTGTGTGATGAGGTGCACGATACGGTGGCTTTAGCCAGTTGGCGACATCCAAACCCTGATCGCTAATAGACGCAATCGCTGCGCTTTCCTGCGCTTGTTGCTCGGTCAATAGCGGCAGGATAGTCGGCAAGCGCGATGCTATCATCGATTTACCGGTGCCGGGCGGCCCCAACATAATCAGGTTATGCGCACCGGCAGCAGCAATTTCGAAAGCCCTTTTGACGTGGTATTGGCCGTGCACATCGGCAAAGTCTATATCGGCTGCCTTTACGGCCTGCTCTTCCTGCTGAAACTCAACCTGTATCAAGTGCTGCCCGGTCAGATGTGAGCAAACTTCCAGCAAATGCATGGCCGGAATGATTTCAATATCCTTGACTAGCGCCGCTTCGGCAGTATTTTCCTTGGGCAATATCAGTTTTCTGCGGTTGCTGCTTGCTTGTATCGCGATGGGTAACACGCCGTTAATAGACCGCAATTCGCCGCCCAGCGACAACTCGCCGACGCACTCGTAGTGGTGAAGATGAGCAACCGGAATCTGTCCGGACGCGGCCAGAATCCCTAACGCGATAGCCAAATCGAATCGTCCGCCTTCCTTGGGTAAGTCAGCCGGAGCCAGATTGATGGTGATCCGCTGCATAGGAAACTCAAATTTGGAGTTTAATATCGCGCCCCGAACCCGATCCCTGCTTTCTTTGACCGCCGTTTCCGGCAAGCCGACGATATTAAGCGCCGGCAGGCCGTTGGAAATGTGAACCTCAACGGTGACCAAGGGCGCTTCTATGCCGGAGCGGCCGCGACTGTAAACAACCGCTAAGGAAGACATGGCTGCTTTATCCTAAAGCCTACATATCTTCTTTGTTTAACAACTGCTGTTCCATTTCGGCGACGCGCTTTTCCAGGTCTTCGAGTTTCGAGCGAGTTTTTGCTAAAACCAGCTTTTGCACTTCGAACTCTTCGCGGGTCACCAAGTCCAGCTTGCCTAACGCGCCTTGCAAAATGCCATGGAAGCTTTTTTCAAGATCGTCTTTCAGGGCATTCAAGCCCGGAGGTATCGCGCCAGCCAAACGGTTGGCAATATCGTCAAGGGATTTAGGATCAAACATTAGGGTAATCTCATTTTATTAAAAGGTAGTAGCTTACAAAATAGCACACAAATAACACGGATAAGCACTGAATGAAATGGAATTTAGGCGCAAGACGAAAGGCGAAAGGTGTTTCTAGCCTTTTGCCTTTCGCCCTTTGCCTTCTTATCCGTTTAAATCCATCTAATTCAGTGTCATCCGTGTTCTACTAAAGTTAGAGCTGAATATCGACTTATAAATTAAACGCTTTTTTAACAAACTCAGGCTGCGCCAAAGACGCTCTGTGTATATCGACGTTATAGTAAGTTGTATCGAACTGCTTGTTTGCGCTATCCGTTTCCCTGAATTTACTCAGATCGCCTTTGCTGGCAATCGTCGCGCTCCACCAGCCGGATGGATACAGGCATTGCGGAAAGAACAATGTCTGCAAATGACTCAAACCGGCGTTGCTCATTGCGCCGCGCATTTCGCCGATCAGCTTTAAATGATACAGCGCCGATTCGCTTTGCTGTACGACCATGCCGTTTTCCGACAGACAGGCAAAGCAGTCGCGATAAAACTCTTCGCTGAACAAACCTAAAGCCGGGCCGACCGGGTCGGTGCTGTCAACGATAATAATATCCACCGAATTCGGCTCGGCGTCTTTGACCCATTTAATGCCGTCGATAAATTTCAGGTCGGCCCTAGAGTCGTTATTGGATTCGCATAACTCCGGAAAATAAATTTCCGCCAAGCGCGTTACCCGCTCGTCAATATCAATCTGCACCGCGTGTTCTACCGATGGGTGCTTTAACACTTCCCTTAACGTACCGCAGTCGCCGCCACCGATAATCCACACTCTTTTTGGATTGGGATGCGTGAACAAAGCCGGATGGCTCATCATTTCATGGTAAAAAAAGTTATCGCGGGTCGATACCATCGTGCAACCGTCGATTATCATCAGATTACCGAAGGTTTCAGTCTCATAAATTTCAAGGTGTTGAAACTCGGATTGCTCCTCGTGCAGCTTCCGTTTAATTTTTAGCGAAAAAGCCGAACCGGCGTCTGCGTGCTGCTCGGTAAACCATTCGGATGGGTTCATAGTGCGTGGATTCCTGAGAAAATAAATGCGTTAAGATTTCATCATTATATTAGAATTCGGCATCTTTTAGGCATAAAACGGAGTTAAATAGTGAATTTAAGTCACAGCAAACCCTGGTCGATCGAGCAGTCTGCACACACTTATGCAATAGACAACTGGGGACAAGGCTATTTTTCGATCAACGCCGACGGGCATGTCTCGGTAAAGCCCTGCTCCGATAAGGACGTGGTGTTGGATTTGTACGAAATCGCCCAATCGCTAAACGACAAAAAACTATCCCTGCCTGTGCTGGTGCGGTTTACCGATATTTTAAAAGACCGCGTGAGCCAGCTGTCACGCGCTTTCCAAAAAGCCTGCATCAATAACGATTATCACGGCAGCTACACGCCGGTTTATCCGATTAAAGTCAATCAGCAACGCAAGGTGGTTGAAGGCATTTTAGCCGCCGACAACATCGGCCTCGAAGCGGGCAGCAAGCCGGAATTGCTGGCGATTATGGCGCTGTCCAACAAAGGCGTGGTGGTTTGCAACGGTTACAAAGATCGCGCTTATATCCGTCTGGCGCTGATCGGCCTGAAAATGGGCCTGAATCTGTACCTGGTCATTGAAAAGCCGCTGGAGCTGGAATTGATTATCGAGGAAGCGGCGCGCCTTAATATCAAGCCGCAACTGGGCGTCAGGATCAGGCTGTCCAGTATCAGTGCCGGAAAATGGCAAAACAGCGGCGGCGAAAAATCCAAATTCGGTTTTCATGCCTATGAAGTGTTGCAGTTGGTTAAGCGCCTTAAGCAAGCCGACTTGCTGGATACTTTAAAACTGATGCACTTCCATATGGGTTCGCAAATTGCCAACATTCATGACATCAAAATAGCGCTGAAAGAAGCCGGGCAGTTTTACGTCGAGCTGCACCGTCTGGGCGCTAATGTGAAAATCGTCGATGCAGGCGGCGGGCTGGGCGTGGATTACGACGGCAGCCATTCGCGGCGCGAATCGTCGATCAACTACAGCCTGGATGAATACGCCCAGAATATCGTGCGCAGTTTTGCCGATATTTGCGCGGAAAAACAGGTGCCGCAGCCGGACATCATCACCGAATCGGGCCGCGCACTGACCGCTCATCATGCGGTGCTGATCACCAACGTGACCGATATCGAATCGGTTTACACAAACCATGCCGAGCTGCAAGCCCTGCCGGAACCGCACAATCTGGTCGAGCATTATCACGATGCGCAGTTCGATTTATCGGAAGCCCGAGCCCAATTTACTCAGGACAAACTAAGCATTACCGGACTGGCCGAAGCGGAGAATAACTATGCGCTGCTGTGCCGCCAGCTTCAGAATAAGCTGAATCCCAATAATCAAAGCGAAGCCACGATATTGCAGGAGCTGAACGAAAAATTGGCCGACAAAGTGTTTTGCAATTTTTCGCTATTCCAGTCCATGCCCGACATTTGGGGGATCGATCAAATCTTCCCGATCATGCCGATCCACCGGCTGGACGAGCAGCCCACGCATCGCGCCGTTATCCAGGATTTGACCTGCGATTCCGACGGCCGCATCGACCAATACGTTGAAGGCCAAAATATTGAACAAACCCTGCCGGTGCATGAAATCGACAGCAAACAGCCGTACCTGATCGGCTTTTTCATGCTGGGCGCATACCAGGAAATATTGGGCGACATGCACAACCTGTTTGGCGACACTCACTCGATTAACATAGAACTCGACGACAAGGGTTACCATTTTTATGACCTGCATGAAGGCGAACACGTCTCCGATTTGCTCGATTATGTGCATATCAATTGCGAAGACTTGAAAGCCGCCTACCGAGAAAAACTGGCTAACAGCGATCTTAGCGAACAGCAACGGCAGGAATATGAGCAGGAACTGCTTGCTGGATTGACGTCTTATACTTATCTGGAGAAATAGGGTCTGTCCAACATATCATTGATAACAAAGCCGAACAATCCCGAAGCAGACTAAAGTATGTATAATACACACCATGAATAGCGCGGAACTTATCAAGCGCTTGCAAAATGACGGCTGGGTTTTGCGGGGCGTCAAAGGCTCGCATCATGTGTTTACGCACCCCGCCAAACCGGGCCATATCAGCGTGCCGCACCCGCGCAAGGATTTGGGAAACGGACTGGTGAATAAACTATTGAAACAGGCGGATTTGAAATGAGATACCCAATTGCAATTGAACCAGGCGATGAAACCCATGCGTATGGAGTCGTTGTACCCGACCTACCGGGCTGCTTTTCAGCAGGCGATAGCTTGGACGAGGCAATCGTTAACGCCAAGGAAGCCATCGAATTGTGGATGGAATCGGTTATCGAGGATGGCAATCCTATTCCAGAGGCCGCGCCCATTGCCAAGCATCAAGCAGACCCCGATTTTGCAGGCTGGATTTGGGCCGTTGTGGAAGTGGATTTATCCAAACTGTCGGGCAAAGCCAAACGCGTGAATATTACTCTGCCGGAGCGGGTTTTGACTGCGATCGATCAAGCAGCAACGCGTTTTGGAGACACCCGTTCCGGCCTGTTAGCGAAAGCGGCCTTGGAATATGTTGAGCGGCACACGTCGGTTTGATGCACCTGAAACCTTAAACTGCTTGCTGATCGTAATCAACAAAGCTCAAATTGAAAGAAGATGGAGACCTTATGACTTCCCTGAAAATCAATCTTGACGACATTATCCAAGCCCTGACCACACGCTTCGATATGGTGGAAGGGGGCTTTTACTTGGACACCGAAACCGGCGACATCCTGCTCAGTACCGAAGGTCTTGACGAGGGCGACCTGCCTGAAGACCTGGAAGACAATCCGCGCTATCGCCTGATCGATCCCCTAGCCTCCCATGAATCGTTCCAAATCATGGAAGATTTCGTTGACAGCCTCGGCGATACCAAAGAAGCGGGTAAACTCCAAGAAGCACTTAACCGCCGCAAACCGTTCCGTCAGTTCAAGGACACTTTGCACGCCCACACGAATTTAAGCGATGCCTGGTACGCGTTCGAGCAGCATGAGTTGAAGCGTCTGGCCGAGGAATGGCTTGAAGAGAATGGGATTAAGACGGAGTGGGTTTGACTATACAATTACGTGCTATGGATTCAGAGCTAGACCTTATAAAAATGCGGGATGAAGTTCTCCGAAAGATTGGCAGAAACTTGCTGAACTTTCAAAAAATAGAACTCATGCTCAAGCACTTAATCACAAATGGCCGAATGTCCGGCCCTATGAGCGAATTCAAGGAAAATCAGGAACGACGAGCAGCGGTAGTTCACAAACAAACGATGGGGAATTTGGTAGGTCAATTTATTGAAAATACTTTCTCAGAGCATGACAATTCATCACAGTCAACGGCTGAACTTAAAGAGCCATATTTCTCTTTTTCCTTTACTGTGGACGCAGATGCCGATTTTTACGAAAGCAAAAGACAAGCACTGAAATCGCTGGTTGATGATCGTAATGACTTAATTCATCATCTGTTGCCACGATTTAATCCTGAATCGATTGATAGTTGCTTGGAGATCGAACAATATCTTGATCAACAGCGAGAACGGCTTATCCCGGAGTATGATCATCTCAAATCGTTAATTGAAAGCTTTGAAGAGGCAAAAAAAATCCATGCAGATTTTCTCAATTCTGAGGAAGGCATAAAACAGTTTAAGTTATCTTTCCTTCAACAAAGTCCTATCGTCGCATTACTACTCAACATTTCTACCCAACAGTCACGCTCAGATGGCTGGACATTATTGAGTGTGACTGGTCCGCAAATTCGACGGATTCTGCCTGGAGAATTGGAACAATTAAAGCATAAATGGGAATATAAAACCCTCAAGGAACTGATGCTAGTTTCTGAGTTTTTTGAGATTATCGAAGAACCTACTGAAAAAGGCGGAATTCGTGTGCTTTATCGCCCAAAACCTGAGCTGGCATATAGTGCTTTCAACCGTTTATTGAACTCATTACTAGACACTTCAAACAGAACAGCGAGAGCAGATGGATGGACTTTATTAAGCACTGCAATCCAGCAAATTGAGCAGACATTAGCTGAAGACTTTGCACTGGTAAAGGAGACATATGAGTGTGAATCCTTGAAAAGATTGATATTGGAATCGGAGCTATTTGATTTTTTTGAAGAGTTATCCAATAGAGATACCATCTATGAACTTTATAGACCTAAAACAATTGATTAAGGTACTCATCGCAAACCATTTATCGAGTTTCGCAGTCCATAGTATCTTTCCCAAGCTTACTGTTTTAAAAGTTACGCGAGCGCTCGATTTAACAACAAGGGAGAAAACTAATGCCCCTCTCACATGTATTCGACACTTACGCAAAAACCGCCCAAGGCAAAAAATTGCATTTTAATGTGATATTGGATGAACAAGACCAGCAAAAAGCGATTAGCTGTGCCAAACAATGGTTAGCCGGCATTGATCTGGAAGATGCGGTCGTAACTCCTGAAAACTGTTATTTTTATCATAGCTTGGAAGTCCCGGCAGCCATCAGAGCCGACATCGACAAGAATGGTTACGCTATTTATAAAATGGAAGGATGCCCCAAGTAATACGATTCGGTTAAACTGATCGTATTAAGCAACCTTGGAGGAATAATATGAAAGCAGGCATGATCGGGCTAGGTGCAATGGGCATCGGCATGGCCAGGAATATCGCTAAAGCCGGGTACTTGACCGGCGTTTATAACCGCACGGCCGCAAAGGCGCAAAGTCTGGCCGAAGAATTGAAGGTCATCGCCTTCGACCAGCCGGAAGACCTCGCGGCAAATGTCGATATAATCTTGATTTGCGTCTCCGCCGATCAGGATGTGCTGGCAATGGTTGAGGCGGTAGCCAAAACCATCAGGCCCGGCACTATCGTCGTCGATATGTCGACGGTCAGCAGCGATACCGCCAAGCAAGCCGCTGCTATATTAGCCGAGAAACAGACGGCATTTCTCGATGCGCCGGTATCCGGCGGCGTCGAAGGCGCTAAAAACGGCACATTGGCGATGATGGTTGGCGGCGATGCGGTCGCGCTGGAACAAGTCCGGCCGGTGCTGGAGACTATGACCCGCTGCATTATGCATATGGGGCCGACCGGTTCAGGTCAGGCTACGAAGGCGGTCAATCAAATCATGGGCGCAGGCATCAATCAGGCGGTGACTGAAGCTTTGGCCTTTGCCCAGGCTCAGGGTTTACCGATGGATAAAGTGATCGAAGTCATCTCCGGCGGCGCGTCGGGCAATTGGTTTTTGCAGCATCGCGGCGCCACGATGACTCAAGGTATCTTCACTCCGGGCTTTAAACTTGCGCTGCACCATAAAGACCTGCTTATCTGCCAAAGTATGGCGAAGCAAACCGGCGCATCGACTACGCTGATTGATACGACTATTGCCGATTATGAGCGGTTAATGACTCAAGGTTACGGCGATGAAGATATTTCGGCGCTGTATCGGTTAAAAGCAACAAACTGAAAGCTATCGGGGGAATTTTTTAAGCGTTTGAGTGGCCAAAGCAAGCTTTGGACTCCAGCAATGCCTGTTACCGGAGTTCAAAGCTTGCTTTGAACAGCGTTAAAAGCGAATAGCGGACAGATGCAACAGTGACGATTCGGATTGAAAATTAGAACAGACCTGTTAAAGTCGGCGGTGTTTTCAACATTAAATGAGGAATAACTATGCCCGATTACAAAAAATACCAATGCAGCGTTTGCGGTCATGTCTATGACGAAGCGGAAGGCGATCCGGATACTGGCGTTGCACCGGGCACCTTATGGGAAGATATTCCCGACGATTGGCGCTGCCCTGAATGCGGAGCGGAAAAAAGCGCATACGATTTAATGTCTAATCAATAGCATGCAGATCGTTATTATCGGCTCAGGCGTGGCCGGCGTCAGCTTTGTCGAGAAGTACCGCACGTTATCGGCCGATGACGAGATCACGTTGGTAACCAGGGAACGTGACGGCTATTATTCGCGGCCGCTGCTGTCCCGTGGTTTCACCAAGACCGATATTGAACAGTCCATCATCCTGAAGCCTTTTGATAAACTGCGCGAAAACAATATCAACGTGCTTTGCGGCGTGGACGTAACGGCTATTAATCGTACCGATAAATCCATAGCCATCTCCGGCAGTCAGAAAACGCTGCAATACGATAAGCTGATCATTGCGCAAGGTTCTGCCGCATTCATTCCGCCGCCATATAGACCGTTTGAAAAGCTGTTTTTTTGCCTGAACAGTCTGGTTGACTTGAAAGCCTTGCGACAATTTCGGCAAGATTTTTTAAACCGAAACCAACGGCCTAACTGGGGGATTGTCGGCGGCGGTTTAATCGGCTGCGAAGTGGCGTCCGATTTAGCGGTGGCAGGCGATAACGTGACCCTGTTTCATGCGACGGACCGGTTAATGGAACGTCAACTGGTAGCCGAGGATTCGGCTTTGTTGCTTAAAGTGTTGCAGGATTCCGGCGTCAAGGTGTTGTTAAACCAAGCGGTACAGGAATTTATCAAAGAAGACGGCAAGGTTTGCGTAAGAACCGAAGTAAAGGCCGAGTTTGACGGGCTGATAGTTGCTTGCGGATTCAAGCCGCGCACCGAGTTAGCGCAGCTTGCAGGCCTTGAAATAGGCCGCGGCATCAAAGTTAACCAACAGATGCAAACCAGCGACGAGTCCATTTACGCGCTGGGCGATATAGCCGAGCTGCCGAACGGGAAACTCTATGCCTTCATTTTGCCGATACGCAATCAGGCCTTATGGCTGGCGGAATTTATGGCCGGACAAAAACAGGATGACTGGACGCCACCGGCTTTCACCACCAAAGCCAAAGTACATGGTTTTGAGGCGGTTCATCCGTATAATGTTTAGTTATTCATCAGAGAGCTCACACATGAAACCTCGAATTACTGTCATTACCATCGGCGTGGACGACATAGAGTTATCACTTCGATTCTATCGTGATGGCCTTGGTTTGAAGACGGAAGGTATTATCGGTAAGGAATTTGAACACGGAGCAGTGGCTTTCTTCGACTTACAAGCCGGTTTGAAGCTTGCAATTTGGCCACGCAAGAGTATTTCCCATGATTCGGGCCTTCCTCTAAGCAGCGCAAGTCCTACGGAATTCACTCTGGGACATAACGTCTCGTCAAAAGCGGAAGTTAACGCAGTTATGGGACAAGTGAAAAACGCAGGCGCCGTTATTGTTAAGCCTGCTCAGGACACTTTCTGGGGCGGTTATGCCGGTTACTTTCAGGATCCTGATCAGCATCTATGGGAGGTTGTATGGAATCCCCAATTGGGAGTTCAGGATTGAGGCATAACATTTTTTCTGTGTTGTTTAAACTTTATTTAATCTTCCCTATTGCTTCGCTCGCAATAACAATAGAGTGCATTACATGCACACCTGCCGCAAAACAATCTGACCATGACCCAAAATCGTTACTCTGACGCGGAATGCGCCGCCGTCTATCGAGCCATTTTTGAGCGTCGCGATATGCGTCATTTTTTGCCCGATCCTATCGCTCCCGAATTACTGCTCCGACTGCTTAATGCCGCCCACCACGCCCCCAGCGTCGGTTTTATGCAGCCATGGCGGTTTATACGCATCAGTTGCCCGGAACTTCGCAAAGCCATCCATTCATTGGTCGAACAGGAACGTATCCGTACCGCCAAGGCTTTAAACGAACGCGAAGACGAGTTTATGAAACTGAAAGTGGAAGGTATACTGGAATGCTCTGAAGTGCTGGTTGCGGCCTTGTGCGAGCAGCGGGATCAGTATATATTCGGCCGCCGCACCTTGCCGGAGATGGACTTGGCCTCGCTAGCCTGTGCAATACAAAACATGTGGCTGGCGGCACGGGCGGAAGGCATCGGCTTGGGCTGGGTGTCGATGTTTGAGCCGGAAGCCTTAAAAACCCTGTTAAGCATGCCAGAAGGCAGTCAGCCGTTTGCGGTTTTATGCCTTGGACATGTCGACAAATTCTACGACAAACCGATGCTGGAACAAGAGCAATGGACTGATCGTAAAGACCTTAAAGATTTATTATTTGAAAACGTTTGGAATACACCGTGCCGCTAAATTTCGTCATCTCACCGCTAAGCTCAAAGCTAAGCGCTGCCTTACAATCCAAAATCGACCAAAAAACCAAGCCGCAAGGTTCTTTGGGCCAATTGGAATCCTTGGCCTTACAGATTGGGCGCTGCCAAAACAGCCTGACTCCGAGCCTGAATAAACCGTGCATACTCATTTTTGCAGGGGACCACGGCATTGTTGAATCAGGGGTCAGCGCTTACCCTCAAACCGTTACCGCGCAAATGGTCGCCAATTTTTTAGCCGGTGGCGCAGCGATCAGTGTTTTTGCCCGGCAACACAACATAGACTTATTGGTTGTCGATGCGGGAGTCAATGCCGATTTGGGCAGCCATCCTAAACTGATCGATGCAAAAATCGGCAAAGGTACCCAGAGCTTCCTGACCGGCCCTGCGATGACCGCAGAACAATGCACCAAAGCCATACAAGCGGGAGCGGAGCAAGTTTTGCGTCAACATGAAAGTGGCTGTAACTGCATCGGCTTTGGCGAAATGGGTATCGGCAATACCTCATCCGCAGCAGTACTGATGCACCGTTTAACCGGCCTGTCCTTAGTACGGTGCGTCGGTCGTGGCACCGGTTTAAACGATGCACAGTTACAACATAAAATAGTCATATTGCAGCGAGCGTTAAATTTGCATAGAGGCGTAACGGATCATTTAGACATCTTAGCCACTTTCGGCGGTTTTGAAGTCGCCATGATGGTTGGCGCTTATCTCAAGGCCGCCGAATTGGGCATGCTGATGTTAGTCGATGGTTTTATTGCCGGTACCGCGCTGTTGATTGCCCACAAACTGTATCCTAATGTTTTGGACTATTGCGTGTTCAGCCATGTTTCCAGCGAACAGGGGCATCAGACTTTATTGCATCAGTTCAAAGCAAAGCCTCTGTTGAACCTGGAACTGCGCTTGGGCGAAGGTTCCGGCATTGCGTTGGCCTACCCGCTGGTGCAATCGGCGGTCGTGTTTTTGAACGAGATGGCTACATTTGATGAGGCTGGGGTTGATCATTAAAAAGCAGGCGAAAGGTTCAAGACGAAAGGCCCAAGGTTTTTTTACCTTGAACCTTTCGCCTGCTTCAAAATTACCTGCCGACTTAGACACGCCCAATCCGGAAATCAATGCTATCTGGCGTAAAGAAGCACAAAAAAGATGGCAAGCCTATAAAGCAGGTGAACTAAAAACAGTAAGCTATGAAGCGGTTATGCAAAAATACCAATGAAAATACCATCGTTCCCACGCTCCAGCGCTCATCTTTGCACACAAGTCGATGGGAAGACCGTCATTCCGGCAGGGATTGCCGGAATCCAGGCTACATGGACGTACACAGTTCTACAAGAACCCGCTTCCCGGCGGATATGACAAGTTACTTGGATGCGTGTGTATAAAGATGAGCGCTCCACTACAGGAATGCAGCTAGTGACACTCCTTCGTCGCATTTGGCAACGCTGGAGCGTTGCCAAATGCGTTCCCACGCTGGAGCGTGGGAACGATAGACAGCTATTCCTGTTAGCCCTCAGCTTTTACACCCGTCTGCCCTATCTTCAAGCCTTGGATTACAAGCAGTTGCCTAGGGCTGTTATCTGTTTACCATTGATCGGCTGGCTGGTCGGCGGCGTAACAGCTCTAAGTTTTTACTTAGCTGATTTAATTTGGCCGCAGACTACGGCGATAATCCTGGCGTTAATCGCGGGCATTCTGATGACTGGCGCATTGCATGAAGACGGCCTTGCCGATGTCTGCGACGGTTTCGGCGGCGGCATGGACAAACAGCGCATCCTGGAGATCATGAAAGATTCCCATATCGGGGTTTACGGCTTTCTCGGACTATCGTTGATGCTGTTATTGAAGATCAGCGTGCTAATCGCAATGCCTGCTGCCGCAGTACCTTTAGTCTTGCTGGCCGGGCACAGCCTTAGCCGCTTGTCGCCGTTAATGCTGATGCAGCGTTATAATTATGCGCGCGGAAATGACAGTAAATCATCCGGAGCGGTTTATAAACCCAATCTTCAAGAGCTTGCTTTTGCTACCGTCGTCGCGTTGTTGCCGTTAGCTTTGTTACCCGTTTTGTGCGCGTTGGCAATTATTCCTGTGCTGCTTGCGACCCTGCTTTTGGGACATTATTTTTACCGCCGCATCGGCGGCTATACCGGCGATTGTCTGGGCGCAAGCCAGCAAGTTGCCGAAACTGTTTTTTATTTAAGCGTGAGTGCCTTATGGATATTTATTTAATTCGCCACACCCAGACGGCTAGCGATCCGGGTCTATGTTACGGTCAAAGCGATATTGCGTTGGCGGATAGCTTTCCTGATGAAATGGCAGACCTACATAACAAATTGCCCGAATTCGACGAGGACTGCAAGGTTTTCAGCAGCCCGTTAACACGCTGTCTGCAATTGGCTGAAACGTTTTCAGACACAGTAACCAGCGATGCGCGTTTGCAGGAGCTTAATTTCGGCGATTGGGAAGGCAAGAGATTCGATGACATTGAGCCCAATGCTTTGCAGCATTGGACGAGTAACTTTGTGACTGCGGCTCCGCCCAACGGCGAAAATTTTGAGGATTTGTATCGGCGAGCAGGCGACTTCTGGCAAGATCTGCTAGTGACCGGCGCAGAGCAGGTTATAGTGATAACCCACGCGGGCGTAATTCGCGCTTTGCTGGCGCGCGCTTTGAATATGCCTCTAGCCAATTCATTTCAGTTGCGGATAGATTCAGGTTCAGTGCATAAACTGCGTCAAGCTGACGATTATCTTTACATCGAATACATCAATTTATAATGAACTACGCTCGTAGCCATTACAAAGCAAGCTTTGGCCTGCAATGAACCACGGCGGCAATATTTATCGGTTCGCCCGGCGGCTCGGCTGCTTGCCTGAACAGGTGCTGGATTTTTCAGCCAATATCAACCCGGTGCAGGCGGTCGATCTAAGTTGCCTGCACAGCGTCCAACTTACACCGTATGCCGATCCCGATTACGGCTTGTTAAAACAGGCAATCAGACAACGCTATCCGGCTCCTGCCGGCGTTGATCTTGAACTGTTTAACGGCGCGAGTGCGGCCATCTTTGCCTTATTGCGCAGCTTGCAGCCGAAAGACTTGGTTTTATATACGCCGTTGTATGGCGAATATGCGCATATTGCCGGTGAGCTGGGTTGCACTGTACACAACATCGACAGGTTCAACCGCTTGTTGGCCGATATTCCCAAACGCAGCACCGTCATTTTTGTTAACCCGTCCACGCCGGACGGCCAGCTTTACGACCTGCAAGAATTGCTGGAAAAATGGCAGGGGGCAGACTGCACGATTATCATTGACGAATCGTTTTTGGATTTTTGCCCGGCTGATTCGGTTGCAGAACACATAACGCATTACGATAAACTTTACGTGATTAAATCGTTAAGCAAGTTTTACGGCTGCGCCGGTATCCGCATCGGCTTTATTCTGGCTGCAACAGCGGCGATAAAAGAACTGCAACGCTTGGAACCCGCATGGAAATTATCCAGCCTGGATATGGCTTATATGCAGCAGGCGCTGGCGAACACCGCGTTCATCGAACAGACCCGTCAGCAAACCGGATATTTACGGGATTTATTGCATCAAGCTCTGCAAGCATCCGGTTTGTTCGATAAGATTTATCCGGGCCAGGCTAATTTCCTGCTGGTGCATTTGGCAAACGGCAGCGATGGCTATCAGTTGCAGGCGCAATTGGAGCCTGCGCGGATCTTAATCCGCGTCTGCGACAATTTTGAAGGACTGGATAAAAGCCATGTGCGTTTTGCGGTCAAGGATGAGCAGGCCATAGCTCTGCTTGCCCATAGTTTTAAGAACATTAAAAAATAAAAAACATTCACCACGAAGGCACGAAGAGCACGAAGAAAAAACTTAGTGCATGTTAACTATGCTATGCGGAAAAGCCCTCTCCCACTGGAGAGGGTTGGGTGAGGGGGAATCTAAAACAAGGCAAAATGCTTTTTTGATCCCCTCATCCTAACCTTCTCCCGGAGGGAGAAGGGACTGTCCATCACGTTGAATAGATACCAAAATTTAAAACTTCGTGCCTTTGTGGTGAATAAGCTCTTCGACGCATTTAATAAAAACCAACAATGAAACCATTAGCCGTATTCGGTACCAGTTCAGACGCCGGAAAAACCACGCTGGTCATGGCCTTGTGCCGGATTTTTGCCGACCGGGGCTTGAAGGTCGCGCCATTCAAGGCACAAAACGTCTCGAATAACTCCGCGGTCACCAAAGAAGGCCGGGAGATTTCCAGGGCGCAATGTCTGCAAGCCGAAGCCGCGCGCATCGAGCCAAGTTACTTGTTTAACCCGGTATTGCTTAAGTCGCATGGCAACGGTTCCGTGCAGGTCATCGTCAACGGGCTGGTCTATCAAAACCAGTCGATTGCGGCTTATTATGCTGAAATCGACAACTTGAAACAGCAGGTCAAGCAGGCCTTTTCATTATTACAGCAGGACTATGAACTGATCGTTGCCGAAGGCGCAGGCTCGCCGGTCGAGTTGAACTTGCTGAACAAGGATTTGTCCAATACCTTTGTCGCGAACAGTTTCAATACCCAAAATATCCTGGTCGCGGACATCGAGCGCGGCGGCGTGTTTGCGTCGATTTATGGCACCTTGGAACTGATGGACCCGGTCATGCGCGACAACCTGATCGGGGTGGTGGTCAACAAGTTTCGCGGCGACCGGCGTTTTTTCGACGAAGGCGAAAAAATCATCGCCGAGCGTTTCGGCGTTCCGGTTTTAGGCGTGCTGCCGTTTAAGCCATTAAATATTGACATGGAAGATTCCCAGTCGCTGCGCAATTACCGGCAACGGCTGGACGATGCCAAAATCCGCGTTGCGGTGATCGCCTATCCGGGTCTCAGTAATTATAACGACCTTGATGTGTTGATGGCAGATGCCGAGCTTTATGTGGAGTTGATCCACGATTACCGTCCGCTGGAAAGCTTCGATATGGTGCTGTTGCCGGGCAGCAAAACCGTGATCCGCGATTTGCAATGGCTGAAAAAGCAGGGTTTGTTCAAAGAGATTTTGCAGTTCAATAAGCCGGTATTCGGTATCTGCGGCGGCTATCAAATGCTCTGTCAAAATCTACACGACCCTGATGCGATTGAACATGAAATTGCGATTGCCGAGCAGGGCTTCTGTTTTATCGACGATACGGTGCTTTATCAAAGCCCTAAAATACTCGCTCGCGGACAGTACCGGCTATTTTCATACGATATGATCAGCGGCTATGAAATCCACTGCGGCCGCATGGATAAATACCCGCTGTATTATCAGAGTGGCTTATTCTCCGGAACTCATGTGCATGGCATTTTCGATCACGATGCGTTTCGTACCGATTATTTTAAAACCATTAATCCGCAGTATCGGGGCTATACCTATTCGGATTATCGCGAAGCCGAAATACAAGGCTTTGCCGATATGGTCGCAGACAATTTGGATATAGCCGCCATTTTGCGGGCGTTACAGGTTTTATAATGGAACGCGGATGACGCTGATTGATCGGATAAACGCAGATAACAAAGAAAAAATCCGCGTAAATCCGCCTAATCAGCGTCATCCGCGTTCTATTTTTTCTAACTGCTGAGTAATTACGATGTTTTTCAAATTGGCGGCTTTGGCGTATCTCGTCGATATGGTTTTCGGCGAATTTCCCTGTAAACACCCGATAGTATTGATGGGTGATTTTATCAATGCGTTTGAACGGCGTTTTTACCGCAACCGAATTTTACCGGGCGCGTTATTGGTAATCAGCTTAATCGCATTGGTCTTAGCGATAAGCCTTACTCTGGTTTATCTATGCGGCCTTTTGCCAAGCTGGCTATCGCTGATAGTTTTGGCGATATTTGCCTCCACCGGGCTGGCTATGAACATGCTGCACGAAAGCGTCGCCGCGCTATTGACCGCCGAACACCCGAAACAGGCATTAAGCTATCTGGTCAGCCGCGACACTAAAGACATGACCGAAACCGAAATCTATAAGGCCGGACTGGAAACCTGGGCGGAAAACCTCAGCGACGGCGTTATCGCACCGCTGTTTTACCTATTGCTATTCGGCTTGCCGGGGATTATCGTGTACAAAGCCATCAATACCATGGATTCGATGATCGCCTATAAAACCGGGCGTTATTTATATTTTGGCAAAACGGCGGCCATAGTCGATGATATAGCGAATTACATCCCTGCCCGGCTGACCGCGTTGCTGATTGTTGTGTTGGCTGAAGACAAACAACGCGCTTGGCAATGCTTATTGCGCGACGGCAACAAGCTGGAAAGCCCCAATGCCGGTTTCCCGATTGCGGCAATGGCCGGCGCATTGGGCGTTGCGTTGGGCGGCGATGCCAGTTATCACGGACAGATAAAACACAAACCGGCGCTGGGCTTGCCGATCAATCCGGTCGATAAATTTACATTAGCCAAAGCACTGCAAATGAAAACAGGCATTAACCTAATCGTTCTAACTCTATTGGCAGCAGGAACCTTGATGTCATGAAAACACTGTTTATAGGAGGCATCAAAAGCGGCAAGTCCCGGTTGGCGGAAGCCTATATTTTAGAACGAGCGACAACGGCTAAACCTTATTATCTGGCGACTACAGAGTTCTTTGATGACGAGATGCAGGCGCGAATCCATATCCATCAACAGCGCCGCCAGGACTTGTTTACAACTATTGAAGAGCCCGTCAAGCTGCTGGAAGCATTGCAAAAATGCCCAGGGCCGGTATTGGTCGAGTGCGTATCGATGTGGCTGAACAACCAGCTCTATCACCAAATACCCGAAGCGGACATCTTGCAGGAACTGGAAGCAGTGCTACATTTATCTTGTGACATGGTATTGGTACACAATGAAGTCGGGCTAAGCGTCATTGCCGACAACCGCTTGGCTAGGCAGTTTGTCGATCTGTCCGGCAAAGCTGCGCAATTAATGGGACAACATTGCGAACAGGTATTTTTTTGCAGTGCGGGTTTAAAAATGAAAATGAAATAGACGCTTCTGCATTATCAACCCCGTATCGATTAATATACTAACAACAAGGAGACAACCGTGAACCACACAAGCTATAAGCGTTTATTTAAACTGACTTTGGCGCTAATTCTTACCGGCTGTGCCAACAATCCGTCGGTTAAAACCGACGTCCCCTATCGCAATACCGCTACTAGTAACCCGGATCATGTCCTTGAGTATCAAGCGCAAACCTTAACCGGGATATACGCCAATTCGTTGCCGCTGCAAAATTTTATCCGGCACATGGTGCTTGAACACAGCTTTTCGGAAAGTTATTTAAAAGGCCTGTTTTCTCAGGCCAAGCGTCTGGATTATGTTATTCGCCTGGAAAATACCCCGCAATATCACGGCCCTAAACTGGCTCACCCCAAGTCAGGAGGCTGGACACGTTATCGCCAGCAATTTATCACCGAGACACATATCAATAACGGCGTAGCCTTTTGGAGCAACAATGAGGATTCGATCCAAAAAGCCAGCGTTACTTACGGTGTCGATCCCGAATATATCGTTGCAATTATCGGGGTAGAAACTTTTTTTGGCCGAAATATCGGCAAAACGCGTATTTTCGATGCACTGACTACATTGGCATTCGATACTCAACGGCGTGGCAAATTTTTTATTGCGGAACTGGAAAATTACTTGCTGATGACCCGCGAAGAAGGCCTTGAGCCGCTTCAGCCGGTCGGTTCCTGGGCCGGAGCAATGGGTTTAGGCCAATTTATGCCCAGCAGTTTCCGAACGTTGGCGGTCGATTTCAACAACGACGGGCATCGCAACCTCTGGGATCAGTGCGATGCGATTGGCAGCGTAGCACATTACTTTTCGCGTAACGGTTGGCAAAACAACATGCTGGTCGCGGAACAAACCAAAAGCTATAGCGGCGGATCGATTATTGAGCTGAGCGCAAATAAAGGCAGCGAATACTGGCGCGTCCATCCTAATTTTAAGGTGATCAAAAAATACAATAACAGCGATAAATACGCGATGGCGGTACACCAATTGGCGCAAGCTATTAAACAGCGGCATTCCTCTAATCTGCAACTTACTCGCGTATCAGCCGAATAGCGTTTGATTCAAGCTGCTATAGTTCAACAAAAATTTGCACGTAGGGCGTGCTGTGCGCGCCTTGGGAGCTAAGGCGCGCACAGCACGCCCTACAGCGGATGATTCATATCTAAGAAGTAAGGGGCAGGGAAATTTGAACCTTAAGAAAAAAGTATTCTAGCCAAAAATGATAAAATGGCCGTTTCGATCCATTACCGCGACTAGATACTATGCTGTGTTTTATTTATAAGAGCCTGAAGAAAGAACATCTTTATTTGTATATCGATAAAAAAGACGATTTTTCGAAAGTGCCGGAAGAGCTTTTCAACAGCTTTGGCAAAATAGAGTTTGTGATGGATCTGGAACTGACGCCGGAACGAAAACTGGCCCAAGAAGATGCCGGAAAAGTAATCGAAAGCCTTAAAGTAAAGGGATTTTTTGTGCAGTTGCCGCCGATCCATATGCCTGCGCCGCTAAAAGTTCAATAATTTCAACTCGGCTGAGGGGGCGGCCCTAATAATAGGGCCAGTTAAGTCTTATGCTTTCGGCAGGGTAACGCCTGTTTGTCCCTGGTACTTTCCGCCCCTGTCTTTATAAGACGTTTCGCAAACCTCATCGCTGCCCAAAAACAGCATTTGCGCCACGCCTTCATTGGCATATATTTTTGCAGGCAAGGTCGTAGTATTAGAAAACTCCAGCGTCACATGACCTTCCCATTCGGGTTCCAACGGCGTCACGTTCACAATAATGCCGCAACGGGCATAAGTGGATTTACCCAGGCAAATCGTCAATACATCGCGCGGAATGCGGAAGTATTCAACCGTTCTGGCTAAGGCAAACGAGTTCGGCGGAATAATGCAGACGTCGGACTTAACATTGACAAAGCTGTTTGAATCAAAATCTTTGGGATCGACGATTGCAGAGTTGATATTGGTGAAAATCTTGAATTCGTCTGAGCACCGGACATCGTAGCCGTAACTGGATGTGCCGTAAGAAATAACCCGGCCGCGTTCCGAATCCCTGACTTGGCCGCTTTCAAACGGTTCTATCATGCCCTGCTCCGCCATGCGGCGTATCCATTTGTCCGACTTAATGCTCATGGAGTATTACTACCTGAATTGATTTAAAAAATCAGATTCTAGCATAGAACGTAATTACTCAGCATTTAGAAAAATGGAACGCAGATGCCAAAAGTAGGCGCCTCTAGGCGACGCTGATAATTATGATCAAATAAGATTTCTCATTAGTTATCCGCGCTTATCATATTCATCTGCGTCGCCTAGAGGCGCCTACTTTTGGCATCCGCGTTCCATTGTATTCGATGGCTAAGTAGATTTTTATG
This sequence comes from Methylobacter sp., assembly GCF_004322395.1. Classification (GTDB taxonomy): domain Bacteria; phylum Pseudomonadota; class Gammaproteobacteria; order Methylococcales; family Methylomonadaceae; genus Methylobacter_A. The sequence goes on from NZ_SCTW01000009.1 coordinate 77,881, forward strand.
GATATCGGTGCAATCAGGTATTTTGCACGACGATCTTGGGGAACTTTGTAGTGAAATCCTTAGCCTTCAACGCCAATATAGCCGCTGTCTTGCGGGCGATTTGCTTGTAAATTTGCGCAGGCCGCCCGTCCGGGTCGGCGACCACGGTCGGTCTGCCGGAATCGGCAAATTGACGGATGTTAATATCCAAAGGCAGGGCGCCAAGAAACTCGATTCTGTTGCGCTCGGCCATCGCCAGCCCGCCGCCCGAACCGAAAATGGCTTCTTCATGACCGCAATTGCTGCAAATATGGATACTCATGTTTTCGACCAAACCCAGCACAGGCACATGGACTTTCTCGAACATACCCAAACCACGCTGAGCGTCAATCAACGCAATATCCTGCGGCGTTGTGACGATAATAGCGCCGCTAACCGGAATCTGCTGCGACAGGGTCAGCTGAATATCGCCGGTGCCGGGCGGCAAGTCGATAATCAGATAGTCCAGGTTATCCCAGTTGGTGTCTTTAAGCAGTTGCTGTAAGGCATTGGTTACCATCGGGCCGCGCCAGATCATGGCTTGGTCGGCCTCGACCAGATAGCCTATAGAATTCGTCTGCACGCCGTAAGCGACTTTAGGCATCATGGTTTTGTTGTCTTTACTTTCAGGAAAACCTGAAAGCCCTAACATCATCGGAATGCTGGGCCCGTAAATATCGGCATCCAGAATGCCGACATTCGCACCTTCAGCGGTCAGGGCCAAGGCCAGATTAACCGCCGTCGTCGATTTGCCGACGCCGCCTTTTCCGGATGCTACCGCGATGATGTTTTTAACGTTGGGCAGCGGTTTTAATGCTTGCTGCACGGCATGGGAAACGATTTTTACGCTGACTTCAACATTGACATTACCAATGCCGGGAAGAGTTTTCAGATGCTCTTCAACATCCGCTTTAAGTTCGTTTATATAACTTTTCGCAGGATAGCCCAACTCCAGCTTGACGCTGACGTTGTTACCGTCAATCGCGATGGCTTTAACCGATTTTGCAGAAACCAGATCGGCTCCATTATTGGGGTCGATAAATGTTTGCAGAAGATCTTCTACAGCCGCTTTTTCGATGCTTGCCATGCCCACGCTCCACAATTGTAATAAATGCGCCTGATCAATAACCAAGCATTGAACTCAAGATATAGGCCATTTTACCGATTTCAACCCGCTATTGCACTTATTAGCTGCCCGAAAATCGCAGCTTGCGTTTGTTTTATGCCATAATAGCCAGCTAATTTTGCCTTCGAATTGCTAGAGCTTTTACACTATGTCAGATAGAAAAATTCTCGTCACCAGCGCACTGCCTTACGCTAACGGCCCCATTCATCTTGGTCATTTGGTTGAATATATTCAAACGGATATTTGGGTGCGTTTTCAAAAACAACGCGGTAACCTTTGCTATTACGTTTGCGCTGATGACACGCATGGCACGCCGATTATGCTCAGGGCCGATCGGGAAGGCATTACCCCGGAACAGCTTATTGCCCAAGTCGCAAAAGAACATTTGGCCGACTTTACCGAATTCAGCGTCGCGTTCGATAATTACCACAGCACGCATTCCGAAGAAAACAAAGCCCTGTCGGCGCTGGTTTACGAGCGTTTACGCGATGCCGGACATATCGCTTCACGCAGCATTACCCAAGCTTACGATCCGGTTAAGAACATGTTCTTGTCCGACCGATTTATCAAAGGCGAATGCCCCAAATGCGGCGCGCTCGATCAATACGGCGACAGCTGCGAAGCGTGCGGCGCAACCTATGCGCCGACCGAACTGAAAAATGCGGTTTCGGCAATTTCAGGCGCAAAACCCGTCGATAAAGACTCGGTACATTATTTCTTCGATCTGGCTAACTTTAGCGACATGCTTCGCGACTGGACGAATGCCGGCCATTTGCAACCCGAAGTCAGCAACAAATTGGCCGAATGGCTGGACGGCGGTTTGCAGCAGTGGGACATAAGCCGCGATGCGCCGTATTTTGGTTTTGAAATCCCCGATGCGCCCGGCAAATACTTTTATGTTTGGCTGGATGCACCGATCGGTTACATGGCCAGCTTTAAAAACCTATGCGACAAACAGGGCTTGGATTTTAACGAGTTCTGGAGCAAAAACAGCGACGCCGAGCTGTACCATTTTATCGGCAAAGACATCATCTATTTCCACGCCTTATTCTGGCCTGCGATGTTGAGCGGAGCGCATTTCCGGACGCCCAGCGCGATTTTCGCGCACGGATTCTTGACCGTGAACGGCGAAAAAATGTCCAAATCGCGCGGCACGTTTATCAAAGCCAGAACTTATCTGGATCATTTGAATCCTGAATACCTGCGCTATTATTTTGCCGCCAAGCTCAGCGCCGGGGTCGATGACATCGATTTGAATTTCGACGATTTCAGCCAACGGGTTAACTCCGATCTGGTCGGCAAAGTGGTCAATATCGCCAGCCGTTGCAGCGGTTTTATCGCCAAACGCTTTGACAATAAGTTGTCCGAGCAAAGTTCGGAACAAGCCTTGTTCCATGAATTCGTTACCGCCAACGCACAAATCGCCGAGTTTTACGAAACGCGCGAATTCGGCAAAGCCATGCGCGAAATCATGGCGCTGGCCGATAAAGCCAACCAATATATCGATGAGAAAAAACCCTGGCTGATCGCCAAGGAAGAAGGCAAAGATCAAGAACTGCACGAAGTCTGCACAATGGGGCTCAACCTGTTCCGCTTACTGGCTGTGTATTTGAAGCCGGTGCTTCCCGTGTTGGCCGGCAATGCGGAAAGCTTTTTAAATATCGATGCGCAAGCTTGGCCGGTTGATGCCAAGCCTTTGTTGAGCCATGCAATCAATGAATTTAAGCCATTGATGACGCGGGTTGAAGCCGATAAAATCGCGGCAATTATTGAAGCGTCCAAAGAAAACCTGGAAAAAACCGCCGAGCCTGTGAAAGCAAAAAAATGCGAGCCGATTGCCGACACCATCGAGTTTGAAGATTTTGCCAAGCTTGATTTGCGTATTGCTAGAATAATCAAAGCCGATCATGTTGAAGGTGCGGATAAATTATTGCAGTTGACCGTGGATATTGGCGACGAAACCCGAAATATATTTGCCGGGATTAAATCCGCCTACAGCCCGGAAGATTTGGAAGGAAAATTGACCCTGGTTATTGCCAATCTTGCGCCGAGAAAAATGCGCTTTGGTATGTCTGAAGGCATGGTGCTCGCCGCAGGTCCCGGCGGCAAGGATATTTGGATTTTGAATCCTGATGAAGGGGCTCAACCTGGGATGCGGGTTAAGTAGTTTCGTTATTGTCTTCATGGCTCTGGTAAATTATTATTAGTTAATAAGTTATTTATTGTGGGCGCGAATAAATTCGCGCCCACAGCATTCAACCATAAATATTTTGCGCTGGTTCCCAAACTCCTGTGTGGAACCATTAATAAATTGCTTGCCTAATCGGCTCTACGAGAATACCCCGGAACATGCCTGTTTCACCTGATGAATCTCCTACCTTGATAGATCAAATAAATGCATTACTGCCGCAAACCCAATGCGGCCAATGCAGCTTCCAAGGCTGCCGTCCTTACGCCGAAGCCATCGCGTCCGGCATTGCGGATATCAACCAATGCCCGCCGGGCGGTGACGAAGGCATACGCGATCTGGCCGCTTTATTAAGTGTCTCTCCCAAGCCGCTGAATACAAAGTTCGGCCAGCACAAGCCGCCAAGCGTTGCATTTATTGTTGAAGAAGATTGTATCGGCTGCACTAAATGTATCGCCGCCTGTCCGGTCGATGCGATATTGGGCGCGTCGAAATTCATGCACACGGTTATTGCTTCGGAATGTACCGGCTGCGAATTATGTATTGTGCCCTGTCCGGTCGATTGCATCGTGATGAAACCCGCACCGCCAAATAATGCCGAAGTGAGCCGAAGGCAAAAATCCGCACAGGCAAAACGGCGCTACGATGCGCGCTCCTTGCGCAAGGAAAAAGAAGAAACGGAAAAAGCAGAGCGTGCGAGAAAGAAAAAACAGGCATTGCTAAAAATGCAATCTGTGAAGAAAATGTAACGGTTGCGGCGGATTGCCTAGCGGCAAATCCACCTTGCAGCATTACGCAGAATCAATCCGGATAGAAGTATTATTCACTGTCGGCTAAAAACGATAGTTAAGGGCCGTGCGAACACTGTGCGTTACCAACTCAATATTCGCAAATCCGTTTGGATCAGTCACTCCAACAACGTTAGAGAGTTTCATCGATAATGGATCGCCATAGTCAGAATAGATGTACTCGGTGCGTAGCGATAGATTCTCGTAAACAGCATATTCCAAGCCACCACCTAAGGCCCAACCAGTTTGAACACTGGTATTTTTTACCCTCTCAAACACTTCATTAGTATATTCGAGCTGAGTATCTGCAAAGCTAACGCCTGCCGTGACGAAAGGTAAAAATTTGTCCAACGCATATCCCATCTTTGCACGGATAGCGCCTTGTAACCTATTCTCAAAAGTGAATTTATCGAATTGAGCAAACTGATTAGTGTTATTAAATTCACTTTTACTGTCCGGGTAAGTAAAATCAAGCTCCCCGCCCAACACAAAGCCAGACGGAAATTGGTAGTTGTAACCGGCCTGCACACCGGGCAGAAAATCGGTATCGTTTATATGCTGATGGTATGGCGTGTTGAGAAAGTTGATGTGGCTGGAATTTAATTGAGCTTCATTGAATATTGCTCCCGCGCTAACTCCCGCATAAAAGCCGGCCCAAGGCGCAGTATTTGTTACAGTCTGAGCTGCAGAAGCGCCGCTTGTAACAATAGCAAGGAAAGCAATTGTTTTAATATCTATCTTCATTGTTTATCTCTGAGTTTTTTCTTGAAATCAGTTTAGCATAACAGGCAGCTTCTGTAAGCAACCTCCTTATTTTATAAGGATTTTTAGCGCCTGAGTTCAGTTGAATATTGAGGAGGGACTGGATCGATACAATGATTGAGGTTTGGTCAAATCATGGTGCGGCGGATGGAGAGCGTAACTGACCCCATCCTATGTTAATGGGGGTTCTGCTGTGGTTTCTTCCTATTCATGCAGAAGAATCATGGAGTACCTCAACCGATCGTCCTTTAACAAAGTCTTTACTCCTGAATATAGTTGAAAAGCACGACGAACGGTTAAGTATTAATTATTACTGTTGAGCTTAATAAACGAAAGGTGGAGAGATAGAAAACCTCAAGCCCCTCGAAAAGTGTTTGCAGACATCCGGTACGTTTTTAGAACGAGGTGCCAATTGAAAACCATGCCCCAAAGTGATTAAGGTCTGGAATAACACCTTGCCAACTTCGATAAATCGAGTTGATCGATCATTTCAACGATGAAATTCGCTAAGTATCCTTACGGCAATCATTCGTCTACGGACAGCAGAAACAGGTATGATTGATTGCAGTCAAACGGTACAAAACGACCCATGGCCTCTTATCCGTAAAGAGGAAACTGATTGTTATCTTACTCTAGGTCAGCTTTAATGAGGATAAGTCCGACAGACTCTTAGCTATCGCAAACACTCTCCCTTCTGTACGTCATCGTTTCCTCATCTTACATATCCACCGTACCAAAAACTTCAAAAATGATTACTTCCTAATCAACCTATCAAATATCATTTAATTAGATATATCCATCTAATAATATCGTTTTATTAAACACGAAATCCTCTCTAAACTTCCTCCCAACATAAACGACCGGTTTTACCTTCGTCACAGTAGTGGCCTTCAGGAGATTTTCATGGCGCTTAAATTGGAAAAAACACACAAAGAACCGCGAATAACTGAAATCGCAAATCAGGTTGCCGATCTGTTACAGGATCTTAAGTTTGGCTCGATTGAAATCATTGTTCATGAAAGCAAAGTTGTACAAATAGAGCGCAAGGAGAAATTGCGCTTCGATAATAAAAAATAACTATAAATTTCCACCGTAAAAAACGGCGAAAACATTACTACAACGAGAAAGGGAGCCGACCGGATCACCGGAAGTTGCTGCGATCAAGAGATAATAAAATTAAGGTGAAAATATATGAAGCGCAATTTCATTAATTCCGCGTCGGCAACCGGGGCTTTGGGCCTGCTGATGTGGTCAGGCTTGGCTAGCGCCGAGGATTACTATGTAGCAACAAGAGGCTATCGCGTCGAGCCGGAACCCGATCCACCGTCTTATGTGCGGAATTTAAGCAAAACCCAATTCGAGCAGTTCCGCGATGTCGAATGGCTGGATGTGGGTTTGGATTTTCGCACCCGCTATGAATACCGTGAAAACGACTTGCGGCGCAGAGTCGATCCTACAACGGGGGCTACGTTAAATACTTTTCGCAACGATCCCGACAATTTATGGTTGTTGCGGACACGAGCCTATGTCGGGGTAAAAGATATTCTCGATCCCTTACGCTTTGCGGTGGAGTTTCAGGACTCCCGCAGCTATAACGGCCTATATGAACGAACCGATTCCGATATTAACGAATTCGAACTAATCCAAGGTTACGGCGAGTTGTATTTCGACAATGCGCTCGGCCATAACCGGCCGTTAAGCATTCGCGCCGGTCGTCAGTCTTTGGAATTGCTGGATCGGCGTCTGATAGGCAACAACCAGTTCCGTAATACCACCAACAACTTCGAGGGTTATCGCGTCCAATTCGGCAAAAAGCAAAACGACTGGCATTTGGATACCTTCGCATTGCAACCGGTTGAGCGCTTGAAATACAACTTCGACCAACCCGATGAAGATACCTGGATTTATGGGGGTGTACTAAGCCTGAGAAAATGGTCGGAATTTATCACTATCCAGCCCTACTTCCTGGGCCGAAAAACTAATGGCGACCCTTATAACCGGGTTGCCGCCAATCGCAAGAACGATATGGATATTTATGCGCCGGGCTTGCGGGTTTACGGTTTATTCGGCAGCAGCGGTTTTGATTTCGATGCCGACATCAACAAACAGTTTGGCCGATTCGGCTACACCAGAACGGGCGTACCGACACAGCTTATGCTTCAGCATGATGCCTTGGCATACTCGCTGGAGCTTGGCTATACCTTCGACCATGACTGGAAACCCAGAGCCAGTTTGTATTACGGCTTCGGTACCGGCGACAAGGATCCTAACAGAAATGCTTCCAGCGGATCGAACGAGCGCTTCGATGCTTTTTACGGCTTCAACCAGCCGTGGTCGCGCAACGATTATTTCTCTTGGGATAACATACATGCACCCAAAGCCAGATTGGAATTCACCCCGTATAAAGACGTCCGTGTCGATACCGGGTATAACGCCTACTGGCTGGAAAGCGAAACCGATGCTTGGAACAGGGCTAACTTAAGAGATGTAACCGGCAAAAGCGGCAGTTTCCTGGGGCACGAATTCGATATTCGTATGCGGCACAAACTCAATCCTTATGCGGAGTGGAGCTTAAGCTATGCCCGCTTTACGCCGGGTGACTTTACCACGTCTCAGGCGAGAGTAAACGGCCCCTTTACCACAGAACCCAGCAACTTCTTCTATTTCGAAGTATCGCTGAATGCGTTTGGCGACGGTAAACCCAAGTAAAGGATTGCAAAGGCAAAACGTTCCTTCTGCCTGATCCTCTCTTGCTCCGGCATGCGGAGGATCAGGCCAACGCTGTTAATAAATAGTTATAGAGTCCGGAATGATTTTTTAAACCGGTACATATCTATTTTTTAGATATTTATATCTAAATATATCGTTTTTATTGGCCAGTCAGTTTGGTTACTATGATTGCCATGCGGATCGGTATGACACTTAATTAAAACGATGCGGCAAAACAAATTACACATCTTCCATTAAGGAGAAACCATGAAATTCACCCAAGCATTAAAACACCTGTTGTTCACGCTAACCCTACTGTTTAGCGGTGCGGTTTTGGCGGATAGAACCATTCTGAATGTTTCATACGATCCAACCAGAGAGCTGTATCAGGACTTCAACAAGGAGTTCATTAAATACTGGAAAGACAAAACCGGGGAAGATGTCGGTGTTCAGCAATCCCACGGTGGTGGCGGCAAACAGACACGTGCGGTAATCGATGGTTTGGAAGCGGACGTAGTAACCTTGGCGTTGTCATACGATATCGACCAAATTGCCGAACGGGCTCGGTTGCTGCCTAAAGATTGGCAAAGCCGGTTACCCAACAACAGTTTGCCTTACACGTCCACCATTGTGTTTTTGGTGCGCCAAGGCAATCCCAAGGGCATTAAAAACTGGGATGATCTGGCCAAAGAAGGCGTCTCGGTGATTACTCCCAATCCTAAAACCTCCGGCGGCGCGCGTTACAACTATCTGGCCGCCTGGGCATTTGGAGAAAAGGCTTACGGCAGCAAGGATGCCGCTAAAGAATTTGTAAAGAAAATTTACAAGAATGCGCCGGTTTTGGATTCCGGTGCGCGCGGTTCTACCACAACCTTTACTCAACGCGGTATCGGCGATGTACTGATCACCTGGGAAAACGAAGCGTTTTTAGCGGTTAACGAAGAGGGGGCCGGAAAATTCGAGATAGTGGTCCCGCCAGTCAGTATTAAGGCGGAAACGCCGGTAGCGGTGGTCGATAAAGTCACCAAAAAGAACGGCAACCAGGATTTGGCGGAAGCCTATCTGCAATACCTGTATTCGCCGATTGGGCAAAAACTGGCGGCGAAACATTATTACCGTCCGTACCAACCGGAACATGCCAGTCCTGAAGACTTAAAACGCTTTCCAAAATTGGAGCTGTTTACCGTCAATGAAAAATTCGGCAGCTGGGCGCAAGTGCAAAAAGAGCATTTCGATGACGGCGCCGCTTTCGATCAAATCTATAAGCCTTAAGCAAATCTCACGCGGGAGCGAACGGACGTTCGCTCCCGCTTTGTATATTAGGAACAGATGAAATGTAACAATTCAGTCCCTCTTTTTCAAAGGTAAAGGTGAATGCTTACCATGAACAGTTGGGAGATATAACCCTTGTGTATTTAATGCCACTATTTAAAATCGAAAATTACTGACATGCCGCAAAGTAAAATCATGCCTGGATTTCGCCCGGCCATCGGCTTTACCCTGTTCTATCTGGCCTTGATCGTGCTGATTCCGCTCAGCGCGATGCTGCTGAAAACGTTTCAGCTTAGCCTGGACGAATACTGGGCGATACTGACCAATCAGCGCGTGCAGGCTTCGTTCCGGCTCAGCTTTGGCGCAGCGCTGATTGCCGCCGCTGTGGCCGCTGTTTTCGGCTTTATCATTGCCTGGTCGCTGGTGCGCTACTCGTTTCCCGGCAAGCGTCTGTTCGATGCACTGATCGATTTGCCGTTCGCCTTGCCGACCGCCGTGGCCGGTATCGTGCTGGCCGCGATCTACGAACCCAACGGCTGGATCGGCAAGCTGGTCATGGACAGCACCGGAATACAAATTGCTTACAAGCCGCTGGGTATCGTCTTCGCTTTAATCTTCATCGGCTTGCCGTTTGTGGTGCGCACCATCGAGCCGGTGTTGCAGGAATTCGATATCGCGATGGAAGAAGCCGCCGCCAGTCTCGGCGCGACGCGCTTGCAAGCGTTTGTCAAAGTCATTTTGCCCAATATCCTGCCCGCCGCCATTACCGGCTTTGCGCTGGCTTTTGCGCGTGGCGTCGGCGAATACGGGTCGGTGATTTTCATTGCCGGCAATATGCCTTATATCTCGGAAATCGTGCCGCTTTTGATTATCACCAAACTGGAACAATACGATTATCCCGGGGCAACCGCGATTGGCTTGACCATGCTGATCTTGTCGTTTCTGTTGCTGTTACTGATTAACGGACTGCAATGGTGGGTTCGCCGCCGTTCGGGACAACTGTGAGAGGTTTGTAATGAATGCCGTTTCCACTCCTTCTTTTATAGCTTCAAAAAAACTGACATTATCGGATCCCGACTGGGTTCGGTATACCTTGATCGGACTCACTCTGGGCATTATCGGTTTGTTTCTGATTTTACCGTTGTTAACCGTGCTGGTTGAGGCTTTAGCCAAAGGCTGGACGGCCTATAGCTCCAGCCTGACGCACCCCGACGCTTTGGCGGCGATGAGGCTGACACTTTTGGTTGCATTGGTCACGGTGCCGCTGACTACCGTATTTGGCGTTTCCGCCGCGTGGGCGATAGCCCGTTTTGACTTTCGCGGAAAAAGCCTGCTGGTTACCTTGATCGATCTGCCATTTTCGGTATCTCCGGTGATTGCCGGTTTGATTTATGTGCTTATTTTCGGCGCCCAAGGCTGGCTTGGGCCTTGGTTTTCCGAGCATGACATCAAGATCATTTTTGCGGTGCCGGGAATTATTCTGGCGAGCTTGTTCGTGACCTTTCCGTTCGTTGCCAGGGAACTGATTCCGCTGATGCAGGAAATCGGCCATGAAGAAGAGGAAGCGGCTTTATCGCTGGGCGCCAGCGGCTGGCAAACTTTTTTCAAAGTGACTATGCCGAACGTCAAATGGGGGTTGTTGAACGGCGTACTGCTCTGTAACGCCAGAGCAATGGGCGAATTCGGCGCAGTCTCGGTGGTGTCCGGCCATATCCGCGGCCTCACCAACACGCTGCCGCTGCATATCGAAGTCAGTTACAACGAATACGATTTTGTCGGTTCTTTCGCCGGCGCTTCGCTATTGGCAGCTTTGGCCGTGGTAACGCTGGTGTTTAAAACTGTCCTTGAATGGAAGCAGAAACAGGAGCTAAAAGCGAGCCGGCAGGCGGCTGAATTGCACTAAATATTTGCAATTTTCCCGGCTCCCACGTGCAGTGGTCGTTGTTATACATAATTGTCTATTAGGCACGACGGTCTGTCATCCCGGCAGGGATTGCCGGGATCCAGAGCACAGGGATGTGAATGCTTGATTTAACAGAGCAATTCATTGTTGCAAGATATGTTGTTCGCTTAGGTATTGCCATCCATGGCTTCTCGGCAATTGCTCCATGCATTGCTCTACCTCCTGCATAACCCACAGGGATGTGGGGAATGCAGAGAAATGACGGGATCATTTCCTGTCCTTGCAGTCGTGGATTCCGGCAATCCCTGCCGGAACGACGGTATCTCGCAGACATGTTTATAACGATGAGCAAGCAACGTGGGAATCCAGTTAAGGCCCGCTACGCTTCCAGTAATACATATTAAAGATTCATATCAGGAACCCATCATGAGCATTAGCGTAAATCACCTCAGTAAGCATTTTGGCGCGTTTACCGCGCTGGACAATATCAACCTTGATATTCCCGAAGGCGAATTGGTTGCCTTACTGGGGCCTTCCGGCTGCGGCAAAACCACTTTACTGCGCATTATTGCCGGTCTGGAGCAGGCCGATCAGGGCGATGTCTTCTTGAAAGGCGATAAGGTAACCGATCAACCGGTCAAAAACCGCCAGATTGGTTTTGTGTTTCAGCACTACGCCTTGTTTCGGCATATGACGGTATTCGATAATGTTGCTTTCGGTTTAAAGGTTAAGCCCCGCCGGAACAGACTAAGTGATGCCGACATAACAAAAAAAGTCCATGCGTTATTGGAGCTGGTACAACTTGACTGGCTGCATGACCGCTATCCCGATCAACTGTCCGGCGGTCAACGCCAGCGTATTGCACTGGCGCGCGCCTTGGCGGTCGAGCCATCGGTGCTCTTGCTGGATGAGCCGTTCGGCGCGCTGGATGCCAGTGTGCGAAAGGACTTGCGGCAATGGCTACGTAATTTGCATAACGATTTGAACGTCACCAGTATTTTTGTCACCCATGACCAGGAAGAAGCGATGGAAGTCGCCAGCCAGGTTGTGGTGCTCAATCACGGACGCATCGAACAGCAAGGTTCGCCCGGCGATATTTACGATCATCCGGCCAACGCTTTCGTATCTCGATTTATTGGGCAAACCAATGTCTTTTATCTGGAAGAGCAAGATGTCGATTGGCTGCAAACAGCGGGATTAACGAATGCGCACCGGCAAGGCAAAATTGCGCACGTTCGCCCGCATGACATCATTATTGAAAAGTCGATAGCCGATACCGATGATGGCTTTGTCACCTTAAAAGACTGGCAGCATCTGGGCTCCCTGATTCGTATCGAGTTGGTCAAGAACGGTTCGAATGGCTCGACAGCAAGCGTTTATGCGGAAATGCCCAATGATCAGTTCAGGCGTTTGCATTTAAATAAAGGCGACAAGGTTGATCTGAAGATACGCCATGCGCATTGGTTTCATTAGTTTATAATTATTCAGCTACAGATTGGCACTGATTTAACTTTAGTGTTTTACGCCGGTTCCTAAGCTTTGGAGACTGTGAAAGCATTTGTTTTAGAACAAAAGCAGAAGCATTCACCACGAGACAAAAAATCCGCGTAAATCCGTCTAATCTGCGTTATCCGCGTTCTATCAATCGCGCTGAATAATTAACGAATTTGTATAATCTTATCCATAATCATCTGTTTAAATCCGTGTCGTCCGTGTGCAATTATTAGATTGGGAACATCCAAGTAATGAATTTAAGCCAAATTGAACTGCTTCGCGTTCTTCAGGAAAATGATTTCAGCCTTTCAAAAGCAGCGGAAAAAATGCACATCGTGCAATCGGCGGTCAGCCGGCAATTGCAGCTTTTCGAGGCCGAGCTGGGTTCGCCTATCTACGAACGGCAGGGTAAAAAATTGATAGGCTTGACCTCGTTGGGGCAGCGCATCATGGAAGAAGTCGCAACCATTAATCTGGCAAAAAACAATATCCAGACCATAGCAGCCGACTATATCGACAGTAACCAAGGCGTTCTGCATATTGCGACCACGCATACCCAAGCCAAGTATTTCCTGCCGAAACCTATCTTGCGTTTTCGGGAAAAATATCCCGGTGTCAGGATTTATATGATTGAAGCGTCGCCCGAGCAACTGATCAACAAACTGCACACCCGAAAAGCCGATATTGCGATCTGCACGGAAAAAGTCGGCGAAGATACCGACCTGGTCGTCAAGCCCTGCTATGAATGGCATCATGCGGCGGTAGTGCCGCAAAATCATCCGCTGAATGAGGGCGAGATTTCGCTTAAACGGCTTGCCTCTTATCCAATACTCACCTACAGTTTCGGTTTTACCGGACGCTCAAATATCGAGACCGCGTTTAAAAATACCGACATGGAACTGGATATTATCCTGGCCGCTGCCGATACCGACGTGATCAAGACTTACGTCCGCCTGGGCATGGGCGTCGGCATTATTGCGGGTATGGCGTATGATCCTGCGGTGGATCATGACTTGGTTGCGCGGGATTTATCGCACCTTATTCCCAGCTCAAAAACCAAAATCGCTTATTTAAAAAACAACTATTTGCCGTTATATACGCAGCACTTTATCGACGAACTGCTGGTTGCGGCTAAGGAACTTAATCTCCATTAACTGATTTACGTATTGCCCGTGAAAATAGATGAATATGCCTTAGGAACATGCATAAATTAATTTAAGCCATTACCATGAAGAATATGAAGGCCATGAAGGATTTAGTCTTCATGGTTTAAAAATAAAACTTGCTCAAGTTATTTCATGCACGTTCCTTAACTAAATGACCGTGACGGATGAGGTGGTAGTGAGTAGGGCGTGCCATGCGCGCCTTAGAGAAACCAAGGCGCGCATGGCACGCCCTACAGCGGATATTCCTTCCTATACGCTGCGTGGGAATACGGTTTGGGACGCGCCGCGTCCTAGTTGATATACTTTGTATTTTGGCAGGTCGGTTGCGACTCGCGGCGCAGCGCGCCTTGACTGCATTTCCACGCAGCGCGTGGGAATGAGCTAAAAAATTCAACCCAACATATAATCAAGGAAATCCCCATGCAGCGACCGCATCCCGTTAGCTTCGGCACCGCCTTCCGCTTCTGGCTCAAACTCGGCTTTATCAGCTTCGGCGGCCCGGCCGGGCAAATCGCAATCATGCATCAGGAATTGGTCGAACGGCATCGCTGGATTTCAGAAAAACGTTTCCTGCATGCGCTGAATTACTGCATGTTATTGCCGGGGCCCGAAGCGCAGCAGCTTGCGATTTATCTCGGCTGGCTGATGCATCGCAGTTGGGGCGGAATCGTGGCGGGCGGCCTGTTTGTGCTGCCGTCGTTACTGCTTTTGATCGCGCTGGGTTGGGTTTATCTGGCTTACGGCCATATCTCCGCCGTTGCCGGCGTGCTTTACGGCATCAAGCCGGCGGTGACCGCCATCGTGATCTTCGCGGCGTACCGGATCGGTTCAAGAGCGCTGAAAAATTGGCTACTATGGACAATGGCGGCTTTGGCTTTCCTGGCCATATTTCTATTCAATACGCCATTCCCTTTGATCGTGCTCGTTGCCGCCATGCTTGGGGCTATCGGCGGCAAGTTCGTCCCGCACAAATTCGCGGTTGGCGGAGGACATGGCGCGGCCAAGCAAAGCTACGGTCCTGCGCTGATCGATGACGATACGCCGACACCCGATCATGCGCGCTTTACCTGGCTAGGCTTAGCGAAAGTCATCCTGGCAGGCCTGGTTCTGTGGGGCGGCGCGATCAGTTTCCTCTGCGCCCGTTACGGTTGGGATGGCGCATTGACCCAGATGGGCTGGTTTTTCACCAAAGCGGCGCTGATGACTTTCGGCGGCGCTTATGCGGTATTGCCCTACGTTTACCAAGGCGCGGTCGAGCATTTTCACTGGCTGACGCCTCACCAGATGATCGATGGTTTAGCCTTGGGTGAAACCACGCCGGGGCCGCTGATCATGGTGGTGACCTTTGTTGGTTTCGTGGCCGGATGGGTGAAGGAAATTTTTGGCCCCGAGCAACTGTTTCTGGCCGGTGCGACAGCGGCGACGGTGGTGACTTACTTCACCTTCCTGCCCAGTTTCGTGTTTATCCTGGCGGGCGGCCCGCTGGTGGAGTCCACCCACGGCAACCTGAAATTCACCGCACCGTTAACCGGAATCACTGCCGCCGTGGTGGGCGTGATCCTGAACCTTGCGGTATTTTTTGCCTGGCATGTGTTCTGGCCGCAAGGTTTCGACGGCCGTTTCGAAGGCATTGCCGCGCTGATCGGGGCGGGAGCGTTGCTGGCATTGTTCCGTTACAAGGCGGGCGTCATTCCGGTCATCGCCGTTTGCGGCGTAACCGGGCTTTTATTTACTTTTATTAAAGCCTGGCTAGTCCAGGAGGGATTTATGGTATGAACAAAATTTATCAATCTCAGGCTTTAGCGGTGCTGTTGACATCCCTGCTGAGTGGAGCGGCCGTCGCTCACGAGCACGGCGAGCATACGGCGGCTCTGGATACGGCCAAGATAGAGCAGTTGACCGGCGCCAAAGGCAAGCTCGATAGCGCCGAGAATGTTTTCAAAGTGACCGTGCCGCGCGGCGATTTGAGCGTCACGGTAGCCGGAGTCAAAATGACCCCGGCTACCGGCTTCACATCTTGGGCCGCATTTACCCCGGCCGGCGATAAGACCATGGTCATGGGCGACATGGTCTTGCAGGAAGACCAGATCAATCCGGTAATGAGCGCGGCGCTGGAAAACGGTATTCAGGTTACCGCGCTGCATAACCATTTCCTGTGGGATACGCCGAAAGTGATGTTCATGCATATAGGCGGTTCGGGCGATGCGGAAAGTCTGGCAACGGGCGTCGGCAAAGTCTTTGCCAAAATCAAGGAAACCAGCGGCGGCAAGGTTCAAAAACGCACGAAGTTCGATGCTGGTAAAACCTCGCTTGATCCGAAGCCGATCGAAGCTATCATCGGCGCGTCCGTTGAAAAAACCGGCGAAGTCTATAAGGTGACCATCGGCCGCACCACGCAAATGGACGGCCATCAAGTCGGTAAAACCATGGGCGTGAATACCTGGGCGGTGTTCGCCGGCAGCAATGACAAAGCGATTGTCGAAGGCGACTTCGCGGTGCTGGAATCCGAATTGCAGATCGTGTTGAAAGCCTTACGTTCCGGAAACATCGCGATCACTTCGATTCATAACCACATGGTCGGCGAGTCGCCGAGAATCGTTTTCCTGCATTACTGGGGCGCAGGCGCCGTCAGCGATCTGGCCAAAGCCATTAAAGGCGCGTTAGACAGCCAGCCGAAAGCCTAAAAAACTATGATTGATGGAACACGGATAATTAAGGATTAGACGGATAAACACGGATATAGGTTGGGCTCCAACAGTAGGCGCTTTACGACTGCATGGATTGCAGGAGGTAGAGCAACGCATGGAGCGGTTACCGAGGCGACAGCTTTTCCGTTGCCCAACATTTTGCTATCCGCTGGCGGAATGTCCGTGGTCAAATCCGAAATCTACTGTCATTTTGAAGTTTCGTTATGTTGGGCATAAAAAGCTGCCCAACCTACAAAACTGGATTTTTGCGCCAAACACCAACTGGACGCTAACGACATCCGTGACTTCGCTCCGTTTGACGACAAGCTACGCATGGCAGTCGAAAAAAGTAACTTTGCCGGCCTGGGTTTACAACTAATGCCGATAAATTAAACGCGTGTAGGGGCGACCGGCCGGTCGCCCCTATGACTACCAGGTTCTAAGGCTGCACAAAAAAACTTCGTTCTTTATTATGTGGTGAATAGTCTTTTGGTTTATTGGCTGGGGTCAAGGCGAGCACGGCGCGCCCTACAGCCACGTATTCAATCACTGATAATTCCGTTTGAATCCGCCTAATCAGTGTCATCCGTGTTCTATTTTCGAACACCGCCGTAAAACTGCTCCGATAGAAGCAGCACCTCAACAAAAGCTGCTGGTTTTCCAGCATGGCGTCAGAACAAGCCAAGCGCTTTTTACTATCCAAGGCAACAATGCCGGGCTTTTCCCTGACCAGTGCCGACTGGTATGCCTCTTGCAATATACCTGATTGGTTCCAATCGTTTTCATCATTTAAACCCAAGGAGGGTTCATGCATAAATCGCTATACACCGTTGTTGGCTTGGCTGCGGTATTGACCGGGGCCGGTTGCAGTTCGCTGCCAACGCAGGGCTTGCAGGCGGCATCCGACGCTTCCGGCACCGACAATATCAAAGCCATCGAATTTTCAGGCACCGGCCGCTGGTACCAATTCGGCCAGGCGCCGAATCCGGGCTCGCCTTGGCCGCCGTTCGAGCTGAAAAATTATACGGCCGATATTAATTACGATACGGCCAGCGCCAAGGTGCAAATCACCCGCAGCCAGATCGTGGAACCCGGCCGCTTGCGCCCTGCACCGGTCGAACAAAAAGTTGAGCAATACGTCAGCGGCAACACCGCCTGGAACGTGGCCGCTGCCGGTAACGCCGCGCCAACTCCTAGCGCGCAGCCTGCTGCTGTCGAAGAACGTTTGGCGGAAATCTGGGCCAGCCCGCAAGGTTTTCTGAAAGCGGCCAAGATCAATAATGCGGCTTCGAAAGAAACCGGCAACAGCACCGAAGTCTCGTTCACTATCGGCGGCAAGTATCGCTATGTCGGCACGATCAACGCCAACAGCCAGCTCGAACGGGTACAGACCTGGATCGATAATCCGGTGCTCGGCGACACCTTGGTCGAAACCCGTTACAGCGATTACAAAGATTTCGACGGCATCCAGTTCCCGGCGCATATCGTCCGCAGCCAGGGCGGCTATCCGGTGCTGGACATCAACGTCTCGGCCGTCAAAACGAACCCGGCGGTCGATATTGCAATACCCCCGCAAGTCGCCAAGGCGCCGGCTGTGGTCGTGACCGCCAACAAACTGGCCGATGGCGTTTTCTATTTGACCGGCGGCAGCCATCACAGCGTCGCGATCGACCAGCGGGACCATATTGTGCTGGTCGAAGCGCCGCAAAATGAAGAACGCTCGCAGGCCGTGATTAATAAACTCAAGGAGATCATCCCGAACAAACCGATCAAATACTTGGTCAACACCCATGCCCATTTCGATCATGCCGGCGGCTTGCGCACGTTTGTCGATGAAGGCTCGACCATCGTTACTGAGCAAGCAAACCGGCCGTATTATGAAAAAATTTGGGCCGCGCCGCGCACGATCAATCCCGACCGGTTGGCCAAATCGCTTAAGCCTGCCCGTTTTGATACTTTTACCGGCAAATACGAGCTGTCGGACGGCAAACGCAAGATCGAACTCCATTCTATAGCCGGCAATGGCCACAACGATGCTTTCTTATTGGTCTACCTACCGAAAGAGAAAATTTTGGTCGAAGCCGACGCCTATACGCCTACCGCAGCCAATGTGCCGCCGGCCAAACCGAACCCCTATTCAGTGAATCTGTACCAAAATATCCAAAATCTGAAATTGGATGTCGCCCAGATTGCTGCTTTGCACGGTCCGCGCGTGGTCACGCTGGCCGATCTTCGTATTGCTATTGGCCAACCTGTAGTCGTCAAATAACCGGTCCGATCCGGATCAGGGCGAAAGTGCAAGGCTTTTGTCCTGATCTACCATTACCGGGCCAGCTTATTTTTATCGTTTGCATGCTCCGGCATAATGGGGAGTTAGGAACGAGATTATAAATCCCGTCCCACCTGGGGAGAACGTTGCGAGTTAGACCTTCCAGGTTTTTAAAACCTGGAAGGTCTGCACACCGGAGTGTTTCCCGCTTGGGGTGAATTATTAACAAGACTAAAAAATAGAGCTCGTGTCCTTCGCGATGAATAATTTTCTGTTGGCTGATAAGCAGCACTTGCGTAACCGCTGTTGATTTCCGGGCAATTAATTCTGGATCGTGAATAAAAAAACAGGCAAAAATCAACATGATAAAACATGGTATAAAGATTGCTCAATTTAAAATACGTATTTAAATTACAGATTTCAATTACAATTAGCAAACAAATTAATAAGTCTGTTTCGATCAATTTACCTGCATGCCCAACCTTAAAACCAAGCCGGAAAAAACCCGTACTCGGTTGTTAACCGTAGCCAGCCGAATCTTTGCCGAGAAAGGCTTTCAGGACGCGACGATAGCCGAAATCTGCGGGCAGGCAAAAGCCAATATTGCCTCGGTCAATTATCATTTCCGCGATAAGGAAACTCTCTACCTGGAATCCTGGCGCTTTGCTTTTAATCAGGAGCTTGCTCTATATCCGCCCGACGGCGGCCTGGCGAACGATGCACCGGCGGAACAGCGGCTGGCCGAGCGAATTAAATCCCTGGTCCGCCGTATCGGCGATGAGAATTCTTATTCGTTCGCGATCATTCATAAGGAAATGGCGCAACCTACCCGGCTGCTGGCCGATATTCTGGAAAAGGAAATCAACCCTCAACGCATGCAGATGTTCGCTTTGCTGAAAGAATGCCTGGGACAGGCGGTCAGCGAGCAACAAATCCAATACTGTCACGCCAGCATCATGGGCCAATGTTTCCAGCTGTTGCGATTAAAGCACATGCAAAGTGCCCGGCCGTTTCGCAGCCATCCGAGCGATTTAAGCGACATCAAGGCCTTTGCCGAACACGTCGTGCAATTCTCGCTGGCCGGTATTCAAGCTATCCGCTCTCAAACCCTTAATTGAAAACGTCCGTATGAGTCAACACAACCGCCACGAATTACTTTCGCTTTCTAACCGGCGCCAGGCTTTTTTATTGCCCGGTACGTTGATCGTGCTGGCACTGATCTTCGCAGTTTTTTATTTTCAGCATTCATCATCCCCCGATGCAAAATCCGATACTAAAGGCGGTAAGCGCGGCCACGACGATGACGCACCGGCGGTAGTAGCGATAGAAACCGCGCGCAAAGCCGATTTTCCGGTGTACTTGAACGGCTTGGGCACCGTAACCGCATTGCGCACCGTAACCGTGCGGCCCCGAGTTGACGGCGAACTGGTGAAGGTGGCGTTCAATGAAGGACAGATGGTCAAGGAAGGCGATTTGCTGGCCGAAATCGATCCGCGTCCGTTCCAAGTCCAGTTGCAACAAGCCGAAGGCCAGTTGTTGCGAGATGAAGCGCTGCTGAAAAATGCCCAAATAGACCACGAGCGCTACCTAACCTTGTTGGCACAGGATTCGATTTCCGCTCAACAAACCATGACCCAGGAGGCCCAGGTCAAACAGTACCGCGGCACCGTGGAAATGGATAAAGCCCAAGTCAATAACGCCAAGCTCCAGCTCAGCTATGCGCGGCTGACCGCGCCGATTTCCGGACGGGTTGGATTGCGCCAAATCGACCAGGGCAATATCGTCCATGCCAATGACACTAACGGCCTAGTGGTGATTACCCAACTCCAGCCTATCAGTGTCGTGTTCACTTTGCCCGAAGACAAAGTGCAACAGGTCGTGCAGCGCTGGCGGACTAACGAGCCGGTCCTCGTCGAGGCTTATGACCGGGCCGGTAAAATCAAGCTGGCCGACGGCAAATTGCTGGCGCTCGATAACCAGATCGACTCCACTACCGGCACGCTGAAACTGAAAGCGCAATTCGACAATAACGAGCGCACATTGTTCGCCAACCAATTCGTCAATATCAAAATGCACCTGGATACCTTGCTTGGTGTGACGCTGGTTTCCAGTGCCGCGATTCAGCACGATACCCAGGGCGCGTTTGTCTATGTGGTTGGCCCGGAAAAAACCGTACAGCTGCGCCGCGTTACTTTGGGGCCAACCGAAGCGGACAAGGTTGCGGTGCTCAGCGATCTTGCCGCCGGCGAAACGGTGGTGGTAGAAGGCACCGACAGATTGCGCGAAGGCAGCCAGGTCGATATTGCGCAAAAAGACGGGCTGGCCGTGGCGGCCGATCCGAATATAAAGACCAACTTCGAAGACAAATCGCGTAAAAAAAACCGGCGTCCTTGAACCTGAAAGTCCACGAAAAACACGAAAGACACGAAAAGGGAATCAATATGTTGCGTTACTCTGCCATCTTCTCTTGTTCCCAAGCGTTGCGCGTGGGAACGAGACATCTTGCTGACTATTTTCGTGCTTTTCGTGTCTTTCGTGGACAACATGATTTCCTAAACTGAATATGACCCCAGCAAACCCTAACCTGCCGAATTTCAATCCGTCCCAGCTGTTCATTCTGCGCCCGGTAGCGACGTCGTTGCTGATGGTCGCTATGTTGCTGGTCGGCATTCTGGCTTACCGGATGCTGCCGGTGTCGGCGCTGCCGCAAGTCGATTATCCGACTATACAAGTCGTAACCTTGTATCCGGGCGCCAGTCCCGAGGTGATGACGTCGGTGGTCACCGCGCCGCTGGAACGCCAGTTCGGCCAGATGCCCGGACTCACCCAGATGTCGTCGACCAGCTCCGGCGGCGCGTCGGTGATTACCTTGCAATTCAACCTGAACCTGGATTTGGACATTGCCGAACAGACTGTGCAGGCGGCGATTAATGCCGCCAGCAACTTCCTGCCGAACGATTTGCCGCAAGCGCCGATTTACAGCAAGGTCAATCCGGCCGACACGCCGATCATGACGCTGTCGGTCAGCTCCAAAACCTTGCCGTTGTTCAAGGTCGAAGACTTGGTCGACACCCGGCTGGCGCAGAAAATCGCCCAGCTGTCCGGCGTCGGCATGGTCAGCATCAGCGGCGGCCAGCGGCCGGCGGTGCGGATTCAGGCCAACCATAAAGCGCTGGCCGCTTACGGCATCAGCCTCGAAGACGTGCGCACCGCAATTGCAGCCGCCAACGTCAACCAGCCCAAAGGCATGTTCAGCGGGCCGATGCGCTCGGCGATCATCGATAGCAACGACCAGCTGCGTTCGGCCGCCGAATACCGCGATCTGGTCGTAGCCTACCGCAACAATGCGCCGGTGCGTCTGTCCGAAGTCGCCGAAGTGATCGACGGCGCGGAAAACGTCCGGCTGGCGGCCTGGGCCGATAAAAACGCGGCGGTGATCGTCAACATCCAGCGCCAGCCCGGCGCGAACGTGATCGAGGTGGTCGACCGGATCAAGGAACTGCTGCCGAAATTGCAGGCGTCGCTACCGCTCAATATCGACGTGCTGCCGCTGACCGACCGCACCGTGACGATACGCGCGTCGGTGCATGATGTGCAGTTCGAGCTGATGCTGGCGGTGGTGCTGGTGGTGATGGTGATGTTCCTGTTTTTGCGCAACGTTCCGGCGACTATCATTCCTGGCGTCGCGGTGCCGTTGTCGTTGGTCGGCACCTTTGCGGTGATGTATCTGGCCGAGTTCAGCATCAACAACCTGACGCTGATGGCGCTGACCATAGCGACCGGTTTCGTGGTCGACGACGCGATTGTGGTCATCGAGAATATCTCCCGCTATATCGAAAAAGGCGAGTCGCCGTTGAAAGCCGCGTTGAAAGGCTCCGAACAAATCGGTTTTACGATCATTTCGTTGACCTTTTCGCTGGTCGCGGTGCTGATTCCGCTGCTGTTCATGAGCGACGTGGTCGGGCGGTTGTTTAGGGAATTTGCGATTACATTGGCGGTAGCGATCTTGATTTCCGCAATCGTGTCGCTGACGCTGACGCCGATGATGTGCGCAAAACTGCTGCATCATAAACCGGAACATGCCGAAAAGCCCAGCAACGACTGGTTCGACAAGTTGATCGCCGGTTACGGCCGCACGCTGGAATGGGTCATGCAGCGGCAAACGTTGACCCTGGCGGTGTTTTTCGCGACCGCCGCTTTGACAGTAGCGCTGTATGTTTTCATTCCGAAAGGATTTTTTCCGGTACAGGATACCGGTATCATCCAGGGTTTTTCCGAAGCGCCGCAAAACGTATCTTTTGCGGCGATGGCCGAACATCAGCAAAAGTTGGCCGCGCTGCTGCTTGAGGACCCGGCTGTGGACAGCCTGTCGTCGTTTATCGGCGTCGACGGCGTCAATACCACGCCCAACGCCGGCCGTTTCCTGATCAACCTGAAACCGCAAGCCGAACGCAAAGTGAGCGCCAGCGAAGTGATCGCCAGGTTGAAACCCAAACTGACCGATTTGGCCGGTGTTACCTTGTATTTACAGCCGGTGCAGGATCTGACGATGGAGAACCGGGTCAGCCGCACCCAGTACCAATTTACGCTGGAAACGCCCGACATTGATGAACTGAACCGCTGGACGCATAAGCTTGTCGAAGAGCTTTCCGGCCAGCCGGAGTTTGCCGATGTGACTAGCGATGTGCAGGATCAGGGCCGGCAGGTTTTCGTCAACATCGACCGCAGCACTGCGAGCCGTCTCGGCGTCACTACCGCAGCGGTAGACGATACGCTGTACAACGCTTACGGACAACGGCTGGTATCGACGATTTTCACCCAGTCCAACCAATACCGGGTGGTGCTGGAAGTCGACCCAAGCGCGCAAAGTTCTCCGGAAGATTTGAACGACTTGCGTATTCCGTCCAGCAACGGTGCGCAGGTACCGCTGTCAACGATAGCCGAAATATCGGAGCGGCCGACGCCGCTGTCGATCAATCATCTCGACCAGTTCCCGGTCGCGACATTATCGTTTAACCTGGCTCCGGGCGCGGCGCTCGGCGATGCAGTAGATGCGATCGACCGCATCAAACAGCAGATCGGCCTGCCGTTAAGCATCCGCACCAGTTATCAAGGGGCTGCGCTGGCGTTCAGCGCTTCGCTGGATAATACCCTGTGGCTGATCCTGGCCGCGATTGTGACCGTTTATATCGTGCTCGGCGTGCTGTACGAAAGCTATATCCACCCGCTGACGATTCTGTCCACATTGCCTTCCGCCGGGGTCGGCGCATTGCTGGCCTTGATCGTTTCCGGCGGCGACTTGGGCATCATCGGCATTATCGGCATTATCCTGTTGATCGGCATCGTCAAGAAGAACGCGATCATGATGATCGATTTTGCGTTGGAAGCTGAACGCAAGCAAGGCATGTCGCCGAGCGATGCGATTTTCCAGGCCTGCCTGCTGCGTTTCCGGCCGATCCTGATGACCACACTGGCCGCATTGCTCGGCGCATTGCCGTTGATGCTGGGCAGCGGCGTCGGTTCGGAGTTGCGCCATCCGCTGGGCATCACCATGGTCGGCGGTTTGTTGCTAAGCCAGTTATTGACCTTGTACACCACGCCGGTCATTTATTTATGGATGGACAGTCTGGCCCGGCGCATGTCCGGCTGGCTACGCTTGAATCCGCCTGAAAGCGACGGCAGTTTGTGATGAATTTAAGATATTTAATTTGTCCACGAAAAGCACGAAAGACACGAAAAGTCATTGGGCGAGATTTTCGTGCTCAATGCCGATCGGGGTTTGTAACCGATAGGCATAAATTAATTTACGCAATTACCATGAAGAGCATGAAGGACATGAAGACTTCAATCCTTCATGCCTTTCATGTTCTTCATGGTTTAAAAATAAAACTTGCTCAAGTTATTTCATGCACATTCCTAAGTAAAATTTTCGTGACTTTCGTGTCTTTCGTGGACAAAAAACTATGAACCTGTCGGCGCTGTTTATTTACCGTCCGGTCGCGACCAGTCTGCTGACGCTGGCGATCATCCTGGCCGGTATTCTGGCGTTCCTGAACCTGCCGGTGGCATCGCTGCCGCAAGTCGATTTTCCGACCATCAACGTACAAGCCCAGCTGCCCGGCGCCAGCGCCGAAACCATGGCGGCTACGGTCGCTACGCCGCTGGAACGGGCATTGGGCCGGATTGCCGGCATTACCGAAATGACCTCCAGCAGTTCGCAGGGTTCTAGCCAGATTACGCTGCAATTCGATTTGGACCGCGACATCAACGGCGCGGCCCGCGATGTGCAGGCCGCTATCAATGCGGCTGCCAGCCTGTTGCCGACGGGTATGCCGAACCGCCCGAGTTACCGGCGCGATAACCCATCCGATTCGCCGATCCTGATATTGTCGCTGACGTCCGACACCCTCAGCCGGGGCCAGATGTACGATGCCGCCTCAACGATCCTGGTGCAGAAGCTTTCGCAGATTCCGGGCATCGGCCAAGTGCAGCTCGGCGGCGCGGCGTTACCGGCGGTGCGGGTCGAACTGAACCCGAACGCGCTGAGCAAATACGGCATCGGCCTGGAGGATGTCAGGAATACGATCACCCAAACCAACGTTACCCGCCCGAAAGGCGTGCTGGAAAACGGCGATCAACGCTGGCAGATCCAGGCCAATGACCAGGCCCGCAAAGCCGCGGACTACCTGCCGCTGATCGTCAGCTACCGTAACGGCTCACCGGTCAGGATCGCCGATCTCGGCGATGTGGTCGATTCGGTCGAGGATTTGCGCAATGCCGGCTTGAAAAACGGCAAGCCTTCGGTGCTGCTGATTCTCAGAAAGCAACCGCAAGCTAACGTGATTCAAACCGTCGATCAGGTTCAGGCCATGTTGCCGGAACTGCGCGCTGCGATTCCGAGCGCGATCAATCTGGAGGTGGTTATCGACCGCTCGCTGACTATCCGGGCTTCTATTGCCGAAGTCGAACACAGTTTGTTGATCGCGATAGTGCTGGTGATTTTGGTGGTGCTGTTGTTCTTGCGGGATATACGTTCCACTTTGGTGCCGATTATTGCGGTGCCGGCGTCCTTGCTCGGCGCTTGCGCGGCGATGTATTTTTTCAATTACAGCCTGAACAACCTGACTTTGATGGCCTTGACCATTTCCACCGGCTTTGTGGTCGACGACGCGATTGTGGTATTGGAAAACACCAAGCGCCATATCGAAAAAGGCGTGGCGCCGTTCAAGGCCGCGCTGTTGGCCGCCAGGGAAGTCGGCTTTACCGTGTTGGCGATGAGCGTGTCGCTGGTCGCGGTATTCCTGCCGATTTTGTTGATGGGCGGCGTGGTCGGCCGCCTGTTCAAGGAGTTTGCAGTGACGTTGTCAGCGGCGGTGCTGGTGTCGCTGCTGATCTCGCTGACCGTCACGCCGATGTTGTGCGCGCGCTGGGTGGGCAAGGAAAGTCCTCAGCATGGCAAGCTTTATCAAAGCATCGGCGGGGCTTTTGATTTGATGCATAATTTTTACCAACATACGCTGAGTTGGGCGCTGCGCCACGGACGGATTATGATGCTGATCCTGCTCGGCACGATAGGCTTCAATATTTATTTGTATACGGTCATCGACAAGGGTTTTTTCCCGACCCAGGACGGCGGCAGGTTGCTCGGCGAGGTTCAAGCCGACCAGGGCACTTCGTTTTGGGCCTTGCAGAAGAAATTCTACGAATTTACCGAGCTGGTGCGGCAGGACCCGGCAGTCGAAACCGTAGCCGGGTTTGCCGGCAGCCAGCAAAGCGGCAATAGCGCCAGGGTTTTCGTCGTGCTGAAACCGCACGAACAGCGGGACTCGATAGACAACGTCATGGAGCGTCTGCGCAATCTGGTCGGCCGCATTCCCGGAGCCAGCTTACGGCTGTCACCTGCACAGGAACTGCGTATAGGCGGCCGGATGTCAGCCGGCTTGTTTGAGTATGCGTTGCAATCCGATGATCTGGGTCTGCTGAGGGAATGGATGCCGAAAGTGCTGGCCGCACTATCCAAATTGCCGGAACTGAAAGACGTCAATACCAGCCAACAAGATAAGGGGCAGCAGATCGGCCTGGTGGTTGACCGGGCTATGGCGGCGCGCTACGGCGTCAGCCAAGCCATGATTGACGCGAGTCTCAACGATGCTTTCGGTCAGCGCCAGGTTTCAGTGATCTATAATCCGCTCAACCAGTACCGGGTGGTGATGGAGCTGGCTCCGGAATATTGGCAAAGCCCGGAAGCCCTGAAACAGGTCTATATCAGCGTACCCGCCAAGCGCTTGCCGGCCGGAGAACTACCAGGCTCGCTCCAGGTGCCGTTGTCGGCGTTGGCCAGTTTCGCTCCGACCAGTACGCCGTTGACTGTTAATCATCAAGGCCAGTTCGCTGCCGCGACGTTATCATTTAATCTTAAGCCCGGCACCTCACTATCCGCCGCCACGCAATTGATCGAAAAAACCATGCGCGACATCGGCGTGCCGAATGCTATCCAAGGCAGCTTCCAGGGATCGGCCAAAGCCTTTCAGGAATCGTTGCGCAACCAGCCCTGGTTGATCCTGGCCGCACTGGTCAGCATTTACATCGTGCTGGGCGTGCTCTACGAAAGCTATGTTCATCCGTTGACGATTTTATCGACGCTGCCTTCCGCCGGGGTCGGCGCGTTGCTGGCGCTGATGGCTTGCGGTTCGGAGTTCAGCATCATTGCGCTGATCGGAGTGATTTTGCTGATCGGCATCGTCAAAAAAAATGCGATCATGATGATCGATTTTGCGTTGTTTGCCGAACGCGAACACGGCTTGGATTCGCGCGAGGCGATTTTTCAAGCCTGCCTGCTGCGTTTTCGGCCGATCATGATGACCACGCTGGCCGCGATGTTCGGCGCGCTGCCGCTGGCGTTGGGCAGCGGTTACGGTGCGGAACTGCGTCAGCCGCTGGGCATTTCGATTGTCGGCGGCCTGATTTTCAGCCAAATGCTGACATTGTATACAACGCCGGTCGTTTACCTTTACCTGGACCGTTTCCGGCTGTGGTTTGGTGGTCGGTTTTTTAACCGCACTGCTTCTCAAGGGAATAAGTCCGTTTAGGAACGTGTATGAAACAACTTGAGCCAGTTTTATTTTTAAACCATGAAGAACATGAAAGGCATGAAGGATTTGAGTCTTCATGCCCTTCATGCTCTTCGTGGTAATTGTTTAATTTATTGGCTAAGTTCGACTACTTTATTTACTCATCACAGAAACATTGGGGACGCAACTCATACGCATCATGCTAAGGCATAAAACTATGAAGAGCATGAAGTTCATGAAGAAAATGAGGGTGAAAACTTCGTGTCTCCCTGGTGAATTTTAAGATTTTTTTGTTAGCTATTTATCCCTGAGACTTACATGACAGTTCGCATTCGCCAACCCCTGATTTATGCCCTATTAACCGCACAACTGGCCGGGTGCATGGTAGGTCCCGACTATGTCCGTCCGGAAGCAAAGATTTCCAATGAGTTTAAGGAAAGCAAAGGTTGGAAACAGGCGCAGCCTCGCGACACGATGCTGTCCGGTAAATGGTGGGAAATTTTCAACGATCCCCGGCTTAATGAATTGGAAGAACAAGTTGCCACCGCCAATCAGTCGCTGATCCAGGCCGAAGCGCAATATCGCCAAGCCCAGCATCTGGTGCAGTCGGCGCAATCGGCTTATTTACCGATAATCAACCTGACCGCCGCTTTTAACCGTTTCCGTGCCGCCAGCGGCCAAAGCGTAGCGGTGTCAGGGGTTAGGAATCTGTTCAGCAGCGCTGTGTCAATGGCTTGGGAGCCGGATTTGTGGGGCAGCGTCGGCCGCCAAGTCGAAGCCAACACCGGCAGCGCCCAAGCCAGCGCCGCCACTATGCAGGCGTTGCGTCTGTCCAGCGAAGCGGCATTGGCCGACGATTACTTTCAGTTAAGGGCATTGGATGCGCAAAAAGCCTTGCTGGACGAGACTGTGGCGGCTTACAGTCGAACCCTGCAAATCATCAAAAACCGCTATGCGGTCGGCATGGTCGGCAAAAGCGACGTGATGCAGGCCGAAACCCAACTGGAATCGGCACGCGCCCAAGCGATTGATCTCGGTGTGCAGCGGTCAAAACTGGAACATGCGATTGCGGTATTGATCGGCCGTACTCCGGCCGAACTGACCTTGCCTGCTGCGCCGCTGGACATGCAACCGCCGCCGATTCCGCTCAGCCTGCCTTCGGAGCTGCTGGAACGGCGTCCCGACATTGCCGCCGCCGAACGCAACATCGCCGCCGCCAACGCCCAGATCGGCGTAGCCAAGGCGGCTTATTACCCGACATTGAATCTGGCCCTCACCAATGGTTTTCAATCTCCGACCATCGAAACCTTGTTTACGATTGCCCGCCGCTATTGGGCTTTGGGTCCGGCCGGTGCGGCGTTGACATTGTTTGACGGCGGCGCTAAGAACGCCCAGTACAAACAGGCTATAGACAGTTTCGACGCCAGTGTTGCCGCTTACCGGCAAACGGTGCTGACCGGGTTTCAGGAAGTGGAAGACAATCTGGCCGCGTTGCGGATACTGGATGAAGAAAAGCAGGTGCAGGACAAAGCCGTCGCCGCAGCCAACCAAGCGCTGGCGCTGATCACCAATCAGTATCAGGCGGGAACCGTCAGTTATCTGGAGGTGATAATCGCGCAAGCCGCAGCCTTATCCAATCGCCAAACCGCCGTGCAGCTACAGGGCCAACGGCTATCGTCCTCGGTTCTGCTGGTCAAGGCCTTGGGCGGCGGCTGGAATGTGGCAATGCTGCCAAGCCCGGAGCAAGCGGGCGGCGAGACTAAGTGGACGGATTATTTGATATTGCCGGTGGATTGATAGGCTGTTTACAGCGGATAGATCACGTGTATGGGAGGTGTGTTTTTAGTTTGCCTGAAAGGTTGCTATCAATTAGTAATTAATATAGCATTTTACCTAACGGATTATCCGGGCGGCTTTATGCCGACGGTTGAAACTTAACATACACCTGGGTAGGTGTCTATTTTATGTTCGGTGAGGTGGTCTCGCTGAACATGAACAAACTAATAACAAGAGAAAAAAACATGAGTCGAAAGAGTTTTCAATTAGTCCTTATCTGCCTTCTTACCACGGCTTTTGCGCCATTTGCAAAAGCTGGTACTATTAATGTACTCTCACTCGACGCCAGCAGATCATTAGTAAGCTTCACGAGTAATTCAGGCTACAGTGTTTTGAGGAGTGATCTCCTCAATCCCAGTAAGTTCGGACCAGATGGAATAGTAAAGGAGCAAATTATTTTTTTGCCAGCAGTAACCGGGATAACGGAAGATACGCTGGCCTCTGCTGATATATTCTTTTGGTTGGCTTCATCAGCAAAACCAAGTAATGCTGA
This sequence comes from Methylobacter sp., assembly GCF_004322395.1. GTDB lineage: Bacteria > Pseudomonadota > Gammaproteobacteria > Methylococcales > Methylomonadaceae > Methylobacter_A. The sequence goes on from NZ_SCTW01000009.1 coordinate 107,663, forward strand.
GTTAGAGCTTCTTCACTCTTTTGTGAGCGCGGGGGGAGGCCTATTCGTGTTTGGAAATAGCATTAACGATTTTGCCGCAACTTTTAATGCAATGCCGGGTGGAATACATGGCGGCGCATGGCTTAACGCAACAATCACGGATGGGTTCTCGCCAATAGCAACAGGTCCATTTGGATCTTTGTCCCCAGGAGCAACTTTTCAGGTTCCGTACCATGGATATTTAGCAGATGTAGGTCCCAATGGAAAAGCAGCTATCAATGATGGAGGACCTGGAGTTTTAGGCGCAACATTCGAGGTCGGCAGCGGTAGAGCTGTTCTTATCGGCGATGAAGAGATCTTTCTTAGTTCCTACCCTGGCGTTCCGGCAGCCCCTCTCCTCTCTGAGACTTCAAGAAGTATTTTTTTGAATTCTGTTGCTTACCTTGCAACCCCTGCCCCTATCCCCGAACCAGCCACCACGCTGCTCCTTAGCACGGGTATAGCGAGCCTTGCATGTACAAAACTCAGAAGAAGGAAGAAGTAATTACCGAACAAGTCGCTCAAGCAAGTAGCCCGGATGGAGCTTGCGGAATCCGGGGGCAAACGTGGCTCCGATTATCCCGGATTCCACTGCGTTTCATCCGGGCTACTTGCTTCGTTCCAGGGGACGCGGGACATATCGGTTAAACAAGCAACGTTCAGCGACGCGCCCCTGAACTCCACGTTATGCACTGTGATAATCGCTCATCCAGTTTGACCAAAAGAGGATGTAAAAATGAAATCAAAGTTGGAAATTTATGCGCTATCAGTATGTTTTGCTGCTATGGTTTGCCTTGTTATTTCAGGTGGTATAGCAGGTTACTCAATATTTGAAATCGTAACGCCAGAGCTAACATTAAGGTCGTATGAATACGACAACTATCAAACCAATGAAGCTTATTGGAAAAATAAGATTTCATGCTCAAAAGACGAAAAAGAGAAAATTAAGCCAAGTGAAGAAGAATTAACCAAGCAAAGACTCGAAGCATTTGCTATCGAAATTATGGGGGAAAAGCGAGAAGGCTTTCAGTCCCTAATTCGGTGTTTCATGTTTCTGCTTGTTGCGGGAGTAACATTAGTAATTCACTGGAAAATAGCGCAAAAAGCCAGGGTCGCTTAGTGCATAACCCTACGCTCAACCGGAGCGCGGTTATAAAGCGGTTTTATTTTTTCAGCTTTCCGGGCCGCGCCCGGTTAGCTATACGCTATAACCACAACCATGAATGAGACAGAGCTCAAGATTAATAGAATTGTGCAGGGGGTAGTCTCTCTAAATGAAGGGCTGGCCTGGTACGATGAGTCTGATTTAAATTTGCAAAATGAAATAATGAGAGCACTAGACCGTTGTGTATCTCAGGCTCACCCTACGAAAGAAGATATAGAGGCTGGCCTAAAGGAATCCGGTTTAAAGGAAACCTATTCTCCTTGTGTTCTTGTAAAGAACAAGCCATTTAATGAAGTAAGGCAAAAAATATTAAATATGTGCGAACCCGATAAACGACGGGGTTTTGTCCTTCTTCTGTCAGTGTTTAGAGTTGCGGATAAACGGCGTCGAGAGAGCCAATGCAAAGACGGTTGCACACATGAATGGCACAATATCAGGCTATAACAAGCAAGTAGCCCGGATGGAGCTTGCGGAATCCGGGACAAACGGAGACGCCGAATCCTCCCATTCTGCGGCGCGTCATGAGAGCTACTTTTGAGGTTAGTCTATGGTGCTATATCGACGCAACCGCCTTGCGGGTGGAACGTACTTCTTTACCGTCACATTGAGGGACCGAAAATCAGCCTTGTTAACCGAGCAGATTGATCTTTTGCGCGAAGCGGTACAAAGGACACGATTGGCTAAACCGTTCATGATCGAGGCGTGGGTAGTGTTACCCGAGCACATGCATACCATTTGGACATTGCCGCCCGGCGATTCTGACTATTCGACGCGCTGGCGTTCGATCAAAGGCTATTTCTCGCACCAGCTTGCCAAGTCCACGTTAATTCCTGGGCGCAACGCCAAAGGCGAATATGATTTCTGGCAACGCCGCTTCTGGGAACATACGATTCGTGACGAAAGCGATTTTTCCCGCCATGTTGATTATATCCATTACAATCCCGTCAAACACGGCTATGTCCAAAGAGTCTGCGATTGGCCCCATTCGAGTTTCCATCGTTTTGTGGCAAAGAATATTTATCCACGGGATTGGGGTGGTGGAGGTAATGATTTGGTCGGACAATATGAGTATGGGGAATAATCAAACGAGAATGGCTCCGTTTGTCCCGGATTCCACAAGCTCCATCCGGGTTACTCGCTGGAGAGTGAATTCGGGCAATTGGAACAAATTGCAAAAAATGCGGAGATATTCTTCAATGCATCCAGCACCTAATAATCCGGCCCAGCGGCAGTCGTTATGAATCATGAAGAGGCCGGTGGTGCTCGGAAGATATTTTAAAAGGGAAAGGCCCCGCGTGTTTCTTGGCGTGCTAGCGGTCGCACCGAGAACCGATCTGAAGCGGCATTTCGATGAAAAGGGTTTGTTTGAAGATGCAAACCTAGACACCGCATTGCGTCAGAGCTTGACGGAAATATTTTCATTGGCTCCTGTTCATAGCGTTACAGTGCCCCTAGCTACCGACCTTGTGCTGGACGTCGTAATCCCACATTTCCAGTCTGGCGGTGCCTGGGATGTGTCTTTGGGCGAAATCGGCTTCCCTATTTTCTGGCGCCCAAAAATCACGGTGGCATCCCGGCTCTATTCATTAACGACACAAAATACAAAAGCCACTTTCTCGGTAACTGAGAAAATGAAATGGGGCCAATATCTCAGCCGTATCATTTCGTGGAGAGCATTTTTCGGTTTTCGGCCAGTGTTTGATCGGAAAGACATTGAATACTTGCTCTACCAGGCATGTTTCAAGTTGTTGGTGAAAATGCAAAAGGAAATATGATTCATAACCACATGTACAGTGAACTTATTCGGGGGATAGCTAAAGTCCTAGATATGCAATGCATACCCAACTTGGCTTAAAATGAAATGTCAGTTGTATAGGCTGGATACCAACATTAGGCGCTTTAGACGAGGTCATTAACCCCGATTTTCAAAATTTAACTGCTATTTTCGATCATCCTTTTACGGGAGATTTAATATATGACAGACCAGCTAATCATCGACGGTTCCTACGGCGAAGGCGGTGGGCAAATTCTGCGCAGCGCATTGAGTCTGGCTGCCATCACCGGGCGTCCGATACGCATCGATAACCTCCGCGCAAACAGGAAAAAACCGGGGCTGGCGGCGCAGCATCTGACTTCGGTTAGGGCAGCGGCGATGCTCTGCGACGCTGAAGTGAAGGGTGCGGAACTCGATTCGCAAACGCTGCAATTCATCCCTCGCAAGCCGGTCTGGGCCGGGGATTATTTTCTTGATGTGGCCCAGGCACGGGATGGCGGCAGCGCCGGCGCGGTCATGCTGGTGCTGCAAACCTTGCTGTCCCCGCTGGCGCTGGCTAAGGGTGTATCTACCGTCACGTTGCGAGGAGGCACGCACGTTGACATGAGCCCTTCATTCGATTATGTGCACGATGTCTGGCTGCCTACGCTTGCCCGGATGGGTGTGAGTGCCGAGCTTTCTCTCGTGCGATCCGGCTGGTACCCGATAGGACAAGGAGAAGTGAAGCTGCGAATTACGGGATCCGGGAAATTGCTTCCCCTGCGTCTGGAACATCGCGGTTCGCTGCTTGCGGTTACGGGACGCGCCCTGGCCGCAAAACTACCGGCTCATATTTGCGAACGCATGGCTTTCCGTGCGCGCGATCTTTTGGAGCAGGCCGGGATCACGGCCCAAATCGAGGCGGTCGTTTTAAAAGCGGCCTGTCCCGGCGCCGGTTTGTATTTGACGGCGCATTATGAAAACAGCTTGGCCGGCTTCGGCATCCAAGGCAAACGCGGCAAGCACGCTGAGCTAGTCGCCGAGGAGGTCTGTTCCGCGCTCTTGCATCACTATCGCTCGGGTTCGGCCCTGGAGCAGCATCTCGCCGATCAGTTGATCTTGCCGGCCGCGTTGTGCCGGGGCGAATCCGTCTTTAGTGTCGAGCGTATCAGTCCGCACCTAGTCACTAACGCCTGGGTGGTTGAACATTTCGGACTCGCACGGATAGATATCGCTTTGGCCGCCGACGGAACCGGTTTGGTCAAAGTCCTTCCAAGCGGGTAATGCGATTATGATTCCGATTCAAGATCTCTTGCATCGTATCCGCTGGGATCAGGAATTTGGTCAAGGCGAATTCGTTATCGGTTATTACGACCGGATTGAGCACGAAATCATCCGCGTTCCGTTTCGCGAAATTGCGTTTCCAAAGGATGCTCCAGGCGTTTTCGAACTGATCGATTGCGAGGGTCAAACGCATACCATTCCGTTGCATCGGGTCAAGTCGGTTTACAAGGATGGCAAATTGATTTGGCATCGGGACTGAGCGGGGGATGCCGCGGCATCCCCGCATCATGGTAACAAAGTCAGGTACGCTACTTGACTGGGCTTGAGGCAGTCCACTCTTTGTTTCAGGGACTGCCTCAGCTCTATTTACAAAAATCTGAATAAACAGTTCATACCTTGACTAGCTGTCAAACCCAATACAGTGTAAATATGACTTACGGTTAAAAAGCAACACCACGAGTAATGTGAGTTGAACAATGATATCAAACATCAAAACTATGTTTTTCATGATCATTCCCTCAAAGTAAATTTATGCTTGTGTCTGTTATGTCAGCATTGTCGTTCTAACCTTTTTGGCTTGGTTATCGGCTGGCATTTTTATTACTCAATGCAAAATCTTTAACTCCCTATCAATCATTAACCCTAACTAACGAATACTTTTAAGCATAAGTTCGAACGTAGTCGCGGGCAAATAGCCGCATCGGCGCATTGCGTAGTCGATATTGTTGGTAAGCTTGGTCGACATCTAGCGGCGTGATATGGGCATACACCCCGAACCCGGTTTTTGCAGTGAATTCATCGCTCAAGATTTCGATAAATATTGTCCATGAGTTATCTACTGTATTTGTGTGTTGAGTTGTCATGGCCGTACTCCTAAAAACTAAGTTAATGGGATTCATCTTGTATTAAGCATAAAAAATGCCGTTTTAAAAATATCTTTATAAGGCATTAAGTTGGCGTATCACTGTGGTTTGCTTTATAGACAATATGTAAACAAATCCGACAATAATCCGGCACTACATTAACTTTTGTATCGGTAGTCAGAGTTATTTTTCAAAAGACTACAAACACCGAAATGAATTTCCCGTTAGTTTTTAAAATACCTTTATAGGATATTGAGTCGATATGTCTCTCTAATCCAGTAGGGTACGCACAGCTGAATCCAAGCCCGATTGAACCAAATAGGTTTACAGCAATCCTGCAAGCTGGATAAGCCCCGTCGTCTGTTGCCGTATTTGATCGGCAATCTGCTGATCCAACCGCGCTAACCAACGCTCCGGAATCTGTTCAACGCCATATTTAGCGCCTGCCAGCATACCGGCCAGCGCACCTGTGGTGTCGGCATCTGCACCCTGATTAACAGTTGCAATCAGGCAAGATTCAAAACTGTCGGTACTGAAAAAATAATGTAAAACCGTCTGCACGGTATCGACAATATAGGCCGAGGCTTTGCCCGGATAAGGGCTATAGGCAAATTCGCCGTATTGACCGATCAACCGTTCGGCTTCCTGTTTGCAAACATCCATATCCAACCCCTTAATCAGGCAATTAACAATCCGCCCTAGCGTTAAAGTCGCCGCATCGGACAACGGATGGTTATGGGTAATATGGCTTTGCTGCAAACTCCATGCGTTGAAATTGTCCGGCCGGTTTAAAGTTGCCAGCACCGCCGGCAGATTACGCATGCAGGCGCCGTTTCCCGCGTCATCATCGCGAGGCAAGCCGAACAGTTCGCCATTATCCCGATAGCGCAGGATGCCGCGCCGACAGGTATTGCCTATATCCGGCGGATTGCTTTCCAGCCAAGCGACAAAATTATCGGCGACAGCCTGAATGTTCCAGCCCTGGTGATCGATAATGGCTTGCCCTACTGCGAGCGACATTTGCGTGTCGTCAGTGACTTGCCCCGCTTCCAGGTTCAGCCAACCGCCGCCGATCATATCCCGATGCACGCCGTAGCGTTTCTGGATTTGTTTCGGCGACATAAACTCTACCGTCGCGCCGAGCGCATCGCCGCAGGCAAAGCCCAAATAGGCTCCTAACGCTCTGTCCAATAGTTGCTCTGTAGACATATTTTCCCCTAACGCTGTACGTTGACCCGGTAATCGCCGCCAATCACCAAATATTCGGCTTCGCCATGCAAAGCATGGTGCGGCAGCAATTCACTAAAAAAAACTAGCTTAACCATCGGCACTTCAACTTCCAGAATATAAGCACCGAACTCGCTGGCAATACTGCGGCGGTCGGTAAAAGACACAATATTATTGAAACGCATGATTTTATGCGGTTTATCCCGATCCCGGACAAGCCAATCGTCGTCCAGCGAATTGACGCCGCGATACAAGGTCTTATGCGTCGCCGCCGGAAACTGAAAACGTTCGATAATCCATTGGCAATATTCGTATAAGAGATCCAGCTGCATGTAGATACAGTTGTTGTGGTAACGGCTGTTCATCTTTTCCTCGATATACATGACCCAGTCTTTGTTGATGAAACTGGAAATCCGCTGTTTGTGATAAGTAGGAAACAGCCCGAAGCGGCTTTCGACCCAGCCTTTAAAAACCGCGCCTTGGGCATTGTTGGAATCCAGCCCCCAATCCTGGATTAACCTGAGATAACTATTACGGTAACGCCGTCTTCCCGAATGATTGTCCCGTAGCCTTTGCTCCGTTTCAAAGCCGAACACGACGCACATGTAGTCCTGGAATATCCGGCCGCAGTCTTCAAGCGTCGATTGCGCGGTTAAGTACTCGAACAAACCTGATGCCGATTCGCGGGTACCGGCAATATGCAGCGGCTTCGGGTTTTCGTTAAAGGCGTGGCTGGCGATGCAGGCCGTCGCCATACCGATTAAGTTGGTGCTGTGGCCGTATTCGGAAATGTCGGGCATGGGCTGGGAAATTTCAGGTAACAATTCGGGCAATCTTTGCACGAAATCGTAGGTTTAGCCAGATATGGCACTAACGGGGTTAGCCAACGCAGCCCAAATGCAGCGTAGCGGAATACAGGATAATAGGAGCCGGGAAGCACCAGATTCCGCAAGCTCCATCCAGGCTACTTATATCCCGTTCCCACACAACGCGCTCGTCGTTATACACAAGCGTATTTTAGAGTCGTCATACCGCGGATAAAACGATATACACCGTTTGTCGGACAACGCTGCCGATTAGACCTTCCAGGTTTTAAAAACCTGGAAGGTCTGCCTCTCGGATTCTTTCCTGCCTAACGCCAAGCCGGGGATACTTGTGTATAACGATGAGCGCAACGCATGGGGACGGGGAAAGGCGCGCACCGCCCCCCTTACTCCCAAACTGTTGTTCAGCAAACACCCCGCAAACAAAAGCTCGTTGAAACTGATGCTCAACGAACAGCCGTCCGGCCGGATAAGCTCCGGCTTTAGCCTTACCTTGCCATCCAAAGTAAACAAATAATATTTTTAAATTCATTATCTTACAAATAAGCCATCGGCTTTTGGCGGCAGTATCGAAAACCATGGCACAGAACCTGCTCTATTCGAATAAACGGGTGTAACCGGCTGCGGCCGGTCAATCGATAACGTAACGAACGGGAGAATGCCGATGAATAGACCTTTGGTGGCTTTTGATAAATTTGAGCCGGCGATACCGGACCGGAAAAGGGCCGATGTGGTTCCTATCAACCAAGATATCGGCCGGCTGATTGAAAGCTTGTCCGCTTCACCGGCTGCGGCGGCATTGGGTAATTTCAGGCGTAGCACTGATTATCGCGACAGCAAAGCTATCGACTACCTGATTATAGCTGTCCTGTCGGTACTGGTGCATAGCATTGTTGTCGATCACTTCAAGCACGCATCGGTCGAAAAAGAACAACTGGTTGAACCGGTCAAACCGCCATCCAAGGTGCAGATCTCGTTTGTCCGGCCTCAACCGAAGCCTGCTGTAGTTCAGCCGCCTCCTCCACCTAAAGTGGTTGCGCTGAAAAAACCGCCTAAGCCTAAAGTGCAGCCAAAACCCGCGCCTAAGATTGAGCCTCCGCCTGTTGCAACATCGACTACTGTGCAGGCGGATGCGCCGGTAATTTTAGTCCCGGCGGCCCCGTCAGCGCCTAAGGTAGAAGAAAAAGTCACCGAGCCGCGTGCGGGCGCCGGTTACCTGAACAATCCGGCGCCGGTTTATCCGGAAATCGCTATGGATAGAGGCTGGGAAGGCAAGGTGCTGATGAAAGTGCATGTTCTGGCGAACGGCAAACCTGACAACGTTTCCGTAATTAACTCCAGCGGCAAAGAGGTGCTGGACGATGAGGCCGTCAGAACGGTAAAGCAATGGACATTCGTTCCCGCGATGCGCGGAACAACCCCGATCGATGGTTGGGTAACGGTTCCTATCTCTTTTAATTTACAAGGTTGAGGTTTTATTTATGACAGAAACAACATCTGCTGCTGTGGGAGTTTCCCAGGCAGCCAATCAAACACCTGTTCCAGGCGCTGACATTGCCGGCGCGGCATCGGCCGCTGCCAATATAGTGCCTGCCGGTACTGAAGCCGCTGCCGGCGGCCATGAAATCACTTCGGCGCTGATCGTCGACGGCACGTTATGGGTCTTGATTGCCTTTTCGGTCGCGACCTGGGCGTTGATCTTGATCAAAGGCATACAGCATCTGCGGATTGCGCATCACAACAGGATTTACGGCAAGAAATTCTGGGGAGCCCAGGATTTCCAGGCCGCCGCGGCATTGGAAGGCAATAAAGGCCCTGCGGCCAGGGTTGCCGATGTCGGCTTCACAACGCTGATCGAAGCCGACGGCGGCACCACGACGCACGATTTGGAGCATACCGGCGACCGCCAGGAATTGCTGGACCGGCGTTTGCGCCAGCAAATGCAAAAAGAACGCGGCGCGCTGGAAAGCGGGCTGTCGATCTTGGCGACCATCGGCAGCATCTCGCCGTTCGTCGGTTTGTTCGGCACGGTTTGGGGCATCATGGGCGCGCTGACCAGCATCAGTAAAACCGGATCGGCCAGCCTGGAGGTTGTGGCCGGGCCTATCGGCGAGGCGCTGATTGCCACGGCGGTCGGTATCGCGGTCGCGGTGCCGGCGGTCATCGGCTACAACTTTTTCATCCGCAGGAACAAAGTGATCTGGGCCGCGCTCGACGATTTCGCAATCGACTTTGTCCATCTCGCGTTGAAGACCTCGTTCCTGATCAAACGCCCGGTTAGCGTGCCACGCAGCCCGGCAAAAAAACCGGTGCTCAAAACCAACCATGACGAATTACAAGCGGAAGGAGTGCAAGTCTAATGGCTATTAGTACCAAAGACGGCGGTGCCGATGACGATGTCATGGGCGAAATCAACGTCACGCCTTTAGTTGACGTAATGCTGGTGCTGCTGGTGGTGTTCATCGTCACCGCGCCGTTATTGACCCAAGCGGTGCACGTCAATTTGCCGAAAACCGCCGAAACCGCGCCGCCCGAGGAAAAAGAAGCTGTTTATATCAGCGTCGATGCCAAGGGCAAAGTTTTCATCGATAAAACCGAGATTGCGCTGGAGTCTTTTGAAAAAGAGCTGTTAAACCGTAAGGCCGCCGATCCTGAAATAGCGCTCAATCTCAACGCCGACGACGCCGTTCAATACGGCACTGTCGCCAAAGTGATGTCATCGATAGAACGGTCAGGAATTACCAAGCTATCGGTTTTGACTATTCCCGGTAAGTAACCAACCACAAACACAAATTTAAACCGGCCTTTTTAGGGCCGGCTAGGGACGCTTTGCCTCAAAAATCAGGGCTGACCTTAATTTATTTAAAGAAGGTAATTAGAATGAGTATTAACAGCTTAGGGCGGCAAAAAGTGGCTGGCAAGGGCCTGAAATCGCTGAAAAAGAGCAAGACTAAAAGCCGATCTGTAGCCGGCGAAGTAAAAATATCCAGCCGGGCAACGCTAAACGGCGCCGCTATAATTATTGCAGGCGCTTGTTTATTAGCGCCGGACTACAGCTTTGCCGAGAACAATTCCAGTGATTTAGCCGCAGAAGTCGAGCGGCTAAGAAAAGAATTGGGCGAAACCAAAAAGGAAAACGAGCAGCTTAAAAAAGCGGTTGCCAACGGCAATGCCGGAACAGCCGGCAACGCAGCGCAGGCCCAGCCGGCTCCGGCAACTGTCGCCACTGCCGAACCGCCTAAAAAAGAAAAGAAATCCTTCAATGACGAACCTAAGAATCTGTCGGAAGTCGTCGTGACTTCGCGTCGCAAGGAAGAAAAATTGCAGGAAGTTCCGATTCCTATCGCAGTTATCAGCGGTGAGCAGATGAGACGCGACAATATCGTTACGGTACAGGATTTCTCCCGGCGCGTGCCTAACCTTGGCGTGACCAGCACCAACGTTCGCCAGACCAGTATCGCTTTACGGGGCTTGGGCAAGAACAGCGGCAACGAATCGATGGAGGCCAGCGTCGGCGTGATGGTCGACAACGTATGGTCGTCCTGGGTCGGTTCGACTTGGAGCAATTATGTCGATATCGATCATGTCGAGGTTCTGCGCGGTCCGCAAGGTACATTGCAAGGTAAGAACAGCAACCTGGGTCTGATCAACGTCAATACCAAGCTGCCTTCGTTTAAGTCCGGTTATTCCATCGACGGCTTCGCCGGTAATCGCGACAGCCTGCAAGGCAAGGCATCGGCTACCGGTCCTATTATCGATGGTCTGTTGGCTTATCGGGCCTCGCTCTATATCGACAAGCGCGATGGTATGGTAACCAACTTTGATTCGCCGATTACTGTCGGGAAACTTCAGGAAACAAATGCGATGGGCGGGCGTATCCAGTTTTTGCTGACACCCACGGATAATCTCTCTGCCCGGATTATTGCGGATCGTTCAAAAGCCACGCAAACCATGAGTGTGAATCCTTTGATTGAAGACCCGGCAAGATTCGCCGATGGGACGGTCAGGCCGACCACTTTCAGTTCACGACTGAGCCGCAACTGGTTCGACAGCATTCGTAATTCCGGTCAACCATTAACGGTGATTGGCGATCCGCGCAAAATGGCGGTGGATAATCATGAAGTATCGCGCGGCGATCAGCAAGGCGCGTCCGGCGAGATCAACTGGGATGTGGCTGGGCATAAATTAACCTCAATTTCGGCGTATCGTTATTCATTGTTCGAACCGCATCATGACGGCGATAACAGTACCGCCGATATTCAGCAAATCAGTGGCTGGACGGTACAAAACCGGCAATGGTCGCAAGAATTCCGCATTGCTTCCCTGAAACCTGCATTCAATTTCATTGACTATCAGGCTGGGGTCTTTGGCATGCGCAGCTCGGCTGATGTACAAAACCACCGCCGGTACGGTGCCGATGCAGGTGCTTTTTATGCCAGCAACGCGATTTATAACCGTTTGAATGCGACCGCGTCAGGCAGGGAGATTATGCAAAAATCCTTAAACCGCGTATTGCAAACAGGTTACAGGAATCCTGAAGTGACCAGTTTGGCGGGTTACGGGCAAGTCAATCTACATTTTACCGATAAAGCGACGCTGACATTAGGCTTACGCCATACCTGGGAGGATCGGGATAACATCGGCTCTGACGGCTTCGTAGGCGGCGAGAATCTGGATACCCTTGCCGGAGCAACGGCCTCGCAAATAGCCGACGCGAAAGCTATCAGAAGTGCGGCTGTCGGCAACGTTTGGGAGGCTGGCCGCCAAGGATTTCAGGCATCTTCTCAAAATTGGTTGGTTAACCCCAGTTATAAAATCAACAAAGACTTGATGGTTTATTTCTCGACGGCCGGCGGACAAAAATCGGGCGCGGCTCAATTCTCCAATACTGGAGCCGTTGAAAATGTCGATCCGGAAAATGTGATGGATTACGAATTGGGTGTCAAAAGCACTTGGTTCGACCGCAAGCTCGCAGTCAACGTCAATTTATACAATACCGATGTAGAAGGTTTTCAATCCCAGCTAGTAATACCGGATTCAGCTACCGCAACAGGTACTCGAACCACGCTGGGTAATATCAAAGGCATCCAGTTACGCGGCGTTGAATTGGAGACTAACTGGCAAGCTACGCAAGGATTGAATTTCTTCTTAAACGGTTCGTTTAACCATGCGGTTTATACCGATTTCAAGAATGCGCCTTGCCCGGCTGAAGCGAATAGCTCCCAACCGTGCGACCAAACCGGTTTGCAAATACCGAATGCGCCGATGTTTACCGCTAACTACGGTATCGACTATCGCGTACCGTTGGGCTTTGGGAAATGGAATGACCATGGCTTGGAATGGCATGCTTTCCTCGTGGACAGCTATAAATCCAAAGCCAATTTCAATGCGAACTTATCTTCATCGGGCGTCCAGCAGGCCTATCATGTCACCGATGGCGGCATAGGCATCGGCACCAAAAATGGTCAATATAGCTTGAACCTGGTCGGTAGAAATATATTCGACACCATCTACCTGACTAACGCGGGGCAGTATTCCAGTACATCAGCCGCCAGCGGCACTTACGGCGATGGACGTTACTACGGCGCGCACTTCCGGGCGAACTTTTAGGCGGCTTTACAGGGTGGGCGGCAAGCATGGCGTTTTTCCGTTCACCCATCAGCCTTAAAAACATTTACATTAAATTCGGAGAACAAGATGTTACTTAAAACTTCACACGCAAAATTATTCTCAGTGCTGGGCGCTTTAGCGTTTGCCGCTTCCGTGCAGGCCGCCGATGACCCGGTTACGCCTGCTATTCCAGGCGTATCGGCGGGCGGCGTCATTATCGAATTGATCAAGGACGGCTTCAAAGGCACCGAAGGCCCTATCGGTTATTCGGACGGCAGCCTGCTGTTTACCGAAACCAATGACAACCGGATTACGCGTATCGCGCCGGACAATACCGTTTCAACCTTTTTGGAAAACTCCAACGGCGCTAACGGCCTTGCATTAAACGCCAACGGCGAGCTGATCGCCGTGCAAACGCTTAAACCGCAAGTCGGCATTATCTATCCGGCCGACAAGCAAAAAACCTTCGCCGAGAATTTCGAAGGCGTTGCTTTTCAACGGCCTAACGATGTCGTTCTGCATAAGAGCGGCGGCATTTACTTTACCGACAGCGGCACTCGTCCGACTAAAGAAAACCCTAACCCGCCGCCTTCCCATCCCGGTGTGTTCTACATCTCGCCAACCGGCGAATTGAAGCGCTTGGCTACCGATATTGAACGTCCGAACGGCATTCAGCTGAATAAAGATGAGACTGTGCTGTACGTGGCCAATACCCTTGGCGAGCATGTGCTGGCTTATGACATCGCCGCGGACGGATCGATTTCGAACAAAAGGAATTTCGCCAAGCTGGACGGCTGGAAACAGGAAGAGAACGGCTGGTCCAGCGGCGCGGACGGTCTGGCGATAGACGATAACGACAGGCTTTATGTCGCATCGAATTCCGGTATTGAAGTGTTTGACGCCAAGGGAGATGCGCTGGGCGTTATTGCTCTGCCTAAGAAGCCGCAAAACATCGCTTTTGCCGGTGCCGACAAGAAGACGCTTTATGCGGTAGGGCGTGGGGCGGCTTATAGGATTCCTTTGCTTGCGCAAGGGTTTAAAGGCCGGGCGAAATAGTGCGCGTAGGAATAACGAAGAAGACTTGCCGCTGGAATGGATTGAATCCCGTATGTCGCGCCGAGTACCGGAGCTTTCGCCGGGAATAGCCCGCGAGGGGCGCTGCATGGATGCAGCGCGTTGCCAGAGGGCCCTTCTGGCAACCCCCGATGAAAGCGAGGAAGGCAGGAAGCAAGCGGTATCCGGGCGGCCTTTTCTTTGGATACTTTCTTTTGGCCGCCCAAAAGAAAGTATCTCGCCTTCGGGGGCGAGACCCCGATCCAAATAACCGTCGCGGCAGCGACATCTTGTTTTATTACGATGACGCAGAGCGTCTAGAACTGCATTCCCACGCTGGAGCGTGGGAACGATAATTGATAGGTGAAACCATGACACGCAAAACAGCAAAAGACTTCGATCCCGAAGTCCTGAAACTATTCGACAAATACGTCCACGGCGACATATCGCGCCGGGGATTTTTGGCTTCGGCCGCAAAATTCACAGTGCTCGGCCTGACTGCCGAAGGTTTGCTTGAGGCATTGAATCCCCGTTTTGCACAGGCGCAGCAGATAGCCTTGAACGATGCCCGCATCTTAGCAAAATATGTGGAATATCCCTCGCCCGCAGGTTACGGCAAGATTCGTGGCTATTTGGCTCAGCCTGCTAAATTCACCGGCAAACTGCCGACAGTGCTGGTCGTGCATGAGAACCGCGGCTTGAATCCGCATATCGAAGACATTGCCCGGCGTATCGCGCTTGATAATTTCATCGCGTTCGCTCCCGATGCGCTGTTCCCGTTAGGCGGCTATCCGGGCGATGAGGATAAAGCGCGCGAGCTGTTCAAAACATTAGATCAAACCAAAACCCATGCCGACTTTATTGCCGCCGCCGGAGTGTTGAAGAATCTGCCCGAAGGCAACGGCAAAGTCGGTGCGGTCGGTTTTTGTTACGGCGGCGGCATTGTTAATTTCCTGGCGACGCAGCTTCCCGATTTGGCGGCAGCCGTGCCTTTCTATGGCAGCCAGCCGACAGCGGAAGACACAGCAAAAATCAAAGCACCGCTGTTGCTGCACTATGCCGGGGAAGACGAACGCATCAACGCAGGTTGGCCTGCTTACGAAGCTGCGTTAAAAGCCTCGGGCATTCAATACGATGCCTACATTTATCCGGGCGTGCAGCACGGCTTTAACAACGATACCACGCCGCGCTACGACGAGGCGGCTGCAAAATTGGCATGGCAGCGCACGATAGGATTTTTTAACGAGCATCTGCGCAGCTAGATAGCTTATTGCCGTAGGGCGTGCCGTGCGCGCCTTTAGATGCTAAGGCGCGCACGGCACGCCCTACGGCTTAGGAGTAAAGAGATAACAAAGGACTCTGCAATCTCAAAAAGGAAGCGAATAAAACCCGGCCAAAGCAACGCCGGCCGATGGCGTCGACGTGATCAAGTCCAGTGTGTTGGGAGTCGGCAAAACCGGTAGGCGTTGCGATGGCAATTCTCCGATTCGCTATTGAAGGACCGCTCTTCGGCAGGAATGAAATGGATGAATTTCCTGCCTTTTTAAGATTTTTAGGTTGTTCCCGTAACACGATTTTTTACTAATGAATAAGGAGTCAATTATGTTTCTACATCGACTTTTAGTGAGCCTCGCTTGCGCAAGCCGCCGGGTCCGGCACTGGCTGTGCTGCGAACTACTCAGGTTAACGGGAGAATCAATATGAAAGTAACTATCCATATTTGGGATTTGCCGCTCAGGCTATTTCATTGGCTGCTGGCCATTGCTGTCGCAGCTGCTTACATCACTGCCAAAATCGGCGGGGCGCTGATCGACTGGCATGGCCGTATCGGCTTATTTATTCTGGGATTGCTGGTTTTTCGCATTCTATGGGGCTTCGTTGGCTCAACTCATGCCCGGTTTTTAACTTTTTTTCCTACCTTGCCGCGGCTGATTGCTTACCTTAAAGGCCGCTGGCAAGGCATAGGCCATAACCCGCTGGGCGCATTGTCGGTGTTCGCGCTGCTGGCTGTGCTGGCTGCGCAGGTCGGCACCGGCTTGTTTGCCAATGACGACATTGCCTTTGTCGGGCCGCTATTCAACTTTGTCGATAAGTCCGTAAGCGATCGATTAACCGGTTTACACAATACGATATTCGACCTGTTGCTCGCATTTATCGTATTGCATATCGTCGCGATCATTTTTTACCGTTGGGTTAAAAAGACCAATCTTGTCGTGCCGATGCTAACAGGTAAAAAACAGGTTCCCAAAACGTTGGCCGCATCGGTGGCCGGCAGAACTGTTAGCGGCGTTGGCGCAGTCGGTCTTATTTTATCGTTGATTATTTCCTGCACCGTGGTGTGGGGCGTTACGGGCGGAATAGCGTATTTGCATCCGGCCGAAACTTATCAACAAACCGCACAAGCCGATCCCGGTTTTTAAACCATTAATTTTTTACAACACACAGGAACTGAAAACAATGAACAGAAAAATTGCGCTTACTTTACTGCTTACTGCATCAACTACGGCGGCGATAGCGGGTCCGATTGAAGAACAGATCAGATTTCGCCAATCCGCCTATTCTTTTGCGGCCTGGAATGTCGGAAAAATCAAAAGTCAGGTTGTGGATCATCCCGAAACCTTTAACAAAGACGCTGTTGCCGCAGCGGCTAATGCGATTGCGGCGGTTGCTAATTCGGGATTGGGCGCACTGTATGGGGAAGGCACCGATAAAGGCGTGGGCTGGAAGCAAACCCGCCTGAAACCTGAGTTTTTCCAGAAAAAAGCGGAAGTGACGGTAGCGGCTAATACGTTTAACGAAGCTGCAAACGAATTAGCTAAAGTTGCGGCAACAGGCGATATCAACGCGATTAAAGTCCAATTTGGCAAAGTGGGCGAATCCTGCAAGGGTTGCCATGACCTGACTCGCATTAAGGAATAGTGCAAGCCTGAATAAATCAGTCGGATTTACCTTTCCTATCTCTAGGCAACCACCCGGTTGCCTTTCTCTTCTTATCTCATTCCCACGCGTTGCGCTCGTCGTTATACACAAGTCTTTAAAAGCACGTCATTCCGGCAGGGATTGCCGGAATCCACGACTGCACGGATGCAGGAGGTAGAGCACCAACAGTAGGCGCTTTAGGCGACGCAGGAGCGGTTGCCGAGAGCACAGGGATGTGAATGCTCGACTTAACTAAGCAACTTCGCGTTGCAAGGCTTGTTGCCAGCTTTAGCATTGCCATCCATGGCATCTGGATCCCGGCAATCCCTGCCGGGATGACGGTGTCACCCAGACACTTGTGTATAACAACGAGCGCGTTGCGTGGGAATGCAATGCTCATCGTTACACACAAATATCCTGCGCGATGTCGCTCGTCCGGCAGTCTCTTACCTGGCATTAGGCGGGAACATGGCGACATGCAGACCTTCCAGGTTTTTAAAACCTGGAAGGTCTAACTCGTAACGTCCTAAACAGTCCTCGTCCGGCTTGCTTCAAAACTCATGGCGCTGTATAGCTCGACTCTTGGGCAGTTATGCATAACGATGAACTCAACGAGAGGAACCGGGATAAGCCACCGGATTGAAACCTGCGTAACCGCAATTTTCAAGTATACAGAGTCAACATGTTCCTACTAATCCGTATCGGCTGCTGTTGCCTGTTTATCTGGGAACATAGTCTGGTGTTGGGCTGCTGGTTTTTCAGCAAAGCTGACTGGTATTTGCATCTCTAGCTCTTCAAACGACTTTGATCATGGCGACCGAGACTAAATAATTATTTTATTTATCAATATATTAAATATATTTCCGGCTGTTGTACGTAAATATACGGGCATTACCGTGGTGTTGGTACGGTAGCTGCATATAGCTAATTGAATATCTCGTGACTACACGTGATCTATACGCTTTCAGCAATCAAATAAAGAGAAAAAACATGAAAAAACGTACTAAGTTGATATTACTTACAATGATCCTGACTACTCCCGTCGCATTTGGGGCGGCTCATGATCATGAGAAAAAAGCCGATGCCCCGGCGGCAGCGAAGCCCTATACCTACAAAACTCCAAAGCTTAACCGCGCTCAATTCGATGCCTTGCTGGCCAAGCCCGAGCAGTTGCTGATTGTCGACGTACGTCGTCCTGACGAACTTAGCAAAATAGGCGGATTCCCGTTTTATTTCAGCGTCCAAGCTAAAGAAATAGAAAACTCTTTAGCCTTCATTCCCAAGGATAGAGACATTGTCACGGTTTCAAATCACGCCGGTCGTGCAGGTGCGACAGCCGATCTGCTTGCCGCTAAAGGCTTTCATGTGGTTGGCGCGGTAGGTGCGCAAAACTACGAAGAAGAAGGCGGTAAGCTGGCAAAAATAGAAATACCCGCACCTAAGCCGACGGCAGAGCAAAAGAAATAATTTTGATCAAGCGATGCCGCAATAGCCGCGAACGCTTTTATTCTTGGAGTATGTTAATGAAAAACAAACTATATCTCGCAGTGATGTGGGGACTTGCCGGTGCAGTGGTCGGAGAAGCCGGGGCGGCTGTGGATCTGTTCAACAGTCCGGTGGGTGTAATAGGTGCGCAACCGGCAGACAGCAAGCCGGCGGCTGCTGAAATAAAAGCGCCTGCCGCGCAAACAGATCAGGTTGCTCAAGCAACACCCGTAGCGCAGGATAATAAACCGGCGGCCGAGGCCAGCGCACCGGCTGCCAAATCGAAGCTTTGGTCGTATCAACCGATTAAAGCGCCGGAGCAACCGACAGTTAACAACAAAAGCTGGGTGCGAAATCCGATTGATGCGTTCGTGCTGGCGCCGTTGGAGGCAAAAGGCCTGACGCCCTCGCCCGACGCGGATCGCGCCGCATTTGTTCGTCGTGCGACCCTGGATGCCTGGGGAGTCATTCCCACGCCTGAGGAAGTTGCAACCTTCGTCAACGACACCGCGCCGGACGCGTACGAAAAGCTCGCGGATCGCCTGTTGGCATCGCCCAAATACGGCGAACGCCAGGCCCGCCGCTGGCTGGATTTGGCGCGCTATGCGGACAGCACCGGTTTCCAAAACGATAATACCCGGCCCAACATGTGGCGTTACCGCGATTATGTGATTAACGCGTTCAACCAGGATAAGCCCTATTCCCGTTTTATCCAGGAGCAATTGGCCGGCGACGAGCTGTATCCTGACAACCAGGAAGCCTTGATTGCGACCGGCTATATGGCGCATTTCCCGGACAATCATAACTCCCGCGACTTGGTGCAAAGAAAATACCAAATCACCACCGACATCACCGATACCGTCGGCAAAGTGTTTTTGGGACAAACGATGGAGTGCGCCAGATGTCACAACCACAAGTTCGACAAGATCAGCCAGAAAGATTACTTCTCGCTCCAGTCATTTTTTGCCAATTTGAGCCCAGTCGATAATATTCCAGTCGCCAAAAAAGGCGATGCGGAACGCAAGTATGAAGCGGCCCTGGCGAAGTGGGAAGAAGCCACCAAAGATGTCCGCGACAAGCAAAAAGCGATTATCGACACGGTCAGGGAGCCGGCGCTGAAGCATCATAAAGAGCGTTACTTGACCGACAGCCGAGAAGCGATATTCAAACCCAAAAGTGAATGGAATGCTCAGGACCGCTGGGTGAACCACCGTTTGGCTCATGTGACCGACGAGCGCAGTCTGGCTGCTTATCTCAGGGATACCGCGGAGAGCAAAGGTGCAGATAAAAATTTCACCAAGGAAATCGCAGACAAGTGGGCCGAATACGACAAGCTGTCCGAAGAGCTGAAAAAGTTCAACGACCTGAAGCCTAAAACCGGTTCGGCCGAAATTTCCGCGATGACCGAACTCGGCCATGCCGATGCACCACCCAGCTATGTATTTTTCGGCGGCGACCATGAGCGGCCGTTGGAGCAAGTGCAGCCGGCATTCCCTGAGGCCATTACCGACGAGAAACCGGACATTAAGCCGACCGCATTTTCATCGGGCCGGAGAACCGCGCTGGCGAACTGGATAGCCAGTGCCAATAATCCATTGACCGCACGAGTGTTCGTAAACCGGGTCTGGGAAGAATATTTCGGACGCGGCATTGTGGAAACGGTCAGCGATTTCGGCAAGGCCGGGCAAAAACCGACCAACCCCGAATTGCTGGACCATCTGGCCGACAATTTCATCAAGAACGGTTGGAGCGTTAAGAAATTGCACCGCGACATTCTGTTGTCCAGCACTTATCGCCAGTCCTCGGCTCACCGTGAAGATGTGGCCAAAGCGGATCCTGAAAACAAGCTGCTGGCCGTATTCCCACGTAAACGCCTGGAAGCCGAGCAGATTCGCGACTCGCTGCTGGCCGCTTCGGGAAAACTTGAAGAACAGATCGGCGGACCAAGCGTGTTCCCACCGGTGCCGGCCAACTTGGGCGCAGGCAACCAATGGGAAGTGTCTAAAGATATTCATGACCAAAACCGGCGCAGCTTGTACGTGTTCACCCGCCGCAGTGTGCCTTATCCATTGCTGGAGACCTTCAACATGGCTTCCGCGCAAGAGGCGCATAGCAAGCGCGAAGTAACCACGTCCCCGTTACAGTCGCTGGCGTTGATCAATAGCGATGTGGTGTTCGGATGGTCGCAAGCGTTGGCCGGACGGGTCATTAACGAGGCCGGCAATGATGAAGCCGCGCAATTGGACAGGCTGTATCAAATATTGTTTGCCCGTAAAGCGACAGGTACTGAAAAAGAAACCCTGCAAAAGTTTTTGAATAGTCACGAAAAGGTAGTCAGGGAAAAAACAGCGGAAGGCAGATTTGCGGTCAGCATTCCTACCGGCTTAAAAGGCGATCAAAAACTGGACCCTATACGTGCCGCGGCTTTTGTTGACTTGGTGCATACGGTTGCGAATTCAAACGAATTCATTTACCGGTTCTAAGAGCACTTATCACTTTATTAAAAGGAAAAAACGAATCATGAATAATCAATCGCGTAGAGATTTTTTGATCAAATCCGGCTTTGGCTTGGGCGGCCTTGCCTTGAGCGGCCTGTTGCCGGGAGGTGGTAGCGGGTTTATATCGAGTGCGTTGGCAGCCGATCTGATCGATCCGCTGGCCCCGAAACAGCCGCACTTTCGGGGCAAAGTCAAATCGGTGATCTGGCTGCATCAGCATGGCGCGCCCAGTACGCTCGACCTGTACGATTACAAGCCCGAACTGGTTAAGCTCGCCGGACAGGAAGTTCCGGCGTCTTTCCTGAAAGGCATCAAAACCAGTACCCAGGGCGGTCTCGGCAAGCTGTTCGTATCGAACCGGACCTGGAAGCAACACGGGCAAAGCGGTGCCTGGTTTTCGGACTTATTGCCGAATCTTGCGCAACATGCGGACGACATTGCTTTCATCAAGTCCAGCGTGACCGTAGGCGCGACCCATGACATTTCAATCCTGAAGCTGAACTCCGGCGGCCTGAATCCGGGCCGTCCGTCTCTTGGCGCCTGGATTCAATATGCGTTGGGTTCCGCTAACCCGGACTTGCCTGCCTACGTGGTTCTCTACAACGGTAAGAAAGAACCAACCGGCGGCTCGGTAAATTGGAGTTCCGGCTTCCTGCCAGCCGTTTATCAAGGCACCGCTTTCCGCTCGGGTAAATCACCGATCCTGCATTTGGAGCGGCCTGAATTGGTTGAGGCATCGCAGCAAAGCGACAACCTGAAACTGTTGAAGCAACTGAATGAACTTAAAGGCCAAGCTTATCCTGAAGATACCGAGCTTCAGGCGCGCATCCGGGCTTACGACTTGGCTGAGCGCATGCAAACCTCGGCACCGGAAGCGGTTGACCTGAGCAAGGAATCGGACGCCACCAAAGCGCTGTACGGATTGAACGATGAAGTGACCAAAGAATACGGCACTAATCTGTTGCGCGCACGGCGTTTGGTGGAGCGCGGCGTGCGCTTTATCCAGGTTGTTACCGGGCCGGTTGATATAGACGGTGACGACAGGGACTGGGATGCCCATACCAAACTTGAAGAAAATCACGGCAAGCATGCCAGAATCGTCGATAAGCCGATTGCCGGATTGCTGACAGACCTTAAAGCGAATGGCTTGCTCGATTCGACGCTGGTGGTGTGGACGTCGGAATTCGGCCGCACCTCATGGGGCGAAAGCGGCACCGGGCGCGACCACAATGCCTGGGGCTATACGCAATGGCTTGCGGGCGGCGGGGTTAAGGCCGGAATCACTTACGGTTCGACTGACGAGATCGGCTTGCAAGTGGCAGACAAGAGCCAGGCGGTCGATACCTACGACTTGCACGCGACCGTGCTAAACCAGATGGGCTTGGATCACTTGAAGTTGATCTATAAATATCAGGGCCGTTCGGAACGTCCTACGGTTGTTTACGGCAAGGTTATTAAGGAGCTGATTGCATAAGGACGTGATCCGCGAAAAGCAGGAAAGATACGCGACTAGCGTTAGGCGAGAAACATGCCGATATGCAGACCTTCCAGGTTTTTAAAACCTGGAAGATCTAACTTGCAACGTTGCTGGTTCCCAAGCTCCAGCTTGGGAACCAGCGGAGACACGAAGAGCACGAAGTTTATGTTTTTTCTTCGTTCTTCGTGCCTTCGTGGTGAGTAAAAATGCGTAACTCTGGGATATTTTTTAAGGATCATATTGATATGAGTAAAACGATTAATCTTTTCGGCATTGTTTTGATATTGGCAACCGGCATCGTCTATGCCGAAGCCGCGTTCGATTTCGAAGAGTTGATGGAAACAATAGACACAAACTCTCGTAACCTTCAAGGCAGTATCTCCAACAAAGATGCCAATGCAAGCATCGACCTTGCCAAGAAAATGCAGAGTGATTTCAAGCTGGTCGAAGGTTTCTTCGAAAAGAGAGGCAATGCCGCCGATGCGGTCATCGACGCCAAAAAATATGAAGACTTGGCTGCCGAAGTTGTGAAATTTGTCGAAGCTAATGATTTTGATACAGCGTCAAACAAGGCATTGGAATTAACCAAGAATTGCGACAACGCTTGCCACGATGTTTATAAACCCCTTTAACAAGAGTACAGATATGAAACGTTTCCTATTGGGCTGCCTGTTGTCGAGCGCATTCACGCTGCCGGTTGCCGCGGCGCTACCGGAAGGCCATCCGGCCCCCGATTTTCAAACGCAGGCCTCGCTGGCCGGCAAGGCCTTTACTTATTCGTTGCAAGAGGCGCTGCACAAAGGTCCGGTCGTAGTTTATTTTTACCCGTCGGCCTATACCGGCGGCTGCAATATTCAAGCGCACACTTTTGCGGTGAACCATGACAAATTCGCTGCGGCCGGGGCGACGATTATCGGCGTATCTCTGGACAGCATCGACAGGCTCAATGATTTTTCGGCCGATCCAGAGTTTTGCGGCGGTAAGGTCGCGGTTGCCTCCGATGTCGACGGCAATATCGCCAAATCCTACGATTTGACGGTCAAAGAGGCGGCTGCGGGAAAAAAGGATTCACGCGGCGTTGAAATTACCCACGGCTTTGCCGAACGCACCACATTCATCGTTACGCCTGACGGCAAAATCGCCGCCACGTTGACTGGACTTAAACCGGCCGAGAATGTTGAGAAGTCGCTTGAAATCGTGCAACGGCTTGCGGCTGCCAAGCAGTCTGCGAAGTAGGCATGGGACTATCGCGGTTGGTGTCGCGGTGCAACATAGAGCCGGTTTTTTCCTGCCGTAAGCGCTCAGATAAACGTTGGCAGAGAAATTCCTTCCTTGCCGTCAGTACGCTCGCCCTGCTCGCTTCGGTCAAAAGTATCGCGGCCGAGGATGGGGCGGAAATCGCCGCGCAACGCATCGGCAGCGGCAACCCGAGCATCGGCAAGGAAAAATCCGACGCCGGACGGTGTCAGGAATGCCACGGCGCGGATGGCAACAGTAGCGACGCCAAGATTCCCAATCATGCAGGTCAGTATGCCGCTTACCTGGTCAAGCAGTTGAGCGATTTCCAGTCCGGTGCACGCCGGCACGAGATCATGACCATCATGGCCGAAGACTTAAGCACCGCCGACATGGCAGATATTGGCGCTTACTTCGCCAATCTGAAAATCATGCAAGGCGATGGTGGCGATAATCCGTTGGGCAGGCATTTGTTCGTCAACGGCGATCAGGCCAGGGAAATTCCGGCTTGCGTCAGTTGCCACGGCGACAGCGGCAAGGGCCGCATTGCCGACAGCGTGATTTACCCGGTGATTGGCGGCCAGCGCAAAATTTACCTGCGTTCACAATTGGTCAATTGGAAGCTGGGCGACCGCAAAAACAGTCCGGGCGGTGTAATGAACAAGATTGCCAAATCGCTGAGCGATGACGAGATTGAAGCGTTGGCCGATTATATTTCCGGGTTGTAACAAGTTAAACGTTGCTCTCGTTCCCATGCGCCGCGCTCATTGTTATACACAAATATCTACGGGCAGTCGTCATTCCGACAGTCCCTTACCGAGCGTTAGGCGAGAAATAGGCCGATAGGCAGACCTTCCAGGTTTTAAAAACCTGGAAGGTCTAACTGGCAACGTTGCTAGTTCCCAAGCTCCAGCTTGGGAATTCAGTGTAGGAAGCTCCAGCTTCCCGTCTTGCAAAGCTAGAGCTTTGCTCACTGGATTCCCAAGCAGGAGCTTGGGAACCAGCGTATTTCTTAACTTAATGGCAGTGGTGCAGCGAGAGGGAACGAGATAAGTTAATTATTTCTCCAGTCTTTTATTTTTAAGAGGGCAACAATGAAGTTTTTGAATCGGCTGTTATATCAAGTCCATCGCTGGGTAGGCGTAGTGCTGGGCTTATTCATGTTTTTCTGGTTTTTTACCGGTTTGGTGATTATGTATTCCACTCCGACTACGCAAAACCGCAGTCAGCAACTCGCTCACGCAGAAACGTTGGCTCCCGAAGTCGGCTGGCTGAGCCTGGGTGAGGCCTGGGATCGTAGTGCCGAACAACGTAAAGCGGCAGAACTTAAGCCTAAAGCTGTTGAAGCGGCTGCCGGCACCGAAACCCAGGGTAGCAAAGGAAAAGATGTCAGTATCGCCGATGCCCGATTGGTGCGCAGTGCCGGGGAACCCGTATGGCTGGTAGAAGATAGTAAAGGTCAGCGTTTCGCCTTGTCTGCGCTTGACGGTTCGTTGCGTACAACCACGCCGGATCAGGCTTTAAAAATTGCGGAAAATTGGTTTAAGTCCAACAGCAGCGGCGTTATCAAAACCGCTTTCCTGGAGACAGTTGAGAAGCCGATTATTCTGCGCAATCAGGATGCCTTGAGCCCCTTCCATCGCATAGCCGTCGGCGATGGCGGGGAGGTGCTGATCTCTTCGCGCACCGGCGAAGTATTGCACGTCTCCAGCCGTTTGGATCGGGCTTTCTATTGGGCGGGCAACTGGCTGCATTTGCTAAAGCCGCTGGAATCGATAGGCTTGGGTAAGTTTCGCAACGATGCGCAACTGTGGCTGGGCTTATCCGCGACGATAGCGACATTGACCGGCCTGATTATCGGCTGGTTACGCTGGCGGCCCGGTTTCGGCGGCAAGCCGACTTATTCCCAGGGCCGTACCCAGCCTTACCGCGAATTCTGGTTTAAATGGCATTTTTGGAGCGGGCTGATCGGCGGTACCGTGGTGCTGTCTTGGGCGCTCAGCGGTTTTCTCGATACCAACCCCGGAAAAATATTTTCGCCGGCCAACCCTAATCGGCAAGAATTAAACCGCTATTTGGGAAGCGAACTGCCTGAGGCAATGCGTCTGTGGCAGCCGGTTTTACCTGCTCTATTGGCTTTGGCTGTCGATGATGCGGATATTGTCGAGTTGGGCTGGCGGCGGCTGGGCGGCGATGCCGTCCTGCTGGCTCATACCCGTGACGGACAGCGTCTGCCGCAAGAACCGGATGGCGGCTTGCCGCAGTTCAGCCAGGCATCGTTACTGGCTGCCGTACAACGCGTGGCCGGTAGCGCCGCAGTGGAAACCCAGGCAGTTCTGAATGAATACGACAGTTATTACTACCCCAGACACCATCAAAGTTTGGTGGAGAAACCGTTGCCGGTGCTGATGGTGCAACTGGCCGACGATGCAGAAACCCGCTTTTACCTGGACCCGCAAGACGGCCGACTGATGACTAGAGTGGACAGAAGCGGACGTGTCTTACGCTGGTTATATTCCGGCCTGCATCACTGGGATTTCGGCTGGATTTATCACCGGCCGATATGGGATGTCTGGATGCTGATCTGGGTATCGTTTGGGTTGGTGCTGGGGGCGAGTTCGCTGGTGGTCGGCTGGCGGCTTTTGAAGAAAACCTTCGCACCTAAAAAGCGCGCAATTCGCCGCACACCGAGAGGCATTGGAAAGCTGGAGCCTGAAATCTCAACGCATTAACCGTGAATACATAAGCTGTAATGCCAATAAAAAAAGACCTTAATATATCAATTTTAAAGATATAGAAATCTAATAATAACGTTTTATTACATATAACAATTACCCTAAGATATTTACTAACGCCGGCGGAGTGACATGATCGGTTCTGTTGCCCGATTTAATTACAGTGACTTTATTTAAATCCGGAGATGATCCTGAAAAGGGTTGAGTTAGCCACTTTTTGCAAAGCAAACGAGCACATTATTATGGATACACTTTCAGACGGCATTCTCGCTAGCAACCAAGAAGAGCAAGCCTCTACACTGCTGGCGTTTGATGAATTGCAGTCGCGCTCGCTGTCGCTTTCTGTCCGAGCGACAGCCCTGGTTTTTGAAGACCCTGTTTCCCGCCGCTTGCTGGAACAGATCGAACGCATTGCACCCAGCGATGCGACCGTTCTTATCATCGGCGAAACCGGAACCGGTAAGGAGCTGGTAGCTCGGCATGTTCATGCCCTCAGCAAGCGCAGCAAAAATGTTTTTGGGGCATTAAACTGCGCTGCGTTGAGTGAAAACCTGATCGAAAGCGAATTGTTCGGCCATGAAAAAGGCTCCTTTACAGGGGCTTTAACGAGCAAGGAAGGCTGGTTTGAAACCGCCAACAAAGGCAGCCTGTTTCTCGATGAAGTGGGCGACTTGCCGTTTGCGATGCAGGCCAAATTGCTGCGCGTATTACAGGAGCGCGAAGTTGTCAAAGTGGGCTCCAGGCAGCCGGTGCCGGTAGATGTCAGAATCATTGCGGCAACTAATGTCAATCTTGAAGAGGCCGTTGCGGCATCGCACTTTCGGGCCGATTTATATTATCGCTTCAACGTAGCGACTCTTCAGTTAAGCCCCTTGCGTGAGCGCCCCGGCGACATTCTGCCGTTGGCGAGACATTTTCTGAAAATTTACGGCGCTCGTTTGGGCTACGCCGACATCAAGTTATCGCCGGCAACCGAATTGACTTTATTGAATTACGATTGGCCGGGCAATATTCGCGAACTGGAAAATGCCGTTCACCGTGCGCTTCTGGTATGCCCCGGCAACCGCTTACGCCCTGAGGATTTTAAATTATCCGGCGTCAGGAATTTGGATCAAGGACCATCCGTTTCAACCGCGTCTTTGGAAAGCGCTTTGCAGCGCCTTTGCGAGCAAGCGCCGCCCAAATTATTCGAAATATTGGAAGAGACGGTTATTCGGACTGCTTTTGAATTCTGCGAGGAAAACCAGGTTCAGACCGCGCGTTTGCTGGACATCAGCCGTAATGTGCTCAGGCATAAGCTGGGACTTTACGGCATGCTGCCGAATGCGCAGAAAAAGCTGCCGAACGCTTACAGTGAAGTGGAAGTCAGAAGTGCTGAATCGGCAAATCCAAAAACTTTGTATCAAGTGACTTAGGAGATATTCAGTAAATAGCATCTCGTAAAAAAACAGATTGATTATGAAACTACCAAGCCGTGGTTTTATTGCAGAGTGTTGTCAGTCGACAGGCCTTGAACCGGAAATATATTGCAAAAACTGCAATACTCTTTTGTCCGGTCAAGCCTGAAAGGCGCAACGTAACAAGTAGAGACCTTTGCATTGCAAGGTTTCCAGTGGAGTTAAAAATGGGTCTTAGCGTTACTCACTTATTAGTTGTATTAGCCATCGTTACCGTTGTTTTCGGTACTAAGCGTCTACGCAATATTGGCACTGATCTGGGCGGAGCCATCAAGGGCTTTCGCTCGGCCCTGCAAGAAGGCGAAGAGGAAAAGTCTGTAGATAATGGCGACGCCATCGGAAGCGAAATTATTTCCAAAATCGATAAAAATTAGTACCTACCAAATCCTGAGCCGCGACATATGGCCAAATAGAGTAAGTTAAGGCGTTATTGGACTGTTGATAGAATGTAAGTATGTGCCTTGACAGAATGTAACGACTTAAAGTACTTTATAAAAAACACAAGCTGACCGGACAACCGGAAGCCAGTGAGCCCCTCCCAGAGGCCACTGGCTTTTTTTTGCCCAAAATTTGGCTAGGCAATCAGCTTGCGACTCACACAGGAGATTTTGATGTCACATTGGCACGAAGACAATTCCCACTCCATTGGGCAGACGCCGCTGGTCCGGCTTAATCGCATCATTGATGGCGCACCCGTTACCCTGCTGGCAAAAATAGAAGGCCGCAACCCGGCTTATTCGGTCAAATGCCGGATCGGCGCGGCAATGATCTGGGATGCCGAGCGTCGCGGCGTACTGGGTCCCGGCAAGGAACTGATAGAGCCGACCAGCGGCAATACCGGCATTGCGCTGGCGTTTGTCGCAGCGGCGCGGAATATTCCGTTGACCTTGACGATGCCGGAAACCATGAGCCTGGAGCGCCGCAAATTGCTGATTGCTTACGGTGCCAAGCTGGTATTGACCGAAGGCGCCAAAGGCATGAGCGGCGCGATAGCGAAAGCCGAGGAAATCGCCGCGTCGGATCCCGAGCGTTATGTGTTGCTACAACAGTTTAAAAATCCGGCGAACCCGGCTATTCATGAGCAAACCACCGGGCCGGAGATCTGGAACGATACCGACGGCGCTATCGATATTCTGGTTTCCGGCGTCGGTACCGGCGGGACGATTACCGGCGTTTCCCGCTATATCAAGCAGACTCAGCGCAAAGCTATCGTTTCGATTGCGGTTGAGCCTGAAGCGAGTCCGGTACTTACCCAACATCGCGCCGGTGAATTGTTCAAGCCCGGTCCTCATAAAATTCAAGGCATCGGCGCAGGGTTTGTGCCGGATGTGCTCGATCTGTCGCTAGTCGATCAAATAGAGCAAGTCAGCAATGAAGAAGCCATTGCTTACGCGCGCCGACTTGCCAGGGAAGAAGGCATACTTTCCGGTATTTCCTGCGGGGCTGCGGTGGCTGTCGCAGTGCGCATCGCCAAACGCCCTGAAAACGCCGGCAAAACCATTGTTGTCGTGCTGCCGGATTCCGGCGAGCGCTATTTGAGTTCGCCGCTGTTTGAAGGCGTTTTCGATGCCAGCGGTTTTGCAGCATGAACGATTCCAGCTATCAAAATAGCAAGCAGGATTGGGGCATCGATGAGCTGGTCATCAGACTGCGCCAGTTACGCGTGCAATCGCTGGAAACCCGGCATCGACGCGACAAGCCGCCCAAGCTGCCGTCGCGCAAGGAACTGAAAAAAATTCTCGACGGCCTAAGTGCGGTGTTGTTTCCGAACCGGTTGGGCCTGCCCGATTTGAACGACGAAGGCATCGATTACTTTGTCGGCCATACGCTCGATACACTGTTACGCGAACTTTACACGCAGATTCGCCGCGAATTGCAATTTGTTGCTGTTGAGGATGCATACCAGCAGGCAGTCACGATTACCCGTGAGTTTGCCAAGCGCTTACCCGAAGTGAGGACGCTGCTCGATAGCGATATTCAGGCCGCCTACGAAGGCGATCCGGCGGCGAGAAGTTCCGATGAAGTGCTGGTTTGTTATCCAGGCATTACCGCAATCACTCATCATCGGCTTGCTCATATCCTTCATCAATTGGGTGCGCCGCTGGTGGCACGCATTATTTCCGAGATTGCCCATTCAGCCACCGGCATTGATATTCATCCCGGCGCTCAAATCGGCGAGAGTTTTTTTATCGATCACGGCACCGGTGTGGTCATCGGCGAGACGGCAGTTATCGGGAAGCATGTTCGCGTGTATCAGGCCGTTACGTTGGGCGCCAAGCGTTTCCAGAAAGACGATGACGGCATTCTGGTTAAAGGCAATGCCCGGCATCCTATCGTTGAGGACGATGTCGTCATTTATGCGGGCGCGACGATTTTAGGGCGCATCACTATCGGCCGCGGCTCGACCGTCGGCGGCAATGTTTGGCTTACCTATAGCGTGCCGCCAGGCAGCAATATTACCCAGGCGCATGTGCGTAGCGAATTGTTTCAGGATGGGGGCGGGATATAGGGATAGACAAAAGGCGAAAGGTTCAAGGTAAAGAAATTCGTCTCTACCCTTAAGTTAATCGCTGTAGGAGCGGGCCATGCCCGCGATGAAGTGAAACTTTCTTCACCCAGCGGGACGTTGCGGAGTAGACCTTCCAGGTTTTTAAAACCTGGAAGGTCTGATTTCGGATCTCTGCTTGGGAACCAGCGCACATCCATCATTTTGACGGGTATGCCAACAACTACTTACACCAACCACAATAGGAAAAAACCATGTC
This sequence comes from Methylobacter sp., assembly GCF_004322395.1. Lineage (GTDB taxonomy): Bacteria > Pseudomonadota > Gammaproteobacteria > Methylococcales > Methylomonadaceae > Methylobacter_A. Next base: position 138,032 of record NZ_SCTW01000009.1, read on the forward strand.
CGATATTCACGAAGGCCAAACCCATACCGCGCTGGGCGATGTTGCTGCGCGTACGTTGGCAAACGCGACCAAAACCGTCCCCATGCTATCAACCATCACGCCACGGTGGTTGGTTCATTTGCTGCAATGGAAACCGCTTGAGGCCGGTATTTACCGCGTCAACAAAGTAAAAAACGAAACCGGCCTGCTGGTCGATTGTTCCAGTCTCGATGAAAAAGAACTGCCGCAAACCTTTGTCGATTATGAGGAATGGGGCCGCGAGTACCGCTTGAATGCCGTCAATACGGTACTCGACATACATACCCGCGTTTCCGATTTATACAGCAGCCCGCATAACCAAATCCACGAACAACTGCGCTTGACGATCGAAACCATCAAAGAACGCCAGGAAAGCGAGCTGATCAACAACGCTGAATACGGTTTGCTGAATAACGTTGCGCCGGGCTTTAAAGTGCAGCCGCGTACCGGTGCGCCAACCCCCGACGATATGGACGAATTGATTTCCAGGGTCTGGAAAGAACCAGGATTTTTCCTGGCGCACCCGCTGACAATCGCTGCATTCGGCCGTGAATGCACCCGCCGCGGCGTGCCGCCTGCGACCGTGACCTTATTCGGTTCGCAGTTTCTGACTTGGCGCGGCATTCCTATCATTCCGTCCGACAAGTTGAGAGTGGTCAACGGCAAAAGCAACATCTTGCTGTTACGCACCGGTGAAAGCCGTCAAGGCGTGGTCGGTCTTTATCAACCTAACCTGACCGGCGAACTGAGCATGGGTCTGTCAGTTCGCTTTATGGGCATCAATCACAAAGCGATTGCCTCTTACTTGATCTCACTGTATTGCTCGCTGGCGGTATTGACTGACGATGCGCTCGGCGTGCTCGAGAATGTCGAAGTGGGCAAGTACCATGAATACAAGTAACAGCGATTTTGCACAACATGCGTCGCTACCTGATATAGAGCAATTGACCAAACTCGCCAATGAGATGTTCACGGCCTTGCCTTGCGACGGGTCGCGTATTGGTATCGCCTCTTCGGCAGTGCCGAGCGGGTTGACGTCATCTTTGTCGGGGGCCGATAAATCGGCAATACCGCAAGGTTTCGACTTGCCGGGAGAAGCGGATCTGCAAAAATTAGTTGCTCCGCGGCAACCGTCTTTCGATAGCGTCCCTGACAGTCTCGATACGGGGTCGGTTTTCGGTAATTCGTCTTCGATTGCAAAGTCGCCGTTGGCGGGTTTGGACAAATCCGTGCTGGCGGGTGTTTTACCGCACAACTTCGGATTGCCCGATGAAGCGCAATTGCAACAGTTGCTGGTTTCGCGCGTGCCTTCGGGAAGCAGCATTCCTGTAAATGTTGAGGCCGGTTCGATACCTGCCGCGCCGTCTTCGGCGGCTGATGTTGACCCATTAACCAAAGTGGGTACTTCTCCGCAGGCGATTGAAGCGGAGTTGCAAAAACTTTTTGCTGCAAATTCGGTCGATAAAAGCGGTGGGCAGAAAAGCACTGCCCGCCCTACCTTTGACGCGTCATTGATAGCGGGGCTTTCGCCTCAAGCCTATGGGTTGCCTGGCGAAACTGAGTTACAAAAGCTTTTTGGGGCATCGGCAGGTGTTCCGGCGAACGCCGAGTCGGGTTCATCATTTTATTTTCTCGATGAGCTGCAAACCGGCGGATTTAATGCGAAGTCCCCTGCTTTGGGTTCTGCGCATCCGGCTTTTGATGTGCAAGCGGTGCGCCGGGACTTTCCGATACTCAAGGAACGGGTCAACGGACAGCCGTTAGTCTGGTTCGATAACGCGGCGACCACCCAAAAGCCGCAGGCGGTCATCGACCGGGTCTCGTATTTTTATGAGCACGAGAATTCCAACATTCATCGGGCGGCGCATGAACTGGCGGCGCGCTCGACCGACGCTTACGAAAAAGCGCGGGATACCGTTGCCCAGTTTATGAATGCGTCGTCTTCTGCGGAGATAGTCTTTGCGAGAGGAACGACCGAGGCGATCAACTTGGTTGCGCAAAGTTGGGGACGGCAACATATCGGCGCGGGCGATGAGATTGTGATTACTTGGCTGGAACATCACGCCAATATCGTGCCGTGGAAACAGCTTTGCGATGCAACGGGAGCGACATTGCGCGTCGCCCCGGTTGATGACGACGGCCAGATATTGCTGGGCGAATATCAAAAGCTGCTAAATTCGCGCACCAAACTGGTGTCGTTCACGCAGGTTTCCAACGCACTGGGCACGGTCACTCCCGCTCGGGAAATGATCGAGATGGCGCATCGTGTCGGGGCTCGTGTGTTGCTGGACGGCGCTCAGTCGGTTTCGCATTTGCGCGTCGATGTGCAGGCGCTGGATTGCGACTGGTTCGTGTTTTCCGGGCATAAGATATTCGGCCCCACCGGCATCGGCGTGTTGTTCGGCAAAGCCGAACTGCTCGAAGCGATGCCGCCGTGGCAAGGCGGCGGTAACATGATCGACGATGTGACATTTGAAAAAATCGTCTATCAACCCGCACCGGCCCGCTTTGAAGCCGGTACCGGCAATATCGCCGATGCGGTAGGCTTGGGCGCCGCCCTTGAGTATCTGCTGAAAATCGGCATCGATAATATCGC
>NZ_SCTW01000076.1 GCF_004322395.1 Methylobacter sp.
GTATTCAACAAAGATTACTATGCCAAAAAACAAGCGGTCTGGGGTGAAGGCGATTTTGCGCCGCTATTAGGTGAAGCCGGATTAATTGCGCCTGATTATGTTCATATCATTATTTTTGGCTTGGCCGCAGGCTTAGCCTTAGGACTGATTATTTTTGTTGCGCTGGCTTATAAACGGAAACAAAAACCATGAGATTTTTAGTGACACTCCTATTAATGCTGGGATTGTATTCCCACATGGTACTTGCGGAAGAAACCATGGCAATGATGCATCACGGCAGCATGATGATGGATGAAAAAGGCATGATCATGAATGCCAATAGCGACAATCTGCCCAAAGACTGCCCAAAGATTTCAGGCGACGTCAATATCACCATTCATGCCGGTCAGAAACACGCATTGAAATTCCCCGGAAAAATGTTTGCGTTCGACAATCAGGAATGGGACGTTAAGCCCTGCTCCCGAATCAACATCACCTTTATCAATGACGACCAGATACGCCATCAATTAATGATTCACGGCTTGCCGGGTTATTTATACCCTCAAGGCATGTTCCATCTGGAACTCTACGGTCAAGGCGAATTGAAGGCCTCACTGATCGTACCCAGCCAGAAAAAAACCTACCTCGTGCATTGCGAATTGGCGCAACACATGGAAAAAGGCATGAAGGCGCAATTGAAAGTCGATGGCGGCGACGTTGATTTACCCAGTATTCCCGGCATCAGCAAGCCGGTCAAAGCCGATATTTATCCGGTAGATTGGGGACAAGCAACTTGGGCAGTATTGTTTGTTTGTGTGTTGATAGGCTGTGTTGTGCCGTTTTTTGTTATAAAAAATAAATCCTTAGAATAACCCACGGCTTCTCATGTAGGGCGTGCCGTGCGCGCCAAAAAATTAAAAGATTATTTCAGCACCGGAAAAGGCGCGCATGGCGCGCCTTACTCGCCCAACATAATCATTGCTGTCGAAGGTCTTATGAAACAGTTATTGTCACTCATTGTAATTTCTATAATGTTAGTTGTTTGCCAGAACGCATCAGCGCGCGAAAAAACAACAAAACCCGCAAAGAAAGATGTATTGCAATGCGCTGCCTTCAGCCCCTATGTAGGCAAGCTCACCCCCGATTACGGCGCTCAGCCGTCCAGAGAGTTAATTGATCAATTGCTGGATAAATTAATCAAAGAAACCCCTTTTCGCTGCATCATGACTTACGGAGTCATGAATGGCTTGGAATATACCTTCGCTGCGGCCGAGGCCCGGCATATTAAAGTGATTGCGATCATCTGGCTCGATAATGACATAGCCGTCAATTCAAGATCCATAACTGCGGGCATTGAAGCGGCAAAAGCCTTTCCCAAAACCATCATCAAATTAAGCTGCGGTTCCGAAGTAAGAACCCGTCATGACTATGCCTTTGATGGCGAAATCAGCCGTTGTATAAGCGCTCTGCGCGAGGCAGGCGTATCCCAACCCATCACCACCATAGATACCTGGTGGGAATGGTGCAACCGCGTTTCGCCGTGCCACATAACCAATTTCGGCGCGCAAGTCGATTGGATAGGCATTAATGTTTTTCCGTGGTGGGAAAACAAATATTCAGACGTTCTTCCCTGCACGCCGGCAAACAAAGCGGCTGATTTTCATATCGCACGGATTGAAAAAGTACGCCAAACCTATCCCGGTAAAGAAGTGGTCTTGACTGAATTCGGTTGGCCGAACGGCCCCGAAGGCAGCATTGAAACCAATAAGTTCACCCAGCAGCGTTGCGGCGTTGCCAGCAAGAAAAACCAAGCGTTGGTCGTCAAATCAACCTTTAAAAAATTGGCCGAAAAAAGCTGGAGCGGCACAGTATTCGAAGCGTTTTCAGAAACCTGGAAGCCTGGCGAAGAAGGCAACTTCGGCGGTTTCTGGGGAATTTGCAAAGGTGAGCCGCCTTATACATGCACACGTTTTTAGCGCATAAATGTATCAAACTCAACGGCGTACATCACGCACAATACGGCTCATTATCCAGCACATGCTGCAACTCTAAAATATGATTATTCATTACAATCGTCGCAGTTTATAATTTACAGACTTAAAATTTACACTGCGTAGGATGTGCTGGATCTAGTGAGGCGCATCACTCGCGAATAACGCGCCTTTTTCTACATCCTACCGCACTCATGTGGTTTAACTGTCACTCGGACAGTGGTCGAATAATGCGCGTTCTTCCTTTGACCATTGATTTTCGAGAACAGCTTTAAATGACAAAAGTTAAACTAGCGCTACTTATTTTAAATGCCGTATGGCTGTTTTCAGTGTCCGGGGCCAGTTATGCTCGCCATGCAGCGATCATAATCGATGCTGATAACGGTAACGTATTGCATGAAGTAGAAGCGACTCAGTCATGGTATCCCGCCTCGTTGACCAAATTAATGACTTTGTATATGACCTTCGACGCGTTAAAGGCGGGGCAAATTCACCTGCACGACACATTAACCGCATCGACTCACGCATCGAAACAACCAAACAGCAAACTGGGCTTAAGACGCGGTGAACATTTAACCGTCGAAGACGCTATCCTGGCCATTATTACCCGTTCAGCAAACGATGCTTCTGTAGTTCTTGCCGAACATCTGGGCAACACGGAAGAGAACTTTGCCGTTAATATGACCGCCAAAGCGCATTCATTGGGCATGTATAACAGTCATTTCATGAACTCAACCGGTCTGCCCAACAATTGGCAAGTGACCACATCCAGGGATATGGCCGTTCTGGCCTGGAAAACACAACGAAATTTCCCCGAGTATTATCATTATTTCGCTGCGCACAGCTTTAATTTCAGAGGCACAGAACTACGCGGCATCAACAAATTTACAGCCAATTATCCCGGTGCAGAAGGCATGAAAACAGGATTCACCTGCGGCTCAGGTTTTAACCTGATCGGCGCGGCGCAACATAACGGCAAGCGCTTGATCGGCGTAGTCATGGGCGGCATGACCAGCAAAGAGCGCTATCAGTTAATGATGCAAAAAATGGATACGAGTTTTGCTAACTTGACCTATATCGATCCGGCAAAAAATATCAATACCATGTCAACCGGCTCGGCAGGCAGTCCGCCGTATCAACTTGATTGCGGCGATGGAGCCGCTACGCATTCAATACCAGCCTCAATTCATAACTATAAACCCAGGCACAAAAATATCAGCCGGATCAAGGCTAGAAGCAGGGGCGTTAATAAAATTCAGCATAAAGCAGCTCTGAGCCCAAACAAAACCGGTAGGACTATTGTCGTAAAAACTCGGCTTAAACCCGCTACTCAAGCAAAAGCTACTAAGCTTAAAAGCACAAACTTTCATAAACCTAAAACCACCGTTAAAACTGTCAACAAAACGAAGAGCTCAGAAAAAGTTGCACTTCATTAAATTTATTTATAAGCCCAATGAGGACGGGGCTCTACTGAGCTTATAATTTCGCCACTTTTTTCGGTTTTTTAGGTAGGGTAACGCCGCGTACCCTACGGTGAATTACAAAAACCCGAAACATTAAAATATTCCTTATTTATTAAACGCCGGAATCTAATTGCTATGCCGCCAAGCTTGGGTTTACCAATTCCAACACCGCGATTTCCGGATAACAATTAAACCTCACCGGCAAAATTGCCCAACCGATCCCCCGGCTTATAAAAAGCGGAGTTCTAGGCGTGGCGATAAGACCGCTGGAATAGGCTTTGTTTTCTACAGGCAACCTGGGAGCGCCTAGAAAAGGTATTACGACCTGCCCGCCGTGAGTATGACCGCTTAATACCAGAGACAACGGCGTTTCAAACTCCGTATCGACCGAATCCGGGTTATGCGACAGCAGTATCCGGCAGTCGTTTTGATCCGAGCTGGAAAAAGCCTTGTCGATTTTTATCTGGTCCTCCCAAAAGTCCCCCGCTCCGCCAATCAGAATTCTTTCGCGGCCTTTATAAATCGGCTTGCATTGATGGCGAATATTCTGCCCCGATCTTTCCAGCCAATACAAAGACCTGTCGGTATCGGCCCAGTGATCATGATTGCCCAATACCGAATAAACGCCGTGCTTTGCACTTAGCTTGGATAAAATGGGCCATACTTTGTCGATTTCTTCAAGCGTATTCCGTTCGTGAACATAATCTCCGGTGCATACGATAGCGTCCGTGTTTAAGCTGTTTGTCCGATGAACTATCTGTTCGACAAACGACGATGAAACCAAAAAACCCAAATGTATATCCGTCAGGTGCGCAAGCATAAACCCGTGGAACGAAAGCGGCAGATTAGGAATTGGAATCTTATACCGATTCACCTGTACGATGTTTCTTTCGATAAATACAGGATAACTTCCTGCGAAGACAAGGGCGCTACCTGAAAGCGCTGATTTAAGAAAAGATCGTCTGTTCATAGAAAAAATCCTGTTTAAGATAATAGATAACCTCGATGTTCCTCTACCAAACTAGGTGACCAATATGCCTAGCAATTTAGCAATCACACTCATCCGCTTTACATAATCATAAAATACGGGTAGCTTCCTTCTCAAAAGTTCTTTCAGGCTTTTGGCTGAGTAGCTACAGAATAATAACTTTTATCGGGAGACGTATAATGCTACTTGAGCGATTGTCATTTAATCAAAAAATCATCACATTAGTAGTTTTCCCTCTGTTCGGATTATTGTTTTTATCTGCGTTAATCCTTTCACAGCAATTTAAAGCAATGTCGGCAGCAGATAGAGTAAGCGAACTGGCTACATTTTCATTCCATGCCAGCGCTTTGGTACATGAGCTGCAAAAAGAACGCGGCATGTCTGCCGGATATATAGGCAGCAAAGGCCAGCAGTTTCAACACGAATTACAAGATCAGCACCTATTAACCGCGCGTAAATTAACCGACTTGCAAGAAAACCTACAAACCCTGGATATTCAGTCCGATCCGGGCATAGCAGAAGCCCTGGATAAGGTTTTGGGCAAACTGGAACAATTAGAGAAAATGCGTAAGGATATTATCGGGCTATCCGTACCTGCCGCCGAAGCGATTGGCTATTATTCGGATGTTAATGCGCAATTTCTGGATATTATTTCCTATTTGCCGCGGCTGAGCCTCGACACCGCCATGAGCAGGCAATTATCGGCTTATGCCAATTTCCTTAAAAGTAAAGAACAGGCCGGTATTGAACGCGCCGTTTTGTCGAATACATTTGCCTCAGACCATTTCGGGCCTGGCATGTATAAAAAATTAGTCGGCTTGATTGCTATCCAAGACACCTATATGAATGTGTTTTTATCATTTGCGGATCAGGCGGCACAGCAGCTCTATCAGCAAACTGTCAATGGTGAATATGTCGACGAAACTCAGCGCATGCGTGAAATCGCACTCAAACAAGCGGATCAAGGACTGTTCGCCGTTGATGCAAAATATTGGTTCAAAATGCAAACCGGCAAAATTAATTTGCTGAAAAAAACCGAGGATCACTTGGCCTCATTATTTTTTGCAAAAGCCGATACATTAAAATCGCAGGCCCAAACATATTTAACCCTGATCAGTGTTTCGGTCAGCGGCTTATTGTTTTTGGCATTGAGTTTGTTCTTTGTCTTGCGCAAGGATATTGCCCGCCAATTGGGCGGCGAACCTTCTGTGGTATGCGGAATGGCTCAGACTATTGCTGAAGGCCATTTATTGCAGCATAAGGATCACGAACAGCATAACGGTATTTTTGCCGCAATGCGCATGATGGAGTCAAGACTAAGCGGAATCATTAAAACAATACACAGTTGCGCCCAACAGATTTTGGATGCTGCGCAAGAAACCAGTTCAGCCGCCGGTTCGCTTAGCCAAAGCACCTGCCAACAAGCTGCCAGCATAGACCAAACGACCACATCGGTCGATGAATTACGCAGCTCTATAGAGCATAATTTCGCCAATGCAAAAACCACTGAAAAGATCACTCAAGCCTGTGCGGAATCGGCCCAACAAGGCCATCAGGTGGTTGAGGAAGTTGTGGAAGCCATGGATAAAATCGGCCAGAAAGTCACTTTGATTGAAGACATTGCCTATCAAACCAACATTTTGGCGCTAAATGCCTCCATCGAAGCGGCCAGAGCCGGCGTACATGGCCTGGGGTTTTCAGTGGTTGCTACCGAAGTTCGTAAGCTAGCCGGACGCAGTCACGATTCGGCCGAAGAAATTCGCACTTTAATTACGGAGTCAGAGCTGGTTACACACAAAGTCCAACAGTTGTTTACCAGCATGTTGCCGGACATTTTAAAAACCGCCACGCTGGTTCAGGAAATCAGCACCGCATCAAATCAGCAAGCCGACTCAATCAAACAAATCAGCGAGGTGATGAAGCAGCTTGATGAGGTCACCCAACGTAACGCCGCCGCATCGGAACAATTATCGGCAACGGCCCACATGCTGAACGATCAGAGCCGTGTACTAGACCAGGAAGTTGGTTTCTTCAAATTAGGCTGACGGTCCGGGCGCATCAATCCGAACTGCTTCCAGAAAATGTTGGCCTTTGGGTTTGGGCATTTTACGCTCCTGTTGGTAGTCGTGTAGGGCGCACTGGCACCATTTACGAATACTGGGCTATTTAAAAGCATTCTAATAGACAATCCATTTCGGGAATCAAAATATACAGTACCGTGGAAATCAATAAGGGATGCGCTGCACCGCCTCTACCGGGCTTCATGATTCTTTCGTTAATAAATAGCAACACTTGAATGTCGAGCATAAACGGCATACGTTCCGTGCCGATCAAAATCAACTTAACCTGCCTCCATTGATTGCTACGCGACTTCATCGCGCAACGCCCACTCGACTATAGGGTTATGGATCACGCTACCTTCCTCAGCTTATCTAGCATTTTGTGGCATGCGAGATATAGTAAGCGATCCATATCTTTTGCACCAAACATAGGCTGAAATCCGAAAAGTGCCCGCCACGTAAACAATCGTGAAAGATACTCACGCCAGCTCAGCTTTTGTGTCACTGAATAAGTAAGCTTCGTCTTCTTCGATTTAAGGTAGTACAGCCGAAAAGCCACCGTGACTTTCGGGCGCCAGAAAATTGGAAAGCCAATCTCTCCCAACGAGATATCCCAATAGTCGCCTGACTGAAATGAGGGAATCAGGACATCCAATCCGAGGTCAGCGGATGTAGGTGCAGTCACTTCTCTAGCAAGAGGCAACGAAAATATTTCCTGCAATGTGGTGTGGATCGACGTATCAAAGTTCTCGTCACCGAACACTCCCCGCTGATCTAGGTATCTCTTCATATCCTTTCTTGGCACCACAGCCAGGGTTCCAAGAAATACTCTCGGCCTTTTGCGTTGCAAGAATCTAGCTAGCGCTTAAACCTCTTGAATGAGCCACAACGCCGAAGCTAACCGGAACGGCGCTTGTCGGCGCGTCCGGTTGAGCGCGTAGTTAGGCGCGAGGGTTTCTCAATCAGACGGCCAGAGACATATTTATGCAACACACTGGCGATAAACGTCTGGTATGGGATGCCTTCCTCCAAGGCTCGTGCCTGAATATCCATTAGGTCGGGGGAAGATAACCGGATATTGATTCGTCTATCCTTGATAAAGGTTGCGGTAGCTGCCGCCTTGAATTTGGTTAAATCAGCTTTAGTAGGGGAAGTGGATTTAAACTCTCCCTTTTCATAAGCGGCCAGGAGATTTTCCTCGTAGTCATCAAGTTTTTTCATCAGAGTTATTCCTCAACAAGTAGTTACGGGTGGCCTTTCTGCTTGGAATTACGGTCTTCAGAAAGAAGTAGTCCGGTTCTTCAACATAAGGCACCAAGTAAACATAACCATCCAGCGCCACGACTAGGACGGACTGATTGGGATATTTTTCCAGGTTTGGGTGACTCAATTCATCCAGCAAACCGTCCGCTTCGATCGCAAGAACTATTTCCTCGAAAGAAATGTTGCGCTCTATTTTCAGCGTTTCGTTTTTTTCGTGGTTCCAACGGAATGGTTTCATGTTGCCATTCTATATCTATGTATGCCTAATGTCACCTTTTTTGCTTCCGCTTATGGCGTTGTTAGCAATTCGATTGCGGCTGAGTTTCAGCCGTGTAGCCGTGTAGGGGGCGCACCGCGCACCATTTACGAATGCCAGAAGACTGAATTCTAATGGACAATTCATTTCGGGAATCAATATTTACAGTACCGTTGAAAATCAATAAGGGGTGCGATGCACCCCCTACACGGCTTGGTGTTTGATAGTTCGCGGAGCATAAGTGGATTCCTACAAGACGGACGGGGCATGTTGCCCATATGCGCCAACTTAAGATTAAACACATCAAATCACGCTGGCAGTGAATTTATTTGACAGTTTCAGCCAGCTTGCAGCTTCGGATGGTAGTGTCTGCAATACTCGACGGCGTGGGCGCTCCATGAGAACCTTAAAACAATCCGACTGATTAGCATGCCACCGCTCCCGTGTGCACCAGCGCCCAGTGAGCTTGATGAAACTCGTAGATCCAGACGCTGCAGTCGGGTTCGTCGGGCACTATGCCGAACCGGTAAATGCAAGCCCCGCCACCGACGACCTCTACATTCAAGCGGCGAATGTCGTCTGTGTCGAGATCGGGTGTGCCCGCGAGCATGGTCGCTTCCACGGGCACCGACGGCGACAGAATTCGGCCAGTGTGGAAGAAGTACAAGCCACGCGTGGTTCTCTCAAACACACGCTGATACGTCGTTACTGGGACATGGAAGGCCAAGCCCGTGCCCGTCTTTCCACCCTCTAACACCTGAACCTCGCGTGCAGTGGCGAGAAATGACGAGCGGAGTTTGGCCTTGCGTTTGATCGTCTTGTACGCGCCGTCGTCCCAAAGTGCCTCGGAAGCAGGATTCTGCTTCCCAATCTGCACGCTGATGTAGAAGCGAATGTCCTCGTCGTCAGAGGACGCCCCATTATTGCACACACTGCACGCTGGTACCGTCCGTAACTGCGCATTCACAGCCCCTTTGAAGAAGCACTTCGGGGGGACGTGATCCACGGTGTCGGCCGGTCTCACGCCGCAGATGACGCAGATTTCGCTCTTTGGCGGTTGCATGTGCGCAAGCCTTCTAACGTAGAGCTAACCGGGCGCGGCCCGGAAAGCTGAAAAATAAAACCGCATTGTAACCGCGCTCCGGTTGAGCGCAAGGTTGGGCATAGACCACAGAGAAATCGCGGCCTGTCTATTATTAAAGCTGCTCTCTAAGCTGCTTTACGTAAAACTCAACTAATGTGGCTGGAGATTCTCCTTCTAAAGTAATACACCCATGGGTTGGCGGCAATCCATGCCTGCCGATGAGTGTTGTATCAATAATCAATCCTGCGTCTTGTTGATTAAATTTTAAGGAACACTCGTTGCTATTGCCGTTTGATGGTTTCTGTACCGTCATGTAAACGATGGGCTGCGTGGTTGAAATATTCTCTGGTGATGCCGGAAAAATTGCAATATTTAGTCCTGAGTTAGGAAAACTGTCCTTGGCAGACTTCAAACGGGTATAAATTTCTTCTTTCATGAACAGGAAAATAATCTCTGTAAAAGATGACTCATTGCCTTTTTTACGTCCAGCTTCATCTGTAGGTAAGCTACTCAATTTCTGTTCCCACTTTTTCATTCAATTACTCCTTACGAAATATGTCTAATAGATGCCCAGCGTCCCCTGCACCGCAGGGTTGGGCGTCAACGTGCGGCACCTGAGGCTAAAAGAGTTTGTCTTCATTCTCTTCAAGGCGGACCTGTTGATACATTGTCAAGCTGGGTCCAAGGTGCTTCCGTTCAGGACTCGGGAGATTGTTGAACTCGGCAGGATGGTTTTGAGTGTCAAAAATCCCACCGAACGACCTCCAGCTTTTGTTCCACTCCAATGCCCAAAACCATGGGCCATTGGCATTCGGGGCGCACCGTATGACAGCCTTAAAAAATCCGTTTGCTGTCACGATGTTTAGTGGTGTTTCCCAAGCTTCGACTCGTTGTGCCATTTCTTTGATCCGTACGTTCCCCCAATCCAAGTGCGGGTAGCTACCACCAAACCACCAATGCTCGTGGGGTAGCAATCTTGTGCCTTCTGCGACCGTCGGGTCATCAGAAGTGATCAGTGAAAAGAACCCCTGAATGTGCCGAAATGCCAATAACTGAACGTATGACGGATCGAGTTGAGGAGGCCCGACCAGACCAAATTGGGCGCTGATATTTCCTCTAGCTATCTCGATAGATTTCTCAACGGAAGCATCTTTGACTAGTTTGCCCTGTTGAATTGGATGAAAATCCGTCGCTGCCTTTCTATTAGCAAGAGCGTTCACGTTTTCATCAACGCGGCCTGGAGAGGTGAATAGCGAAACGCTAGAAATGTGTCTCTCGGCTTCAGCTTTCTCTTTGTTGCATTCAACGCATGCACGGAAGATGAAATTGAATGCTCTTCCGCCATCAAGCGATCCATCCGGGACAAAGGATCTACCAATCAAATGTTCTTTATTCCAGGCAACATCGCCTGTGCAAACTGGTCTATGACAATACAGGCAGTACTGATTTGATAGAGCATCGACCTTATGGAACCAAGTGACAGGCTGGTTTTCCTTAAAGCGAAATGGCTTGCTTATATGGGTCATTGGTCACTACTCAGCTGCTTTTGACGCCCAACGTAGAGCTAACCGGGCGCGGCACGGAAAGCTGAAAGATAAAACCGCATTATAATCGCGCTCCGGTTGAGCGCAGGGTTGGACAGGTTTCATAAAGGCTCATATTTTTCATCAAAAAACTTAAATTCATTCAGC
>NZ_SCTW01000010.1 GCF_004322395.1 Methylobacter sp.
AATTCTGGATGAAAGGAGGGTGACATTGATCATGCCATGCCCAATCACTGGGTTATCAAGTATTCAGCTTCGTTAGTTTTAGCGGCCAAAAAAAACAGGCGAATGGCTGTTACCTGCACCAATAAAACCATTATTCCCGGCGAAGACACATTCTTGATGACAACCTTTCTACTCGGCTCATTGTTCAGACCACCTCCGTAACCGAATAATTTAGGATAAATCGAATGACAAAAATCGAGCAGATATTCGAATACGTACTAACCCATTACCGCGGAATATTCGCCACCATTTTCCTCCTGCCCGTTTCAGCGGCCTATGGCGCCTATGCCGGCGTCCGCAACTGGATTTCTTTTCGCCTCAACAGTGCTCCCGCAAAACACGACGCCAGGGTTGAAGCGGTGATCCGGCAAATCGAGGACTGGAAAATGCAAGGGGCGGAACAAAAACTTTGCACCGCAAGGTCAGGCTGGAAAACCATGAGCGAGCTGGTGCCTAAATACAAGCTTTCACACCGGAAGATCGATATCGGGATGTACGACATACTTGAAATCGACGAACATCGCGGAATTGTTCGGGTGGAGCCGCTGGCGACCATGGGCCAGATTTCGCGCAGCCTGATATCCCGAGGTTGGACGCTGCCGGTGGTGCCGGAACTGGATAGTTTGACGGTGGGCGGTTTGATCATGGGATTCGGCGTGGAAACCAGCAGCCACAAATATGGGCTGTTCCAGCACATTTGCGAAGCCTTCGAGATCGTGACGGCGGAAGGCAAGCTGCTGAAATGCACTCCTTCGGAAAATCCCGATCTTTTTTACCAGATTCCGTGGAGCCATGGCACTCTGGGCTTTCTGGTGGCTGCCGAATTGAAAGTCGTTCCAGTCAAAAAGTATATCCGTCTTAGCTACCGGCCTGTCTATACCCTTGATAGTATGGTCAGCGTTTTCGAGCAAGCCAGCCGCGATACCGAACAAAACGATTTCGTCGAAGGACTGGTTTACGGCCGCGACCGGGCAGTCATTATGGTCGGCAATTTCGTCGATGCCGTAGGCCCGGACGGATCTTTGAACGCCATCGGGCGATGGTACAAGCCCTGGTTTTACAAACATGTCCAAACCTACCTGGAGCGAAGAGAGAAGGGCGTCGAATATGTGCCGGTGCGGGATTATTATCACAGACATACCCGCAGTTATTTCTGGGCCATGGAGGAAATCATTCCGTTCGGAAACCATCCGGTATTCAGGGCGTTGCTGGGCTGGGCCGTGCCTCCCCGGATCGAATTACTGAAATTCACGGAAACGCAAACCACCCAGCGGCTCAGGGAAAAATTTCATGTGATTCAGGACATGCTGATGCCGATCCGGTATCTGAAACAGTCTATTGAGTATTTCGACGCGCATTTTTGCTTATATCCGTTATGGCTTTCGCCGATGACGATCAAGGATAAAGGCGGCCGTTCGGGCTTTGTGCATCCTTTCAGGACTGAGGACGGCTCCGTGGACGAAATGTACGTGGATATCGGGGCCTACGGCACTCCGGGCAAGAAAGGCTTCGATAATGCCGTCGCCTTGCCGTTGCTGGAAAAATTTGTCATCGAACATCAGGGCTATCAAGCCTTGTATGCAAGAACCTTCATGAGCAGGGAAGATTTCAGGATGATGTTCGATCATGCCGGCTATGACCTGTTGCGGGAGCGGTTGCCGCATTGCCGGCAAGCCTTCGACGAGGTGTACGACAAGGTTTCCTCGAAAGGAAGGGTTTCACCGGTCGAGATGAGGAGATTGGAAAAAGCGGGGTGAGGACCGTAACTTATATGTAAGAATCTGCACTCATCTGTCAGTTTCATGTTTTAGTTTGGATTTAACCTGGCAGCGATTGTCTCGGCTCGACGCTGTCCGGTCAATATGACTTAATTTGCAAAGACAAGAAATGACAAATAAACTGTCATTCAAAATGTAGGTGCGATTAGCTTGTGTAAACGCACATTTCGAAGCCAACATTCCTTCGATTACTCTATCGTTAATTGGGGTTGCGAGTTCTGCGCGGGCTTCATGCTAGTTAATATGTAAAATTTAACCTCTAATATTTATTAATAAACTATGTCTTATGATATTTATTCTAAATGGCTTTTCAGCCTATACCCCATGGAGCGAAGTATTAATGATCCGGGTGAAAAATTACTTAACAGCATGAGAACTACAGCAAGATGTAGGTTTCATGCAGCGCAACGCTTGAAGAAACAGGGTGATTTTTCATTCTTTACAACAACAATTTTGTCCCTTGGGCTTATCCTTATACCTTTGATACAAAATGCTGAGATAAAGCTAGCATATTCAGACAAAGCGTTAAACATGATGCAGATTTTCTTGCTGTATCAATTCTGGTTTACTCCACAATAAATTCAACAGCTAGGTATGATCTTAGAGCTCAAGTGTTAAGCGAGTGCGGAAATAAGCTGAAAGAATTAATAAGAGAATTAAGAACTGAATTAAAGCAAAAAAATGGCGCCCAGTTAGCTTTAGAGGATTATCACAGAAAATACAATTACATTGTCACCGATTCAGAAAATCACGAGAGAATAGATTACGATTTTTGTGTGCTTGAGATGAATGATGACTATTCAATAACAGGCTTGGTGCGATTATATCGCTATATGGTCGCCTATATAAGGTATTGTTGGGCCTACATCGTTCCTGTATCGGTAATATTGACAGAAACTATAATTATCACAGACATGATAAATTTTACCTCCTTTTTTACTCCTTATCTTTCTAATCACTAGTTTTTTGATACGAATAAATATGAGCTATAGGATATTTATTAAACTATTGTTAATTAGCGAATGTTAGACCCGAAGTTCGCAGAACAAATTATCGATGCGTGGACGGTAGCCCAAACTCGAAATGCTGTGGGGCTATCTGAACGAAAATTGCCGCCGTTTAATGTTATAAAAGAGTTCATTGATATTGCATTTCTTGCAACTTTGAGGGATGAAGAAGGACAACAAGCTCGTTTCTCTGTCGCGTTGGTTTCAGAGGAAGAGCTTGCTAGCCCCCAAAATCCAAGAATGCTTACTCCAATACAATTAGAGTTATCGAGCGACTTCTCAGCCGAAACCCTTGTGAAACTTGCGGGAGCGTTTGAGCCAGAATTGACCACAATTGTTGTAACATGGAAGGCAAATAAAAAAAGTTTTTCTTATTGGGGAATTATATTTCATGCGCCGGGCCTAAATAGATTTACTGAGATTCCTGTTGGAGTTGACGGTGGAGCAAACTTTCTCCCCGACTATTTTACTGTTATATCAAAAGGCAGAGCTGCACTAACCATTGCCAGAGGAAGGGCACAAGTTGGAATACTGCAAGCTGGATACTTTGTTGCAGCATCACCAACACCCTTTACAAGCTATTCTTTGGGTAAACATGTCCACGCAGTAATCCAGAGCGATCCACTATTCAGTACCTTTGGGAACCAATATTGGCTTTATGCTAGAGATGCAATTCAACAAATATTGTCCGAGGCTTCAATTCGGAGCCATGGTGGTTCAATTATATTTATCCCTTCAGACATACCACCAAATTCATGTCTATATAAGAGTAAATATGTTGTGAATGGAATGTATGGACTTCAAGCGACACTCCAGAAATGTATTGAGGCAGAGGGGACGAATAGAGGCAATCAGATTGAAAGCCTACAAGCTAATATGTTGATGAGTATAGCCTATCGCAAAATTGCCAATGAAACTATTCAACGTATTGCAAAACTTTCTGCGATTGATGGGGCTCTTTTAATAACTTTTAGTTTTGAAGTAGTTGCTTTTGGTGCAACCCTCACTCCTCCACCATCAACTCTCTTGCCAGTTATCGGACCAGATGGATATGGTCATAGCCCCGCTAATTCAGTGTTTGAAATTAACCGTTATGGTACGCGCCATAGATCTGCGTTTGAATTTGTATCTGCACTCCCAGGCTCGATAGCTTTCGTTATATCGCAAGATGGACCAGTACGAGCATTTCGCCGTGAGAATGACACTACTGTTCACGTTTGGCCTGATTGTACTTCGTCAATGTTTGTATAAGCTGCGCCAGATTTGTTTCACTAACGCTGTAAGGCGGATTCGCGTAGCAATCCGCCATGAAAAGTACTTTGAACCTGATTCTCGCCCGGATTGTTCCAATCGGCATTTTTTATGTCCAATCGATCGGATATTCTGCGTCGCCTAAAGCGCCTACTGTTGGCGGTTTGCTAGCGCGAAACCGCCCTACGATCTACCGCTTTTGGCCGATCCAAGACGATAGGACTTATTCAACAAGTATAAGTCGAGCTTGAAGCTTATTTCTGAAATGCCGGATTGGGCTCAGATTTCTATAATTTTTAGATACTTATCATTATGACTACTGCCATTAAATTGGTCCTCGCATCGGGTTCGCCGTACCGCCGCGAATTATTGAAAAAACTCTGTCTTACTTTTGATACGGCTAACCCGGATATCGATGAGACGCCGCTGCCCGATGAAGCGCCAATGCAGACCGCAATGCGTTTATCGCTGCAAAAGGCGGCAGCGCTGGCGCCTAAATTTCCGCAACACCTGATTATCGGCTCGGATCAAGTGGCGATGCTGGAAGACAAACCGCTAACCAAACCCTGCTCCCGCGAAAACACTATTGCGCAATTGGCGGCTGCCTCGGGTAAAACGGTGCACTTTTATACCGGCGTCTGTGTTTACGACAGTCGTAACGGGCAACATCGAGTCGACTGTGATCATTGCGCCGTAACGTTTAGAGTGTTATCGCGAGAGCAAATCGAGCACTATGTCGATCTTGACGAGCCTTTTAACTGCGCGGGCGGATTTAAAGCGGAAAGCTTAGGTATTGCATTGTTTGAGCGAATCGAGGGTGACGATCCGAATACGTTGATAGGTTTACCGTTGATCAAGCTGATCAGATTACTGGAAGCCTTCGGAGTCAAGGTGATTTAACTTCGACTCCAACGCGATAAGGTGCGCTAACTATAGGATGCTCTCGTCATTCCGATAGTTCTTGATTTGGCGTTAGGCGAGAAACGCGCCGATAGGCAGACCTTCCAGGTTTTTAAAACCTGGAAGGTCTAACCGTGGAGTATGCGAATGAATGCCGGCTATAGCGCTGTCCGCGACAAACCTACAGCAGGTATTTTTTCGTGCCTTTTGTGCTTTTCGTGGACAATGCGTAACATCAATTATTTAAAAAATAATGTCAGAATAAGTCCGAACTTGATTTCGCTAAGTCAGATCAGATTTTTACAGCTTATATTCGCTCAAACCTC
Organism: Methylobacter sp.; assembly: GCF_004322395.1. Classification (GTDB taxonomy): domain Bacteria; phylum Pseudomonadota; class Gammaproteobacteria; order Methylococcales; family Methylomonadaceae; genus Methylobacter_A. The sequence goes on from NZ_SCTW01000010.1 coordinate 5,302, forward strand.
TCGCTGGCAGCATGGTTTTTCCTGCGCTGCCTGGAGTGTTAAAAGAGAATTTTTTCATGATTGATTGAATATAAATTTAATGAGGTTTATTGTTGAGTTCGAATGCTAACGCTTTCCGAGGAAATAGGAATTTATAGCGTCAGCGTTATCTAATGCACAAATACATCAGATGGAGCGAGCTATGGTTGCAATTAATACCCAAAAAAACGTTTTGTCCGGCAAAGAGCCTCCTAAAATGCCCGGCGCATTGCCTCTTCTAGGGCACATGCTTGAATTCGGCAAAAATCCTTTCGACTACATGATGAGACTCAGGAATAAACTGGGAGAAATCGGTGAATTCCGCATGTTTCATCAAAAAATGGTGCTGATGACCGGCCCTGAAGCAAATGAAGCTTTTTTTCGCGCGCCCGACGCTCAGCTGGACCAAAGCCAGGCGTATAAAATCATGACGCCTATTTTTGGCAAGGGCGTGGTTTTTGACGCGCCGCCGCATAAAAAAGACCAGCAGCTTAAGATGCTGATGCCGGTATTGCGCGATAAACCGATGCGCGGCTATGCCCAAGTGATCGTCCGGGAAGTCGAGCAAATGATTGCCGATTGGGGCGATAGCGGTGAAATTGATTTGCTTGAGTTTATGAAGGAACTCACCATTTACACTTCCAGCCACTGCCTGCTTGGCGATGAGTTCCGTTACGAACTGAATGAAGAGTTTGCGAAAATCTATCACGATCTTGAAAAAGGCGTAAATCCGCTGGCCTTTGTTTTTCCCTATTTGCCGTTACCTGTATTTCGCCGCCGTGATAAAGCGCGCGCAAGACTTCAGGAACTAGTCACCGGCATCATTGCCAAAAGAGCACAGAAACCGGAAAAAAGCGAAGATGCGTTTCAATTACTCATTGATGCCCGCTATGACGACGGCAGCCGCTTATCCGCTCATGAAATAACCGGCATGCTAATCGGCACCATCTTCGCAGGGCATCATACAACAGCAGGGACAGCCGCCTGGACCTTGCTGGAATTGGCGCGCCGGCCTGAACAGTTGGCGCAGGTACTGAATGAACTGGATGCGCACTTCGGTGCCGATGGCGAAGTGACTTTTCAATCTTTACGGGAAATTCCGGCACTGGAAAATGTCATTAAGGAAGTGCTGCGCTTGCATCCGCCGTTGATATTCTTAATTCGCAAGGTGATGCAAGACTTTCAGTTTAAAGATTACACGGTCAAAGCCGGAAAATACGTTTGCGCCTCGCCACGCGTATCGCATCGCATTGCGGATGTTTTTCCGGACCCGGAAAAGTTCGATCCCGATCGTTACTCGGAAACCCGCCAGGAAGATGCCGCGCCTTTTAGTTGGATTGCCTTCGGCGGCGGTAAACACAAATGCAGCGGCAATGCTTTTGCGATGCTGCAACTCAAAGCCATTTTCAGCATTTTGCTGCGCCGATATACCTTTGAACTGATCGATAACAAGGATACTTATCAGGATGACTTCACTCAAATGGTCGTGCAACCGCTATCGCCTTGCCGTGTTCGATACAAAAAACGCTCGCTCATTAAAGAAGCTGCTGTCTGGTCAACGACAGACATCGTCCAGGAAAGAGTGCAATCAGGTCCGCACTTTCAAATAACAATCGACAGAGAGCTATGCCAAGGCCATGCAACCTGCATGACTGAAGCGCCTGAACTTTTTCAGGTAGACGATGCAGGGAATGTAACCGTCTTGCAAGAGAACCCGCCGCTGGAGTTGCTGAAAAAAGCGCAACAAGCCGAAAAATACTGCCCGGCCAAGGCGATTAAAATTAAATCCAACTAGAGCAATTATCAGTTATTTAAGATCAATCATATAGTTAAACAATAGCTGTTGAGCAGTAGTAATTTGCTAGGGTACGGATTGTGTCCCGTTTGCCGCGCCGAGCACCGGAGCTTTCGCCGGGATAATGCCCGTTAGGGGCGCGGCAGGAAGCCGCTCGTTGCCAGAGGGCCAAGGATGGCCCTTCTGGCAGCCCCCGGTGAAAGCGAGGAGCGCACGATTCAAGCGGGCAACGGGTCGCCTTTTCTTTGGTTACTTTCTTTTGGCGAAGCAAAAGAAAGTAACTCGCCTTCGGGTGCGAGGAACCCGATTCAAATAAGCGTCGCGGCAGCGACACCTCAATAACAACGTAGCGTATAAAGGCGGGAAGCTGGAGCTTCCGACACTGAATTCCCAAGCTGGAGCTTGGGAACTAGCGAAATCACTATTTTTGGCCGTCAAGCCGTTCGTGCTGAGTCCTTCGATAAACTCAGGAGAGCCCTGTCGAAGCCTGTCATGAGCTTGTCGAATGGCATGATCGGCTTGACGCGGTAGGCCGAAATTTTTCCGCCCACCCTTCGACAAGCTCAGGGCGAACGGAAAAATTTTATTCGATCCATGTGAGGAGTTATTTCTAACCAAATCCCTAACACACAAAAGAGGCAAATAATGACTACATATCCCAGAGCAGAACTTGAAGAAATGGTTGAACGTTGGTTGCAGGCGAATCGTGACGCTGAAAAAGCAGGCAACTGGCCTAAATATTTGGGCGCGATGTATACCGACGACGCAGAATATCGCTGGAATATCGGGCCTAATGAAGAGTTTGTCGCGCGCAGCCGCAAACAAATAGAAGAATGGGCTTTAGGTGTGCAAATGGAAGGCTTTGAAGAGTGGCGCTATCCGTACCACCGCATATTAATCGATGAAAAACAGGGCGAAGTGATTGGCCTCTGGCGACAGGTGTCGCCTGCGCTGCGGGAAGACGGCACGCATTATGAAGTCGCAGGCATAGGCGGTTCCTGGTTTCGCTATGGCGGCAATTACAAATGGGAATGGCAACGGGATTTTTTTGATTTAGGCAATGTGAAAGCCTTGTTTTTCGAATTAGCCGCTGACGGTAAGCTCGATCCGGCCGTGAAAAGAAAAATAGGTAAATTGGCCAAAGGGCAATTGCTGCCAGGCCATGAGCGTTTGCGCACCCCCCCCGGTTTATTGAAAAAAATGAAAGGCTTCCTAGTAATGTTACGTATTGCTCTGCTTAATAAATAAATTAAAAATATCGTTGCCATTCATCCATCCATTCAAGCATGGCATCTGGCGTTTAACCAAGATAATAGTCAATACACAGGAACCTATGCTGAATATAAAATCTGGTTGGAAAAACTGGCAACTACTCACTGAAGAAGGACGGCAAGTTTGGGCGTTCAAGCCCAGCTCGAACGATATCGATGCACATTTACAAAATGTCGATAACATTACAGAGCAAGAAATAGCGCAGTTTGCGGAAGATTTTCAGTTTGATAAATCCGGCAATCCCAATTCCGGCGACAAGGTTTTCAGAAATACAGCCACTGACACGAAGTTCCAGAAATTTACCGGGCAAATACCGCAGTTAGAGAACCCCTATGAGCAAAAAGTCATCGATGCGCTTATCAAGGGAATGAATTACTACTCTTATTTGCAAAGTGAAGACGGTCATTGGCCGGGTGATTACGGCGGCCCGCTATTTCTTTTGCCCGGCCTGCTTATCGCCTCTTATATTTCAGACACACCGTTTCCCAAAGCGCACCGGGAAATGATGAAACTTTATTTATTCAATCATCAAAATAAAGATGCCGGCTGGGGCATGCATATCGAGGGCGAATCGACGATGTTCGGCACCGTCATGCAATATGTGTCATTGCGTCTTCTTGGCGTCGATAAAAATCATCAGCAATTGGTCCAGGCTAGGACGTGGATCAAAAACAATGGCGGTGCGACCGGCATTCCCTCCTGGGGAAAGTTTTATCTGGCGGTGCTGAATTTATATGACTGGCAAGGCTTTAACAGCCTGTTTCCTGAAATATGGTTGTTTCCCCGGTGGCTGCCGGTCCACCCATGGCGTTACTGGTGTCACACCCGCATGGTCTACTTGCCGATGGCCTATTGCTATGCGCAGCGAATTAAAGCGCCCGAAAATGAATTGATTTTGTCCTTAAGAGAGGAAATTTATAGCGAGGATTTCGCGTCGATTGACTGGCGGAAACAACGCAATGCCGTGTGCGAAAAAGACTGTTACACGACGCCGTCTCCGGTGCTGAAGTGGATGAACTTTTTTACCAATAACTACGAAAAGTTCAAATCCACCTGGTTAAGAAAAAAGTCCACGGACTATATTTTAAAATATATTAATGCCGAGGATCAGCAAACCAACTACATCAATATAGGCCCCGTCAATCAAGCCATTAATTCCATTTGTATCTGGCATGCCTACGGCAAGGATTCCGGGCAATTCAAAAAGCATGCGGCGCGCTGGTTTGATTATTTATGGGTGGCCGAAGATGGCATGAAAATGAACGGCTACAACGGCTCGCAGCTTTGGGATACCGCTTTTGCAACCCGCGCCATGCTGGAAAGCGACTTGGGCAAACTATTTCCTGCGACTATCGCAAAAAGCTATCGGTTTATCGATCTGTCGCAAGTCAAGGCTGAACACCCGACGCATGCCGAGTTTTTCCGTCATCCGATGATCGGCAGCTGGCCTTTTTCAACGGCAGAAAACGGCTGGCCGGTTGCCGATTGCACGGCCGAAGGTCTAAGCGCCAGTTTGGCCGTTCATCATTCCGGCTTGGTTAAACCGGCGATTGACGATCAGCGCATCAAACAGGCCGTAGACACACTCCTTTCTTATCAAAATAGCGATGGCGGCTGGGCAACGTATGAACTAACTCGCGCACCAAAATGGTTGGAAAAACTCAACCCGTCCGAAGTGTTCGCCGACATTATGATCGATTACTCCTGGACGGAATGTACTGCGGCTTGCGTTATTTCATTAATGGAAGTTCAGGAAACTTATCCAGCCTATAAAAATAGCGAAATAAGCAAAGCCATAAGGGCAGGAATCGATTTTATCCTTAAGCAACAAAAACCGGATGGCTCCTGGTACGGCGGCTGGGCGGTCTGTTTCACCTATGCGACCTGGTTTGGCGTGGAAGCGCTCAGTAAGGCTAGGGGTAAAAGCTATTATGACGATACGATCTTAACGGCCAGTATTAGCAAGGCCTGTGATTTTTTAGCCGGCAAGCAAAAAGCGGATGGCGGCTGGGGAGAGACGTTTAAATCCTGTTCGACATTGACTTATACCGAAGCTGGCTCGTCTCAAGTGATTAATACGGCTTGGGCGTTGCTGGCACTGATGGCCGCTGATTTTGGCGATAAGACAGTTACCGAAACGGGTATCAACGTGTTGCTGAACAGGCAGACCGACATCGGCGATTGGCCCCAGGAAAACATTTCCGGCGTATTTAACTACAACTGCATGATAACTTACGCCAATTATAGGAATATCTTTCCTATCTGGGCGTTGAATCGACACTTTAAGTTGGACGTCCAAAAATGATAAAACAATTACTGCAGTTTAAAAGACGTACCTCAAGTAACTTGGAAGAATCAGGGTTCGATATCTGTATTATCGGCGCAGGCATGGCGGGGGCAACTATTGCCGCTTATCTAGCTCCCAAAGGTGTCAGGATCGCGTTAATCGATCAGTCCTTTGAAGAAAAAAAACGCATTGTCGGTGAATTGTTGCAACCCGGAGCGGTGTTGTCGCTTAAGCAGATGGGGCTTGGGCATTTACTGGACGGCTTTGATGCGCAGCCGGTTGAAGGCTACGCCATCCTGCAAGGCGACGAGAGAATCACCATTCCTTATCCTAACCATTGTAAAGGAATGGGCTTGCACAATGGCCGGTTTTTGCAGCAAATCAGGGCTTCCGCGCTGCAAAATACAACGGTTACGCAAATTCATGGTAAAGCATTACAACTTCAGGAAAATGAACGGCACGAGATTACCGGCATCAGTTACCGGGACTCGCTTACGTCCAAGATTAAGACCATACATGCGGCTTTGACCATTACCAGTGACGGGTTCTTTTCAAACTTTAGAGATCATCTCAGCAATAATGAAAAAACCGTAACGTCTTACTTTATCGGCTTGATTTTAAAAGATTGTGAAACGCCTTTTCCAAAACATGGCCATGTGTTTTTATCAGGGCCGACGCCGTTCATTTGTTATCCGATTTCCAGTTATGAAGTCAGGCTGTTAATCGATTTTCCAGCCGAACAGCTTCCCAAAAAGCAGTTGATACAAACCCATTTGGATGTCAATGTGACGCCTTATATCCCTGATTGTATGCGTAACAGCTATCAACAAGCCTTGCAGGAAGGCGGATTTAAGGTCATGCCCAACCATTACATGGCGGCAAAACCCATCATACGGAAAGGAGCCGTGCTGCTGGGAGATGCGCTGAATATGCGCCATCCCTTAACGGGCGGCGGATTGACAGCGGTATTTTCGGATATCCAAATATTGAGCGCGCATTTATTGGCTATGCCTGATTTCAGTAATACCGATTTGATTCACGAAAAAATCGAAGCCTATTATCGGGAAAGACAGCACGCCAATGCCAATCTTAATATTCTTGCTAATGCACTCTACGGTGTTATGTCTAACGATTTGCTTAAAACGGCGGTATTCAAATATCTGCAATGCGGCGGTATGAATGCGCAAGAGTCGATTTCCATGCTGGCCGGCCTGAACAGGAACCATTACACGTTGATGAAACAATTTTGTTTTTTGACAGCGTTCGGCGCCTGCAATTTAGTGCAGCACAGCATTTCGAATTTACCCAAGGCGTTAAAACTGCTTTCGGATGCGATTAGTATCATTAAGCCCTTGTTAAAAAACGAGGTTCCGTTGGCAGTGCTTTTTTATCATTATCTCGAAAAAATAAATTACCGTGCTTATTCCGGTTATGGCGCAAATGTTCAACGGCCTTGAGCTGTGCTGTTTGCGGATGAAACGATCCGCTGAAGCCATAAACCGCTTGTTGCCTAATAAAAGGTTGGAAACATTAAAAATGAACTTACAACTGAATTGCAAAAGACAGAATAACGCAATGGCTATGATATTTTGCCAAACCGATTTTAAAACAAGCCCTATGGCATCTGAATTCCCCGGCTTGATCTGTCGTCTCCCTCCTCGGAGGCGCTACCTCGGGCTGATGCAATGAGCGCTGGAATCACGCTCGTTACTGGTGCCACCGGACACCTTGGCGCTAACCTGGTGCGCCGCCTGCTCGAAGAGGGCGAGCAAGTGCGGGTGATGATGCGCTCCGAACGCGGCAACGACGCATTGGAAGGTCTCGACGTGGAGCGTGTGTTTGCCGACCTGCGCAACAGCGAGGCAGTATCCGCCGCCGTGCGCGGCTGCGCCCGCGTTTATCATTGCGCCGCTCTGGTCTCGACCATCGAAGGTAATGCGGCCCATAAGCGCGAAATATTCGATACCAACGTCCGCGGTACCATCCATATCCTCCAGGCGGCCGAACGCCACAGCGTCGACAAGGTGGTAGTGTCCGGATCGCTGAGCGCCACCGGCTACGAGCCGGACCGTTCCAGCCACGAGGGCATGCCGTTCTATCCCTTCGAACGCCATCTGCCTTACGGCCTTACCAAGCATCTCACCGAGCATGAGTGTCTTAAGGCACACGCCAACGGTCTTAATGTAGTAGTCGCTACTTCCTGCGCTATCATCGGACCCCACGATTACGTGCCTTCGCGCATGGGCCGCGTACTGATCGATTACGCTCACGGCAATCTGCGCGCTTATATTCCCGGAGGCTTTGAGTTCGTATCCGGCCGCGATATCGCTGAAGGTCATGTATTAGCCATGCGGCATGGGCGTTCAGGACAGAAGTACATCTTCAGCACCGCCTACGCCAGCGTGGACGATCTGATGGCGCTGTTTAGGGAAACCACCGGCCGTCCATTGCCCCGGTTGCGGCTGTCGCCATACCTGATGGCCATGCTGGCCGAAGTGACCGACAAGACCTGGTATAGGGCATTCCCCAACTTACCCAGACGCTTTACGCCGGGCGCAGTGCGCTTGCTCCAGATGCGGCGCCGGGCCGACCATGACAAGGCGAAACAAGAATTGGGCTACCAGCCCACCCAATTATCCCAGGCAGTGCAGGAAGCCTATGAGGATTTCGTACGCAGGGGTTTGATCACCCTTGCCAAGTAAACAATCGATCCTTCCTTAACCACGAACCGGAGTCCCGAAGATGAACAGCGTGCAGACGAAATCCCCACCTCCTTCCTTTGCGGAAGCTAAAAATTCTCGGCAAAAGGCCCGCGCTGCTGGAATGGACCCTGACCGCTGGTACGTAGTGGAATACGATAGCGCAGTAAAAAAAGGCCAGGTCAAAGAGGTGATTTTTTGGAATACCTCGATTGCGCTTTATCGCGGCGAAGACGGCGAACTCGCGGCCATGCGCAACCTTTGCATACACCGTCAGCTAAAGCTTACCCATGGCGCGGTGGACAAGTGCAATTTGCGCTGCGCCTATCATGGCTGGGCCTACAATAGGGAAGGCTGGCTGGAGGATTACTCCCACGACAGCTTTGGCAACCCGTTGATCAAGAAACAGCTGCGGACTTATCCCGTGCAAGTCCGCTATGGCCTGATCTGGTTGTTCCCCGGCGATCCGGAATTGGCCTCCGAGCATAAGATTCCGGACATACCCGAACTTACCGGGGATGACACTTGGGCCAACTTTGCCGTTGATTACACTTGGCGCACTCATCATTCCATGGTGATCGACAATATCTGCGATTTCTCCCATGCCTTCCTGCACCGTAAATACAAGCCTTTCATCGATGCCAAACTGACTCATCACGAGGCCGATGAAGACAGGGTTTACCTGACTTATGACGCTTATATGGCCGGCGGCCGGATTTCCGGGGTTTTCGTTGACCGCAACCGGGTCAATACCCGATCCATCGAGTTGTGCTATGAGTATCCCTACCAATGGACCAACACGGGCGACAGTATCAAGAATTGGTCGTTTATGCTGCCAATCAACGAGAAGACCACGCGGGTGTTTTTCCTATTTTATTTCGATGCCCTGAAGATTCCGTTGATTTCCATGAAAACCCCGAAGTGGCTGACCCAATGGGTGTTGAATATTGCCAAGCCATTGGTGTTCAAACCCATACTCGACGAAGACGGCATCGCTCTGGAAGCAGAGTTATTGAGCTATGAAACCTACTGGAATGCACCGCCCATCGAACTCAACCCCGTGGTGCCGATGTTCCAGCGCTTGACCGCGCGGAAGTGGGAAGGCTATTTGGAGCGCGCCAAAAACACGCAAGCTGTTTGCGCGGATTGATGAACGGAATCTCCCGCCAATGAAAATCACCTAGCGCATTGCCAGGCTCGCCGAATACTCCGCCCGAAACCCTTATAGCACTATTAGCCCTTGTTACATATAGGTTTGTTATTATAATTAAGTCAGATGGTCTTTGAATGGCTTTTAAATAATATGCCTATTAATTACCTATCAAATTTTGGCGGGGGAAGGATGAAGATTAGAAAAAAATCACCAAGACTTTTGTTGATAGTCTGCCTTACCCTGATAAAGGACAAGTATTTTATTGGGATGCCGACTTGATGGAGTTTGGCGTTTACGCCGGGACAACATCCAAGACTTGGTTTGTTGAAAAACGTATCGACAACAAAACCAAACGCCTATCACTGGGTAAATATCCAGTTCTGACAGCCGAACAGGCCGGAGCGAAAGCTATGGAGCAACTGAGTAAAATGTCAGTCGGTATTGATCTAGTAAAAGAAAAGCGTGAGAAGAAAATCAAGACGGTCACTTTGGGCGAGGTATTCACGGCGTTTCTGGATGCTCGAACGCTTAAACCCAAAATCATTGAAAAAACGGAGCTGCCTTTCAGTATGCACGACTTACGCCGAACCTTTGTCACCATAGCCGAATCGCTGGATATTTCATCCTTTGCAGTCAAGGCTCTGGTGAATCACAAACAAGGTGATGACGTGACCAGCGGCTATATTCAACTGAACGTGGAGCGATTGCGGCAACCGATGCAGATCATTACCTATTTCATGTTAAAGTCGGCAGGCCTAAAACAATCCGCCGAAATTGTCCCACTCAAACAAAACAGAGGTTAATACAATGACTATCGACTATCACGATATTATTACCATAGAACCCGGCAAGCGTAGCGGCAAGCCCTGCATCAGAGGGCTTAGGATAACGGTTTATGACGTACTTTCCTGGCTGGCTGAGGGCATGAGTCGTGATGAAATTATTGACGACTTCCCGGAACTCAGCAACGACGATATTACTGCGTGTTTGCTGTTTGCCGCCGATCGGGAGCGCCGTTCAATTACCATCAAGGCATTATGAAACTGTTGCTTGATGAAAATTTATCACGGCGTATAGTGCCTTTTATCCAAGACAGTTACCCCGGCTCAACGCAAGTAGCGCTGATATGTATGGAACAGGCTGATGATAAAACCATCCGCCAATATGCTATTGATAACGGCTACGTGATGACCACCAAAGATGCCGACTATTAAAACCTTGTTGGATAATTGTCACATCATAGAGCAGGCATTGTGCCAAGACGATAAGGATTACATAGAGATTTTATAATCAAGGCCACTGGATAAAAACCTATCCCCAAAAATAATGGCAGCCCTAGCGGCATTTTCCCTGATTCGGCACATGTTGAGTCGATTGGTTTAGGCGGCGGATAGGATAATGACGTTTGGCGTTACGCCGGTGAGCTGGGCGAATGACTCTTGAAGATTTTACTTGCGACAGGCTGCAATTTGTTTGACTTCATTGTATTCAGCCTACCAATCAATTAAGCAAACTATCAAATACACAACTTAACTCGGTTTTTCCATCAGATATTTTATGAGCCCTATTGGCAATTACATTGAACTTGATCGCCGATTTACGGAATATACACCCACCGAAACTCCTGAGCGATTAGCGGAACGTAGCTACCTTGCCGCTTTTCATGGATTACAGCAGGGCATTTCCTGGGACGAGTTGTTGCAACACAGGTTGGTAGTGATCTTGGGTGAGCCCGGCAGCGGAAAAACTCAGGAATTACACACCCAACAGCAAAAACACCGTTCGACTCATTTTTTTCTACCATTGAATAGACTGGTCGATGAAGATGTGTCCGCCATTCTCGACGATGACGAAACTCGCAGATTCGACCAATGGAAATCCAAATCCTACGATGCGACATTCTTTCTGGATGCGGTTGACGAATCCAAATTGAAGCAAGACAACGATTTCTTTACAGCCCTTGACCGGGTTAGAAAAGCTATCGGTCCGTCAATGATACGCGCTCGTTTTGTTATAAGTTCACGGATCAGCGAATGGCGGCCGCAAACCGATCAGCATGGCGTCATTCAACGGCTTGGCGAGCCGCAAAATTACCGAAAGCCTGATTCGGCAAATGATAGACAAGGCGAAACACCGGAAACTCCACCCATCAAGATCGTAACGTTGCTGCCGTTAGATGCTGAACAGGTAAAGCGATTTGCCGCAGCCCAAGGTGTCCGCAATCCGCAACTATTCATCAATGCGCTAAACGAGAATAACGCTTTGGCTTTTGCGGGACGACCACTGGATGTCAGGCATTTGTATGAATATTGGAATGAAAAAGGCCAACTGAGTAATCTGACTGATCTATCGGAATTTATGATTCAGCGCCTTTTAGCTGAAGTCGAAAACAAGGAAAAGCAAGATCCGCTGACACCAAAAGAAGCCCGTCTCGGCGCAGAACATTTAGCGGCTGCGGTGATATTTTGCCGGAATTTGAGAATACGGATAGCCGACGACAGCGGATTGCCCGATAAAACGATGATCTCGCCAGCCGCAGTGTTACCGGAGAACTGGTCAGCCAAACAGCGCAGAGCATTACTTGATCGCGCCTTGTTCGATGCAGCCAGCCATGGCGCAATTTCATTTCATCATCGCTACCATACGGAATTCCTGGCAGCCTCATGGATAGACTCTTTGATGGTTAACAACTGTGGGCTAGAAGCATTGGAAGGGCTATTGTTTGCACGCATTGACGGTGAACGCGCATTACGCGCAACTCTTGCGCCTGTTGCGGCTTGGCTGGCGAAATCCGGCGATGAGCCTTGGAGGTCACGACTACGGCAATGGTTGCTGGAAGCAGCACCGGAAATCCATTTGCGTCACGGTGATCCGGCATCACTGCCGCTGGACTATCGCCGTCAAGTGTTGAGTGTTTTGATCGAGCGGTACCAAGGGCGTCGTTTGGTTAGGTTAAATGCGGACCGAGCCGCTTTGGCGCGTTTTGCCAATAAGGAGTTAAAGGACGATATCACTCGCTACCTATTGGACTCGAATATAGGCGAGAGTTTGCGTGCCGATCTGTTATTACTCGTTTGCGACGGCAAACTATTCGATTGCGTTCCGGCAGCGCTTGAGCTGTTTGCCGAGCCAACTAGTTCGGATAGTTTAAAAACATACGCCGCCATGGTAGTTAGGGATATTGGCAATACACAACATCGCCGTCAACTGTGGCAATTGTGCATCGGTCAATCGGGTATGTCTAATACGCTGACAGGCTGTTTATGTGATGCTTTGTTTCCGCAGGCGATTGGGGTTGATGGATTGTTGGAGTTAATACGGAAAAGTCAGCCCATCAAAGAGTACGGAGTTGATCTTTCCTATGGGCTCAGGCCATTACTTGAACAGGAACTGAAGGCAGCCGATGCGAAAAACCTGCTGGAAGGGATATTGGCGCTAGTTAAATCACCGCCTCTGCTGGAACATACCAACCTATCAGAACACTTTATCTGGCTGACCGACCTGATACCCATTTGTCTCCAGCGCTTGCTTTCCATACCTGAATCGAGCAATGAAGAAATTGATTTGGCGGTAACCGCTATTTTGGTACTCGAACAAGCTCACAGTCATGGCAGCACATATCTGTTACGTAAAGAAAAAGAGCATGATGCCAATTTAATAAAACAAGCAATGTCCTGCAATGTGGCTTTAAGGAGTGGCCTATATTGGCGACGCGTTAGCAAATATAGGGAAAAGCATGGGAAGGAACCGGAGATTTTTAAACTTACCGGTTATCGCAATGATTCGACTACCATCTCACAGGACGATGTGGCTTGGCTGCTTTCGGAGGCCGGTAACGATTTGTCTTTGCCTGACCGATGCTTAGCATTCGAAACCGCAGCATACTTACTTCAGAATAATCAGGATTCGCTCGTGAAATCGGCATGGCAGCTGTTACGGCATGCCGGGAGCAACTTTACCTTATTGAGGATCTGCCGCCGCAATTTCTGGAACCGGTTACGTGCTCCGGTTATGAGAATATGGCTTTATCAATTCCGGAATAAATTGTTGGAAAAATATTGGTGGGATCATCGTCTTTACAGGTTGAGTCAATTTAAGTGGAAAATTTACGATAAGGTTTGGTTATGGCGTCATCGTGGCGATTTGCAAAAAGGATTCTATCCAAACACGTTGTGTCACTTTGCTAGACAGGTCGCAGACAGAGATAGCAGTCAATACAGCGGTTCAGATTGGGAGCGTCTAACGAACGACTGGAGCAAGTCAGTTGTTGCGTCGGTCAAGCAAGGTTGTACAGTTGTCTGGAAAACTTTCGCTCCACCATATCCACATGAAAAAACAGACAAACATGCTGTAGATGATCGGGTGGTTGCTGGGTTGGCCGGTTTACAAACGCTTTGGCATGGAGGTTGTTTAGATTTTGCCCAGTTGCCTGCGGACGAAGTTGATCTGGCGATTCGCTACGCATGCAATGAACTAAACGGTCTACCCGAATGGTTTCAATTTCTGGTGGAATCACGCCCAGTCGAAGCCGCTAAATCGTTGGGGGTAGCCGTGGATGGCGAGTGGCATCTGCCAGTGGAGTTGGAGCATGTTAATGATGTAGTCGCCAAACTGGCTAGGCCGGATAATACGGTCGAAGCTGTTACTCAGGTTATTTCGACTTGTTTACGTGCTAAAGACCCTATTCATCCGAGGATCTTGGAATATGCATTGTCGGCCATTTTGCGACCCGGCTGCGCTGCCGTCGATGAACTCAAAACACTTGCCGAAATTCGCATCAGGCAGTATTCCTGTGAACAGCCTCAGTGGGTCACTTGGATGAACATATGGTTGCAACTGAATGCCTTAGCAGCGCTAGATTATCTGGAAAACCTGATTGAAACACTCTCAGCGAAGAAATCGGATGCATTGATGCTGCGCTTGTGCGCTTCCATGGCTAATGACTATGGTGTGCGTTATGGAGCTGATCAATCGTCTTCTCTCGAGCCGGCGGCGTTGCTGCGGTTTATTCCGTTGGTGTGCCGGTATATTAGGCCTTCAGAAGATATAGATCGGTTTAATCAGGGAACCTATTCGCCAGGATTGAGAGATCATGCCCAGGATTTACGATCCGGTTTATGGGAAAGATTAAAAAATCATTCAGGATCGGAAGCTGATATAGTGCTTCGAATCTTATTGGACGATCCGGTTGTAGAGAATGAACGCGATTGGATGTTGCATCTTCTAGACAACCGTAAGGGCTTGAGAGCGGATGATACTGCTTGGCAAGCGAGCGATATCAGAGTTTTTACGACGCTACATTGCTTCGAACCGAGATCGGATTATCAATTATTCGGAAGAATTAACCGCTTGCTCAACGACATCAAGGATCATATCGAACGTTCTGATAATGCTGCCAACCGGCTACAGCTTAGAGATGGCGATTTAGAAAAGGATCTTCGCGGATTTATTACACAGGAATTGCGCGAACGCTCTCGGAATTGGTTTGTCGTAACCCAAGAGAACGAAGTAGATTTGGAGCAACGACCTGATATTACAATTGATCGACCAGAGCTCAACTCTGTACCCATCGAGGTTAAACTTGCCAACCTCAAGCACTGGAGTTTGGATAAGCTCTTGGAGCGTCTTGAAAATCAATTGGTGGGTCAATATCTGAGGCCGTCAACTATTCGACATGGCATTTACGTACTCGGCAATACTGATCCCAAACGTAGCTGGAAAGATCCTGTAACAAATGAAAAGTTGAACTTCGAACAGTTAGTTCTGCGTATTCAGGCTCGTGCAGTCGAATTACAAGCTGAATTGCGAGAAGGCGTCGATGGGGTAGAAGTTATCGGTATCGATTTTTCTGATCCGCGAGAAAGATAATGGCACTTACACCTAAATACACATCCTTCTGGGCATAAAAAAGGCCTAGGTGGTTTCCACCTAGGCCTTTGATATATGGAGCTGGCGATGGGAATCGAACCCGCGACCGGCTGATTACAAATCAGCTGCTCTACCGACTGAGCTACACCAGCGAAGAAGCGCGTATTATACACAACAAATTTTTCTTGGCTAGTACTTTTTGGGCTTTCTTTTTGCTTTGTTTTTGTTGGCCGGATGGGGCTTGCTTTTCTCAGAACGGTTGTTGTCCAGTCCGGTGTGCTTGGTTTTAAAGCGTTGAATTTTTTCAGGCGTTTCAATCGTGCCTTTGGGCTGAAAGCTCGGAATCAAATGCTGCTTGCCGTTGCCGATCAAATCGCTGCGGCCCATATCTTTTAAGGCTTCGCGTAATAGCGGCCAGTTTTTGGGGTCGTGATAGCGCAGGAAGGCTTTATGCAGGCGGCGCTGCTTGACGCTTTTGGGTATCGGGATGTCGGCGACGGTGCGGCTGACTTTATGCAGAGTGTCTTTGCCGGAGTGGTACATCGCGGTGGCAATTGACATTGGCGAAGGCAGGAAGGCCTGCACTTGATCGGCCCTGAAACCGTTGCGCTTTAACCATAATGCCAGGCTGAGCATGTCTTTGTCGGTCGTGCCGGGATGCGCGGCGATAAAGTACGGGATCAGGTATTGCTCTTTGCCGGCTTCCTTGGAAAACTTGTCGAACATGCTTTTAAACCGGTCATAAGTACCCATGCCCGGTTTCATCATTTTGGATAACACGCTTTGTTCGGTATGTTCGGGGGCGATTTTAAGGTAGCCGCCGACGTGATGGGTAACCAGTTCCTTGACGTATTCCGGCGATTCCACGGCCAAGTCGTAACGTAAGCCGGACGCGATGAATATTTTTTTGATGCCGGGCAAAGCGCGGGCTCTACGGTAGAGTTTAATCAGCGGGGTATGGTCGGTGTTCAGGTTGGGACAAATGCCGGGATAAACGCAGGACGGCTTGCGGCAGGCGGCCTCGATTTTCGGGTCTTTGCAGGCCAGCCGGTACATGTTGGCGGTCGGGCCGCCCAGGTCGGAAATATGGCCGGTAAAAGCGGGCGAGGTGTCGCGGATGGCTTCGATTTCTTTGATGATTGAATCTTCCGAACGGCTTTGGATAATCCGTCCTTCATGTTCGGTGATCGAGCAGAAGGTGCAGCCGCCGAAGCAGCCGCGCATGATGTTAACCGAATGCTGGATCATTTCAAAGGCGGGTACGTTGGCGTTGCCGTATTCGTTATGCGGTACGCGGGAGTAGGGCAGGTCGAACACGCCGTCCATTTCTTTGGTGGTCAGCGGAATCGGAGGCGGGTTAATCCAGACTTGCCGAGTTCCATGCAGTTGAATCAACGGGCGCGCGTTGCCGGGACTGGTCTCGCCGTGCATGACTCGCGAGGCATGGGCGTATAGTATCGGGTCGTCTTTTACGTCTTCATAGGCAGGCAGACGGATCACGGTTTTTGCTCTTTGATCTTTGATCAGTTGCCTGTGCGTTCCCAAGCTGGAGCTTGGGAACGAGATCACTTTTTCGCCGGTATTATCGGCAGGTTTTTTATCGCAAGCCGGCGCTTCTTGATAAGGGTTTTGCGGCGGTATAACCGCTCCCGGATGATCAATATCGGTGGAGTCTTTAACCGCAAAGCCTTCCGGTATTTGTTTGACAAAGTGCACGGTGCCGCGAATACCTTTCAGATCCGATATAGCTTCGCCGCTCGCCAAGCGATGGGCGATTTCGACAATCTGGCGCTCGGCATTGCCGTAAACCAGCAGGTCGGCTTTGGAATCCAGTAGTACCGATTTCCTGACCTTATCCGACCAGTAATCATAATGCGCAATGCGCCGTAAACTGGCTTCGATGCCGCCAATAATAATCGGTACATCTTTATAAGCTTCGCGGCAGCGGTGCGAGTAGACATTGACGGCACGGTCAGGGCGTTTGCCGGCCGCGCCGTTCGGGGTGTAGGCATCGTTGGAGCGGATTTTTTTATCCGAAGTGTAACGATTGACCATAGAATCCATATTGCCGCCGGTCACGCCGAAAAACAGGTTCGGACGACCGAGTTTCATGAAATCCGTGGCGCTGGTCCAGTCGGGCTGGGAGATGATGCCGACCCTGAATCCTTGCGCTTCAAGCAGTCTTCCAATCAGCGCCATGCCGAAGCTCGGGTGGTCGATATAGGCATCTCCGGTTACCAGAATTACATCGCAGGCATCCCAGCCGAGTTCGTCCATTTCAGCTTTGCTCATCGGCAAAACAGGGGCAATGCCAAAGCGGTGCGCCCAGTATAAGCGGTAGCTGAAAAGGTTGGGTTCAGTTTGTAAGGCGGTAGACATTATTTCTGTATCGAGTTGTTGATGACGCTGGAATTGTGTTTGGCTATATCTTTTAAATAAGAGATAAATTCGATCTGGTAGAGCTGTTCAAGAATGATAGCCCTGGTTCTCAAATCTTTCATGGAATGGATCGGGGCATTCTCATTAAAAGCTAGGCCGATAATATTGCCCCGGCCCTTGACCGGAAGAAACAAAATTCTCCAATCGAAAGTGCGGCCCAGCCACAGAGCGACTTGTTTGAATAGAGAGTTGCCGGTACCGCCCCAAAGATTGATGATTAACATGCCGTCTTTTTTTAATAGCATTTTGCAGGCGTCGAAAAATGCATGATTAGAAATAGATGGCGCCATGCCTTCATGATCGAACGCATCGATAAACATTAGACTGTATTGTTCGCTTTGGCTTTCTGTTCGTTGGCGTACATATTTTGCGCCGTCATCGACAATAACTTTAAGGCGCGGGTCTAGGGGTAGGCCGAAATGACTGCGTGCAATTTTAACTACGCTTTCCCTGTATTCAATGACTTTTAAGCGGCAGTCCGGGAAATGATGCAGTAGATGCTTAGTTAATGAACCGCCGCCCAAGCCGATGATTAATGCCTCGTCATCAAGCGTGGGTTTGAATAACATCCAGCTGGTCATGGCCCGCACATAATTCAGGTACAGTTTGTCCGGCTCGGCCAGCAGCATGCTGCTTTGCCGGGGGAATGAGCCAAAGTGCAGCGATCTTACGCCATCGCACTCGACGACTTCCAAAATGCCGTCATCATCGTGGCTTTCGTGGATAATCCTGCCTTCATATCTATACATAAACGCGGTAGGTTGTTAAAAGAGTGGCTAAATATTATATAGGAGATAAGGGTTAGCTGGTGTGCCGATCGGCTCTTGCTGACGATTCAGCGAGCGGCGGGAGGTAAACACAATTGCCGGGGACAGGAAGCTTACCTTGGTATACTTCGTGTCCATGCCGGAGTACAAGGCTTGCCTTGTACAATAAACCGTTCAACCTGAAAATAGCAGTTGAGCCACGAATGGACACGGATTTACACAGGTGAACAATGAGTTACATGAGTTCTTTGCGGCACCCGTTGGGTGAACCGCTAGTCTTGCATAACTCAATGTATTATCGGCGTTTATTTGTGTAAATCTGTGGCTAACTGATTTTTCTAGGTTCAAAGCTAGCTTTGAACTCCGAATAGACTGTCACTCACAGAGGTCAGAATGAGAATGGAATAGGTCCGAACAACTCCTTATCACTGCGTGTAACGAGCCGAATTTTTGGGTCTGTCAAAGAAAAATAGATAGGGGCTCAATATATTGAGCCCCTATGCGCTTAGAATAAGCCGGTGATTTTACCGTTATTATCAATATCAATTCTTTCCGCAGCAGGCACTTTAGGTAAGCCTGGCATCGTCATCATGTCTCCGGCAATCGCTACAATAAAACCAGCGCCGTTTGCCAGACGAACATCCCTTATTTCAATGACATGCCCGGAAGGCGCGCCTTTGGAATTGGGGTTGGTTGAAAACGACATTTGGGTTTTTGCCATACAAATAGGGAACTTGCCGTAATCTGCATTCCATGCAGACAACTGCGCTTTCACTTTGGGACTGGCAGTGACGTTTGCTGCTCCATATAGCTTGGTGGCAATGGCTTCGATTTTTTCCCAGAGGCTTAAGTTTTCATCGTAAACGAATTTAAATCCCGGCTCGCGATGATCAACAATATCGCTGACTACCTCGGCCAGTTCCTCAGCACCCGCGCCGCCTTCCGCCCAATGCTTGGAGACTACGCACTTTGCGCCCAGGGCTGCGCATTTTTGTTGTAGCAAGGCGATTTCCGCATCGGTATCGAATGTGAAATGATTAACGCACACTACACAAGGTAGGCCGTAATGTTGGGTAATGTTGTGGTAATGACGCTCAAGATTTGCAAAGCCTTGCTCCAAGGCAGTCAGATTCTCCTGGTTCAATTCTTCTTTAATCACGCCGCCGTGGAATTTAAGCGCTCTTACGGTAGCGACCAACACTATGGCAGACGGTTTGAGTCCGGCCATGCGGCATTTAATATCTATAAATTTTTCAGCGCCCAAATCGGCCCCGAAACCCGCTTCGGTTACTACATAATCAGCCAGTTTCAACGCAGTTTTGGTGGCGGTTACGGTGTTGCAGCCGTGAGCGATATTGGCAAACGGTCCGCCGTGAATAATCGCGATGTTGTTTTCCAATGTTTGCACCAGATTGGGTTTTATCGCGTCTTTTAGCAAGGCCGCCATCGAGCCTTGAGCGTTCAGATCGCTGGCGTAAACCGGCGTTACTTTGTCGGATTTGTAGCCTATCACGATGCGGCCCAGCCGTTCTTTAAGGTCGCCCCGGCTGGTCGCCAGGCATAAAATCGCCATGACTTCGGAGGCGACCACGATGTCGTAACCGTCTTCACGCATATAGCCGTTGGCCGGGCCGCCCATGCCGACCACGATGTGACGCAGGGCGCGATCGTTCATATCGACAACGCGTTTCCATTGGATACGTCGTGGGTCGATGTCCAACTCGTTGCCGTGATTGATATGGTTGTCGATCAACGCCGACAGCAGGTTATGCGCCACGCCGATCGCGTGAAAGTCGCCGGTAAAATGCAGGTTGATGTCTTCCATCGGCACCACTTGCGAGTAACCGCCGCCCGCCGCGCCGCCTTTTACCCCAAAGCACGGGCCTAATGACGGTTCGCGCAGGCACATCATGGTTTTTTTGCCGATGCGGTTCATCGCATCGCCGAGGCCCACCGTAGTCGTGGTCTTGCCCTCACCGGCCGGGGTAGGGCTGATCGCGGTAACCAGAATCAGTTTGCCGTCTTGTTTATCGGACAGGCTGTTGACGTATTCCAGAGATAGTTTAGCTTTATAATGACCGATAGGGTCAAGGTGTTCAGCATCAATGCCGAATTGTTCTTTAGTCAGACCTATAATGGGCTTCATACTGGCTTTTTGTGCGATTTCTATATCGGACATTAATGTTTCCTAACTTGTAATATGGATATTTCTAGCAGATTAAACTTTTAAAAAACAGTTTCTTAGCACTAAATTTTTGGCTTTTTTCAGCGCGCATTCAACCTCTTCCTCAGTCAAGAGGAGGGTGTGCTATTGCTATTTTTATAGTCATGGGGTTACTTCTAGTTTCAGGGTATCTATTTGGATACCGTTTTTTAAACCATTGCCGGTAAGCAATGGTCTAATGATTTCTAAAGTTTATAAAGGGATCTCAAAAATCTCTTTTTTATTCATCTCCCTCCAGAAGAGAAAGTTATCTTTTCTAACTGAGCGGTATTGTAGTAGGGAATGAGGGTTATATCGAGTCTATTTCATGTTTCATTGCCCATTAAAATAATTGACATCGAAATGTCATTTAGGTGCTGTAGACTCCGATTAGCCAACTCTGCCGTGAGGCAGAGGTCGGAAAGCCACGAATCTCAAATATCGGGTTGAGATGTTTATAGATAGTCGGGTTGCCTTTCTAAGTGATGGAGAGGGTCGGGCACAGAGATCTGGAAAGAATTCGGTGCTGCGGGCATCACTGTTTGTTTTGGAAACATAACTATGATGAGAATTACTATGAAATCAACTTTTAAAATGCTGGCATTGGCTGGTGCAATGAGCAGTCTGTTGGCTGGTGAAGTCCAGGCGTCTACTTTAATTTATACGCTGAATCAATCCAATGTGGATTCTGTGTTGAGTGACGGTGTGAATTATCTCACGGTTAAGATCGAGGATGGTCTGGCTTTCGGTACTGACACGAACGCTGTTAAATTTACCGTTAATATTCTTGACGGAGTTTTCAACTTCGGTACACATACCAGTTATGGCATTCAGGCATTCGGATTTAATCAGGCAGTTGGTGCGCCGACGCTTTTAGACGCGAACATCGTTGGGCCATCCGGATGGTCTGGAAATGTACCAAATCCGCCTAATCAATTCGATGGCTTCGGCAAGTTTTTTGGCGCCACCGCTGGAAGCGGAGTGACGCGATTTAATCCGCTGGAGTTCTGGATTACTGGCGTGGCTGGCGATACGGCGAGCAGCTATGCTGCGGCTTCCTCAGGTAATGCCGGTCAAGGCAATGCTTGGTTTGCCGCCCATGTGGCCGGTTTCATAATCGACGGCAGCGCTATAACCAGCGGTTATTTCGGTGGTGGCAACGGTATCACGCCTCCTCCTGTTATTAATGTTTCCGAGGTGCCGCTTCCTGCTGCAGCATGGATGTTGGGGATTGGTTTGATGGCGGTATCGAGCTTGAACCGTCGTAAATCATTGGCTACATAAGTTTCGTAGGGCGGGCATGCTGTTTATGTCCGACATTCCTATGTTTTAATAACAGCGCGGATTTTGGGGTTGCCCGCTGTGTTTCATCGTCAGCTAAAATATCGAGCAACGAAAAGCAGTCGTCTCGGCAATTGCTCCTGCATTGCTCTCGGCAACCGCTCCTTGCGTTGCTCTACCTCCCCCATCCGTGGGGTCGTACCTCCTGCATGACCCACAGGGATGTGGGAAATGCAGAGAAATGACTGGATCATTTCCTGTCCATACATTAATAAAGCGCCTACTTTGGGTGCCCGATCTACCCATTAACTATAAACCGGAAATCGCGCACATAGATTGCTGACTTTCTCGCGTACTGCAGCAAGCACATTTTCGTCTTCCATATTTTCCATCACGTCGCACATCATATTGGCGATTTCAGTCATTTCCGCTTCCTTAAAGCCGCGTGTGGTTGGCGCTGGCGTACCAACGCGAATGCCGCTGGTCACGAATGGCGATTGCGGGTCGTTAGGCACGGCATTTTTGTTAACGGTGATATGTGCTTTGCCTAGGGCCGCGTCAGCCGCTTTGCCGGTGATTCCTTTGGCAATCAGCGAAACCAGCATTAAATGATCGTCGGTGCCGCCGGAAACCACGTCAAAGCCGCGTTTCATAAACACTGCGGCCATGGCTTGGGCGTTTTTGATGACCTGTTGCTGGTAAACGCGGAACTCCGGTTGCATGGCTTCTTTAAACGCAACGGCTTTGGCCGCAATCACATGCATCAACGGGCCGCCCTGGATGCCGGGGAAGATGTTGGAGTCGAATTTTTTCTCCAATTCCGGGTTGCTCTTGCACAAAATCAAACCGCCGCGTGGGCCGCGCAAGGATTTATGCGTGGTGCTGGTAACCACGTCGGCAATAGGCACGGGGTTAGGGTATAAACCTGCCGCAACCAAACCGGCGACGTGCGCCATATCGACAAACAGGTAAGCGCCCACTTTATCCGCGATGTTGCGGAATCGTTGCCAATCCCAGATGCGTGAGTAAGCCGAAAAGCCAGCGACAATCACTTTAGGTTTGTGTTCCAGTGCCAGGGCTTCAACTTGCGCATAATCGATTTCACCGGTTTCAGGGTGAAGGCCGTATTGTACTGCGTTGTAGATTTTGCCCGAGAAATTGGGTTTAGCGCCGTGAGTTAAATGGCCGCCATCGGCAAGGCTCAAACCCAATATGGTGTCGCCGGGTTGAACTAAAGCCATGAATACCGCCATGTTAGCTTGTGAGCCTGAATGCGGTTGTACGTTAGCGTAATCGGCGCCGAACAGTTCTTTTGCGCGGTCGATGGCTAATTGCTCGACTTTATCGACAAACTCGCAACCGCCGTAGTAACGCTTGCCCGGATAGCCTTCGGCATATTTATTGGTTAATTGCGTGCCTTGCGCTTCCAAAACTCGTGGGCTGGCGTAGTTTTCAGAGGCGATCAGTTCGATATGATCTTCCTGGCGTTGACGTTCTTCTTCGATTGCCTGAAACAATTCATCATCGAAGCCTTTGATGGTCATGGACTTTTTAAACATGGTGTTCTCCTGAATTAATATTTGTTATTTAAGATGCGGGCTGTATCAGCAATATTTGCAGATCGGCGACATTGGTGCCTGTCGCGCCGGTATTCACTAAGTCGTTAGACGTTTTTAAAGCAGTATAGGAATCGTTATTCTCAAGCAGATTGATCGGATTTACGCCAGCTTGAGCCATGCGTTCTATGGTATATCGGTCAACAAGGCCACCCGCCGCGTCGGTAGGGCCATCGCGGCCATCGGTGCCGCCGCTAAGAAATACCCAGTTGCCGGTTAGGCCGTGTTGTTTGGCGGCAATCGCAAAAGCCAGCGCCATTTCCTGATTACGGCCGCCGCGTCCATTACCTTTTAATGTGACTGTGGTTTCACCGCCCGCCAACAGGGCTGTGGGTTTGCTTATCGTAAGCGCTTTGGCGTGAATAACCAATTTTTCAGCTTCCTCTCTGGCTTCTCCGCATAAACGATTGCTGTACAGTTTTATCTCGTAGCTCTGATTCTGAGCGGCTTGCAGCATTGCGTTAACGCTGATCGCATTGCTGCCGATCAGGGTATGTTCATTATGCTTAAACGCGTCGTCGCCCGGCTTTGGCGTTTCGGCAATAATGCCCAGTTTGCCCTGTTCCAGATACTGCCGAACATTGATCGGTGCCTGATCCCAAACGCCTTTGGCTTTAAGAATCTCGACGGCATCGGCGAAAGTGGTGTTGTCAGCAATGGTAGGGCCGCTGGCAATAGTACTTAGATCATCGCCTAATACATCGGATAAAATAAGCGCATGCAAATGGGCAGGCACAGCCATTCGGGCTAAGCCACCGCCTTTTAGTCGCGATAAATGCTTGCGTACACAGTTAATTTGGTTGATGGTCGCTCCGGAGGCTAACAGCAGATCGGTAGCGGCAATCTTTTCCTGCAAGGTAATTTGGTCGGCAGGGTAGGGGATCAGCGCCGAGCCGCCGCCGCTCACCAATACCAGTACCAGTTCATTTTTTTGCGTATTTTTCATACGATCCGCAATGATGTGCGCAGCTTTAAGGCCTGTTTCATCGGGCAACGGATGCGATGCGCCAATCACATCGATATTGTCGATGCGGGTTACATTCTCATAATTGGTGACGGCTAAGCCTCTGCTCGCCAGCATTCCGGCAGGAATGATTTCTTGAGCCGCCTTTGCCATTGCGCAGGCGGCTTTGCCGAAAGCGATAAGATGAACTTTTGAACAATTGCCAAAGAGCGTGGGGGCAAGATAGTGTTTTACGGCTTGGTAAGGATCAGCCGCCGCTATGCCTGCCTGAAAAATGCTAAGAGCATCTTGTCTTATTGATGCCAAGCCGGCTTGATCTTCTAGATCGCTCATGTCAGGCTCTGTAGCTGTTTACGCCATTTCCTTAGCCAGCGCAAAGATATTTTCGGCATCGAAAACCTGTTTGTTATCCTCAAATAGTTTTGCGATACAGGCTCGGTGCAATGCCAGCTTTAACGATCCGAAACCGATAGCGCCCCAGATGATTTTGCCGTTGCGGACAGTCCCTTTGTCCATTACCTCTATTCCGCCGATGCCTAAAGGAGGCGTAGCATTGGCATCGGCCATCATTTCAATGTTGGTATTATGCTGCCATTGATCGGCCGAAAGCAGTTCTACACCTGCCGCGCCGGTGGCAAAAACGATATTTGCATATTCAATGGCCTTGGCTCGGGCATCGTTATCGAATGCTTCAACAGGGGTCAAATCTACGCCAAAGCGCGCTTTCATGTTGTCGCAGGCTTGAACGGCACGCGCCATTTTGCGGCCGGTCAATGTGACTTCTGCGCCTTCTTTAGCCAGCATTGCCGCGGCACGTTGACCTACCGGGCCGGTACCGGCCAAGACTACCGCTTTTTTACCGGCCAGGGTGCCGCTGGACGCAAGTTTTGCAACAGCGGCGGCGGCTGTGGTATTGCTGCCGTTACTGTCGAGCATGACCGACACCTGAAAGCCTGGAAAAAAGTGTTTTTGCACGGCAATAAATAGCGCCTGACCGGCTATCATGTCACTGCCGCCGACAAAAATGGCGGTATTTTTCTTGTCTTTAGGCGCACGAGTAAATATCGCGCCTTCTACCAGAGCCGATATATTTTCAGGCGTCAATCCTCCGTGTCCGATCACATGATCTGCACCGCCATCATAGGCTACAACAGTATCGAAAACTGAAGGGTGAGTGTCTGTATCGAATTGGAATAACAGTTTTTTCATTAAATTACTCTAAATTACTCGTGGTGGATTTGGCTAGTATGTATGAATGCGGTTATCAGACCGGCATATTATACTCAATAAACAAAACACTGCCTTATTTAGGCCGCTTACTATTGGATATGGCTTGTAATCTTGGCGTCTTTTCTCGATATGCTTGCTTGCTAAGGCTTATCTTCGTTATTATCTGTGAAAATTAAGTTATATTGCAGTTGCCGGGCATTGTTGGCACACCGCTATGTTACTCCCGCATCATCCAATCGTCGGGAATGGGGTATTTTTCCGATTATTTTGGTGTCTTTCGGCTAATCTTAGGAAATAAAATTAAAGGAGAAACAGATGAAAACACCCGTTCACATTGCTGTCACAGGCGCCGCAGGGCAAATTAGTTATTCTCTGCTGTTTCGATTGGCTGCTGGTGCGTTGCTCGGAGCCGATCAGCCGATCATATTGCATTTGCTTGAAATACCCTCTGCAATGAACGCCTTGCAAGGTGTGGTCATGGAGTTAAAAGATTGCGCTTTCCCCTTACTGCATCGCATTAAAGTTACAGATGATCCTAGAGTAGCATTCAAAAATGTCGATTATGCGTTTTTGGTCGGCGCACGTCCAAGAGGGCCGGGCATGGAGCGCAAGGATTTATTGGAAGTGAACGCAGAGATATTTGCGGTTCAAGGCAAAGCCTTAAGCGATGTCGCAAGCAGAAAAGTAAAAGTTTTGGTAACTGGAAATCCTGCAAATACCAATGCCCTGATTGCGCTGAGCAATGCGCCGGACTTAAGGCCGGAGAACTTTTCCGCAATGACAAGGTTGGATCATAACCGGTCTCTAAGTCAATTGGCGGAAAAATGCGGCGTTTTGCCGGTTGACGTAAAAAACATGACTGTCTGGGGCAATCATTCGACTACTCAGTATCCCGATATCTTTCATGCCAAGGTCAAGGGACAGGATGCGTTGTCTTTGGTTGGCAACGATTGGTATGTTAATGAGTTCATTCCGGTTGTTCAGCAGCGGGGGGCGGAAATCATCAAAGCCAGGGGGCAGTCCAGTGCCGCCTCGGCCGCAAATGCAGCGATAGGTCAGATGAAATCTTGGGCTATGGGCACAGAAGCTGGTGACTGGGTGAGTATGGCCGTGTTATCGGACGGTGCTTACGGCATTGAATCCGGGCTGGTTTATTCTTTCCCGGTAACAGTAGTCGACGGCGAGGTTAATATAGTAAGAGGTCTGGATATTAACGATTTTAGCAGGCAAAGAATGCGGATCACCGAGGCTGAATTAAAAGAAGAAAGGGACGCGGTTAAGTATTTATTGAAATAGAGAGACGGTTTTAAACCAAGTTCATCGTCATTTTAAATTAGGAGTAAAGGTTTGTTGTTGCTTAACTTTTAGGTTTATTGACAATAGTTCGATGAGCTGATACTTTGCGCCGCTGGCACTCGTCCTAATGGAGTGCTAATTTTAGTCGCAGAGGTTGGGTGTGGGTAATACGCAGGTTTTAAATGAGCGGTCGCTACAGCTACTGAAAATGCTGGTCGAACGCTATATCAATGATGGTCAGCCGGTGGGTTCACGGGCTTTATCCAAAGATTCGGATTTAAATTTAAGTCCGGCGACTATTCGCAATGTCATGGCCGATCTGGAAGATTTGGGCCTGGTGCATTCACCGCATACTTCGGCGGGCCGGGTGCCTACGGTCAGCGGCTATCGTTTGTTTGTCGATACCTTATTAACGGTTAAGCCGTTGGAATCGAAAGATTTAACCCTGCTACATCAAAGTTTGTCGGTAAGCGAGGACACCGGCGATGTGATCGGCGTTGCGTCGCGGCTGCTTTCGGAATTAACACAAATGGCCGGAGTGGTGACCTTACCCAAAAGAGAGCTGGTATGTCTAAGGCATATTGAGTTTTTATCTTTATCTCACACCCGCGTGCTGGTCATTTTTGTTACCAATGAGCAGGAAGTCCATAACAAAATCATCCACACCTCCAAAGTTTTCAGTCCCGCCGAACTACAGCAGGCGGCCAATTATTTAAACTCGATTTATTCCGGGCGCAGCCTTGATGCGATTCGCAAAGCTGTTTTAAAAGATTTGCAGGAAGATCAGGAGCGCGTCAGCCAAGGTATGTTGGATGCGGTGAAAATGGCGCAGCTGGCGTTCGATCATAGCAATAAAAAAGATGATTATGTGCTGACCGGCGAAACCAATTTGATGGGGTTTTCCGAGTTATCGGATATGGATCGGCTAAAAAACCTATTTGAAGCATTCAGCCAAAAGCAGGGCGTTATCCATTTGCTGGATCAATGCATGAAAGCCGACGGCGTACAGATTTTTATCGGCGAAGAATCCGGCTATCGGGCTTTCGATCATTGCAGTTTAGTGACTTCATCGTATTCGGTCAGTGATGAAGTGGTCGGGGTGCTGGGCGTCATTGGCCCGACACGCATGGCCTACGAGAAAATTATCCCTTATGTCGATGTCACGGCAAAATTGTTGGGCGCCGCCTTGAATCCAAAATCGACGACCCCATTATAAATAATATCTGTTGTTTGTGCCGTTGGGCATGGATATTAATTTTAAATGTTAAGGAGCTATAAATAATGAGTACTGATCAGGAAGCGCCTGAATCTCAGGTTAAAACTGAAAGCGAAACGGTTAATGAGCCACCGCATACCGAATTAATCGAGCATGAACCCACGATTGAGGAGTTACAGCAGGCGTTGGTTCAGGCTGAGCAAAAAGCGCAAGAGAATTGGGATAAAGCGGTTCGCGCACAGGCAGAAATGGAAAACCTGAAAAGAAGAACGCAAAAAGACCTGGAAGATGCGCACAAATTTGCTTTAACGGGTTTTGCCAAGGAATTATTGCCGGTATTAGACAGTCTGGTGTTAGGTTTGCAGGCTGCAACAGGCGATAGCGAAGAAGTGAAAAAATTCCGTGAAGGCAGCGAACTCACAATTAAACAGTTCGAATCAGTATTTGCGAAATTCAAAATTGAAGAGATTGATCCGATTGGCCAGCCGTTTAATGCCGAACTGCACCAGGCTATGGCCATGCACGCAGTAGAAGGCGCTGAACCCAATACCGTGGTTAACGTTTTCCAAAAAGGCTATGTGTTGAACGGGCGCTTGCTCCGCCCTGCGATGGTTTTGGTCGCCAAAGCAGTCGAAAAAAAGCCGGAAGATATTAATAGCATTGATGAACAGGCTTGAAATCAAATAAAGCAGCCTCATATTTGTAACAACTTTTACTTTTTAAATAAATTCAAGCCCGGAGAATTCAATGGCTAAAATAATCGGCATAGATTTAGGAACAACAAACTCGTGCGTCGCAGTTTTGGAAAACGGCGTAGCAAGAGTAATTGAAAACAGCGAAGGTGCACGTACCACACCTTCCATTATTGCTTTTACCAGTGACGATGAAGTATTGGTTGGACAATCTGCAAAACGCCAAGCCGTTACCAATCCCAAAAACACATTATTTGCGATCAAACGTTTGATCGGCCGCCGTTTTAAAGACGATGTCGTACAAAAAGACATTAAAATGGTGCCTTATAAAATCGTCGAAGCTGAAAACGGCGATGCCTGGGTTGAAGTGCATGGTAAAAAAATGGCGGCTCCCGAGGTTTCGGCTCGCGTCTTGATGAAGTTGAAAAAAGACGCTGAAGCCTATTTAGGCGAAGAAGTTACTGAAGCGGTAATCACGGTACCGGCTTATTTTAATGATTCGCAACGTCAGGCCACTAAAGATGCCGGCCGTATTGCCGGTCTTGAAGTTAAACGTATTATCAATGAGCCGACTGCGTCTGCATTGGCTTTCGGTATGGATAAGCCTAAAGGCGATACCAAAATTGCAGTGTATGACTTAGGTGGCGGTACGTTCGATATTTCGATTATTGAAATTGCCGAGATAGAAGGCGAGCACCAATTCGAAGTGTTATCGACTAATGGCGATACTTTCCTCGGTGGTGAAGATTTCGACTCAAGAGTCATTGAGTATCTTGCGTCAGAATTTAAAAAAGAAAGCGGCGTTGACTTGCATAACGATCCGCTGGCTTTACAGCGTTTGAAAGAAGCGGCCGAAAAAGCCAAGATCGAATTGTCTTCAAGCCAGCAAACCGATGTGAATCTGCCTTATATTACCGCAGATGCGTCAGGCCCTAAGCATTTGAACGTTAGATTGACCCGCGCCAAACTGGAATCGCTGGTTGAAGAGCTGATTAACCGTACTAAAGGCCCCTGTGAAATAGCCCTGAAAGACGCGAAGCTAAAGGCCTCGGATATTAATGACGTGATTTTGGTCGGCGGTCAAACCCGTATGCCGAAAGTGCAGGAAATGGTAAAAGCCATTTTCGGTAAAGAACCGCGTAAAGACGTTAACCCCGATGAAGCGGTAGCTTTAGGCGCGGCGATCCAGGCTGGCGTTTTGGGCGGTGAAGTTAAAGACGTGTTGTTGTTGGATGTTATCCCGTTATCGCTGGGTATCGAAACAATGGGCGGTGTGATGACTAAACTGATAGAGAAAAACACCACGATCCCGACCAATGCATCGCAAGTGTTCTCTACCGCGGACGACAATCAAACCGCAGTG
This sequence comes from Methylobacter sp., assembly GCF_004322395.1. GTDB lineage: Bacteria > Pseudomonadota > Gammaproteobacteria > Methylococcales > Methylomonadaceae > Methylobacter_A. The sequence continues at coordinate 35,461 of NZ_SCTW01000010.1, forward strand.
ACCGTTCATGTATTGCAAGGCGAGCGCGAAGTCGCATCGGCGAATAAGTCGCTGGGACGTTTTGACCTGGCCGATATTCCACCTGCGCCGCGCGGTGTGCCGCAAATCGAAGTCGCATTCGACATCGATGCCAACGGTATTTTGAACGTGTCTGCCAAAGACAAGGCGACCGGCAAAAAACAATCCATCGTCATAAAAGCATCCAGCGGTTTATCGGATGACGAAGTTGAACGCATGATTAAAGATGCCGAAGCGCATGCCGATGAAGACCGTAAACTGGCGCAATTGGTGGCAGCGCGTAACCATGCGGACGGTATGATTCATGCGACTGAAAAATCGCTGAAAGAACTGGGCGATCAAGTCAGTGCCGATGAAAAAACCAGCATTGAGCACGCGATTGAGTCGCTAAAAGCCGTAATTAAAGGCGATGATAAAGAGGCAATCGAAGCCAAAACTCACGACTTAACCGAGTTATCAGGTAAACTGGCCGAACGCGTTTACGCGCAAAAATCGGCGTCTGAAGGTGAAGCGTCCGGCGCACATGCTTCTTCAGAGCATCATACTGCGGCGGATGACGGTGTTGTCGATGCCGAGTTTGAAGAAGTTAAAGACGACGAAAAGAAATAAAATGTAAATTGGGGTGTACCTTATCCCCTTATGCATTAACTTAAGGCATAAAACCACGAAGAACACGAAGCTCGCGAAGAAAAAACTTCGTGTCCCTTCGTGTTCTTTTTGCGGTTTAGTAACCCGTCTCTTATCCTCTTCACGGGGTATCCCGGACAAAATCAGACGATGATAATCATCAAAATCCAACAATAGAATATTGAACCATGGCAAAAGAAGATTTTTATAAGCTTCTCGGTGTAGACAGAAACGCCAGTGATGCAGAGATTAAGAAAAGCTATCGCAGCAAGGCGATGAAATTTCATCCGGATAGGAATAAAGACAATCCGGTGGAAGCTGAGGCCCAGTTTAAGCAGATTAAAGAGGCTTACGAAGTTTTGTCCGACCCTAAAAAACGCGCTGCTTATGATCAATTCGGCCATGCTGGGGTTGACTCTTCGATGGGCGGTGGACGTGGAGCCGGCGGTTTCGGCGGTTTCGGCGCAGGCGAAAGCTTCAGCGATATTTTCGGTGATATTTTCGGCGGAGGGAGACAGCAGCGGAGCAACGTTCAGCGCGGTTCGGACCTGCGCTACAATCTGGAATTAACGCTTGAAGAAGCCGTATTCGGCACCGATGCCAAAATCCGCGTACCGGTGCTGGTTACCTGCGGCGAGTGCAGCGGTTCCGGCGCCAAAAAGGGTTCCAGTCCTATCATCTGTTCGACTTGTCACGGTCATGGTCAAGTTAGAATGCAACAGGGTTTCTTTTCGGTTCAACAAACCTGTCCAACCTGCCGCGGCACCGGCAAACAAATAAAAGATCCTTGCGGCGTGTGCTATGGTCAGGGTCGAGTCCAGGAAAATAAGACCCTGTCTGCAAAAATTCCAGCAGGTGTCGATACCGGCGATCGCATACGTCTGGCCGGGGAAGGTGAGGCCGGAGAACACGGTGGACCGGCAGGCGATCTTTACGTTCAGGTTCAAGTAAAAGATCATGAGATTTTTACCCGCGATGGCGCAAATTTATATTGCGAAGTGCCGATCAGCTTTCCTACCGCCTGCTTGGGCGGTGAATTGGAAGTGCCTACCTTAAACGGCAAAGTGCTATTAAAAATCCCTGCTGAAACGCAAACCGGCAAATTATTCAGGTTGCGCGGCAAAGGCGTTAAGCCGGTCAGAGGAGGGCCGGTCGGCGATTTGATGTGCAAAGTGCAAGTTGAAACGCCGGTACATCTAACCAAAGAACAAAAAGCCTTGGTTGAACAGCTCAGCGATTCCTTGTCCGGTAGCGGTAAGCATCATAGCCCTCAAGAGTCCTCATGGACGGACGGCGTAAAGAACTTTTTCGATAAACTCACAGGATAAGTCATGATGCGTATTGCTGTAGTAGGTGCGTCCGGCCGTATGGGCCTTTGCTTGATTAAAGCAGCGGCGCTGGCTAAAAATGCCGAATTGGCCGTTGCGGTGTCCCGTCCGGAAAGTCTTGCCATAGGCCGCGATGCGGGTGAACTGGCGGGCATCAGTGTGGTCGGCGTCAAAGTCGGCGATGACTTGGCGTCGGTCATCGATCAATTCGACGTGTTGATTGATTTTACCCGCCCCGATGCGTCGATGGCATTCATCGACATTTGCCGCGAGACTGGGAAAAAACTGGTCATCGGTACTACCGGCTACAGCGATCAGCAAAAAGCCCAAATCAGCGAAGCGGCAAAGGATGTGGCGATCGTGATGGCGCCGAATATGAGTGTCGGCGTTAACCTGTCGCTCAAATTGCTGGAGATGACCGCCAAAGTTATGGGTGATTACACCGACATTGAGGTAATCGAAGCCCATCACCGCCATAAAGTCGATGCCCCGTCCGGCACCGCATTGCGCATGGGTGAAGTGGTCGCCAACGCGCTAGGCCGGGATTTAAAAGACTGCGCGATTTACGGCAGAGAAGGCAATACCGGTGAGCGCGACCGGAAAACCATCGGTTTCTCAACGATACGCGCCGGAGACATCGTCGGCGAGCATACCGTGATGTTTGCTGACGACGGCGAGCGTGTAGAGATTACTCATAAAGCCACCAGCCGCATGACTTTCGCCAATGGCGCAGTCAGGGCTGCGGTCTGGCTGGCGGATAAAAACACCGGCTTGTACGACATGCAGGATGTTTTGGGGCTTTCTTGATTGGGGCGATATGTGGAGCATAAACAACATGTACCTATCTGGCTATCGTTAGAGAAAATAGCACATTGACTAAATCCCTTTATGAATCAAAATAGCTTTTTGGTACTTGATATAAATATATGGGTGCATAAACCCGACTATTAAGCACTTTCTTGGGAGCCGTAAAGAAAATTCAGGAAAATTATCGGTTAATTGAACAATTGATGAGGCGCGAGATGATTTTATAATTCCATCACACGTATTTTGAGCTTAATTTATAAGGGGCCACAGATGAAAATTCTACTTACTCTCGCCGTTGCTTTCATGCCTATTGCGGCATGGCCTCAATCTGAGCCCCCCTACTTCGGTGCCTGAATCCGAAAGTATTGAATTGGAATTCTTATGTTTTTGTTAACCCATAAGAAACATAAGTAAGTAATCAAGTTCTTGACCCATATTGGTTATGTATGTGTCTGTTTTATTGAATCTCAAACTCAGATGGTAAAAACATTCTGCCATGACTGACGGTTGGTATCGGAATATTCGGCTTGCAACTTTAGTTGGTCTGCTGCTGATTCTTGTGTTTTTTTTATTACTTCCTCCCAAACTATCAAGCCAAACTTTGTGGATTGGGCCTTATAATTTGCAGGCAGATTTAGCGATTCGCGAAGAAGACCAACAGCGCGGTTTACAGTTTCATCTGCCATTGGATGACGGTGAGGCTATGCTTTTTGTATTGCCGCAGCAAAAAAAACTATGTATGTGGATGAAATATACCTTCATGCCGCTTTCAGTAGCTTTCATTCGGAGCGACGGAATGATCGTCAATATGGCAGATATGTATCCTCTTAGCACTAAAAAGCATTGCGCGAAAGAAGAAGTGCGTTATGCATTAGAAGTACCGCTAGGGTGGTTCGATGATAGAGGAATCGGCAGTGGAATGGTTGTTAGGCGAAACGATGGAGTTCGATTCGATTGATGTGGGTATGACGGGAAACAGGTAGGGTCAAAACAGGCCTTACATTTGACATTATTTGTCTTCTTTTCCATCTGTTCCTGCCCGGTTCACGGTGGCTTAACTCATACCAAAATATTCACCCACTTGGGCAAGTGTATAGTATCTACTCCGATACGCTTGGGTCATACTTTCGTCGCGGGTTTGATCGCGCTCAGCAAAATAGCTCAATGGTTTTATGGGGGCTGTTTTTGCTTTTAGGATATGTCTTTAAGCGATTGCTCGGGGTTGAGCTTGCATTGTATATTTTTTCCAAAATAATCATCGCCCAGAAAAATCTGGTTTTTCAACTGTTACCAGGGTGAAGGCTGTCCTTTACTTTGAGGAACTTCATGCCTTTGGACAAGGTTGGCGTGTTGGTTTCAATCAGCAAATGATAGTGATTGTTCATTAGGCAATAAGCGTGGCAATATCAATCGTAGCGATTGACCGTATTATGCAGCAACGCCAAAAACTGCTGACGATTAGCATCGTTACATGACAAGCTTTGGCAGACTATCGGCAGAGTATGGATCCGTTCCACGCCGAGAAATGCCTGAATGTTTTTAAAAACGTAAGTTATGCTTTTGACTAACGAAGAAATGCTCTAATTCAAATTGTTCGTGCATCATATTTGACTATATCTCAATTTATTCAGCCGAACCATATGTTCAGGGGATTATTTACAGTGATTTATTTCTCTTTAAGGGATATTATTACTAATTTTTATAAATTTGAAGAATATTAAATGTTCAACCCTAAGCTTTCTTTTCTGGCAAGTAAAATGCGGATTTAACGAAAGATACTAAAAATGAAACGCATTTTTTCTATTTTCTTTATCTTTTTCGTATTTATTACCGGAGGTTATTGGTCTGCCTATTCGAATGTAAGGCCGATTATTTATTTCTACAATACAGAAACAAACATCAATAATTTTGCCACGTTAAAAATGGCTTTTGATATTTATTTGGTGAACCATGGTGGCTATTACTTCCAGCCTTTCGATCTTAGAGAAAACTTTGAAGCAGCAATCCAGAAAAAAGGCGATATTTATTTATTATCCAGTTGGCATTTAAAAGCTTTACAGCAGAAGAAAGTGCCGCTGGAAATTGCCTTAATCGGAACATCCAAGGGTAATACAACACAACGAAAAGTATTAAGCGCGAAAAAAGACATTATCGATGTCGCGATGCTTAAAAATACTGTAGTCGCCGGAGCAGGAAGCGAAGAATACATCCAAAGTGTATTGAAGCAAATACTCGGTAAAGAGCACGAGGCATTGCTTAAAGACATCAAAATACTCATTGTACCTAAAGACATCGATGCAGTAATGGCGGTGGGTTTTGGCATGGCAACCGCTGCCATTTCCGCAGAAAGCGGTTTAGATAAGCTGGCGATGATGAATCCTAATCAATTTCGAGAACTACATAGCTTAGGTTTTAGTGAAAAGGATTATTTACTAATCGCAGCAACACTGAAAAAACCGGATCAACAAGAAGCTCAATTACTTGAGGTGTTACGCAAAATGTCCGAGACAGAGGAAGGTGAAGCAAATTTAAAATTATTGGGCATAGATGGCTGGAGAACATTGAAATGAAATACCCTTTAATAATCACTCCAGCATTAATCAACAACATATCACCTATAGCATTATACAAAACCTGTATTTTCTATATCACTGTGAGCTATGCAGGAGATACAACCCGAAGGATGTGGAAATTAATGCCGCGTCTGAAGCAGCAACCCAAAGCAATACAGATGCAGCATAGCAGTACGTCGAATAAAGACAGGGATCAACTATGAAAATGATAAGTTTTTGTAAATTCCTAATCCTGTTGACTCTTTTTTTGGCTAATGCCGGTTTTGCCCAGTCGAATAAAATACTGATAGTTAACAGCGACAATGCTGTCTATCGATATGAAAAAATCGCTAGTGAATTTAAAAAAGTCTTACAACAGAATGGCTATCAATGGGCAGAATTCAACTTAGACACTCATGCCGATGCCGAGGCGGAACTGAAGCAATTAATCCAGCAAGAAAATCCAGTGCTTATTTATTGCATAGGAACCAAAGCTTATTCGTTAGCGCGAAATTATGCTCCTAACAAAAAATTGGTATTTTCAGCTGCTATAAATTGGCGAAGATTGAACATCAGTGAAAAAACTTATGGTGTAGCTAACGAATTATCGTCGGCACAAGAAATATCTTTATTACGCTATTTCTTTCCAGCAGTTAAAACGATAGGTTTATTCTACAGTGACAAATTTAGCCGTGAATACATAGAAGCCATTAAAAAAGATGCCTTAGCCTTAGGCATAAATATCATTAATCGGCCCATTAATGATGCACAAGAGATTAATGATGCACTCAATGAATTGCTGCCGAAAATAGATATGTTCTGGATTATTCCAGACCCTGTAGTCTTAAGCAGTAAAGAAGCGGTGCAGCAAATTTTCCAATCGGCGAAACAACAAAAGAAGCCCGTATATGCCTACAGTGATGTGTTTATAGAGCAAGGTGCGGTTTTGGCCATTTCTGCGGATATTGCAACGCTTGGGCGGCAGTCTGCGAATTTAGCCCTGATGATGGATAAGGATAAAGTGTCGGCGGGTACAGTGCAAAGCCCTGCAGGCTCAACGGTAACTTTAAACAAATGCGCTATCGACGCATTACAACTCAACTTCAATCAAGACGCCCTGGATTCGGTTAATAAAATTGTGGGGTGTGATAAGCATGATTAAATATTTATACATCTTACCGGTCGGAGCCCTGATCTTGAGTTCGAGCGCTTTTGCGGAAATATCAGCGGAGCATGACAGCTTGGAAAACGAATTGGCTTATCTGGCTGCTGAAAGACAGGTCGTGGTCACTGCCTCGAAAATTGTAGAGCATGTGGACAAGACTATTGCCACAACGACAGTTATTACCCAAGATGATATTGCGCATATCGGTGCACGTAATTTGTTGGATGTATTGCGTTTAGTTCCGGGTATCGGTATTACTCAAAATCAGATTGGAATTCGTGAAATTGAAGTTCGCGGTGTTAAAACATCGTTATCCGAAAAAGTGCAGATTATGTTGAATGGTCATCCGTTGGATCATAATCTGCAAAATGCCGGCAGTACTTGGGTTTACGATGATTTACCGGTTGATACGATCAAGCGCGTGGAAGTTGTGCGTGGACCGGGTTCGGCTTTATATGGCGCTAATGCTTTTCTTGCCGTGATTAATATCATCACTCAAAACGCCAAGGATTTGAATGGATTGCATACCTCAGCCGGTTGGGGGAGTTTCGATACCCAGCAATACCGGGCATCTTGGGGCAAGCAATTTGACAATAGCGCCGAAGCCGCATTGCATTTTAATTTTACCGATACCAACGGTATTAATTCGCCGATACCCGCCGATAGTTTGAGCATACAAGGCCTTACTTCTTCGGCTCCCGGTAGAAGCCAACTTACTGAAGGCCGATATGACTTGGAATGGCAGTTAGGTTATCAGGACTTTAAACTGGACGGGCGTTATATAAATAAAAAGACAGGCACATTTTTTGGGGCAACATCTATTCTCAGCGATGACAGGACTCAACAGGATTATAACGATTATTTCCTGCGCTTGAGCCGAAACTGGAAAATTAAAGATAATTTAACGGTAGATACCCAAATATTTCACGATTTTTTTAGCATTGATAACATATGGCAACTTGCGCCAGCTCAATTTGCTCGTTTCGGTCTCCAGGACACACGTACTGGAGGTGAAATTCAAGCCAATTATCATGTCAGTAACGCGCAAACCGTAATTAGTGGATTTTCCTATGCAAAAGAGCAGCAGGGGAATCTTATAGATCAATCTGGAATTGATCCGGCCCATTTGATGCCGGCATCGTCTACTACCGCCAAAGAAAGAACGCGAGAGCGCTGGGGCGTTTATATTGAAGATGTTTGGAATCCGTTAAAAAGTTTAC
>NZ_SCTW01000011.1 GCF_004322395.1 Methylobacter sp.
TTTTGCGTCGCCAAAAGAAAGTAACCAAAGAAAAGGCGACCCGGTTGCCGCTTTGTTCCTGTGCTCCTCGCTTTTGTCGAGGGTCAGCAGAAGGGGCTCCTGCCCCTCTGCTGACGTGCGACCTCCCTGCCGCACCCCTCACGGGCTGTTCTCCACAAAAGCTCCGGTGCTCGGCGCGACAAACGGGAGAAATATCATCTGTGCGTAACATCAGTGAATAATTGATGATATTGGTTTTTGCTTCCATCAGAAACCGAAACGATAGCCTTAGTGCCTCATCTAAATTCAATTTCAAAAAATTTTAAATGTGATTACCCTGCCGCCCTGCCCTTTCATTATTGCACCCAATGCCATGAACGTAATACCATCTGACTATCGAATCAGTCGGGGTTATCAACATGAGCAATAATACAGCGCCGGATTCAAGTCTCATCCTTATCAAAGCCTTATCTGAAACTAACGCCTGCGACATCATTGAAACCCATATTTCCTGGGTGCTACTGACCGGACAATATGCTTACAAAATCAAAAAGCCGGTTAACTTCGGTTTTCTGGATTTTTCCACGCTGGAAAAACGCCGTTTTTACTGCAATGAAGAACTAAGACTGAACAGGCGCTTGGCCTCCGAGCTATACCTTGATGTAGTGCCGATAACCGGAACGCCGGATCGACCTGAACTAGGCGGTTCGGGTGTAGCTATCGAATATGCCGTCAAAATGACCCGGTTTCCTCCAGGACAGTTGCTAAGCGAGCACGCCAAACTCGGTCAGTTGAACACAGATGAAATCGATCAACTTGCCGAGATTGTTTCCGGTTTTCATCAAACAATTGAACGAACCGGTGAAAGCTCCCCCTATGGCAACAGCGCCAACATCAAGCATTGGTTTGCCGAAAATTTCGAACACATAAGCCCGTTACTGATTCTTGATAGTCAAAAACAGCAGTTGCAAAACATTCAGCAATGGGGCGATAGCGAAGGGCATAAGCAAGCTGAGTTGATGCAGTATCGTAAAAATCAAGGTTATGTGCGTGAATGCCACGGCGATCTGCACCTGGGCAACATGACGCTGATCAACGGCAAGGTAATCCTGTTCGATTGCATCGAATTCAATCCGATGCTGCGCTGGATCGATGTGATCAGCGAGGTCGCTTTCTTATTTATCGACCTGCTACACTTTGGTTATGACCGCTATGCATACCGCTTTCTTAATCGCTATTTGCAACACACCGGCGATTATAAAGGATCGGCTTTATTGCGTTATTACTTGGTTTATCGGGCACTGGTACGAGCTAAAGTTTCCTTGTTACGTATGTCGCAGCAACAGGACGATGCCGCTGCCAAACAGACGCTTTGCGAATACGCGACTTTTGCCGATCTGGCCGAGCGCTTTACTAAACGCCGCCAAACCGTTCTGATCATCACACACGGCTATTCAGGTTCCGGCAAATCCACTATGGCCAGCCAACTTGCCGAAAAAATCGGCGCGTTCCAGATACGCTCCGATATAGAACGCAAACGGCTATTCGGCTACCGAGCCAATGCGCAAACCGACAGCGGCATAGACGATGGACTTTACACGCAAGAAGCTAGCCTAAAAACCTATCGGCATCTTAAGGACCTTGCCAAAGCGGTGCTTGAAGCCGATTTCCCGGTCATTATCGACGCTGCTTTTCTTAAAACCGGGCAACGCGACCTGTTCCGGCAACTTGCAGCCGATTGCGGCGTTCCATTTCATATCGTTACCTTTCAAGCATCCGAACAAGAATTGTGCAAACGCATTAACCAGCGGCACGGCGACGCTTCGGAAGCGACCGTGGCCGTGCTGCATCAGCAACAGCAATCCGCGCAGCCGCTGTCGGAGCAAGAGCTACCTAGCGTAATAACGGTTAATACCGATAGTGATAATGCTTTGGAAACACTGCTGGATTGTTTCGGTCATTACTGTTAATAACTTAGTAGGAGATATTTTCTGACGACCGACCAGTCGCACCACAATGATCGCTTTTTTAAGATAAACGATATTACCTATTTCTTTTTGGGAACAGTATGCGTAACATCAAAAATATATTATTGTTCACTAAGGTGTTCACTAAGGGCTTTAATATTTATAAGACACGGATTTCTCATTAAAAATCAAATTAAGCGGAAGCTTTACCTTTAGGAGATCAAAATGAATGAAGATACCTTAAATTTAGAAGTCAGAAAATATCTCAAGCAGGTCGGCATCACCTCGCAACGCGAGATCGAACATGCCGTTCTCAAAGCTGTTGAAGCCGGAAAGCTAAACGGTTCCGAGGCCATAGACGTTAAAATGACGCTGATTGCCCCTTCTATCGGCGTCAACCATTGTATTGAAGGAAAAATAGCGCTCGAATAAACAGCTTTGAAGAACTTTAGTTTGATCTGGTTATTAGCTTAAAACGGCGAAGGAGCTAAACAGCTAAACATTGTGCAGCCCAGTCTATGAAGCTAAGCCGCTACAACAGACAGAGGATACAAGCCATGAATAAGCACTTAAAGTTAGTTAGAGAGTTTCACGACTCTTTTTCAATTCCACAAGCGGAGCATGGGGCAAATGAGCGGTTATCCGACATGGAGATTGTTATGAACCAAGCGTTACTGATGGATGGCGGCAGCGCGGTATTAAAAGCGATTAAGGCAGGCGAAATGGTTGAAATATTGGCCGGGCTGGTTAATCTTGCCTACTGTGCATTGGCCGGTATTGCTATGCAGGGAGATGATGTTCTAGACCAGCCGGTAACGTGGCGGCATGATGGATTTATTCTTTCCATCATACGCATCCTGTCCGACCGAATTAATAGTTGCACCTCAGGCATCACCGATGATTATTCAGCCGTTTATTGTTTGTGCGCTCATTTATCGACCAGTTTTGTCAACGCGGATTTTGATAAAGCTTTTCAAATGATCCACGACGCCAAGATGTCCAAAGAGGCTAAAACGCCCGATTTGAGTGCTTGTCTTTTTGAATGACATCAAATGATTGTTCATATGCGGGATTAAATTAGAGTATTTGCCAAACGCCGGATTTTGCTGTCGCTCGAACAGGCCGCTTCGACAAGCTCAGGACAGGCTTATTCCGGCCTAAATGATATATTTTGCTCTATTTGGGGGAAATCATTTCCTCCGGACGAATAAGCTTGTCGAATTCTTCTTCGGTCACAAAGCCGCCGGAGACTGCCTCTTCGCGTAGCGTGCTGCGATTTTTAAAAGCCAGCTTCGCAATTTTTGCCGCATTGTCGTAACCAATCTGAGGAGCCAACGCGGTTACCAGCATTAGCGAGTTTTCCATCAGCTCGGCAATACGGTCGATATTCGGCTCGATACCGACAACGCAATGATCGGTGAAACTGATCGCCGCGTCGCTGATAAGGCGGATCGACTGGAGCACGTTATAAATAATCACCGGCTTAAACACATTGAGCTCCAAATGCCCTTGCGCTCCGGCAAAGGTGACGGTGGTGTGATTGCCCATAACCTGCGCGCAAACCATCGTCATCGCTTCGCATTGGGTTGGATTAACTTTGCCCGGCATAATCGAAGAACCGGGTTCGTTTTCAGGCAACGACAGTTCGCCTATACCGCAACGCGGTCCCGAAGCCAACAGACGAATATCGTTGGCGATTTTATTAAGACTGACTGCGATGGTATTTAACACCCCGGAGATTTCCACCAGTGCATCATGCGCGGCCAGCGCCTCGAATTTATTAGGCGCAGAAACGAAAGGAAGCAGCGTAAACCTCGCAACTTCTTCGGCAAACTTGTCGCCGTAACCCGGTTTCGAGTTCAGGCCGGTGCCTACCGCTGTGCCGCCTTGCGCCAAGGGATACAGCCGTTTTAGGCTGTCGTTTATCCGGTCTATGCCCAATTGCACCTGAGCGGCGTAACCGGAAAACTCCTGGCCCAGTGTCAGCGGGGTCGCATCCTGCAAATGCGTTCGTCCGATCTTGATTATCTCATTCCATGATTGGGATTTGTCGGACAGCGCGCGGTGCAAATGCTGAAGTGCAGGAATCAATAAATGGTGCAACTGCTCGACGGTAGCGATATGCATGGCCGTTGGAAAAGCATCGTTCGACGACTGGCTGCGGTTGCAGTGATCGTTTGGATGAACCGGCGTTTTAGATCCAATAACGCCGCCGAGACGCTCGATAGCCAGATTGGAAATCACTTCGTTGGTGTTCATGTTGGATTGTGTGCCGGAGCCGGTTTGCCAGACCACCAGCGGAAAATGGTCGTCTAGCTTTCCGTCGATAACTTCCTGTGCCGCATCCGCTATCGCATAGCCGATTTTTTCATCAATATTATTTAACGAAATATTCGATAGTGCGGCGCAATATTTGACGATGCCCAGCGCACGGATCAACGGCCGGGGCATCCGTTCATTGCCGATTTTGAAGTTTATCAGGGAGCGCTGGGTTTGTGCGCCCCAATATTTGTCGGCGGGCACTTGTATGGGGCCGAAAGAGTCGGTTTCGGTGCGGGTATCTCCAGTGTTTTCTTTCATGATTTGCACATTTATAGTTGCAAAATTTTATTCAGTAACATAACCAATATTCCGTTGTTAACCATGATAGCCTCCTGATTCGGAATGAATAGAGTTTGACTATAACGGTTTTCCCGCTGTTTGAATAGAAAACTTCTTGCCCGGTATCCGGTTGAAATTGCCATCACATTCAGATGAATTTTTAATCCAAAATTTAGCTCTGGATTACCTCAAGATAGAATCAAAAATCTTGACGCAACTACAGATACGGGTAAAAGCTATTTAAGTTGATAACATTTATCGAGCCCATCAGGGGGATTTCTATCATGACTAACCACGATCCCTTCGGAGCACATCAACAACTGAAAACGGATAGCATCGGCTCAGTCTCGTATTATTCCCTGCCTCGGCTTGAAACTGTCGGCGCTGCCAAAGTCTCACGATTGCCGCACACAATCAAAATCCTGCTTGAATCATTATTGCGCAACTGCAATGGCGATGTGATTACCCAGGAGCACGTATTGAGCGTCGCCAACTGGCAGCCACAAGGCTCAAGATATGAAATACCCTATAAACCGGCCCGAGTGATATTGCAGGACTTTACCGGAGTACCGGCCTTGGTGGATCTGGCCGCAATGCGGGATGCGATGAAACAACTGGGCGGCGATCCGAAAAAAATCAATCCCTTTATTCCCTGCGACTTGGTGATCGATCATTCCGTGCAAGTGGATTATTTCGGCAAGGCCAACGCCCTGCTATTGAACGAAACGGTCGAATTTGAAAGAAATGCCGAACGCTATGAATTCCTAAAATGGGGGCAGTCGACATTCCAAAATCTCCACGTGGTGCCTCCTTCTACCGGCATCGTTCATCAGGTCAATCTCGAATACTTGGCTCCGGTTATTTTCCATAACAAAAATAAAAACGTCTGTTATCCCGACAGCTGCGTCGGCACCGATTCGCATACGCCGATGATTAACGGCCTGGGCGTGCTGGGCTGGGGTGTCGGCGGCATTGAGGCTGAAGCGGTGATGCTGGATCAACCCATCTATATGCTGGTTCCCGATGTGGTCGGCATTAAATTGACCGGCGAACTGCCTCCAGGCGTGACTGCAACGGATCTGGTGTTGCGCATTACCGAGCTTTGCCGGAAGTTTGGCGTGGTTGGGAAATTCGTTGAGTTTTACGGTTCCGGGCTGACTAACTTGAGCATCCCCGATCGGGCCACTCTGAGTAATATGGCGCCTGAGCAAGGTTCGACGGTGAGTTTCTTTCCTATCGACGACGAGACGCTCAGCTATATGCGCTTCACCGGGCGTCATGCGGATCTGATCGACTTGACCGAACGTTATGCCAAAGAACAGGGGCTGTTCCGCACCGACGAAACGCCGGACCCGGAATTTACCCAGGTTATGGAACTAGACCTCGGCACCGTTGAACCTTCGCTGGCAGGCCCCAAGCGTCCGCAAGACCGCATCGCGCTCAGTGAAGTAGGGCCGACATACCGGCAAATGCTGATCGAACCGACAGGTATCAGAGGCATGGGGCTATTCGAGCACGATCTGGAACGTAGCGGCATCGTATCGGAAAATAATGCTGATGAGAGAATCACTCATGGCGCAGTCGTGATCGCTGCGATTACGTCCTGCACCAACACCAGTAACCCATCGGTCATGCTCGCGGCAGGCTTGGTTGCCAAAAAAGCGGTGGAGCGGGGATTGAAAGTTAAAAACTACGTCAAAACTTCGCTGGCTCCCGGTTCATTGGTAGTGACGGAATATTTAAAGCAGTCGGGCTTGCTTGGCTATCTGGAACAGCTGGGCTTTTACCTGGTCGGCTATGGCTGCACCACCTGCATCGGCAACTCCGGCCCGCTGGATGAAGCAGTTGAAAGAACGATAGTGGAAAACGATTTGGTTGTGTCAGCGGTGCTGTCCGGCAACAGGAACTTCGAAGGCCGTGTGCATCCATTGACCAAGACCAACTATCTCGCCTCGCCGCCGCTGGTCGTTGCCTATGCGCTGGCGGGATCGACGGCGCTGGATATTACCCGCGAGCCGCTGGGCACGGACAAGGACGACAATCCGGTTTACCTGAAAGACATCTGGCCTACGCCCTGGGAAGTGGCTGAAGTGGTCAGACAATTTGTAACGCCGGAGATGTTCCGGGAGCGTTATGCGGATGTGTTCACCGGCACTGAAGCATGGCAGAAAATTGAAGCTCCCGGAACTGAGTTATATGCATGGGACGAAAGCTCGACCTATATCAGGAAACCGCCGTTCTTCGAAGGATTGTCGACAGGCCTGCAACAGATACATCCTCTTGCCGGCATGCAGGTGTTGGCCCTGTTTGGCGACTCCGTTACCACCGATCATATTTCACCGGCCGGTCAAATCGCCCCAGGCTCCCCTACGGCTTTATACCTTTTGGAAAGAGGCATAGAACAGAAAGACTGGAACAGTTACGGTTCGCGCCGAGGCAACGATCAGGTAATGGCTCGAGGCACTTTCGCCAATATTCGCATCCGCAACCTGCTGGTTCCCGGCATTGAAGGCAATGTGACGATCCATCATCCGACCGGCGAACGGATGACGTTTTTCGATGCCGCGATGAAATATAAAGAGGCCGGCATACCGCTGTGCATCCTTGCCGGTAAGGAATACGGCTCAGGATCGTCCCGCGACTGGGCTGCGAAAGGCCCGTTTATGCAGGGCGTAAAAGCGGTCATCGCTGAAAGTTATGAAAGGATTCACCGCAGCAACCTGATCGGCATGGGTATTTTGCCGCTGCAATTTATCGATGGCGAATCGGCTAAAAGCTTGAACTTAAACGGGACGGAAACATTTGCTATCGATATTTCCGATGCAATGGTGCCGCAACAGCAAGTTAACGTTTCGGCGACCGCGCCAGATGGAGCCGTCACAGTTTTTAAAGCCGTAAGCCGCATCGATACGCCGATTGAAATTCAATACTATCGGGACGGCGGCATCCTCCGCACGGTTTTAAAGAAATTAATATGATTTTGGGGCTCGGAAAGAGTTTTTGATTGACGATTTTGATTCCGGTTCAGCATAAGCTTTTCCTTGACCATGAGACGCTTATGAGTCACTAAAATTAGCGTTCTTATATCTTGGAATGATCAGGGCAATCGCGCTTATATTACCCCGAGGAGGCGAAGCCGATAATCATGGTCCCATTCAGCGTTTATGTTGGTTAAACCAGCAACTCAGCGGGAAAAACAAACGTTAAATTTAAGCGCAATTATCCTGCCTGCCCTAATCCCGTAAATTTGCTTTATCCTCTTTACCCCTTATAATCATCCCAGCTTTCAGGTTCCGGAGGGTTTTTCAAACCCAATGGTTAAACGGGAAGTCGGTAAGGTTTATGCCAAATCCGACGCTGCCCCCGCAACGGTATATAAGTAAAAGTTTCATCGAGACGCCACTGTGTTCACGCATGGGAAGGTGATGATTCAGGTTAACCCCACTTATAAGCCCGGAGACCGGCCCGAGAGTTTAATTCGGTACAGCGGAGGGCTGTCAGCGAAAATGACAATACAGCTCCGCGTCATCTCTCGTCTTCTTTGTCCTCTGTTGTGTAAAACAATCACCCTGCGCGGGCGGCGCAAGAGGACAAACATGCAAAAGCTCATCTTCAGTTCATTAATAATTGTCGGATTTATCCAGACTCAACCATCGCAAGCCTCAACCGACGATGAAACAAAAACCGTTACTCTGGAAACGATGGAAGTCAAAAGCCAAGCAACCGATTTACAGGGTGTGGCCGCATCGGCATCGCAAGGCGTAGTCGAACAAGCGAAGCTTAGTTATCGTCCCTTGGCGCGAGCCGGTGAACTGGTTGAGCTTGTGCCCGGCGCATTGGCAACTCAGCACAGTGGTTCGGGCAAAGCCAACCAGTTCTATTTACGCGGCTTTAACCTGGATCACGGCACCGATTTTTCGGTGATGGTGGACGGCGTACCGATGAACATGCCCAGCCATGCGCACGGTCAAGGCTACCTGGACTTGAACAGCATCATCCCCGAACTGGTCGACAATATCGAATACGGCAAAGGGCCTTATTACGCCGATGCCGGCGACTTTTCTTCCGCAGGTTATTCGCGCATGCACACGATGCATAGTTTACCCAAAGGTCTGCTCAAATTTACCGGCGGCGAATTTGGCTATTACCGAACATTATTGGCCGATTCCATAAAAATAGGCTCAGGCGAACTGCTGGCTGCGGGTGAATTCAATGCTTATAACGGCGTATGGCAACAGCCGGAAGACTTGGGTAAATACAACGGCATGTTGCGCTACACATTGGACAATAAAGACTGGGGTTTGTCGGTCAACGCCAAGGCCTATCACTCCAGCTGGAACGCAACCAACCAGATTCCGGAACGGGCTATCGATAGCGGTACACTTGACCTGTACGGCAGCATGGATCCGTCCGATGGCGGCAACAGCAGCCGTTACAGTCTATCCAGCAACGTTTGGAGCCGGGGCGACAGCTACAAAAACGACTTTAATGCCTATCTGGTCTATTACGACCTCAATCTGTATTCTAACCCTACCGGATTCCTAGATAATCCCGCGCAGGGCGACCAAGTGCATCAAACCGAACGGCGTGTAGTATCCGGCGGCAATGGCGAACAAACCTGGTTTGCCAAATGGTTCGGCTTGGACGTCGACAACAGCTTAGGCTTGCAAATCCGCCATGACGAAGTCATTGGAGCCGCGTTAAACCACACTGAACAACGCCGGATTTTCCAAACGGTGCGCCAGGATGATATTAGCGAAACCAGCGTAGCGGTCTACCTGAAAAACCAAGTTCAGTGGTTGGAAAAGTTTCGCACCATTTCCGGGTTACGCGCGGATTTTTTGGATATCAATGTTAACAGCCGGACACTCGCTGCCAATTCCGGCCAACGAAACGCATCTCTATTGAGCCCCAAACTCAGCCTGATTTTCGGCCCTTGGGTTGATAACGAAATGTTTGTTAATCTGGGTTACGGCCATCACTCCAACGACGCACGCGGAGCCACTTTGCGTGTTAATCCGATCAGCGGCGATCCAGCCGATTCGGTATCGCCGTTAGTCCGGACGCGCGGCGGTGAAATTGGAGTGCGCAACCAGTTTATTCCGGGGTTAAATTCTACAGTGGCGCTGTGGTGGATGCAGGTGAATTCCGAACTGATTTTCGTCGGCGATGCGAGCGCCACCGAGCCCAGCGGCCGTAGCGAGCGTCACGGTGTGGAATGGAGCAATTATTATCAAGTGAGCGATTGGTTGACTTTGGATGCGGACCTGTCTTTTTCGAAAGCGCGTTACGTCGGTGTGCCTCGGGAGCTTAACCATATTTCCAATTCGGTAGGCCGGGTCATCAGCGCCGGAGCGGTGGTGCAACTTCCCTTTCACACCTTTACGACGTTACGCTTACGTCACTTTGGCGATATTCCGCTTAATGACACGGGCAACCTGACCGCAGGCGATACGATGCTGGTTAACTGGGGCTTTGGCTATCAGCATAAGGATTTGAAACTTGAACTTGATTTGTTCAATTTGCTGGACTCTAAAAGCAATGACACAGCCTATGCCTATACGTCCCGTTTGCCGGGAGAACCTGCCGCAGGGGTGGATGGCATACTCAGGCATCCGGTGGAGCCGCGTATGTTACGGCTTGCGGGTTCGGTAAGGTTTTAACTGAGCGGGACGGGGTTTTGCAACCCCATCCCTAACGTTTCTGGGATGCCTGAGCTAAGCGGTTACATTTAACCAACTCCTTACGTTTCGGGCGGGGGCAACATGCTTCCGTCCGGCTGTCAGTTTTTAAGCGCGATAGCCCTGAAGTATTACACCGTAAATTTGCTTTATCGATATTTTTCCCTATAATTGCGCCTTGCTTTCAGGTTCCAGCGGGTTTTTCAAACCCAATGGTTAAACGGGAAGTCGGTAAGGTTTATGCCAAATCCGACGCTGCCCCCGCAACGGTATATAAGTAAAAGTTTCATCGAGACGCCACTGTGCTTACGCATGGGAAGGTGATGATTCAGGCTGACGCCACTTATAAGCCCGGAGACCGGCCCGAGAGTTTAATTCGGTACAGCGGAGGGCTGTCAGCGAAAATGACAGTCTAGCTCCGCGTCATCTCTCGTTTTCTTTTGTCCTCTGTTGTGTAAAAACAACCACCCTGCGCGGGCGGCGCAAGAGGACACTAATGCAAAAAATTATCTTCGCTTCATTACTAATGACGGGCTTTAGTAGCCAGTTACACGCGCAGGAAACTGCGCAAAATCTTCCTGGAAAGGTTGTTACTGCAATACAAACAGATACGACTAAAAAAATCGCAGACACGCCAGGCTCCGAGCAAAAAACCAAAACGCCGGTCAAGCATCGGCAAGCATCTAAAATGGTACAGCTGGACGAAATAGTGGTAACCGCTTTCGCGAATAAACCCAAGTTTCCGAACACCACTCAAGCCTCTCCAAGTTTTAAAGTCAGTAGCGAAGATATAGAAACCAAGATCAACGCCACTACAGTGGAAGATACACTACGGTATATCCCGGGCCTCAATGTGCGCCGCCGCTATATCGGCGATGCCAATGCGCCGATGGCCATGCGCGGCTCCAATATTACCCAATCGGCGCATAGCATGGTGTTTGCCGATGGCATGCCCTTATACAACATGGTCAATGCCGGACATACTGCCGCGCCGCGCTGGTCTATGGTTTCGCCCAGCGAGATAGAATCGGTCGATGTCTTGTTCGGCCCTTTTTCTTCTCAATATAACGGCCATTCGTTTGGCGGCGTAGTCAATCTGAACACCAAAATGCCCGATCAGTTCGAAGCGCAAATGGATGCGACCGGCATGTTTCAAAACATGCATCGCGGCGGACGCAATCAGTTGCTGCAAGGCTTCAGAACCTTCCTGTCGGGAGGCGACCGGATCGATAAATTCAGTGTCTACGGCTTTTACAACCATTTGCAGAATGAAGGCCAGCCGATGGATCCGGTCGGTACGGCGGCGGCAACCACCGCATTGCCCGCTAATCTGGCGGCCGGCGCAACAGCCATTCCGGTAACCAGTGCCCAATTGATACCCAGCCCTACCGGCGGAAAAAATTTCATTTTCGGTGATTCCGGAATTGATCGTTCCGAAACCGATTTGTTTAAGTTAAAAACAGCTTACGACCTGACCGACGACTTGCAAGCCCGCTTTACGATTGCTTACGAAGAACGCAATAAAAGCAACGACGATCCTTTGGTGCTGTCAAAAAATCGGCTAACGGGCCAAACCTTGTACAGTAATGCAACCAACGCCGCCGGCAGATTCACTAATTATTACACCCAAGATGGCTATAATTTTACCGTACCGCTGAACGGCTTTCGAATTCAGCAGCAAAATCGGCAAGCCCTTAATTACGGCTTGAGTTTACAAGGTAAAATTTCCGATAACTGGAATATCGACACCACTGCCAGCTATTACGATGCCTTTAAGGATAGAACCATTCAATCAACCGGCTTGGCAGGCGATAGTTTGGCTGTGGTTAACGGTCGGGTACCGGGACAGATAACCGATGTCGATAATTGGTGGGCAACCTACGATCTGAAATTGGCAACGGATGCGTTCTTAGGACGCAAAGATTTGTCGTTTATGGGCGGTTATCAAATCGTGCATGGCAATAACAACAGCAAGGTTTACAACACTAACAATTACTTGCTTGCCAATCGGGACAGCAGCTTAAGCGACTCAGGCGGACAAACCCAAACCAACAGCCTGTTTTCCCAGTTGGCGTGGCGCTTTTTGCCGGACTGGAGCGTCATGACCGGTTTGCGTTTCGATCATTTTCAGGCCTTGGACGGCCATTTTTATAACTACAACCGGGCAATCAGCGACCCCAGACGCCTTCAAAATTATCAGGATCGCGATCAATCGCGGATTTCGCCGAAAGCCTCTATTGAATATTCGCCTGATGCCTGGACATTCCGTTACTCGTTTTCCAAAGCCTACCGCTTCCCGGTCGCCGAGGAACTGTTTGCCAGCAAAAACACCGTCGCCGGCACCACCTTTGCCGATCCCAACCTCGGCCCTGAGAACGGCTACTTCCATAATCTGATGGCGCAATACGACATTGCTCAAGGCTTTATTCGCGCCAACCTGTTCTACGATCTGATCGACGACGAAATATTTTCCTACAATCCGACCCTGGCCGGAGGCAACGGGCCGAATACCTATCTGGCAATCGGTCAAACGGAAACCATCGGTGTCGATCTGACTTATCGGCAATATGCCGTTTTTGGTTTACCGATCGACTTCATGGCTAATACTGTATTTATGAATAAACAGATTACCGACAATCCCGACGCAACCGGCCTAGTCGGTAACGAATGGCCTCGGATACCGAAACTACAGGCAAATGTTACGGCAACTTACAACATTTTACGGGAATGGGACGCAACTGCCGGCGTCCGTTATCGCAGCGATATGTTTCACCAGATTACCAATGTCGATACTGAAGCCAATGTCTTTAACGGCTCGGATGAATATACCCTGGTGGATTTTAAAACGAATTATCGGCTCCCCATTCATCCGAGACTGAAAAGCACGATTTCGGCGGGCATCGATAATATATTGGATCAGGATGTCTATGAAAATAATCCTTTAGCTCAACGCACTTATTACGTCAGTCTTTCGTTGAAATACTGATCGTTCATGACACAAGGACGTGTTCACTCATTATTTGCCAACACCTGTTCTTGATAAACATTGCGCTGGCTCCCAAACTCCAGTTTGGGAGCCAGCGCAACAACTTACGAAGCTTTCTGCTCGCCTTCTTTAGAACCCTCAACCGACCACAATTTCTCCAGCTGATAAAACTCGCGCGCCTGGGCATTCATCGCATGGACAATCACATCGCCCAAATCCAACAGTACCCAGTCTGAACCTAGATCGCCTTCCATACCTAAAGGTTTAACGCCATTTTCTTTTAGCTTTTCAGATACATACTCACATAAAGATTTCAGATGGCGATCCGAAGTACCGGTTACCACGACCATATAATCGGTAAAACTGGTTTTGCCTCGAACATCGAGCGTCGTTATGTTTTGTCCTTTGCGTTCATCCAAAACATCCTGGACAATTTTCAATATTTGTTCTGCTTGCATTCAAATTCCTAGTATAAATAATGAGATCAATGTGTCTCGTAAAGCTTGTGTTGCTTAATGTATTCTATGACAGCATCGGGCAATAAAAAACCCGGATTTTGTTTTCTCGCAATTATGTCCCTGATCGCGGTTGCCGAAATTTCCAATTGAGTAACTTGCTGGAAACATAATTTTCCTGCGTTATCTTGCGCCAGCTCGCTAGTATCTTTAGCCAGTCTGGCTTTAAAAAAGTCATCGAGTGCCTGTGTTTCAAAGCCCGGCCGGGTCATCACCACGATATGCGCATAGTCGAATAACTGCTGCCATTGATGCCAGCCGGTTAAATGTTTGAACGCGTCAGTGCCGATAAACAACAACAATGGCCCGGCTGGAAATTCTTGCCGTAGCGACTTCAACGTGTCCACCATATATGACGGCGTTTGATCGGATAGCTTGTGCCTATCCAGTTCCCTGGTATCGATCTTTAATCCCGGCTGGTTTTTTATAGCCAGTTCCAACATCTGCAAGCGCATTTCCGAAGTTACCGCAGGTTGTTCTCGATGCGGGGGATTAGCGCAGGGAATTAGCCGGACTTCGTCCAGTCCGAAAATATCCTTAACTTCAAGTGCCGAGCGTAAATGTCCATAGTGAACCGGGTCGAAAGTACCGCCGAAAATGCCGATCATCTATTGCCGGATATGGCCGTCCCCTAAAACAATGTATTTTAACGAAGTCAGGCCCTTTAAACCTACAGGGCCTCTGGCATGCAGTTTGTCGGTACTGATGCCGATTTCTGCGCCCAATCCGTATTCAAAGCCGTCGGCAAAGCGGGTCGAAGCATTCACCATCACCGAGCTGGAATCCACCTCCCGCAAGAACCGGCGGGCTAAAGTGTAATCTTCGGTCACAATCGCTTCGGTATGAGCGGAGCTGTACCGGTTGATATGTTCTATCGCTTCATCGATACCGTCAACAACCCTGATCGATAAAATCGGCGCCAGATATTCGGTGTTCCAGTCTTGCTCTGTGGCTCTGATGCAGTTTGGAATCAAGGAACAGGTTTTAAGACAACCACGTAATTCAACGCCTTTTTCGACATATTTTTCAGCCAGCAACGGTAAGACTCTTGCGGCAATGCCCTCGGCAACCAGCAAGGTTTCCATTGCATTGCACACACCGTAACGGTGGGTTTTGGCATTGAGGGCAATCTTGATGGCTTTATCTATGTCGGCTTTATCGTCGATATAAACATGGCAGATGCCATCCAGATGCTTGATCACAGGAATCGTTGCGTCCTTGGAAATACGTTCGATCAGGCTTTTGCCGCCACGCGGTACGATCACATCGACGTATTGATCCATCGTGATCAATTCGCCGACCGCCGCGCGATCTGAGGTCGCGACGATTTGCACGGCTTCAATCGGTAAACCTGCCGCTTCCAGGCCTTCAGAAATACACGCTGCAATCGCCTGATTGGAATGTATGGCTTCCGAGCCGCCTCTTAAAATACAGGCATTGCCGGATTTAAGACACAAAGCCGCCGCATCGACGGTTACGTTGGGACGGGATTCGTAAATAATGCCGATCACGCCCAACGGTACACGCATTTGGCCGACCTGTATGCCGCTGGGCCGGTAGCTTAAATCGCTGATTTCGCCGACCGGATCGGGTAACGCTGCCACTTGTTTTAAACCTTCAACCATCGCTTGAATGCCGGATGGCTTTAGTTCCAGTCTGTCTAGCGAAGCCGCATCCAGGCCGTTACTTTTGCCGGCGTCCAAATCTTTGCGGTTTTCTGCTATCAACAGTCCATGGCTGTTTTCAATGGCTTCGGCAATTTTCAACAAAGCCAGATTTTTTTTGCCTGACTCGGTACGGCTTATTTCCCGTCCCGCTTTCCTGGCCTGCTGCCCAAGCGTTTTCATGTATTCTTTAATATCCACTAGGTTCTCAATAACTGGATGAAATATATAATTATATCGTTTAATTCAAATTTCTGACAGGTTTTAAATACAACAACTATCGGATATTAAACAGTTTTATGAAGTTGTCTAAAGTAATTGAGAGCGTTCGAGTTAAGTTGTAACAG